>NZ_JAGIPX010000021.1:46008-134387 GCF_017814945.1 Paraburkholderia sp. LEh10
GCTCCCCGACCTGGGCTCGAACCAGGGACCTACGGATTAACAGTCCGGCGCTCTACCGACTGAGCTATCGGGGAACAGCAGTACAACCTGTTGCTACATAAAAAAGCCCGTTGTGGTTAACGGGCCTTTGCAATTCTTGGCTCCCCGACCTGGGCTCGAACCAGGGACCTACGGATTAACAGTCCGGCGCTCTACCGACTGAGCTATCGGGGAACAACAACAGCAGAGAAGCGAAATTGTAGGAGGTGTTACAGAAGCTGTCAATACCCCTCGTTCATCTCAATTTGATTCAACTGATTCGACGAGGGCGGCAGCTTTGCGACGCTCAACGCTCGAGCAGCGCGAGCTTGTCCTTCACGTCCTTGAATTCATCCGCTTCGGGCAGCGGCGCCTTGGTCTTCGTGATGCTCGGCCATGCCTTGGCGAGCTCTGCGTTCAGTTCCGTGAAGTGCTGCTGGTCGCCGGGCACGTCTTCTTCAGCGTAGATGGCGTTCACGGGGCATTCCGCAACGCACACGGCGCAGTCGATGCATTCGTCCGGGTCGATCGCGAGGAAGTTGGGACCTTCGCGAAAGCAGTCCACCGGGCACACATCGACGCAGTCGGTATAGCGGCACTTGATGCAGCTTTCGGTCACAACATGAGTCATTCAGGCAACTCCTGCTAACGATATCTTTTGGGTAGTGGGGAGGTGGCTAGGCGCCAAAAGCGGTATTGTAGCGTAACGTCAAGTAGTGCATACGCGATCGTCCCAGGCCCGTTTATATCGTTTGGTGATTAGTTTATGGCCGTCGGGCGACGGCCGGCCGCCCGTTAGCCTTGGCGCACTGGAACAACCGCCAGCGCGCATTCGGGTAACATGCGACAGCGTCTTCGCGAGGCAGCCGGGCTTACCTGATCCCCGCGATGCTTGCGGCGCATACAAAAAGGACGATAGCGCACGAGGCCTGACGTCTTCCGTTTTTACGCAGTTCAGGTTTGCAAGATCATGATCATTACTTCGCTGCTCGATACCGACCTGTACAAGTTCACGATGATGCAAGTGGTGCTGCATCATTTCCCGGCCGCCAACGTCGAATACAAGTTCCGCTGCCGCACGCCGAACGTCGATCTCGTGCCGTACGTCGACGAGATCCGCAGCGAAGTGCGCAAGCTCTGCGAGTTGCGCTTCAAGGAAGGCGAGCTCGAATACCTGCGGCAGATGCGTTTCATCAAGGGCGATTTCATTGACTTCCTCGCTCTCTTTCATCTGAACGAGAAGTACATATCGATCAGGCCTTCGAAGAAAGGCAACGGGGAAATCGAAATAGACATCAAGGGTCCGTGGCTGCATACGATCCTCTTCGAGATCCCCGTCCTCGCGATCGTCAACGAAGTGTATTTCCGCAACACGCAGCAGCAGCCGGACTACAGCGAAGGCCGCGAGCGTCTGCACGACAAGATCCAGCTGCTCGGTGCGCGCCCCGAGTTCGCCGACTGCAAGATCGCCGACTACGGCACGCGCCGTCGCTTCTCCGGGCGCTGGCACGAAGAAGTGATCCTCACGCTGAAGGATGGCCTGCGCGAGCAGTTCGCGGGCACGAGCAACGTATTCTACGCAATGAAGCATGGCCTGACACCCCTCGGCACGATGGCGCACGAATACCTGCAGGCCTGCCAGGCGCTCGGCCCGCGCCTGCGCGATTCGCAGATATATGGCTTCGAGATGTGGGCGAAGGAGTATCGCGGCGACCTTGGTATCGCGTTGTCGGACGTGTATGGCATGAAGGCGTTCCTCCGTGATTTCGACATGTACTTCTGCAAGCTCTTCGACGGCGCACGCCACGATTCCGGCGACCCGTTCGATTGGGGCGAGCGCCTCATCGCGCACTACAAGGCGAACCGCTGCGATCCGCGCACGAAGGTCCTCGTGTTCTCCGATGCGCTCGATATCCCGAAGGTGCTGCAACTCTACGAACGCTTCCGCGGCCGCTGCATGCTGGCGTTCGGCGTCGGCACGAATCTCACCAACGATCTTGGCTACAACCCTTTGCAGATCGTGATCAAGATGGTCAAGTGCAATGGCCAGCCGGTGGCGAAGCTGTCCGATTCGCCGGGCAAGAACATGTGCGAAGACAAGGCGTATCTCGCCTATCTGCGTCAGGTGTTCGGCATCGAGCAGCCGGTGGAAGAAGAAGCGGGCAAGTGACGCGCGGTATCCTCATCGTGCGGCCGCAAGGCAACTGCGATCATTGTCGACGCTTCGCATGAGCACGGCTATATGCCGTTCGGCCAGGTGTTGGCGTGAAGGGCGGCCGGTATAATTCGTGCGTCAATGTTCGCAGTCAGGCGCGCGCAGTCAGGCCGCTCAACCAACAAGATCGAACGATCACCGGCACGAGGATATTGCACATGGATACATCGACCGCCCGCCGCAACATCCTGGCCCGCATTCGCGCGGGGCAAGGGCGCGAGCCCGAGCCGGCCGCATCCGAGCGCGAGGCGGCGCAAGCGTATCTCGCAAGCCATCCGCAAGGCCCGCGTCCGCCAATGCCCGCCGATCTCGTCGCGCATTTCATCGAACAGGCGAAGAAAATGGCGTCCACGGTCGACACGGTCGAGTCGCTTGCCGACGTGCCCGCCGCCGCGCATCGCTACCTCGCCGAGCTGAATCTTCCGACCCATGCCATCGCGTGGCAGACGCTCGAAGGGTTGCCATGGGCCGGCTCGGGCATCGACGTCGAGTTCCGCAAGCCAAGGGACGAAGACCGCGTCGGCGTCACAGGCTGCTTCTGCGCAACGGCTGAAACGGGCACGCTGGTTCTGTTGTCCGGACCACAAACCTATGCGTCGGCGGGCCTGCTGCCGGAGACGCACATCGCGATCGTGCCGGCATCGCGCATCGTCGCCGGCCATGAGGAAGCGTTCAACCTGATCCGCAGCGAGCGCGGCGAGCTGCCGCGTGCCGTCAACTTCGTGTCCGGCCCGTCGCGTACGGGCGATATCGAACAAACCATCGTGCTCGGCGCGCACGGTCCGTATCGCGTGCATGCGATTGTCGTGCGTGGCGCGTAACGCCTTGCAGTTGCACGGCGGCGCGGTACGAGCACATCGCACGGTGGGCAATCCCGGGCAGGCTTCACGAATCGTCTTCCCGGCGCTGACGGTCGCGCTGTCGGCGTGGCCGCTTGCGGCATCGGCGGCGAGTCTGGATGGCGCATCGTTGTCCGCGTGGTGGGGCGTGCCGTTCGCGGGCATCCTGATGTCGATTGCTGTGTTTCCGCTCGTCGCACCGAGGCTCTGGCATCACCACTTCGGCAAAATCGCGGCGGCCTGGTCACTCGCATTCCTCGTGCCGTTCGCGATCGGGTTCGGCGCTCCCATCGCATTCGGCACGCTGATCCACGCATTGCTCGAAGAGTACGTGCCGTTCATCGTGCTGCTGACGGCGCTTTATACCGTCGCAGGCGGCATCTGCTTGACGGGCAATCTGCATGGCTCGCCGCGCCTGAATACGGCGCTGCTCGCGCTCGGCACGGCGCTCGCCAGCGTCATGGGAACGACAGGCGCCGCGATGCTGCTGATCCGCCCGCTGCTGCGCGCAAACGACAACCGCACGCATGCCGTGCACGTCGTCGTGTTCTTCATTTTTCTGGTCGCGAATGCGGGCGGTTCGCTCTCTCCGCTGGGCGATCCGCCATTGTTTCTTGGCTTCCTGAACGGCGTCGGGTTCTTTTGGACCACCGTGCATCTCGCGCTGCCAATGCTGTTCATCTGTGCGGTGCTGCTCGCCGTTTTCTACGCGCTCGATGCGTACTATTTCAGCCGTCGCGAGGAAATACTCGCCGTCGATCCGTCGCCGGATACGTCTGCTATCGGCGTCGAAGGCAAGGTCAATTTCGTGCTGCTCGCGCTGGTGATCGCGCTGGTGCTGATGAGCGGCATCTGGAAGCCCGGCGTCACGTTAGATGTGGCAGGCACGCACGTCGCGTTGCAGAATATCGTGCGCGACGTGGCACTGATCGCGCTCACGCTGCTGTCGCTGGCCGTGACGCCGCGCGCCGCGCGCGAGGGCAACGCGTTCAACTGGGCACCCATCGAAGAAGTTGCGAAGCTGTTCGCGGGCATCTTCGTGACGATTGCGCCTGTCATCATGATGTTGCGCGCGGGCGAGTCGGGCGCGTTCAGCGGCATCGTGCATCTCGTCAACGACGCCAGCGGCCAGCCGCGCGACGAGATGTACTTCTGGGCGACGGGCCTGTTGTCGTCGTTCCTCGACAATGCGCCCACGTACCTCGTGTTCTTCAACCTCGCCGGCGGCGACGCGCAGGCGTTGATGACCACGGGTGCGTCGACGCTCGCGGCCATTTCGGCGGGCGCGGTGTTCATGGGCGCGAACAGCTATATCGGCAACGCGCCGAACTTCATGGTCAAGGCGATCGCCGAATCACGCGGCGTGCGGATGCCCGGGTTCTTCGGGTATCTCGCGTGGTCGGGCGTCGTGCTGATGCCGTTGTTCATCGCGACGTCGTGGATATTCTTTTAACGCCGCGCGTGCGCCGACAGGTGCGCGCCGCGGACTGATACTCGGAGAATGGCAATGCAAAAGGTTCTGGTTGCGCGTCCCATCTTTCCGGATGTGATCGAGCGGTTGAAGCAGTACTTCGAGGTCGACTGGAACGACGGCGACGTGCTTGGCGCCGACGAACTCCAGCGCCGCATCGCCGACAAGGACGGTGCGCTGACGGCGGGCGACCCCATCGGCGCAGCCGTGCTGGCGGCAGCGCCGCGTTTGCGCGTCGTGTCGAACATGGCGGTCGGCTACAACAACTTCGACATGGCCGCGTTCAACGCGGCGAACGTGCTGGGCACGAACACGCCCGACGTGCTCAACGAATCGACGGCGGATTTCGGCTGGGCGCTGATGATGGCGGCCGCGCGCCGCATCGCCGAGTCGGAGCACTGGCTGCGCGCGGGCAAATGGGAAAAATGGTCGTACGACGGTTTCCTCGGCTCGGACCTGTTTGGCTCGACGCTCGGCGTGATCGGCATGGGCCGCATCGGGCAGGCGCTGGCACGTCGCGCGCGCGGCTTCAGCATGAACGTGATCTATCACAACCGCTCGCGCGTCGCGCCGCAGATCGAAGCCGAACTGAACGCATCGTATGCATCGAAGGAAGACCTGTTACGCCGCGCCGATCATGTCGTGCTCGTGCTGCCCTATACGGCCGAAAACCATCACACGATCGGCGCTGCGGAACTTGCGCTGATGAAGCTGACGGCGACGCTCACGAATATCGCGCGCGGCGGCATCGTCGACGACGCGGCATTGGCCGAAGCCTTGCGCGAAAAGCGTATCGCGGCGGCCGGTCTCGACGTGTTCGAGGGCGAGCCGAAGCTGAATCCGGCGCTGCTCACCGTGCCCAATGTCGTGCTGACGCCGCACATCGCGAGCGCGACGGAAGCGACGCGCCGCGCGATGGCGAACCTTGCGGCCGACAACCTCATCTCAGCGCTGGGCGAGGGGCCGCGTGCGGGGTGTCCGCCGAATCCGATCAACCCTGACGTGATCGGGAAGGCGCGTTCATGACGATGGTTTTGATCGCAGCCGTCGCCGTGCTGGCTGTCGCGCTGGTCATTGCGCTGGTGATGTTGATGCGCGGCGGCAACGGCGCGCATCAACAGATGCTGTTCGACGAACTCGGCGAGCGACTCGGCGCCGCCGCGCTCGCGCAGACGCGTGAGTATGAGCGGCTTGAACGTGAGCTGCGCGGTGAAATTTCTGAAACCGCGCGCGTGTCGCGCACCGAGTTGAGCGGCGGCTTTTCGCAGTTCCAGCAAACGCTCGCGTCGCAGTTCACGAGCATGACGACGGTGCAGGCCGGCAAGATCGACGGCTTCGCGCAGCAACTCGTCAAGCTCACCGAAACGAATGCGCAGCAGCTCGACGCGGTGCGTCAGAGCCTGCAACAGCAGGCCCAGCAGGCGCGCGACGAGCAGGGCCTGACGCTCAAACGGTTCGGCGAGACGCTGCAGCAGCAGTTGGCGCAAATGACGCAAGCCAACGACGGGCGCTTTGCGGAAGTGCGCGCGACCATCGAGCAGCGTCTGAAAGACATCGAGGCGAACAACTCGACGAAGCTCGAAGAAATGCGCCGCACCGTCGATGAGAAGCTGCACGCGACGCTCGAGCAGCGGCTCGGCGAATCGTTCAAGCTCGTGTCCGATCGTCTGGAGCAGGTGCATCGTGGCCTCGGCGAGATGCAGACGCTTGCGGCCGGCGTAGGCGACTTGAAGAAAGTTCTAACCAACGTAAAGACGCGCGGCACGTGGGGCGAAGTACAACTCGAGGCGCTGCTGGAGCAGATACTCACATCTGACCAATACGCGAAAAACGTTGCGACAATTCCGAAGAGTAACGACCGTGTCGAGTTCGCCATCAAGCTGCCCGGGCGACAACCCACGCCTGATGCCGCGGCCACACCCGTCTGGCTGCCTATCGATGCGAAATTTCCGCGTGAGGACTATGAGCGGCTGATCGAGGCGCAGGACCGCGCGGATCCCGTGGCTGTCGAAGAAGCGTCCCGCGCACTGGAAGGGCGGATTCGCGCCGAGGCGAAGGCGATCGCCGACAAGTACGTCTCGCCGCCACACACGACAGACTTCGCGTTGTTGTTCCTGCCGACGGAAGGGCTCTACGCTGAGATCCTGCGTCGTCCGGGGCTGACGGATCTGCTGCAGCGCGACTATCGCGTGACGATCGCAGGGCCGACCACGTTGACGGCGTTGCTCAACAGTCTGCAGATGGGCTTTCGCACGCTTGCTATCGAAAAACGTTCGAGCGAAGTGTGGCAGGTGCTGGGCGCGGTGAAGACGGAGTTCGGCAAGTTCGGCGACGTGCTTGCGAAGACCAAGTCGCAACTCGAAACCGTCACGCGTTCGATCGAGGCGGCGGAAGTGCGTACCCGGCAGATGAACCGCAAGCTGCGTGACGTCGAGGCATTGCCTGAAGAGCGGGCGGCGGGATTGCTGGGAGAGTCGCTATCGGGTCTGGACGGGGAAGAGTCTTGAGGCCGTGAAGCGCGGCAGTAACGCGAGGCCGTAACGCGACGCAGTAATGCCGTGAACGGTGAGGCATCGGCAGACTTGTCTGATGCCTCGTCGGTTGAATTCTCGGGTGGGGCGGGCAGACATGACGCCGTCGCGCATCGGCAATCACGCAAACCTGCAGACGGTCGAACCGTCAGTCCGAGCTTGCTGCCAGTCGATCGAGCGCGTCGCCCGTCACGCGCACGATGCGCCAATCCGGCAACACGGTTGCACCCATCTTCTGATAGAAGTCGATCGCCGGCTGGTTCCAGTCCAGCACCGACCATTCGAAGCGGCCGCATTGCCTCTCGACGGCCAGCGCGGCCAGATAGCGCAGCATCTTCGAACCCAGACCCGTGCCACGCTCGGTGGGCTGCACGTACAGGTCTTCGAGGTACAGACCGCGGCGTCCGAGAAACGTCGAGTAGTTATGGAAGAAGAGCGCGTAGCCGATTGTCCTGCCGTCGCGTTCCGCGACGATCGCTTCCGCCGACGGCCGCGCGCCGAACAGCGCGTCGTGCAGGTTTTCCTCGGTGGCGATGAACAGGTGCGTGAGCTTTTCGAACTCGGCCAGTTCGCGCATCAGCGCGAGCATCGCGCCGACGTCGCGAGGCGTGGCCGCGCGGATCGTCGCCGGCATTTACGCTTCCTCCGGCACGTCGCTCAACTGGATCTCGATGCCGCCAAAGCGCGACGCAACCCAGTTGTAGGCGTGGCAGGCAATCCACAGCAGGATGAAGCCCAGAATCGCATTGAGCAGCAGCGCGCTGAACACGGTGCTCAGTTCCACTGAACCGTAACGGATAAACGCGACGAGCACGCCGAGCAGAACGATCGGCACGCTGAACGTCAGGTACACGAGGATCAGTGCCTTTGCCGTTTGCCCCGGTGCTATGAACGAGATCTGTTTTTTCATGTAAGTCAAACCCGTATGTCGTAGTGGATTGCGTGAAAACCTGCTGGCCGCGCGCTCAAATCAGCCCGTCGAACAGCATGATGTCGACGGCGTCGCCCGGATCGAGGTCGGCCTGTTCGTGGGCGAGCACGATAAAGCAGTTTGCTTCGCTCATCGAACTGAGCACGCCGGAGCCCTGCGAGCCCGTGGGCGTGACGTGCCAGACGCCTTGCGCGTCGCGTGCCGCGATGCCGCGCTGGAATTCCGTGCGGCCCGGCCGTTTGCGGATCGGTTCGCGGCACGAGGCGCGGAGCAAAGGCGCGGGGTGCGTCGTCGCGCCGGACATCCGCAGCAGCACTTCGCGCACGATCTGATAGAACGCCGCCATCACGGCGACGGGATTGCCGGGCAGGCCGAAGAAAATTGCCGGCTCTCCCGCGCCGGGCTTGCCGCCGGACCAGATGCGCCCAAACGCGAACGGCCGGCCGGGGCGCATCGCGAGACTCCAGTGCGCGACGTCCCCGAGCATGCGCAGCATCTGCCTCGTCAGATCAGCTTCGCCGACGGAAACGCCGCCGGAGGTTATCACGACATCGGCGCTCGCTGCTGCCGTACACAACGCGTGTTCCAGCGCGGCGGGTTCGTCAGGCACCACACCGAGATCGATTGGCTCGACGTCGAGGCGCTTGAGCATCGCGAACAGCGTGTAGCGGTTGCTGTCGTAGACGCAGCCGGCGTCGAGCGGCTGGCCGATCGAGCGCAGCTCGTCGCCCGTCGAAAAGAACGCGACGCGCAGCCGGCGACGCACAGCCACCTCGCCAATGCCGAGCGACGCCAGCAATCCGAGGTCCGAGGCTCGGACGATGCGGCCCGCCTTCAGCGCGACCGCACCGCATGCGAGGTCTTCGCCGGCGAGGCGCCGGTTCGCCCCGGCACTCAGCCCCTGCGCGGAGAATCGGATGGTGTCGCCGTCGCGCGCGACGGCCTCCTGAGGCACGACGGTGTCGCAGCCGGAAGGCATCGTCGCGCCCGTCATCACGCGCACGCATTGGGTGACCCCCGTCGTTCCGTCGAAAGGATGGCCCGCGAGCGCCTTGCCCGCGACGCTCAACGCAATGTCGCCCGACTGGCCTTCGAGTGCCGCTCCCGAGAATGCATAGCCGTCCATCGCCGAGTTGTCGTGGGCGGGCACGTCGATGGGCGACACGATGTCCTTCGCGAGCACGCGGTTCAACGCGTCACGCAGCTGGACATGCTCGACGGTCGTGACGGGCGCGGCCCACTCGCGCACGATCGCCTGTGCGGCCTGGACGGGCAAAGCTTGAGCGTCGTACTGAGCGACGCAACTCGAAGTTTCGTTCAGCGTGGTCATGAAAGGGGAGCGTCGCGACGGGATGCGGTGCGGCGGCGGCCGGGCGATCGCGGCAAATGGCGGCAGGAGCCCTCAACGTCGTTCGAGGTCGGCGAGTTCCTGCAATGAATTGATATTGTAAAACGTGCGCTCGTCGGCAAAGGCGACTTCGACCGCCCTGTGGCGTGCGTACCACGTGCGCACCTTGCGCTCGCCCGCCTGCAGAAAGCCTTCCAGATCGTCGGCCAGCGACGTGCGCAGCAGCGCGAAAACGGGGTGAATCGATGTGTTGCCCTGCGCATCCGTGGTCGTGACGGTGGCGATGTCGGCATGCTGCGCGTCGAGGGCGGCAGCGAGGCGGGCGGCGAGATCGTCCGGCAAACCGGGCGTGTCGCAAGGCGCCGAGAGCACGAACGGCGTGCGCGCCGCGCGCAGTCCCGCGAGCAATCCGGCGAGCGGGCCGGGAAAATCAGGCAGCGTATCGGCGACGACGGTGGCCCGAAACGGCGCGCCGAGCGCCGAGTAGAGGTCGGCGTGCCGGTTCGCGCTGATCAGCATCGGCCCGGCTTGCGGCGCGAGACGTCTGAGCACGTGCAGCGCGAGTGGCTCGCCGTGCAGCTTTTGCAAGCCCTTGTCGGCGCCGCCCATGCGCATGCCGCGTCCGCCGGCGAGCAGCAGGCCGGTGATGCTGTCACGGGAAATGGCCATGAGCGAAAGGGCGGCGGACTCAGCCGCCGATATACGACATCTCGACGCGCCGTTCTTCCGACGCCGTCTTCGGGGCCGCGCCCGCGCTGCCGCGCAACTGCGAATAGCGGTCGCCGCGCGCGTGCCAGATGTTGGCGATCGCGGTCGCGATGCCTGCGTCGCTCGTGCCGTTGCGCACCAGCGCGCGCAGGTCGTGTCCCGACGACGCGAACAGGCACAGATACACCTTGCCCTCCGTCGACAGCCGCGCGCGCGTGCAACTTCCGCAGAACGCCCGCGTGACGCTGGAAATCACGCCGATCTCGCCGCTGCCGTCCGCATAGCCCCAGCGCTGGGCGGTTTCAGCGGCGCTGTGCGCTTCGAGCGGCAGCAGCGGATAGTGCTCGCTGATCCGCGTGACTACTTCCGCCGATGGCAGCACTTCCTCCATGTTCCAGCCGTTCGATGTGCCGACGTCCATATATTCGATGAAGCGCAGCACCACGCCCGTGCCCCTGAAGTGGTGCGCCATCGTGACGATCTCGCCGTCGTTCGTGCCGCGCTTGACGACCATGTTCACTTTCAGCGGATCAAGACCGACCGACTGCGCGACTTCGATGCCGTCGAGCACATCGCGCACGGCGAAATCGGCATCGTTCATGCGGCGAAATAACGCATCATCGAGCGCATCGAGACTGACCGTGACGCGGCTCAGGCCGGCGTCTTTCAGGCTTTGCGCCTTGCGCGCGAGCAGCGAGCCGTTGGTGGTGAGCGTGAGATCGAGCGGTTTGCCCGTAACAGTCGTCATGCGCGCGAGCCGCTCGATCAGAAATTCGAGGTTCTTGCGCAACAGCGGCTCGCCGCCCGTCAGGCGGATTTTTTCGACGCCATGCGCGACGAAAATCGACGCGATCCGCTCGATTTCCTCAAACGTCAGCAGCGCACTGTGCGGCAGGAACGGATAGTCCTTGTCGAACACCGCGCGCGGCATGCAGTAGACGCACCGGAAGTTGCAGCGGTCCGTGACCGAAATGCGCAAATCACGCAGCGGGCGCGACAGCGTGTCGGTCAACTCCCCGCGCGGCGCCCGCACGGGACCGGCGACGTCGGGCACGGCGCTGACATCGGCAACAGGAATGATGCGTCGGGACATGATCACATATTTGGGATATCAGACTTCATTCTAGCGGAAGCCTTTTGCCGTCACAGTAGGGCGAAACGCTTGTGCCGCGTGGGCAGGACAACAAAAAGCCCGCCTTCGAGGCGGGCTTTCGGGATGCACAGCGTTGCCACTGCGCAGAGTTAGCAAACGCTTACTGCTGCTTGAGCGTTTCGACCTGCTGCATCGGCGTCGTGTCGACGGGCGGAAGCGGCTTGCGCTCACGCGGCACCCGGGCCGGCTTCACTGCCTGTGCGGCGGCGTCCTGCGCGGCCCGCAGCTTGTCGGCGTCGGTGTTGACCCACACGAGGCCGGCATTTTCCAGCATCGACTTGAGTCCATCCGCTGACGGGCCTTGTCCGGCTACGCCGTTCGTGCGGGCGACATGCGGCTCGGCGACGGCTACAGCGGGCTGCACTTCGACGATTGCCGGCTGCGGCGCAGGTTGCGCTTCTGCCACATGGCTAACGGGTTCCGCGACGGGCGCCACGGCCGGCTGAGCAACCGCCTCGGCAACGGGATGCGCCGCTGCGGGCGCTTCGGCGACGTGCTCCGCTTCGATAGCGGGTGCCGCGGGTGCTGCGGGCGCCGGCGCGACGTAAACCGCGGCCGGTTCAGCGGCACGCTCGGCGGCCGGGGCTGCCGCGACCGTTTCGACCTGCGCGGGCGCTTCGGCAGCGGGCGCGTGCGTAAGGGCTTGAGGCTCGGCTTGAGGCTCGGCTTGAGGCTCGGCTTGAGGCTCGGCGGCCGCCGGCGCGGTGGACACAGGTTCAGCCTGCTGCGCTGCGGGCGCTTCTTCAGCGGGAACGATGGCTTCCGCCGTCGCAGCCTTCTCGACGGCAAGCGTCGGCGTTTCAGCCGATGCATGCAGTTCGCTGACCACGGCCGCACCTGTCGCGACGGCTGCCACGACGACTTCGACCGGCTTCACGGCGTGCTCGGCTTCCTGCTGGACTGGCTGCGCGATTTGCGGCTGCGTTTCGTGACGGCCCGCGTGTTCCGGCGCGCGAACAGGTGCTTCCGCTGCCGCTGCCGTGTCGCCTTCGGCTTCCGCGACATCGGCTGCCGTATTCACGTTCACGCCTTCCTCGTCGCGCTCACGACGGCCGCCACGGCGGCCGCGGCGGCGGCGGCGACGCTCTTCGCCGTCACGCGCTTCCTCGCCGGGAATAGCGCCGCCTGCCAGATTGGCTTGCGCCTGAGCGGCGACATCAGTCTGAACTTCGCTCTGGTTCAGCGCATCGGCGACCTCGGGCTGCTGCTTGCGACGTTCACCGCGCTCACCGCGTTCACGGCGCTCGCCTCGATCCTGACGCTCGCCGCGCGTGGTCCCTTCGACAGCTTCCGCGCGTTCCGCACGCTCCTGGCCGCGCTCAACGCGTTCCGGCCGTGCCTCGCGTGCTTCCCGGCCTTCGCGCTGCTCGCGCCCGCCGCGCTGTTCACGGGCTTCACGCGGTTCGCGCGGTTCACGTTCTTCGCGGCGTTGCGACGGTTGGCCCTGGCGGCCTTGCGTGGCCGCGCCTTCGCCGCGAGCTGCCGCATCGCGGCCACCCGCGCCGCCACGACGGTTGCGATTGCGATCGCCGCTACGCTCGCCCGTGCGTTCACCGCGCTCGGCTCGTTCGGTGCGCGCGGGTTTCGCCACTTTCTCGACGGGTGCGGGAACGGGCGCAGGAGCGGCCGGCTGCATGCCGAACAGACCCTTCAGCCAGCCGATGAAGCCGCCTGTCGCGGGCTTGACCTCGACGGTCGCGGCAGCGGGCGCTGGCGTGCGCACGGGCGCGCTCGGCGCCGGCTTCTCAGGCGTGATGCCCTTTACGGCCGCTTCCTGCTTCGGCTTTACCTCTTCAGCGCGCTTGCTGTAGCCCGTTTCCGATTCCAGTTCGCGAGCGGCTTCTTCAGCCATCTTCCACGACGCGCGCGGATCGTCGAGGCGCGCATCGTCGTGACGCAGACGTTCAAGCTTGTAATGCGGCGTGTCGAGGTGCTTGTTCGGCACCAGCACGACGTTGACCTTGAAGCGCGACTCGATCTTGTTGATTTCCGAGCGCTTTTCGTTGAGCAGGAAGGCGGTGACTTCGACGGGCACCTGGCAGTGGATCGCCGCCGTGTTTTCCTTCATCGCTTCTTCCTGAATAATCCGCAGCACTTGCAGCGCGGACGATTCGGTATCGCGGATGTGGCCCGTGCCGTTACAGCGCGGGCAGGTCACGTGGCTGCCTTCCGACAGCGCCGGGCGCAGACGCTGACGCGACAGTTCCATCAGGCCGAAGCGCGAGATCTTGCCCATCTGGACGCGCGCTCGGTCGTGCTTCAACGCGTCCTTCAGGCGCTGCTCGACTTCCCGCTGGCTTTTCGCCGACTCCATGTCGATGAAGTCGATCACGATCAGGCCGCCCAGGTCGCGCAGACGAAGCTGGCGCGCGACTTCGTCGGCGGCTTCGAGATTTGTGCGCGTGGCCGTTTCCTCGATGTCGGCGCCCTTGGTGGCGCGCGCCGAGTTCACGTCGATCGCGACGAGCGCTTCCGTGTGGTCGATCACGATCGCGCCGCCCGACGGCAGCGGCACCGTGCGCGAGTACGCGGTTTCGATCTGGTGCTCGATCTGGAAACGCGAGAAAAGCGGCACGTCGTCGTGATACCGCTTCACCTTATTGACATTGTCCGGCATGACGATATCCATGAAGGCGCGCGCCTGGTCATGGATTTCGGTGGTGTCGATGAGGATTTCGCCGATATCGGGCTGGAAGTAGTCGCGAATCGCGCGGATGACGAGGCTCGATTCGAGGTAGATCAGCATCGGCTGACCTTGCGAGCCGCTTTGCGACGCGGCTTCGATCGCGCGCCACAGCTGCATCAGGTAGTTCAGGTCCCACTGCAGCTCTTCGGCGCTGCGGCCGATGCCCGCCGTGCGCGCGATGATGCTCATGCCTTCCGGCAGTTGCAGCTGGGACATGGTTTCGCGCAGTTCCTGACGGTCGTCGCCTTCGATCCGGCGCGACACGCCGCCGCCGCGCGGATTGTTCGGCATCAGCACGAGGTAGCGGCCGGCGAGCGAGATGAACGTGGTGAGGGCGGCGCCCTTGTTACCGCGTTCTTCTTTCTCGACCTGGACGATCAGTTCCTGGCCTTCCTTGAGGGCGTCCTGAATGCGCGCGGAGCGCATGTCGATGCCTTCGCGGAAATACTGGCGGGCGACTTCCTTGAACGGGAGAAAACCGTGGCGGTCTTCACCGTAGTTGACGAAGCAGGCTTCGAGCGACGGCTCGATGCGCGTCACGATCCCCTTGTAGATATTGCCTTTGCGCTGTTCGCGCCCGGCAGTTTCGATGTCGATGTCGATGAGTTTTTGCCCATCGACGATGGCGACGCGCAATTCTTCCTGCTGCGTCGCATTGAACAACATGCGTTTCATTGAACGGCTCCAGAGCGGCTCTGCATACCCGAGCCGACGGCGCGCGGGAGCGAACCCGGCCGGCGGCGAGGGCAGCGGCATGCCGCGCCTTATTGTGTTTTCACCAGCACGCTGGAGCAGGAAAGATGGCGGGAGAATTGCCTTGAATGGGCGCCGCCCGAAAGAAAATGGACGCGCTGCCGCAGGGCACATGCGAACACGGCTTCAAATAATGGCCCGACACGCCGCGGGTCCTGGCAGCCGACTTGCATACGCCTTCGTCCACGTGCGCCGGCGCGCCTGTTGGGCGCGCGTCCGGACGCCGGACGGTTCGAAGGCTGCGGTCTTGCCGCAGCGGAAAAGCTCGCTCACAACGCGCGCCTGTCCCGCTCGGGAGTGTCTCGCCTCATTTTGACGTCGCCATGCCCCGCACTTTCTGTGGGACGCCTCGGGCGCACGCCGTATTTTCGCCACCGGCCGCTTCGCGCTTAAAAGGGACATGAAAACTGTCCTTGCCGAAGCTCGCCAGTCAAATTCTTTTTAACCAAAATTCCGTTACCGACGGTGCCGACGATGACCGAACGTGCCTGTGGGCGCCATCCCTGCCATGTCGTGCACTGTGCGTGCAACTTGCTGCATCTCATTTTCAGGGCGAGCAACCAGCCCCCGGCACAAGTAAAATAGCGTTTTATAGCTTGCGCCTGCGCAATCCACCCGCGATTCGGTTTAATGCGCCGATCTTATATAGTCGGCCGCCGCAGACTGCTGGGCAAATTATATTCAGAATGAAAGAGTTAGGCAAAACATCCCGAAAATCGGTGACGCGCGCAGTTTCTGGCGCGGTCAGAACCGCCGCTACAGGCGCCGTTACAAACGCGACTACAAGGGGCGCGGTTACGAACGCGGCTACAAACGCGGGTAAAAACGCGGGTACGAGCGCAATCGCGGGCGATCAGGTTTCGATGATCGAAATCGATGACGGTGCGGCTGGCCAGCGGATCGATAATTTTTTGCTGCGCGTCTGCAAGGGCGTGCCGAAGAGCCATATTTATCGAATTCTGCGCAGCGGCGAGGTGCGTGTAAATAAGGGGCGGGTCGACGCGCAATATCGGCTTGCATTGGGCGATCTGGTGCGCGTGCCGCCCATCCGCGTGGCGAGGGCTGATGAAGTCCCGGCTGCGCCCGTGCCGTCTGCGCATTTCGACATTCTGTATGAGGACGACCATCTGCTCGTCATCGACAAGCCGGCGGGTGTCGCCGTGCACGGCGGCAGCGGAGTCGCGTTCGGCGTGATCGAGCAGTTGCGCGCGGCGCGTCCGCAGGCGAAATTCCTGGAACTGGTGCATCGGCTTGACCGCGAAACGTCCGGCGTGTTGATGCTCGCGAAAAAGCGCTCGGCGCTCGTCAATCTGCACGAGCAGATCCGCGGCAACGGAATGGACAAGCGTTACTACGCGTGCGTGCGAGGCGAATGGGCGAGCGACTGGGGCCGGCGGCGCGCGGTAAAGGAGCCGCTGCACAAGTACCTGCTGCCGGACGGCGAGCGGCGCGTGCGCGTCCAGCCGGACGGATTGCCGTCGCATACCATTTTCAATCTGGTCGACCGCTGGCCCGGCTACGCGCTGCTCGAGGCGGAACTGAAAACGGGGCGCACTCATCAGATTCGCGTTCACCTCGCGCATCTGGGGCTGCCGATCGTCGGCGACGCGAAATATGGCGATTTCGCACTGAACAAGGAACTGGCGCGCGCGAATGCGCGCCCAGGACTGAAACGCATGTTTCTGCACGCATATCGGCTCAAGCTGACGCACCCAGCGTCGGGCGAAACGCTGCAGTTCGAAGCGCCGCTGCCGGCAGAATGCCAGCGATTTGTCGCGCAGCTCGCTGAAATCGGCAGTGACGGGAGCCGGCAGCAACACGGTCCGCAAGGCGAACAACCACACGATGAGACGGGAACGCATGGCTCGACAGCAATTTGATCTGATCGTCTTCGATTGGGACGGCACCTTGATGGATTCCACCGTCCACATCACGCGCAGCATTCAGGCGGCATGCCGCGACCTCGGCCTGCCTGTACCTGCCGACGAGGCGGCGAGTTTCGTGATCGGCCTTGGTCTGCGCGACGCACTCCAGATCGCAGCGCCGACGCTCGATCCATCCGGCTATCCGCGTCTTGCCGAGCGCTATCGCTTTCACTATCTGGTGAAGGATCAGACCACGGAGCTTTTCACCGGCGTGCGCGAAATGCTGGCCGATCTGCGCGACCAAGGCTATCTGCTGGCGATTGCGACAGGCAAGAGCCGTGTCGGCCTGAACCGCGCGCTGGATCAGGCGCGGCTGACGAGCCTGTTCGACGGCACACGCTGCGCCGATGAAACTTTTTCGAAGCCTCATCCCGCCATGCTGCAGGAATTGACGCGTGAGCTGGGGCAGGATCCCGTGCGCACGGTGATGGTCGGCGACACCACGCACGATCTGCAGATGGCGATCAATGCGGGCGTTTCGGGCATCGGCGTGACGTACGGCGCGCACCCCGCCAATTCGCTGGCCGCGCTCGAGCCGAAATACGTCGCCGATAGCATCGCTTCGTTGTCGGACTGGCTGCGGGAGCATGCATGACGGACCCGCTCGAGGCCGTGCGCGTGTGCGCCTCTGACGAACTCGTCGACGGCGGCGCTGGCGTGCGCCGCGAGGCGACGTTCGACGGCGGTGACGCCATCGTGTTCTTCGTGCGCTATGACGGTGTCGCATACGGGTATCTGAACCGCTGCGCGCACGTGCCGATGGAACTGGACTGGAATGAGGGGCAGTTCTTCGAATCGTCCGGTTTATACTTGATGTGCGCCACGCATGGTGCGATTTACGCACCGGATACGGGCAAATGCGTCGGCGGCCCGTGCCGCGGCGGCAGGCTTCGGCCCGTGCGCGTCGACGAACGCGACACGCCCGAAGGGCGTGCGGTGTTCTGGCTTCCGGATGCCGATTTGCGACCGCTATCGGTGTGATTATCGGTCTGATTGCCCAGATAACTTTCCCAAAAACCTCGTTTTATCCGGCGGCGACGCATGTCCGATAATCTGACTCCCGATCCACAGGAACCGGCGGCATCAGGCCACCGGCCGCGTCGAGCGCCGACGGACGAGCCGAACTGGGAGCGCGGCGCACTCGAGCGAATCGCGCTCGCCGCCATCAACGAGCAACGCGCGGCGCGCCGCTGGCGAATTTTCTTCCGGTTTCTGTTCCTCGCCGTGCTGGTCGTGATCGCGTGGGCCGTGCTGGATTTCCGCGGCGAGAAGGTCGCGGGCACTGGCCGGCACACCGCGCTCGTCACGCTTGACGGCGAAATTGCGTCTGATACGAACGCCAACGCTGAAGATATCGACACGGCGCTAGCAAACGCATTCGATGACGCCGGCACCGCGGGCGTGGTCCTGCGCTGCAACAGTCCCGGCGGCAGCCCCGTTCAGGCTGGGATCATCTATCGCGAAATTCGCCGATTGCGCGCGAAACATCCTTCCATCCCGCTCTATGTCGTCGTCGGCGATATGTGCGCATCGGGCGGGTACTACGCGGCGGCGGCCGCCGACAAGATCTATGTCGACAAAGCTAGCATTGTCGGATCGATCGGCGTGCTGATGGACGGCTTCGGGTTCACGGGCCTGATGGACAAGCTCGGCATTCAGCGCAGAATGCGCACTTCCGGCGAGAACAAGGGCTTTTACGACCCGTTCTCGCCCGACACGCCGAAGATGGACGAACATGCGCAGGCGATGCTCGACGAGATCCACGCGCAGTTCATTGATGCCGTAAAGCAGGGGCGCGGCAAGCGCTTGCGGGAGAGCCCGGACATCTTCTCCGGGCTGTTCTGGACGGGCCAAAAGAGCGTCGAGCTTGGACTTGCGGACGGCTTCGGCGACACCGATTACGTCGCGCGCGAAATCATCAAGGCGCCCGACGTAGTCGATTACACCGTGAAGGAAAGCATCACGGACCGCGTCGCGCGCAAGTTCGGCGCGGCCGTCGGTGGCGGCGCGGTCCGTGCGATGGCGACCATCGGCAAGTTGAATCTGCGTTAGCGCGTTTGCCGGGCAATGCGGCGCATCGGAGCGCCACCGCCGCTTTCACGCTTCAGACAGCCAGCATCAGAAATATCGCGGGACGCTTGTGCAGATCAGGCGCTGGCTTTTTCTTCCAGTCGGCGGCTGTCCGGCTGACGATCGTTTCGCCTTCTAGTGTCAGATCGACGGCGACGCACACGAGCGTCGAAGGCGCGCAGCCCGCGATCAGCGCGTCGAGCAGCGCGCGGTTCCG
Organism: Paraburkholderia sp. LEh10; assembly: GCF_017814945.1. GTDB lineage: Bacteria > Pseudomonadota > Gammaproteobacteria > Burkholderiales > Burkholderiaceae > Paraburkholderia. The sequence goes on from NZ_JAGIPX010000021.1 coordinate 64,874, forward strand.
GTACGGCGTTTCGATGAAAATCTGCGTCTGTTTGTTTTTGCGCGATTGCTGTTCGAGATCCCGCAGCCGTTTTGCGCGCTCATTGGCGTCGACGGGCAGATAGCCGTGAAACGCAAAGCTTTGTCCGTTCAGGCCCGACGCCATCAACGCCAGCAGGATCGAGCTCGGCCCGACGAACGGCACTACCTTGACGCCCCGCTCATGGGCGCGGCGCACGAGAAGCGCGCCCGGATCGGCGACGGCCGGGCAACCCGCCTCCGACACCAGGCCGCCATCCGTCCCCGAAAGAATGGGTGCAAGAAGCTTGTCGATTTCGCCTGGCGGCGTGTTCACATTCAGCTCGCGGATCTCGATTTCCTGGATCGGCCGCTGCGTGCCGACTTTCTTTAGGAAGGCGCGCGTCGTTTTAGCGTTTTCGCCTATGTAATAGTGCAGGGCCGAGGCACGCGCGCGGACGGGCGCCGGCAGGACGGCGTCGAGCGCGGCAGCGTCGCCGTCGCCGAGCGTGTTTGGAATCAGATAGAGCACGCCTGTCATCGCGCCCCCAGGAGCGGATAGCACGCGGCGAGCAGCATGCGCGTGAGCGCGATCAGCGGCAGGCCGATCAGCGCGGTCGGATCGTCCGATTCGATTGCGTCGAGCAGCGCGATGCCGAGACCTTCAGCTTTGGCGCTGCCGGCGCAGTCATACGGCGTTTCGGCGCGCAAATAGGCGTCGAGCGCGGCGTCGGGCAAGTCGCGAAAGCGCACGCGCGTGACGACATCGACGGTTTGCGCATCCGCCGATCGGCTGTCGAACAGGCAAATGGCGCTGTGAAACAGTACTTCGCGGCCGCGCATGCCTTGGAGTTGGGTCAGCGCCTTTTCGTGCGAGCCTGGCTTGCCGATCTGATGGCCGTCGTACGTCGCGACCTGATCCGACCCGATCACGAGCGTCCTCTCGTCTCCCGCGAGTCCGGCTGCCACTGCGCGCGCCTTCACTTCGGCGAGGCGCAGCGCCGTCATTTCCGGCGTTTCGCCGGCGCGCGGCGTTTCATCGATCGCGGGCACGATGACGTCGAACGGAACGCGCAGGCGTTCGAGCAGTTCGCGCCGATAGCGCGAACTCGACGCCAGAATCAGGCGGGGCGGGCGTTTGGAGGAGTCGGGCATGCTCAAATGAAACCTTGATGTGGATGCAAAACGGAACGTGAAAAGGCGGGGCGCGAACAGCTTCGCATGGCCGGCCTTAAGTGTTTGACTCGAAAAGACAAAACAGATATGATTTTGGGCTTTTCATCGGTATGCTTTGCCAAATGGCGCGCCGGATCTGCATGTACGTCGATCCGGCAGCAATCCAACAGGGCATAGCGAGTTACCCGGCTGAAATCCTTGCCGACGCAGGAGCGCACATGAGTCAACATCTTGGCAAACCTGCTGGTCTCGTCGACCCGCGCGAACTCGACCTGTTCGAATTTGCCCGTAGTGGACGGCAGGCCGCAGGTACCGTGCGCGTCTCGCAACTGCCGCGCATGTTAAACGAAGTCCCGGAGGAAGCGCCAGACCGCGACACCGCGTTCACATGGCAAGCCGAAGGGGCGACGCAGCCGGAATTGCAGGACGACGGCACCGAGGGTCCGCAGCCGTACCTGAGGCTCGCGATTCACGGCGCCGCATGGCTCGAATGTCAGCGTTGCCTGTCTCCGTATGAGCAGGCGTTCAACGTCGATGCGACTTACCGGATCGTCAATACCGAAGAGGAAGCTGAAGAGTTTCCTCTCGACGAGGATGAAGTCGATGTGATCGTTGGGTCACGCCAGTTCGATCTTGTCGACTTGATCGAAGAGGAATTGCTGCTCTCGTTGCCGCTCGTGCCGAAGCACGACGTCTGTCCTGAAGTGCACGAGAGCCTCAGCTCGGGCGCGAGCGGGTCGGAAGGCGAAGAGGCCGCCGCAGGCGAAGCCGACGAGGGTGAAGAATCCGCGCGGCCGAATCCTTTCGCGGCGCTCGAAAGCCTGAAGTCGGGCGGGTCCGGCGGCAAGAAGCATTGAACAGTTGCAAGGGAGCGCGATAAGGCGCGCCGGGCGCATGGTGTCAGCCATTCGGCCTATGGCGGTTGCCGTGTCGGGCTGTGTTAGAATTCGGAAAATTTTCAGGAGTTATCATGGCAGTTCAACAAAACAAGAAGTCGCCGTCGAAGCGCGGCATGCACCGCTCGCACGATTTCCTCAACGCAGCGCCGCTGGCAGTTGAGCCGAGCACGGGCGAAGTGCATCTGCGTCACCACATCAGCCCGAACGGCTACTACCGCGGCAAGAAAGTCGTCAAGACGAAGAACGACTAATCGACTTGCATTGCGCTTAATTGGGTTCAACCCATTGGCGTTACGCGTGGCGATCGGCTCGCTTGACATTTTCCCGGTTCATCAAAAAGGCGGCATTCAACTGCCGCTTTTTTGTGCCTGAAATTCGTCGCATTCCATGACTGTAAAGCTCACGATAGATTGCATGGGAGGCGACCACGGCCCGTCCGTGACCGTTCCCGCTGCTGTCAGCTTCGTTCGCTCGCACCCCGATGCGCACCTGATGCTCGTCGGCATCGAAAGCGCGATCCGTGCGCAGCTGAAAAAGCTGAAGGCGGCCGACGATCCGGCACTCACGGTCGTACCCGCATCGGAGATCGTCGCAATGGACGATCCCGTTGAAGTCGCGCTTCGTAAGAAGAAAGACTCGTCGATGCGCGTGGCGCTCAATCGCGTCAAGGACGACGAGGCGCAGGCCTGCATCTCCGCTGGCAATACCGGCGCGCTGATGGCCGTTTCCCGCTATGTTCTTAAAACGCTCCCGGGCATCGAACGTCCGGCGATCGCGTTTGCCCTGCCTAATCCGACCGGCTACACGACGATGCTCGACCTTGGCGCGAACGTCGACTGCGAGCCGCAACATCTGCTGCAGTTCGCCGAGATGGGGCATGCGCTGGTGTCGGCGGTCGAAGGCAAGGATCGCCCGAGCATCGGCCTCCTGAATGTCGGCGAAGAGGTCATCAAGGGCAACGAAACCATCAAGCGCGCGGGCGAACTCCTGCGTACCAGCACACTCAATTTCCGCGGCAATGTGGAAGGCAACGATATCTACAAAGGCACCGTCGACGTGATCGTCTGCGATGGCTTTGTCGGCAATGTTGCGCTGAAGACGTCGGAAGGTCTCGCGCAGATGCTCTCCGACATCATCAAGGAAGAATTCGGCCGCTCATGGCTGACCAAGGTGATGGCGGTGCTCGCGCTGCCCGTGCTGCTGCGTTTCAAGAAGCGCGTCGATCACCGGCAGTACAACGGCGCGGCGCTCCTCGGCCTGCGCGGGCTCGTGATCAAGAGCCACGGTTCGGCCGACGCCTATGCGTTTGAGTGGGCAATCAAACGCGGGTATGATGCCGTCAAAAATGGCGTTCTGGAACGTCTCGCCCGCGCGATGGAGGAGAACGTGGGTTCACTCGAACAGGCGGCGCGCGCGGCAGGCAGCGCGGGCTCCGCGAGCCAGATGGCGAGCCCGCTTGCCGGTCCGATTTCCGGCCAGCCGGCCGAGCCTTACGGCGCACAATCCTCGAAGGCATAATGGCTCATTCCACTACCTATTCCCGCGTGCTGGGCACGGGCAGCTATCTGCCGCCTAACCGCGTTTCCAATCAGGAACTGGCTGATCGTCTCGCGAAGCAGGGCATCGAGACGAGCGACGAATGGATCGTGGCCCGCACGGGCATTCACGCGCGTCACTTCGCCGAGCCAGATGTCACCACCAGCGACCTCGCGCTGATCGCGTCGCAACGCGCGATCGAAGCGGCCGACGTCGATCCGCAATCCATCGACCTCATCATCGTCGCCACGTCGACGCCGGACTTCGTTTTTCCAAGTACGGCGTGTCTGCTGCAGAACAAGCTGGGCATCAGGAACAACGGCGCCGCGTTCGACGTGCAGGCCGTGTGCTCAGGTTTTGCCTATGCCGTCGCGACGGCTGACAGCTTCATCCGAAGCGGGCAACATCGTACTGCGCTGGTGGTCGGTGCTGAAACGTTCTCGCGCATCCTCGACTTCAACGACCGCACCACCTGCGTGCTGTTCGGCGACGGCGCGGGCGCGGTCGTGCTGCAGGCATCGGACGAGCCGGGCGTGCTGGCGAGCGCGTTGCACGCGGACGGCAGCCACTCGAACATTCTCTGCACCCCGGGCAACGTGAATGGCGGCATCGTGCAGGGCAGCGCCTTTCTGTACATGGACGGCCAGGCGGTGTTCAAGCTCGCCGTCAACGTGCTGGAGAAGGTCGCGGTCGAGGCGCTGCAGAAGGCTGATCTGCAGCCGGAGCAGGTCGACTGGCTGATTCCGCACCAGGCCAATATCCGCATCATGCAGAGCACGTGCCGCAAGCTCGGTCTGCCGCAGGAGCGGATGGTCGTCACCGTGCACGAACATGGCAATACGTCGGCGGCATCGATCCCGCTTGCGCTCGACGTCGCCGTTCGCGACGGACGAATCCAGCGCGGCCATAACGTGCTGATCGAAGGCGTCGGCGGCGGCTTTACGTGGGGAGCGTCGGTCATCCGCTTCTGATGACTGCGCGCGGCGGCGTCGGAGCGCCGCTTTGAGCGGCTGCGCGTGCGCGCCGCCCACAACTGAACACATCGAATTGGGGACGATATGAAATTTGCGTTCGTTTTTCCGGGGCAGGGCTCGCAGTCGCTCGGCATGCTCAACGCGTTCGCCGACGATGCGATCGTTCGCGAAACCCTCCAGGAAGCGTCCGATGCACTCAGCCAGGATATCGGCAAGCTGATCGCCGAAGGCCCGGCCGAAGATCTGAATCTCACCGCCAATACGCAACCCGTCATGCTGACGGCCGCATACGCGATCTTTCGTGCGTGGCAGGCGGCAGGCGGTCCCGCGCCGGCAGTCCTCGCCGGCCACAGCCTCGGCGAATACACGGCGCTGGTCGCCGCCGGCGCGCTGAAGTTCCGCGATGCCGTGCCCTTGGTGCGCTTTCGTGCTCAGGCCATGCAGAACGCGGTGCCCGTCGGCCAGGGCGGCATGGCTGCGATTCTCGGCCTCGACGACGACGCCGTTCGTGAGGTGTGCAAGGAAGCGTCGGCGGCTGGCGTCGTCGAAGCAGTCAACTTCAATGCGCCCGCGCAGGTGGTGATCGCCGGCCATAAGGCCGCTGTCGAAAAGGCGTGCGAAGTGGCGAAGGCGAAGGGCGCGAAGCGCGCGCTTGCGCTGCCCGTGTCTGCGCCGTTCCATTCGTCGCTCCTCAAGCCCGCTTCGGATCAGCTGCGCGAGTACCTGGCGAGCGTCGAGGTGCAGGTGCCGTCCATTCCCGTCGTGAACAATGTCGACGTGGCCATCGTCAACGAACCGGCCGGCATCAAGGATGCGCTCGTCCGTCAGGCGGCGGGCGCCGTGCGCTGGGTCGAATGCGTGCAGTCGATGGGCAGGCAGGGCGTCACGCACATTGTCGAATGCGGTCCGGGCAAGGTGTTGGCGGGCTTGACCAGGCGTATCGACGGCAATCTGGGCGGCGCGGCCATCGTCGATCCCGCAACGCTCGACGAAGCGCTGAAACTCGTCGCGGCCTGAACGTCTCTTTGCAAAGCGGCAACGAATCAAACCGCCCCGCGTGTGCGGGGCAATGCGGAACCCAATGATGGAAAAGACTCTCGATAAACAGATTGCGATCGTGACGGGCGCGTCGCGCGGCATCGGCCGGGCAATCGCAATCGAACTGGCGCGTCAGGGCGCGACTGTGATCGGCACGGCAACGAGCGAAAGCGGCGCGAACGCGATTACCGAGGCGTTCAAGGCTGAGGGACTGAACGGCCGCGGCGCCGTGCTGAACGTCAACGACGCAGCCGCAGCGGAAGCGCTGATCGACGGTGCCGTGAAGGAATTCGGCGCGCTCAACGTGCTGGTGAACAACGCGGGCATCACGCAAGACCAGCTCGCGATGCGCATGAAGGACGAAGACTGGGACGTCGTCATCGACACGAACCTGAGGTCCGTTTTTCGCCTGTCGCGCGCGGTGCTGCGTCCGATGATGAAGGCGCGTGGCGGCCGCATCATCAACATCACGTCGGTGGTCGGCTCGGCGGGCAATCCGGGGCAGGCGAACTACGCGGCGGCGAAGGCTGGGGTGGCGGGCATGACACGTGCGCTCGCAAGAGAGATCGGCAGCCGCGGCATCACGGTGAACTGCGTCGCGCCGGGCTTCATCGATACCGACATGACGAAGACGCTGCCCGAAGAGCAGCAAACGGCACTGAAGGCGCAGATTCCGCTCGGCCGCCTCGGCAGTCCGGAAGATATTGCACATGCCGTCACGTTCCTTGCGTCGCCGCAGGCCGGTTATATCACCGGCACGACGTTGCACGTGAACGGCGGCATGTATATGTCGTAATCGAATTCAGTTACTATCCGCGCCTTGATGTAATTCAAAGCGCGGCCAGGACGCCTTTATAGCAACCTTGTGCGTCGCTTTTTTACAGATGCAAACCTGATAAAATGCGCGCACCTGCATTTATGAACTTTTTTCCCTTGGAGGGGTAATGGACAATATCGAACAACGCGTCAAGAAGATCGTTGCGGAACAACTCGGTGTTGCCGAAGCGGAAATCAAGAACGAAGCATCGTTCGTGAATGACCTCGGCGCTGACTCGCTCGACACGGTCGAGCTGGTGATGGCTCTCGAAGACGAATTCGGCATGGAAATTCCGGATGAAGAAGCCGAGAAGATCACGACTGTTCAGCAAGCGATCGACTACGCTCGCGCTAACGTCAAGGCCTAAGGTCATTCGCGCCCGCCTGGTTGCTTCGGCTGCTGCGAATGGCGCAGCGCCCGTCGTACCGGACGCCCTGTCGCGCCGTAGATCGGTACAAGCGGGGCAGGCGTCAATGCCGATGCGCATGCGCGCGAGCCTGACGGCGTCGTTCAAGGCACACTGGCCGATGCAGCAGATGTCGGCTCTTTCGTCATTGCGCTTACCGGTGCATTTTCTGACGTTTTTGTCAGTGCACTGGTCAGCGTATTCGACAGTGTCCGGGTCAGCGCGTTCGTCAGGTTAAACAGCCACAGGGCTCACAGGGCGCTTTCCTGTGCGCTACTGTGGCTTTTGTTTTGTCATCTATGGAAAAGGGGTTACCGTGAGCCGTCGTCGTGTTGTTGTTACAGGCCTGGGGCTGATTTCGCCTGTTGGCAATAATGTTGCCGACGGCTGGGCCAATCTGGTCGCCGGCAAGTCCGGCATCGCCAACATCACGAAGTTCGACGCGTCGAACTTCTCTACGCGTTTTGCCGGCGAAGTGAAGGGCTTCAATATCGAGGACTACATTCCCGGCAAGGAAGCGCGCCACATGGATACGTTCATCCATTACGGCGTGGCTGCGGGCATCCAGGCGATGCAGGACAGCGGCCTGGAAATCACCGAAGCAAATTCGGAGCGCGTCGGTGTGGTGGTGGGTTCGGGTATCGGCGGCCTGCCGATGATCGAAATCACGCAAACGGAGCTGCTGAACCGCGGTCCGCGCCGCATTTCGCCGTTCTTCGTGCCTGCGTCGATCATCAATATGATCTCCGGCCATCTGTCGATCAAGTTCGGCCTGAAGGGCCCGAACCTGTCGATGGTGACGGCTTGCACGACGGGCCTGCATTGCATCGGCGAAGCGTCGCGCCTGATCGAATACGGCGACGCCGACGTGATGATCGCGGGCGGCGCGGAATCGACCGTTTCGCCGCTCGGCATCGGCGGCTTCGCGGCGGCGCGCGCGCTGTCACAGCGTAACGACGATCCCGCGACGGCGAGTCGTCCATGGGACACGGACCGCGACGGCTTCGTGCTCGGCGAGGGCGCGGGCGTGATGGTGCTCGAAGAGTACGAGCATGCGAAGGCGCGTGGCGCGAAGATCTACGCTGAAGTCAGCGGCTACGGCATGAGCGGCGACGCGTATCACATGACGGCACCCCTCGAAGACGGCGATGGCGCACGTCGCTGCATGATCGCGGCGATGAAGAACGCGGGCGTCAACCCTGATTCGGTGAACTACCTGAACGCGCACGGCACGTCGACGCCGCTGGGCGACCTGGCCGAGACCACCGGCATCAAGCGCGCCTTCGGCGATCATGCGAAGAGCATCGTCGTGAACTCGACGAAGTCGATGACGGGTCACTTGCTGGGTGGCGCGGGCGGCCTGGAATCGGTATTCACGGTGCTGGCCGTGCATCATCAGGTGTCGCCGCCGACCATCAACATCTTCAACCAGGATCCGGAATGCGATCTCGACTACTGCGCGAACACCGCGCGGGAGATGAAGATCGACGTCGCGCTGAAGAACTCGTTCGGGTTCGGCGGCACGAACGGCACACTGGTTTTCAAGCGCGCGTAAGCGCTTGACGGCGGCATGCCAGTCGCCGGCCCAGCCGGCGAACATTCCCCCGAGCCTTCCCGGTATCGCACTGAACGGCGGACCCTCGCAGCGCGTTGTGCTGCGGCGGTCCGCCGGGTTGTATCTGGCGGCGGCAATTTTCGCCCTCGTTGCCGTGGCTTCCGTCTGCGCAACCATCGCGCCGCGATTCGGCACCGGCCATACGGCCGTCGCGGGGCTCGCTGTCCTTGCCGTTCTGGCGGCTGCAACCGTTCGTCATGCGTCCAATGCGCCTCGCGCCTTTAAAATCGGGCCGGAAGGACTGTCTGTCTGGAACCGGGCGGGAATATTGCACGCTCAGGCACGTATCGTTCGATGCAGCCAGTGGAGTGATTGCCTGCTGATGCTGTCACTTGAGGAAGAAAGTGGCAGATCGTATGAGATGCTGATCGCGGCCGATATGCTCGAGCGCGGCGCCTTTCATGAGCTCGCCGTGCTCGCGAGGCGCGCCGCGCACGCCTGACGCATCGGCCGGCGGGGCGAACGCTTGGACTGTAAAGACTGTAACGGCTGTTACGCGCGTAACGTGCCGCGTTGAAGGGGACGCTACAATGGTGCCCCGCCACACGCGCCAAAAGTTAACGGATTTATCAGGTGAGCGAAAAAGAAATAGATCAGGTGCTGGTTGAACGCGTCCAGAACGGCGATAAGGCCGCGTTCGAGCTTCTGGTCTCGAAATACCACCGCAAGATCATCCGGCTGATCTCGCGCCTCGTGCGGGATCCCGCCGAGGTCGAGGACGTGGCCCAGGATGCCTTCATCAAGGCATACCGGGCGCTGCCCCAATTTCGCGGTGAATCCGCTTTCTATACGTGGTTGTACCGGATTGCCGTCAACACGGCCAAGAACTACCTTGCGACCCAGGGCCGGCGCGCACCGACTTCGACGGAAGCGGATGCTGAAGAAGCTGAAACTTTCTCGGATGCTGACCAACTAAGGGATATCAACACGCCCGAGTCGATGTTGATGAGCAAACAGATCGCAGAGACGGTCAATGCTGCGATGGCGGTTTTACCGGAAGAGCTGCGCACCGCCATAACTCTTCGTGAAATTGAAGGTCTGAGCTATGAGGAAATCGCCGAAATGATGGGCTGTCCGATCGGCACCGTCAGGTCGAGAATTTTCCGCGCTCGCGAAGCCATTGCGGCAAAATTGCGTCCGCTGCTTGACACGCCCGAGGGCAAGCGCTGGTAACGGCTGTTGGTTACAGCGTCCAGCCGGCCTCGCGGACAGCGGCGCAGTATCTGGGTCAGGTGGTGTCACTACGGGGTGTCTGTAAAGATGGGGAGCATCATGGGGTCGGTTTCGATGCCAATGCAAACAAATGCGCAAGCAAGCTCGCGTGCCGAGCGACTGTCTGCTTTCGTCGACGGTGAACTGTTCGACGGCGAGCATCCGAACACAATTCTGTCCGCGCTGGATCATGAAGAGCGTGCGGCGTGGTCGTGCTATCACCTGATCGGCGACGCGCTGCGGTCGGACGATCTGGCCGTCAGCCCGGCTACGAGCAGCGCGTTTCTGAGCGGTTTCGCGGCTCGCTTCGAAGGCGAGGCGCATGTGCTGGCGCCTGCCGCCGTGCCGGCCACGCGCCGTCTGCTGGCGATGCGCCGCCGTGTGATCCCGGCGTTCGCGGTCGCTGCGGCCGCCGCCACGCTGACCTGGATCGTGATGCCGCAAATGCAGGGCGTGAATACGGGCACGGGCGCTACGCAGGTCGCGTCGGTTGCGTCGCCTTCGGACTCGATGCAGCGCGTCGCGATGGCGTCGATGCCTGCCGCGACCACGGCACAATCGAATGTGCCGGACGGCAACATCATCCGCGATGCAAGCCTCGACCAATATCTGGAAGCGCATCAGCAGTTCGGCTTGCAGCCTGTCGTATCGGGCTCGATGCCGTTGATCCGCGCGGCCTCCTTGACCACGCAGGGCCAATAGTCTGATGCCGAGTCTGCGGTTGAAAAGAACGACTATCTGGGGGCGGCTGCCGGCATTGCTGGTCTGTGCAGCCGTGATGCTGTCCGCGACGTCGCGCACCTTTGCGCAACCCGACGACGCCGCCGTCCACCACAGCGCGGCGGAACTGCTGAACCGGATCCATCAGGCCGCCCAGCAGCAGAACTACGAAGGCGCATTCGTGTATCAGCGCGGTAACTTCGTGCAGTCGTCGCGCATTTCGCATTATGCAACGCGTAACGACGGCGAGTTCGAGGCACTCGAAAGCCTGGACGGCAAGCCGCGCAAGATGCTGCGCCATAACGACGAGCTTTATACGTTCGTGCCGGAGCGGCATCTGTGCGTCGTCGAAAAGCGGCAGAACAAGGATTCGTTCCCTGCGCTGCTGTCAGCAAGCGGCGACCAGGTGCTGACCGTCTACGAGCCGAAAATGCTCGGCACGGACCGCGTCGCGGGCATCGACAGCCAGGTGATCGAGCTCGATCCGAAGGACGCGAACCGTTTCGCGTACAAGCTGTGGGCGGACACGAAAACGGGCTTGCTGCTGCGCGCGCAGACGCTCGATCCGAGCGGCCAGGTGCTGGAGCAGATGTCGTTTTCGCAGATTCGCATCGGTGTGCCCGCTGACAAGGCGCCCATCGCGACCGGCATCAAGAACACAGCGGGCTGGACGGTGGTGCACCCGCCCGTCGAGCCCGTCGACATGGAAGCGCAGGGCTGGCAGATCACATCGCCTGTCGCGGGTTTCCGCAAGATCCGGGAATTGCGCCGGCCGATGGCGGCAGCCGATCCCTCCAATCCGCCTATTCCTGTCGACCAGATGGTGTTTTCCGACGGCCTTGCCGCGCTGTCGATCTTCGTCGAGCCAGTCGAAAAAAGCACCCGCAAGGAAGGAGCGGGCAATAGCGGCGCAACGCACGTGCTGGTCAAACGGCGCGGCGATTTCTGGATCACCTTGCTCGGGGAAGTGCCTCAGACCACGTTGCAGCAATTTGCGGCTGCCATAGAATACAAGCCTTCCCGGTAATCCTTCGGTTCGCTACGACATGACGACTTTTTCGGTGCGCAAATTCTTCGCGGCCGCAGTGCTGGTGGCTTGCCTGCCGCTCATGCCGCACACGGCGTCGGCAGCGCCCGCTGCCAATCTGCCCGATTTCACCGATCTGGTCGACAAGGTCGGACCGGCGGTCGTCAATATCCGCACCACGGCGCGCGTATCCAACTCCACACGGGGCCTGCCGCCCGGCATGGATGACGGCGACATGTCGGAGTTCTTCCGTCGTTTCTTCGGCATTCCGATGCCCAATTCCCCGCAGTCGCCGCAATCGCCAGGCACGCCGAATACGCCTCGCGGCGGCAACAACGACCAGGACCAGGCGCCCGACAGCGGCGGCGGCGATAACGAACAGAACAGCGGCGTCGGCTCGGGCTTCATCCTGTCGTCGGACGGCTATGTGATGACCAACGCCCACGTGATCGACGACGCCGACACCATCTACGTCACGCTCACCGACAAGCGCGAGTTCAAGGCAAAACTGATCGGTGTCGACGACCGCACGGACGTAGCCGTCGTGAAGATCAACGCGTCGAGCCTGCCGACAGTGCAGATCGGCGATTCGAACAAGGTGCGCGTCGGCGAATGGGTCGTCGCAATCGGCTCGCCATTCGGCCTCGAAAATACGGTGACGGCGGGCATCGTCAGTGCGAAGGGGCGCGACACCGGCGACTATCTACCGTTCATCCAGACGGACGTCGCCGTGAATCCCGGCAATTCGGGCGGGCCGCTGATCAACATGCAGGGTGAAGTGATCGGCATCAACTCGCAGATCTATAGCCGTACGGGCGGATTCATGGGCATATCGTTCGCGATCCCGATCGACGAAGCGATGCGTGTGGCCGATCAGCTGAAAACGTCCGGCAAGGTCGTGCGCGGCCGCATTGCCGTCGCGATCGGCGAAGTCACCAAGGACGTCGCCGACTCGCTCGGCCTGCCGAAGGCGCAAGGCGCGCTCGTCAGCAGCGTCGAGCCTGGCGGCCCCGCAGACAAGGCCGGTGTGCAGCCGGGCGACATCATCCTGAAGTTCAACGGTCATAACGTGGACACGGCGACGGACCTGCCGCGCATGGTCGGCGATACCAAGCCGGGCACGAAGGCGACGATTACGTTGTGGCGCAAGGGCCAGACCCGCGAGGTGCCCGTGACGGTCGCCGAGATGCAGCCGGACAAGACCGCGAAGGTCGATCAAAAGAAGGCGCCCACGCCGAAGCCGCGTGCGTCGAATGCGCTGGGCGTGGCTGTCAGCGACATTCCGGCCGATCAGATGAAGTCGCTTAAGCTGCGCAACGGCGTGCAAGTGGACGCCGTCGACGGCCCCGCTGCGCGCGTCGGACTGCAGCGCGGCGACATCATCCTGCGCGTCGGCGATACGGACATTACGAGCGCCAAGCAGTTCGAGGAAGTCACCTCGCATCTCGATCCGTCGAAGATGGTCGCGCTGCTGGTCCGTCGCGGCGAGAACACGCAGTTCGTGCCCGTTCGCCCGCGCGTCGCGAAGTAGTCGACGTGACATCGCTCACCCTCTACGGGCGCACATGGTGCCACCTCTGCGACGACATGCGCGCTGCGCTCGAGCCTTTGCTCGCCGAGTTCGGCGCGCAGGTCGACGTGATCGACATCGACGCCGATCCGTCGCTCGAGGCGCGGTACAACGATTGGGTTCCCGTGCTGGTGCATGACGGCGTCGAGCTGTGCCACTACCATCTCGACGCAGCGCGCGTGCGTGCCGCGCTGAGCGGCCAGCCGGCTATGCCGCCACGCTGAACGTGGCCGGCGCACGATCAGACGGGCAAGGCGAATCCGGGAACCGGTGTGGTACGGACAGCTTCCGACGTCCGCAAGACGCGACCGCCGACCCCATTTCGGCTAAAATAGGCAAGTTTTTCACTTACTTACAAGGCGTGCTCCGCAATCGTCCGAGCGCGCCTTTTTCGCTTGATCGGCACTGAATGGATCATATTCGTAACTTCTCGATCATTGCGCACATCGACCATGGCAAGTCGACGCTCGCCGATCGCATCATCCAGATTTGCGGCGGTCTGTCGGACCGCGAAATGGAAGCACAGGTGCTCGACTCGATGGACCTCGAGCGCGAGCGCGGCATCACCATCAAGGCACAAACGGCCGCGCTGTCGTATCGTGCGCGAGACGGCAAGCTGTACAACCTGAACATGATCGACACGCCGGGGCACGTCGACTTCTCGTACGAAGTCAGCCGCTCGCTGTCCGCATGTGAAGGCGCGCTGCTGGTCGTCGATGCGAGCCAGGGCGTCGAGGCGCAGACGGTCGCGAACTGCTACACGGCCATCGAACTGGGCGTCGAAGTGGTGCCCGTGCTGAACAAGATCGACCTCCCGGCGGCCAACCCGGAAAACGCGATTGCCGAGATCGAAGACGTGATCGGCATCGACGCCGCCGATGCGACGCCTTGCAGCGCGAAGACGGGCATGGGCGTCGAGGATGTGCTCGAAGCGCTAATCGCGAAAGTGCCGCCGCCGAAGGGCAACGCGGACGAACCGCTGCAGGCGCTGATCATCGACTCGTGGTTCGACAACTATGTCGGCGTCGTGATGCTGGTGCGTATCGTCAACGGCACGCTGCGTCCGAAGGACCGCATTCGCTTGATGGCGACGGGCGCCGAATATCCCGTCGAACACGTCGGCGTGTTCACACCGAAGTCGAAGAATCTCGAAGCGCTGTCGGCGGGGCAGGTGGGATTCATTATCGCGGGCATCAAGGAACTGACGGCCGCCAAGGTTGGCGACACGGTCACGACCGTGAAGAACGCCGCGCCGGAACCGCTGCCGGGCTTCAAGGAAGTGAAGCCGCAGGTGTTCGCCGGCCTCTATCCCGTCGAAGCAAACCAGTACGACGCGCTGCGTGAATCGCTGGAAAAGCTGAAGCTCAACGACGCGTCGCTGATGTACGAACCGGAAGTGTCCCAGGCGCTCGGATTCGGCTTCCGTTGCGGCTTTCTCGGTCTGCTGCATATGGAGATCGTCCAGGAACGTCTCGAGCGCGAGTTCGATATGGACCTGATCACCACGGCGCCGACCGTGGTCTATGAAGTCGTCCAGCGCGACGGTACGACCGTGATGGTCGAGAATCCGGCGAAGATGCCGGACCCGTCGAAGATCGAAGAAGTGCGCGAGCCGATCGTCACCGTGAACCTGTACATGCCGCAGGACTACGTCGGCTCGGTGATCACGCTTTGTACGCAAAAGCGCGGTGTGCAGATCAACATGCAGTACCACGGCCGCCAGGTCCAGCTGACGTACGAAATCCCGATGGGCGAGATCGTGCTCGACTTCTTCGATCGCCTGAAGTCGGTGTCGCGCGGCTACGCGTCGATGGACTACGAGTTCAAGGAATATCGCGCATCGGACGTCGTGAAAGTCGACATGTTGATCAACGGCGACAAGGTCGACGCGCTGTCGGTGATCGTGCACCGTTCGCAGAGCCAGTATCGCGGGCGCGAAGTGGCCGCGAAAATGCGCGAGATCATTCCGCGTCAGATGTACGACGTCGCGATTCAGGCGGCGATCGGCGCCCATATCATTGCGCGTGAGAACATCAAGGCGTTGCGAAAGAACGTTCTTGCCAAGTGCTATGGCGGCGACATCACGCGTAAGAAGAAGCTGCTGGAGAAACAGAAGGAAGGCAAGAAGCGGATGAAGCAAGTCGGCTCGGTTGAGATTCCGCAAGAGGCTTTCTTGGCCATTCTGCGTGTCGAAGACAAATAAGACTAAGAACTGGAACTCTATGAATTTTGCGCTGATTCTTTTTGTGCTCGTGGTTATTACGGGCGTGGCATGGGTCGCAGACAAATTGGTTTTTCTGCCGAAAAGGCGCCGCGCGGCTGAGGCAGCCGTTGCCGAGTTCGACAATCAGCAGGCACGCATCGGCGAGCGTTTCGCCGATGAGAACGCGCCCGCCACGCGCGCCCGTTTGCGCGAGGAAAAGCTGCGTCAGCCGTGGTGGCTCGAGTACACGGCCAGCTTTTTCCCAGTGATTCTCGTCGTGTTCGTCGTGCGCTCGTTCGTTGTCGAACCGTTCAAGATTCCGTCGGGCTCGATGGTGCCGACGCTGCTGGTCGGCGACTTCATCCTCGTGAACAAATACGACTACGGCCTGCGTCTTCCCATTACCAATACGAAGATCACAGAAGGCCGTCCGTTGCAGCGTGGCGATGTCGTCGTGTTCCGCTATCCGAAGGACGAGTCGGTCGACTACATCAAACGCGTGATCGGCTTGCCGGGCGACGTCGTCTCGTACGAAGACAAGAAGCTCACGATCAACGGCAAGCCGGTGCCGGAAGCGCCGCTGCCCGATTACTTCGACGAAGAGCGCGTCGGTTACGCGAAGCAGTTCGAAGAGGACATCGACGGCCGCAAGAACAGGATTCTGAACAACCCTGTTGTGCCGCCCTTCATTGTCGGCGCGGAGGACTATCCGTTTCGCGATAACTGCAAGTACGACGCGCGCGGCGTGACGTGCAAGGTGCCGCCCGGCAACTACTTCATGATGGGCGACAACCGCGATAACAGTGCCGACAGCCGCTACTGGGGCTTCGCGCCCGACAAGAACATCGTGGGGCGCGCGTTCTTCATCTGGATGAACTTCAGCAACCTGAAACGCATCGGCGGTTTCGAGTAACTGCTTTTCGCGCGTCGGCTACCCGGTGCGCGTCAATGCCGCGCAACACGTCGCGCATTTAGCGCGGCGTGTTATCACGCTACTTTAAAAACGCGCGGTAACGTCGCTACAACACGCTTATTCGGCGCCGGGGCCGCGTTTTCGCCCTGTGATGCGCCCGCGTTATACTCTGCACATGCCCCTATCTCCGTTGGAAAGCCGTTTGCGCTATGAATTTCGCAATGCGGAATTGTTGCGCCAGGCTCTAACTCACCGAAGTCACAGTGCCACGCATAACGAGCGGCTGGAATTTCTCGGCGACTCCGTTCTGAACTGCGCGGTGGCCGCGCTTTTGTTTCAACGTTTCGGCAAGCTGGACGAGGGCGATCTGTCCCGTGTCCGGGCAAATCTGGTCAAACAGCAATCGCTGTACGAAATCGCTCAGGCCCTGAATATCTCCGAAGGTTTGCGGCTCGGTGAGGGCGAATTGCGCAGCGGCGGTTTTCGCCGTCCGTCGATTCTCGCCGACACGCTCGAGGCCATTCTCGGCGCGATTTTTCTGGATGGCGGTTTCGAGGCCGCCCAGACGGTCATCAAGCGTCTGTACGTGCCGATCCTCGATCATATTGATCCGCGCACGCTCGGCAAAGACGCCAAAACCTTGCTCCAGGAGTATCTGCAGGGCCATAAGATCCCGCTGCCGACCTATACCGTCGTGGCCACGCATGGTGCGGCGCACAATCAGCAGTTCGAAGTCGAATGCACGGTGCCCAAGCTGGACGTGAAGGTGTCCGGTTCTGGCGCGAGCCGCCGCGCCGCCGAGCAAGCCGCCGCGAAGAAGGCGCTCGATGAAGTGATGGCTGCGGCGCCCGCTGTCGTTGCGAAGCCGAAGCGCTCGAAGGGCGCACGGGCCGCCAAGCAGGCCGAGGCCGAAGTCGTGCCCGGCGTGACAGGCGTGCAGGCGGCGCTCGATTTGCGCGCGCCCGATCATCGCAAGGCGGAGCGCGCGGCGCGCGGCGAGGCGAAGCCGATGGCGCCTGAGACGCCGTCAGCGGGGCAGGCGGCTGCCGCCGCACCGCTCGCGGTCATTCGCGCGGCGCACGTCGAGTACAGCCAAGAGCCGGCTGGCGCGGAAAAGAGCGAGCGCGGCGACAAGGGCGAGCGCTCCGCACGAGCGGCCGAGAAGCCCGCAGGGGATAAAGCCACGCAGGAGAAAATGGCTGCGGATAAAACCGCTCACGACAGGCTTGCCCAGGAAAAGAGCGCTGACAGGCCCGAAACTCCGTCGCGTGTGGCCGAAAAAGCGCCTGAAAAGGGCGCTGAAAAGCCGATCGAAAGATCCGCTGACAAGCCCGTCGACAAAGCCGCGGACAAGCCCACGGAAAAGTCCGAGCCCGCGGTTCGCCCACTGGAGAAGCCGGCTGAAAAGCCCGCCGCCGACAAGCCCGACACGACGACCCGCGGCGCGGACAAATCCGCGTCTCGCGCTCGCGAGGCCGCGCCCAACGCGAGCGACCTCGAACCCGGCATCGCCGACGCGGTGCAGACCCGCGTGGCCGATGCCGGTCATTGAACGCAACTTGACGTGGACGTGCGTACTACCGCGCGCCCACACGAACCTGCCGTAGTCCGAATATGAACGCTTCCACCCCCACTGGTTTTCGCTGCGGCATGGTCGCGATCGTTGGCCGTCCGAATGTCGGCAAGTCGACGCTGATGAACGCGCTCGTCGGCCAGAAGGTCAGCATCACGTCGCGCAAGGCGCAGACGACGCGCCACCGCATCACGGGCATCAACACGATCGACGACGCGCAGTACGTCTTCGTCGATACGCCTGGCTTTCAGACACGGCACAGCGGCGCGCTGAACCGTTCGCTGAATCGCGCGGTCACGTCGACGCTCACATCCGTCGATGCCGTGCTGTTCGTAATCGAAGCCGGCCGCTTCGGTCCCGACGACCAGAAGGTGCTCGACCTGATTCCCGCTTCGGCGCCGACACTGCTGATCGCGAACAAGCTCGATCGAGTCGGCGACAAAGATTCGCTGTTCCCGTTCATGCAGCAGATGAGCGGGCTGCGCGAGTTCAAGGAAATCGTGCCGTTGTCGGCGAAGAATCCCGACGACATCAAACGTCTGCTGTCGACCGTCAAACCGTATTTGCCGGAAGGCGAGCCCATTTACGGCGAAGATGACCTGACCGATCGCAGCGAGCGCTTTCTCGCCGCTGAAATCCTGCGCGAGAAGGTGTTCCGCTGGACGGGCGACGAGTTGCCGTACACGAGCACCGTGCTGATCGACAAGTTCGAGACGGAAGGGCGTCTGCGCCGCATCTTCGCGACGATCCTCGTCGAGCGCGATACGCACAAGGCGATGATCATCGGCCAGAAGGGCGCGAAGCTGAAGCAGATCAGCACGGAAGCGCGCCTCGATATGGAGAAGCTGTTCGATGGTCCCGTGTACCTCGAAACGTTCGTCAAGGTGAAGAGTGGCTGGGCCGACAATGAAGCCGGACTCCGCGCCTATGGTTACGAGTGACGGCGCGACGGACACCCAGCCTGATGCGTGGATGACGCTGCCGAACGAAGCGAATCCGGACGCCGATCCCGACGACGTCGCGCACTTGCACCCCGAATCCGAGCCGTTTGCGCCGCATGAACGCGCGAAGCCGGCCCGCACGGCACGTTCGACCAAACGCGGCACGGGCGGCCGCGCCGCAGCGCGCAACGACAGCAGCGACAGCAGCGACAGCGACGACAGCAACGACGGCAACGACCGTGCCGAAGCGCCGCCGCGCAAGACATCGGCGCGCCGTTCATCGCCGCGTGCGCCTGCCTCCGAGTTCCGGATCACCGAGCAGCCGGCGTTCGTGCTGCACAGTTATCCCTATCGCGAGACGAGCCTGATCATCGACGTGCTGTCGCGCGATCACGGCCGCATCGCGCTCATCGCGAAGGGCGCCAAGCGTCCGCATTCGGCGCTGCGCGGCGTGTTGCAGACATTCCAGCCGCTGTCGCTCGCATGGTCGGGCAAATCGGAGATGCGCACGCTGACGGGCGCCGAGTGGGTCGGCGGGATGCTGCCGCTGACGGGCGATGCACTGCTGTGCGGGTTCTACGTCAACGAGCTGCTCGTCAAGTTTCTCGCGCGCGAAGATCCGCACCCGCAGCTGTTCCATCACTACGTCGTCACGTTGACGCGGCTTGCGCACGACGAGCCGCCCGTGCAGGTGCTGCGTTCGTTCGAGCGCGTGCTGCTGCGCGAGACGGGTTACGCGATGTCGCTCAATCGCACGGTGACGCGCAAGGCCGTGGTGCCGGACGGGCGCTACGTGTTTGATCCGGAGCGCGGCGTGCGCGAAGCGTCGGACGATCTCCCTTCGAACTGGCCCGTGATCAGCGGACAAACCTTGCTCGACATGGAACAGGACGATTACCATCGAGCGCAGACCGTCGCGCAAAGCAAGACGCTGATGCGCTTTTTGCTCAACACCTATCTGGGCGGCACGCCGCTCGCGACGCGCCAGATTCTGATCGACCTGCAGAACTTATGAGCTTCTTTCTGACTTCTCCAAATGTGATCGACCTCGGCGTGAACATCGATCACGTCGCCACGCTGCGCAATGCGCGCGGCACGTCGTATCCCGATCCGATCCGCGCTGCGCTGCAAGCGGAGGAAGCAGGCGCCGACGCCATCACGCTGCATCTGCGCGAAGACCGCCGCCATATCGTCGATGCCGATGTGCGCGCGCTGCGTCCGCAACTGAAGACGCGCATGAACCTCGAATGCGCGGTCACGCAGGAAATGCTCGATATCGCGTGCGAAGTGCAGCCGCATGACGTGTGTCTCGTGCCCGAGAAGCGCCAGGAGCTGACGACGGAAGGCGGACTCGACGTCGCCGGCCATTTCGAGGCGGTGCGCGCCGCGTGCAGTCAACTGGCGGACGCGGGCTCGCGCGTGTCGCTCTTCATCGACGCCGACGAAACGCAAATCCGCGCCGCGCACGAAGCGGGCGCGCCCGTGATCGAACTGCATACGGGCGCTTACGCGGAAGCGCACGATCCAGCCGGGCAGCAGCGCGAGTACGAGCGCATCGTGCGCGGCGTCGAGTTCGGCGCGTCGCTGGGCCTGAAGGTGAACGCGGGGCACGGCCTGCATTACACGAACGTCCAGCAGATCGCGGCGATAGAAGGGATCGTCGAACTGAATATCGGTCACGCGATCGTCGCGCATGCGATCTTCGCGGGCTGGGAGAACGCCGTGCGTGAGATGAAGGCGATCATGGTCGCCGCGCGTCTCGCGGCGCGCGCATAACTTCGCGCAACCACGAACCACGAACCACGAACAGCGACGGCACGGGTATGGCGATCTACGGCATCGGCACTGACATCGTTCAGGTCAGCCGCGTTGCAGCGGTGATGGAGCGCACGAATGGGCGCTTCGCCCAGAAGGTGCTCGGCCCTGAGGAACTGCGCGTCTACGAGGCGCGCAATGCACGCTCGAAGGCGCGCGGCCTCGCGTTTCTCGCGACGCGTTTCTCCGTCAAGGAGGCTTTTTCGAAGGCGATCGGGCTCGGCATGCGCTGGCCGATGACGTGGCGCGCGTTGCAGACGCTCAACGAGCCGAGCGGCCGCCCGGTGTGCGTCGCGTCGGGCGAGCTCGCCGAGTGGCTCGCGCAGCGCGGGATTACGTCGCGCGTGACACTGTCCGACGAACGCGACTACGCAGTGTCGTTCGTGATCGCCGAAACGCCCGATACTTCGGCCTGATTGATCCAACGCGGCGCGGCGCGAAACCGTCGCCGCGTTTTTTGCTTCTTCCTGATGGACTCGATGAAACTGACTCCTGGCCCGGTGATGCTCGACGTGGTCGGCAAGACGCTGAACGCCGACGACGAGCGCCGCCTCGCGCATCCGATGACGGGCGGCGTGATCCTGTTCGCACGGCATTTCGAAAGCCGCGCGCAGCTGATCGCGTTGACGAACGCGATCCGCGAAGTACGCGGCGATCTGCTGATCGCCGTCGATCACGAAGGCGGGCGCGTGCAGCGTTTCCGCACGGACGGCTTCACGGTGCTGCCGTCGATGGGCAAGCTTGGCGCGCTGTGGGACGCCGACGTGCTGCATGCGACCAAGGTGACGACGGCCGTCGGGTATGTGCTCGCGTCCGAGCTGCGCGCGTGCGGCATCGACATGAGCTTCACGCCCGTGCTCGATCTGAACTACGGCCACTCGCAGGTGATCGGCGACCGCGCGTTCCACCGCGATCCGCGTGTCGTGACGCTGCTCGCGAAGAGCCTCAATCATGGCCTTGCGCTCGCGGGCATGGCGAACTGCGGCAAGCACTTTCCGGGGCACGGGTTCGCGACGGCGGACTCGCACGTTGCCGTGCCCGTCGACGATCGCACGCTCGACGAGATTTTCAGCGAAGACGTCGCGCCGTATGACTGGCTGGGACTGTCGCTCGCATCGGTGCTGCCGGGGCATGTGATCTATCCGAAGATCGATAGCAAGCCGGCCGGCTTTTCGCGCGTGTGGGTTCAGGACATTCTGCGCAAGCGGCTGCGTTTCGAAGGCGCGGTGTTCAGCGACGATTTGTCGATGGAAGCGGCGCGCCAGGGCGGCACGCTGACGCAAGCGGCGACGGCCGCGCTCGAAGCCGGCGTCGACATGGTGCTGATCTGCAACCAGCCCGAAGAAGCGGGAAAGGTGCTCGATGCGCTGCGCTTCAGGCAGTCCAAGGAATCGAAGCGGCGGCTCAAGCGGATGCGCCCGCGCGGCAAGGCGTTGTCGTGGGACAAGCTTGCCGCTGAGCCGCAATATCAGCAGGCGCAGGCGCTGTTGCGGGCGGTGTTCGCGGCCTGATTTCGCGGCCTGACGGGCGCCATCTGGCGCAAGCAAAAGGACGGGCCGGCCCGTCCTTTTGCTTTGCGGCGAGCCGCGAACGTCAGTTCAGACGCATCCGCTGCAGCTTGTTGTAGAGCGTTTTCGGGCTGATGCCGAGCAGCGACGCCGCGCGATGCCGCGTGCCGCCGACGGCGTCGAGCGTCGCGCGGATCAGCATTTCCTCGACGTCCGCGAGCGGCGTGCCCACCGTCACCTGCACCCGGCCGCCGTTCAGATCGCGGCCGCCCGCGCCGCTGCCGTCGTCGGCGCGCAGCGTCTCCACCACGTCGCCGGACGCGTGATACGCGCGCCGCACGCGGTCTTGCAACTCGCGCACGTTGCCCGGCCACTCGTACGAAAGACACTCGCGGATGAAACTCGGCCCGATCAGCTTCGTCGGATCGGTGACGCCGCGCGAGCTTGCTTCGTCGTTCAGCTCGTCGATGAGCGCCTGTGCAAACAGCGCGGGATCTTCGCCGCGCTCGCGCAGCGGCGGCAGCGACAGCGCGGCCGCCTCGAGCCGCAGGCCGAGATCCTGATGCAGGCTGCCGTCGGAGACGGCGGCGCGCGGCATCTTGCGCGTCGATGCGATCAGGCGGAAGTCGGTGGCCACCTGATTCGTGCCGCCGACGCGCATGAACGTCTGCGAATCGAGCGCGCTCAGCAGCGCTTCCTGCTGCGCGCGCGGCAGCATCGTGATCTCGTCGATGAAGAGCGTGCCACCGCTCGCCTGCTCGAAGAGGCCGGGCTCGCGTTGCTCCGCGCCGCCGAACGCGCCGCGCTCGTGACCGAACAGCAGGCTTTCGAGCGGCCGCCCGCCCGCGACGGCCTGCGCCGAACGGCAATCGAGCGCGACAAACGGACCCTTTCGGCGGCGGCTCATTTCGTGCAGCGTGCGCGCGGCGACTTCCTTGCCGGTTCCGGCCTCGCCGGAGATCAGCACGGCGGCTTCAGTCGGCGCAATGTGCTCGATTGAGTCATAGATATGCTGGATCGCGCCGCTGCGGCCGATCATCGGCCCGAAGCGGCCCATGCGGCGCAGTTTGGCGCGTAGCGTCTGCACCTCTTCCGTCAGTTCGTACGGACGCGGGATGCGCGCCAGCAGGCTGCGCAGGCGCGGTATGTTGACGGGCTTGAGCAGGTAGTCCCAGATGCCGTGGCGCAAGCCTTCGATCGCGCTTTCGACCGTCGCGTTGCCCGTCATCACGATCACGGGCAACGCGCCGCCGGGCGGCTGCGCGGGCAGATGCTGGAGCAGGTCGAGCCCGCTGCCGTCCGGCAGATTCAGGTCGACGAGCACGACATCGGGGATGAAGCGTGACAGGGCTGCGCGCGCTTCGGAAAGCGTGATCGCGGTGTCGACGGAGAATCCGTCGGCCGCAAGAATCGCGGACAGGCCTGACAGGCTGTTGGGATCGTCTTCGACAATCAGGGCATGTGGCATAGCGTGCGCAACTGTTCAGATGGACGGATGCCCGACGCGCACGGGCCGCGGCGGCGGCCTCGACGCGCGGGTGCTGGATGAGTGGGCTAGCGTGGCCAATGCTCCCGGAGTGACGCAACGGGATCGGGAAGTTGCCGGGTCAGTAGTCCCGGTAACTGTCGAAGAAACGGCGCACTTCGAGTTCGGCTTCATCGCGCGTCTTCCCATAACGCTCCTGGATCAGGCCTGCCAGCTTGTCGGCGCGACCCTCCGCCTTGGTCAATTCGTCGTCCGTGAGTTCGCCCCACGCCGTTTTCGCCTTGCCGATCAACTGTTTCCACTTGCCTTCAGCGATATCGTTGTTCATGTAACACCTCCCTGTCGCCAGTGAACGAAAGCCTCATGGGCCTGAAATACTCGGGAAGCAGAAGACGTGCCAGGCAATCTCGCCGCAAAGAAGGAGGCAGAGCGCAGAAATAGGGACGCGCCGCGCGAACCGGCCTGGCAAAATTGCATGCGCGGCCGGTAAAGATTTCCACCACCATACACGGTCGCGAAAAAAAGAAAAAGCGCCACGAAGGGCGCTTTTTTATTACGAAGCCCCGTTAAGTCGGGGCTTAGGACGATTGCCGACTGGCGCGCTTCAAACTTATGCGCGGCTGCGGTATTCGTTGGTACGCGTGTCGATTTCGATCCTGTCGCCGATGTTGCAGAAGAGCGGCACTTGCAGTTCGAAACCGGTGTTCAGCTTGGCCGTCTTCAAGACCTTGCCCGACGACGTGTCGCCCTTGACAGCCGGTTCCGTGTAGATGATTTCACGGACCAGCGTGGTCGGCAGTTCAACCGAGATCGCCTTCTCGTTGTAGAACACGACTTCGCACGCCATGCCGTCTTCGAGATAGTTCAGCGCGTCGCCCATCATTTCGGCTTCGACTTCGTACTGGTTGTAGTCGGCGTCCATGAACACGTACATTGGGTCGGCGAAGTACGAGTACGTGACTTCCTTGCGATCCAGCACGACCACATCGAACTTGTCGTCCGCCTTGTAGACGGTTTCCATGCCCGCGCCCGTCAGCAGGTTCTTGAACTTCATCTTGACGACGGCGGCGTTGCGGCCCGATTTGTTGTATTCGGCCTTCTGCACGACCATCGCGTCGTTGCCAATCATCACCACGTTGCCGGTGCGGAGTTCTTGAGCGATCTTCATAAAACTGTCCTGTACGAAATAAGGTGCTTCAACTTTTTTGCTCAACGGCATACGGCGTAAGCGGGTTCGGCGCCCGGCACGCGTTCGACCCCGGAAGGTGGACCAAACTGGATTGCGATGAGCGGGGCCGGTGTTTGGGAGAACGGCGTTGAAAGGCTCCGTTCCGTGCTTCGTCCGTCTGCTTCTTTTACCCGAAGCGGGCGCGTACGCGTGTGACACTGATCGACATAGCCGTGGAGGCGGACTCATAATCCGCCACAGGCCGCGCCGTCGTGCCGCGCTTGCGTCGTCGGCCGTTGGATAACCGCTTATTTTAACTGAGTTTTTGCGAATTCGGCCAGATTTCCGGCGAGATCGCCGACCGACGCCAGTTCGTGCGCCCAAGCGGCGGCGCGTGCGTCGAGCAGCGGCCGGTGGCGTTGCAGATCCGCCCAGTCCGGCGTGCCGTTGCCGTTCCATGCATGCCAGAACCGGCTGAGCGCGGCGCGCGCGGCGGCGGGAAGGGCGTGCGCGTAATGCGCGAGCGCGGCGTCGAGCTTGGGCAGATGGGCGTCGTCGGCTTGCGGATAGATGTGCCAGACGAACGGCCGCGCGGCCCATTGCGCGCGCACGAACGAATCTTCCCCGCGCACGAAGTTGATGTCGCTAACCCACAGCAGTTCGTCATAGCCCGGCTGCTCGGTGAACGCGAGTGCGTGCGCGCGCAGGCTGCCGCGCGTCGCATGGGCGCCCGCCGCGAACGACGGGAGCCCGAAAAACCGCGCGACCGCGCCCGAGATGCGCCCTTCGGGCACGAGCAGGACGATCTCGCCGCGAGCGTCGCGCCACTGTTCGAGCAGGCTATCGACGGCTGGGTTCTCGTATGCGAATAGCGAGACAACGGTTGCGTGCTGCGTCGGCGGTGCGCTGGACGTTTTCGTTTGCCACCAGGCGGCGCGTGCGTCGGGCGACGCTTCGAAGGCCGCGCGGCGCGCGTCGAGATTGCGCTCCTTCAGTACGCCCCCCGTGCCCTTGCCGAGGCCCGGGAAGAAGAACGTTTTCATCAACGCGTGGCGCGGATGTGGCGACGGTCGCAAGTGAAAATCCGCGACCCAGTCTTCGCCGCTCAGGTATTCGAGGTTGAACCAGACGGGCGCGCGCTCGCGCCGCGCCATCGCCGCGATGTAGGCGTGCGGCAGTTCGCACGCGAACGCCTCGATCACGACGTCGGCGACTTCGAGCGTATCGCCCGCGTGCGCGGGCTCGTGCCAGTGCTCGACAACGATGTCGCCGATCGTCTGCCGGGCGTGCTTCACGTCGACGAGCGGATTGAGCTTGTGAAAAGCATGCAGATCGTCGACGAACATGCGCACCTGCCAGCCATGCTCGCCCGCGAGCTGTCGCGCGAGCCGCCAGCAGACGCCGATGTCGCCGAAGTTGTCGATCACCGCGCAGAAAATATCGCATGCGATCGCTGTGGTCTGCGCCGGTTGAGTGGGAGCGGAAGGCATGATGGCGGCGCCTGGGTTCGGGCGCGAGCGGAATGTTCTAAACTGGCGATTCTAGTGCGACACGCACGCTCGTGTCCGGGTAGCCCCAACGTAAGGGGCATCGACTAGCGGCAAAGGAGGCGTCTACATGAGCCTAACCAGTCGCGAAGATATCACGCGGAGCATCGGGAAGGGGCGCGAGTCCCTCGACGCAACTGCTCAGAAGTGGGGTATCTCTTGTAGCGAAGCGAGAGCCGGTAGAGGTTTGCCGGGTCTCGTCCATACGAGTCTCGGTGAAGCACATTCTCCGAGGGCTCGCATTGCATTGACCTGATTACCATCAGGTTCCGCCCCGTCAGCGGCTTCATCTTCGCCGACTGGGCGGGGTGGTGTATGCAATTCCTGCGCCGTCACTGGCAATGGATTCGCGAACCGATACGAGCGGAAGCTCGGTGTGTCATTGTTTGGCCTCGTCAGCTGTAGGGCGGGGATAGTGAACCTGCTGTACGACCAGCAGTAGCCTAGGAAGACATGCGTCACTGGCAACGGTGGGGTGTGAAGCTCTTCTGACAATGTAGCCTCCGGATTTTTCGGGCAGGTCATTCCCGCGAGGGATTGGTCTGGACACTCCTAGCAGCAAAGGGGTCGAGGAGCTAGGCTGGCCGATAGGGTTAACGTATGTGAACTGCTGATAAACCTCGTTACCAGTGAGGAGCCAAAGCTGCTTGAACACCGGGCTCTAACCAAAAGGTACGTGGCTGGTTAGTCCACTTAGAATTTGGGCTACGTCGTTGTTAAGCCACCGGGGGATAGGCAGAACCTACGTCGGTCGTGTGACATGCCGGGAACGTGGTAAGCCTGTATGGTTGCCAGCCGTTGTTTGGCTGGCAGGCGAACCGCAAGGGACGCTGATGATTGTGCAGGTATGGGAGGACGGAAAAAGCGAATGTCGGGCTGTAATGGCCCGGATAGGGGTTGCGACATTACCTCACGCGAAAGCGGGCAGACTTCCGTCTGGTCTACCGTCGCAAGGCGGCTGACTACCCTCAGTAACTTGGTCAGGTGCGAGCGCATTCGTTCGTACTGAGGTGTTTGTCCGAGATAGGGGCGCATGCGCTCCTGTTTAGGTGTCTGTTGTTCCCCAGCGGGGTGTATCTGCCCCTCTGGGGGAGATGCGCCTTCTGCTTGGGGACTTCTTCCAAGTAGGAGAGCAGCATGAAAGTATCTGGTCGAAAGACCGGGTCTGCGCTTTCCCATGCGCCGGACAACTGGAACGCTGTCGATTGGCGTCGGGTTGAACGGAACGTGAGAGGGATGCAGATTCGAATTGCGAAGGCGACGCGGGAAAGTGACTGGCGCAGGGTGAAAGCTCTGCAACGGATGCTGACTCGCACGTTGTCCGCGAAGCTGTATGCGGTACGACGTGTTACGCAGAACCAAGGTGCGCGAACGGCGGGAGTCGATCGCGAGCTGTGGGACTCGCCTGAAAGCCGGTGGGAGGCCATCGGTGGGTTGAAGCGGCGCGGGTACAAGCCTCTGCCATTACGGAGAGTCTTTATCCCCAAGGCCAATGGAAAGGAGCGCCCGCTGGGCATCCCGACCATGCGGGACAGGGCGATGCAAGCCCTGTATCTGCTGGCTCTGGAGCCAGTGTCGGAATCGACGAGCGACCCGAACTCTTATGGGTTCAGGATAAACCGTTCGACGGCTGATGCTATGGGTCAGGTACGTGCTTGCACGTCCCGGAAGGATTCGTCCCGATGGGTACTGGAAGCGGATATCAAAGGCTGCTTTGACCACATCAACCACGACTGGCTGGAAAACCATGTCCCCATGGACAGGGAAATTCTCCGGAAGTGGTTGAAGGCTGGCCTGATTTATAAGGGTCAGCTACAGGCGACTGAGGCCGGTACGCCGCAGGGAGGGATCATCTCCCCGACGCTGGCGAATGTGACGCTGAACGGGCTGGAACGTGAACTGGTTGCGCACCTCGGTGCGAAATTCGGGATCGTCAAGGCCAAGAAGTTGAAGGTCAATGTGGTGCGATACGCGGATGACTTCGTGATTACCGGCGACTCGCGAGAGATACTGGAAAGCGTGGTCAGGCCTTGGGTGGAAGCGTTCCTCGCTGTTCGGGGCTTGCAACTGTCTGAGGCAAAAACGCGCGTCACTCACATTGATGACGGCTTCGATTTCCTTGGGTGGAATTTCCGGAAGTACTCGGGAAAACTGCTCATCAAGCCGAGCAAGAAGAACGCGCAAGCGTTCTATCGCAAGGTGGCGGAAACGATCAGCGGCAACAAAACGGCAAAGCAGGGGGATCTAATCCAACTGCTTAACCCGATGTTGCGCGGATGGGCGCAGTATCACCGTCCGGTCTCAGCCAAGCAGACGTACAGCCGCATGGAGCATCTGATTTTTCGGAAGCTCTGGCGGTGGTCGAAGCGGAGGCACCCGCAAAAGAGCGCCGTGTGGGTGAAACAGAAGTACTTTCACTCTATCGGTGCACGGCACTGGGTGTTTGCGGTTCGTACGGAACGCGAAGACGGCAGTTGGGGGCTGAATGAGCTGTACCAGCTTAGTGGTATGGCTATCAAACGGCACACGCGGATCAAGGGCGAGTTCAACCCTTTTGATCCGAAATGGGAGCAATATGGCGAAACCTTGCGGCAGGGGCGTATGTGGGAACAAATGCGCTACCGAAAGCAGTGGGCGACGCTGTATATGTCACAAGGCGGGTTATGCGCGCATTGTGGCTGTGCGCTGACGGACGAGACGGGCTGGCACGACCATCATCTGGAATATCGGACGCATGGTGGTACCGACGCTCTGTCGAATCGGGTGCTGCTCCACCCGCACTGTCACCAGCAAGTGCACGCTGGTAAGCTGGTTGTAACTAAGCCGGTTCTGTCGTAGACAGAACTTTGTTTGTAGATTTGAGCCGTATGCGGGGAAACTCGCACGTACGGTTCTCGGGGGGCCCGGCTTTCGCAAGAAAGTCGGGCTACCCGACAAGCACACGACCCATATGACGCGCCGACTGCGCGCGGCGCCCGGCCCGATTCTGCATGACCCGATCCGATCCCTCTCAGGCATCCGCTGCCGCCACCAAGTCCAGCGCGTCCGGCGCCGGCGCCGTCGCCGAAGAATTCGACCCGAAAAAGGTGCTGCGCCAGTTGCCGCATATGCCCGGCGTCTATCGCTATTACGACGGGCAGGGTGCCGTCCTGTACGTCGGCAAGGCGCGCGACCTGAAAAAGCGCGTGTCGAGCTACTTCACGAAGACGCTGCTGTCGCCGCGCATCGCGATGATGGTCACGCGTATCGCGAAGATCGAAACGACCGTCACGCGTTCGGAAGCGGAAGCACTGTTGCTTGAGAACAATCTCATCAAGGCTTTGGCGCCGCGCTATAACATTCTGTTTCGCGACGACAAGTCATATCCGTATCTCAAACTGACAGGCCATCAGTTTCCGCGCATGGCGTATTACCGCGGCTCGGTCGATAAGAAGAACCAGTATTTCGGGCCGTTTCCGAGCGCGTGGGCGGTGCGTGAGAGCATTCAGATCCTGCAGCGTGTGTTCCAGCTGCGCACTTGCGAAGATTCCGTATTCAACAATCGCACGCGTCCTTGTCTGTTGCATCAGATCGGACGATGCACGGCGCCGTGCGTCGGCGCGATCAGCGAAGAGGATTACGCACGCGATGTGTCCAACGCATCGCGTTTCTTGCTCGGACGACAGACGGAAGTGATGAAGGAGCTCGAACAGAAGATGCATGCGTTCGCAAGCGAGTTGAAGTTCGAGCAGGCGGCGGCCGTGCGTAATCAGATGAGTTCGCTGTCGACGGTGCTGCATCAGCAGGCCATCGAAGTGGGCGGCGATAGCGACGTCGATATTCTGGCCGTCGTCGCGCTCGGCGGGCGCGTTTGCGTGAACCTCGCGATGGTGCGCGGCGGCCGGCATCTGGGCGACAAGGCTTACTTCCCCGCGCATGTCGAAAGCGCGCTGACCGCGGAAGAGGGCGGTCTCGAAGACGCCGGGCAAGCCGGCACGATACAGACGTCTTCACTGGCTGATATCGAAGCGGAGTTGAATGCGCAAACGGATGAGCCCGGGCGCGCGGACGAAATCGCCGCAGAGGAAATCGCCGCAGACGAAAGCGATGCAGACGAAGTCGCCGCAGATGAAAGCGATGCAGACGAAAGCCTCGAAGCATCGGAAGACTCCGCCGTTAGCGGCGACAAGCGGCGTGCGGCGCCCGGCATCGAAGCCGAGGTGCTCGAGGCCTTCATCGCGCAGCATTATCTCGGCAACCGTGTGCCGCCCGTGCTCGTGGTCAGCCACGCGCCCGCCAGCCGCGAACTCGTCGATCTGCTGATCGAGCAGGCGGGGCACAAGGTCACGCTGCTGCGTCAGCCGCAAGGCCAGAAGCGCGCGTGGCTCGCGATGGCCGAGCAGAACGCGAAGATTGCGCTCGCTCGTCTGTTGTCGGAGCAAGGCTCGCAGCAGTCGCGCACGCGTGCGCTCGCCGACACGCTGTCGCTCGAATGCGAAGACCTCGCGCATCTGCGCATCGAATGCTTCGACATCAGCCACACGATGGGCGAGGCGACGCAGGCGTCGTGCGTCGTCTATCACCATCACAAGATGCAGTCGTCCGAATACCGGCGCTACAACATCACGGGCATCACGCCCGGCGATGATTACGCGGCGATGCGCCAGGTGCTCACACGCCGCTACGAGAAGATGGTCGCGCAGGCCGCGGCAAACGCGAACGACGAAGCCGCCGAACTGCAACCCGAAGCGGCCGCCGACCCGGCCATGACGCCTGAAGGCGCGGAACCCGTCGCCGCGGGCGGCTTGCTGCCGAACATCGTGCTGATCGACGGCGGCAAGGGGCAGATCGAAATCGCGCGCCAGGTGTTCAACGAGCTCGGGCTGGACCTCGGCATGCTCGTCGGCGTCGCGAAGGGCGAGGGGCGCAAGGTGGGTCTCGAGACGCTGGTGTTCGCGGACGGCCGGACCCCGCTCGAACTCGGCAAGGAAAGCGCCGCGCTGATGCTCGTCGCGCAGATCCGCGATGAAGCGCACCGCTTCGCGATCACGGGCATGCGCGCGAAGCGCGGCAAGACGCGGCAGACATCGCGGCTGGAGGAACTGGAAGGCGTCGGCGCAAAACGGCGTCAGCGGCTGCTCGCGCGCTTTGGCGGCTTGCGCGGCGTGGTGGCGGCGAGCGTCGAGGATCTCGAGAGCGTCGAAGGCATTTCTCGTGCGCTGGCCGAGCAGATTTATCGACAGTTGCACTGATGCGTGGCTGAACGCCGCGCCGGCGCGTCGGAAGTCGAGGCGCGGGCGTGCGCGGTATTTGCGCCCCGCCGCCGGGAGCGTTGCTTGTGGCTCGTCCGGTGAACCGGCACAATTGCACTTCATCTCTTATTTCAGAACGTAGCGCCTGCCCCATGCCGTTTAATTTTCCGATCTTTCTGACATGGCTGCGGATCGTGTTGATACCGCTTGTCGTGGGCGTGTTCTATCTGCCGGACATGATGCTCAGCCCGGCGCACCGCAATCTGGCCGCCGCGACGATTTTCATCCTCGCCGCGTTGACGGACTGGTTCGACGGCTTTCTGGCGCGCAAATGGAATCAGACGTCTGCGTTCGGTGCATTCCTCGATCCTGTCGCCGACAAGCTGATGGTGACGGCCGCGCTGCTCGTGCTCGTGCAACTGACGCGGCTCGATTCGGCGATTGCGCTCGTGATCGTCGGCCGCGAGATCGCTATCTCGGCGCTGCGCGAATGGATGGCGCAGATCGGCGCATCGAAGAGCGTCGCTGTGAATTCGCTCGGCAAGTTCAAGACGGCCTGCCAGATGATCGCGATTCCGATGCTGCTGTTTTATGGCCCGCTGTCGCTCGGCGCGTTTTCGATCGATACGCGCGTGTGGGGTCTCTGGCTCATCTACCTCGCTGCGTTCCTCACGATCTGGTCGATGCTGTACTACATGAAGCTTGCGTGGCCACAGATTCGCGAGCGCGGCGGCATGGCGTGAAGGAACGGTATCAGCAGATTTTTCGTTCTCTCGTACAAAAAGAGTTGACACGATTCGGAAGCTTCTACATAATCTCGTTTCTCCGGTGCACGCACTAACAAGCAGCGCGAAACACTGGGGAAAAGCAGAAGCAAAACGCGGGAGTAGCTCAGTTGGTAGAGCGCAACCTTGCCAAGGTTGAGGTCGCGAGTTCGAGACTCGTCTCCCGCTCCAGATTTTGAAGCAGCGTTTTGTGGCAGGCAGTAAGCGCGACGCTGTTGCGGTAGTAGTGCAGCAGATTCATGCGGGAGTAGCTCAGTTGGTAGAGCGCAACCTTGCCAAGGTTGAGGTCGCGAGTTCGAGACTCGTCTCCCGCTCCAGACACAGGGGGAAGCAGTGCTTCCCTTTTTGTTTGATGCTCCGGTAGGGGCAGCGAAGAAAAGACTGGCCATAAGGCCAGCGCACACAAATCTGCGAACCGTTGCAGATGCAACTGAATGCGGTTCAGCAGTCCGCTTTCGGCGCGATAGCAAAGCGGTTATGCAGCGGCCTGCAAAGCCGTTTAGACCGGTTCGACTCCGGTTCGCGCCTCCAGAAGCAAAGAAAAGCCCCGACATGTCGGGGCTTTTCTTTTTTCGGCTACGCGCGTTCGCGCATGATGCGTCGTCTCGCTTCAGTCGACGAACACGCCGCGTGCCCCTCTCGTCATCGTCCGATCGTCGCGGCATAATCGACCGGATGGTTTTCATCGCACCTTCTTTCTTGTCGAATACGTCATGACCGAGCAGCAACAAACCGTCAGCAAAGAGACTCCGCATATCGACTGGCACTGGAAGGCGTTCGGCGATCTGACGAACGTCGAGGTCTACGACATGCTCGCGGCTCGCGCGGCCGTGTTCGTGATCGAGCAGAATTGTCTGTATGGCGATGTCGACGGACTGGATACGGAAGCATGGCATCTGCTCGCTTATGGCGCGCACGAATCCGGCATGCGTCCGGCACTGGCCGGCTATCTGCGCGTGCTGCTGCCCGATGCCGGCGATACCGACATCCGTATCGGCCGCGTGCTGACGACAGCGGACTTCCGTGGTCAAGGGTTGGGCAATGCGATGCTCGAAAGGGCGCTGGGCCATATCGGCGCGCAGTGGCCGGGCACACCCGTGCGCCTGCATGCGCAGGCGCATCTGCAGGCATTCTATGGTTCGTTCGGCTTCGAGCCGATTGGGGAAGTGCACGAAGAGGACGGCATCCCGCATATCTGGATGCGTTCTGCCCGAGGCGCTGGCTGATCTAACGCCGTCTCAATGCTGGTTCGCGTGCAGCGCACGCGATGATGATGCTTGAGCCTGAACGAACGCTGTCGCCATCTCGCGCTTTTCATCGCGAAGGCGCGCACGCGAAGAGAGTCTCATCCAGTGTCTTAGTGCGAGCACTGCGCGGATCACGCTCATCATCGAACCAGGAATCCACAGCAATAGCCCCCGATCTGCTGATCGCGCATCGGACTGAGCCACGTGAACGCACGCCCGCAAATCGAATAGACGGGATACAGCTCACGCGGCGAAAAAAAGATGAACGCCCCGAGCACGATCTGCGAAGGAATGGCGGCGACGACCATCAGAATGCGGCGCCCCGGCGACAGCCGCGCGGGCGGCGCGGGCCGCGAATCGAGCACGAGCCACCAGAACATCAGAACATCAGTCCGTCGATCACGATGCTCCAGTTCATCACGCGATACAGCCGCCAGTCGAGCATCGCGACGAAGTGAACCGGCGAGAGCAGCCAGAAATAGATCAGCCCAACGAACAGAACGACGGCGACGACGGGATGAAACAGCACGTCCAGCGTTCGGCGCTCCCAGCGCGTTTGCAACGCGGGCCGTAGAAAGCGCTGCCGCCATTCGAACGGAATGCCCGCGCGCATGGCCGCGCCCGGATACGACAGCGCGATGAAGAACGGCCCGAGATGATGCAGCACCAGATGCTGCGCGCGATGCATGCAGAACTCATGCTCGAAGAAATAGTCAAGCCGTGTATGCAGCGCGACGTAGAGCGCCACCAGCCCGAACCAGAACGACAGTTGCCGCGCGGCCGATACCTTCGCCTTGTGCGCGCCGCGCACGAACAGCGGCGCGGCGGCCAGGATCACGATCACGACAGTCGGCGACGCTCCCATGGTTCGAGCCAGTGGAGCAGGTTCATTGCACGGCGCTACTTGCCCTGGGCAGGGGACTTGACGGCGAACGGCGCGTCGAGTGTTTCGCCGTCGGAAAATTGCAGCTTCAGATGGACGGTGTCGCCGGGCGCGATCTTGTGCTTCGCGTCTTCGAGCATCACGTGATAGCCGCCTGGTGCAATCGAGACCTGGCCATGCGCGGGCACGGTCAGCTTGTCGACCATCACCATCTTTTGCGTCGAGCCGTTGGACACGGTCTGGTGCAGCATCGCGCTGCCGTAGTCGGTGCTCGACACGTCGACGAGATCGATCGGCTTGTCACTCGAGTTGGTCAGCGTCACGTAGGCGGCTGCGGGCAGGTTGTTCGGCAACCAGCGGACCCACGCGTTTTGCACGGCAACGGCGGACTTGCTGTCAGCTGCACGCGCGCCGATGCTGCCCGTGGCGACGAAAGCAAAAGCGGCGGCGCAAGCGACGATTTTCGAAAGCGTTTTGAATTGTTGTGTCATGGCGAACCTGTGAGAAATCAGGAGTGGTTTTCAATGATACGTCGCACGTCTTCGGCGATGACGTCGGGCGTATCGTGGTCGGTGGCGAGCAGCCGCGCGTGATTCCGCACGTCGAAGATATAGACGGCGGAGCTATGCGTCACTTCATAGTTGCCGTTCGGATCGCGCTTCTCCATCTGATATGCGACGCGGTAGTGCCTCGCCAACTGCTCGATCTGCGCATCTGTGCCCGTCAGGCCGCGCGCATGCTGAGAATCGAATGCGCCGGCGTAGTCATGCAAGGCTTTCGGCGTATCGCGTGCGGGATCGACGCTGACGAACAGGATGCGCACATTCTGCGCATCCGGCCCGAGCTTGCCGATGACTTGCATCAGGCGTCCCATCGTTTCCGGGCAAACGTCCGGGCAATGCGTATAGCCGAAGTAAACCAGCGACGCGCGCCCCTTGAGCGTATCGGCCGTAACGAGGCGGCCGTCGTCGCCCGTCAGCGTGAAATCGAGGTCCGGCAGATGGCCGCTCACGTCCGTCAACTGCCACGGGCCGCCTCGATGCGAACAGCCCGCGATGCCGAGCCCCGCGCACAGCGCGACGCCCAGCGCCACGAAGCGCCGTCGCATAGGAACGTATGAGGCAACGAGAGGCAAGAGGACCATCCGTGCTGTCGGGAACAAAGGCGGTTGCGACGACTCGATCCAATGCGAGACTCGAACTGATACGCGAACCAATGCACGAACCAATACGAAAACTGCGCCGCGCTCGGCGTTACACGTTGGTGAGCAACGTTATTCCACGACGGGCGCCGTCGCGACTCTATCGCAATTTTATGCGGGCCGTTGTACCGTGGACCTACGAGGGATGTGCAGAGGTGGAAAGCGAGTCAATATGCCGCAAGGCGTGAAAGGCGGCTGAAGCCGGATTGTGCGGGATTTGAATCCGTCGGTTCGCTGGACGGCCAGGTTGCCCGTGCGCGCGCGGCACAGAAACTTCCTTTCTCGAAAAAATGACCGATGCGCGGTAAGATGCGCACACTTTTCCGGCTGCAAGCGGCTGAGAGGCTATGTAAACCGATGCAAGCACTTCCGGCATTTTTGTCTCCGACGGAGACGGCATTTTTCTTCGACTTCGACGGCACGCTCGTCGATCTGGCGCCGACGCCCGATGGCGTGCTGGTCCAACCCCAGGCCATCGCCTTGCTCGACGAACTGCGGCGGCTGACGGGCGGCGCGGTGGCGATCGTGTCGGGGCGCGGCATTGAGAGCATCGACCAGTTTCTCGGCATGCCCGATCTGCCCATTGCGGGCCTGCACGGCGCGGAGCGGCGCGACGCGAATGGCGACACGCAGCGCATCGGTTTTAACGACGAGCGCCTGTTGCGCATGGAGCAGGTGCTTGCCGACATCGTCAATGCGAACCCCGGCACGCTGCTGGAGATCAAGGGCGCGGCGCTTGCATTGCACTATCGCAACGCGCCCGATCGCGAGCCGGTTGCGCGCGAAGCGACGAGCCGGCTCGTGGCCGACTTCCCGGACGCCTATGTGTTGCAGCCGGGCAAGATGGTCTACGAAATCAAGCCGAAGGATGTCGACAAGGGCCGCGCGCTGCGCGCGTTTCTCGACGAGCCGCCGTTCGCGGGCCGCACGCCCGTATTCGCCGGCGACGATCTCACCGATGAAAAGGGCTTCGCCGTCGTCAACGAACACGGTGGGCTGTCGATCAAGGTAGGCGCCGGCGACACGATCGCGGGCGCGCGCATCGGCTCGGTGAGCGCGCTGCTCGCGTGGCTGGCGGAAATCGTCACAGCGGCGCGCAACGTATGATGACGCCCGCTCATCATTGCAAGCGGCTTTTTGTCCGGACGGGGAAGGTCGCATCATGAGCCGCCTGATCATCGTATCGAACCGTGTCGCGCCGATCTCGGAAGGCGGTCCGGCGGCGGGCGGCCTTGCTGTCGGCGTCTACGACGCGCTGAAGGAAACGGGCGGCATGTGGTTCGGCTGGAGCGGCGACGTGCTCGGCTCGGGCCAGCCGCAGATCAAGCTCGAGGAGCGCGGGCCCGTGACGTTCGCGACCATTGGTCTCGTGCGCCGCGACTACGACCAGTACTACCGCGGCTTTTCGAACGCGACGCTATGGCCTGCGTTTCACTATCGTCCGGATCTGCTGCAGTTCGACCGGCATGATTTCGAGGGCTATTGCCGCGTGAACCGGTGGCTCGCGCAACAACTCGTGCCGTTGTTGCGCGAAGACGATGTGATCTGGGTTCACGACTATCATCTGATTCCGTTCGCACAGGCTTTGCGCGCGGCGGGCGTGCAAAACCGCATCGGGTTTTTTCTACACATTCCGTTTCCGGCCGCGCAAGTGCTGCTTGCCGTGCCGCCGCATCGTGCACTCGTCGAGGCGCTTTGCTCATTCGATCTGCTGGGCTTCCAGACGGGACCCGATTTGCGCGCGTTTTGCGACTACATCGTCAGCGAGGCAGGCGGCTCCATCGATGCATCGGCGCAAGGGCCAAGTGTCGTCCGCGCATTTGGCCGCACGCTGCGCGCCGCTGCGTATCCGATCGGCGTGTATCCGGACGAGATCGCCGAGCTCGCGAGGGCCGGCGAGGGCGACAAGCCGGTGCGCACAATCGAGGCGACACTGCATGCGCGCAAGCTGATCATGAGCGTCGACCGGCTCGATTATTCGAAGGGGCTGGTCGAGCGTTTCCGCGCGTTCGAGCGGCTGCTCGAGCATGTGCCCGCGTATCGCGACAAGGTGTCGTTCCTGCAGATCGCACCGCCGACGCGTTCCGATCTGCACGCCTATCAGGAAATCCGTTTGCAGCTGGAAGGCGAGTCGGGGCGCATCAATGGGCGTTTCGCCGAACTCGACTGGACGCCGATCCGCTACATCCATCGACAGTACGAGCGGCCCGTGCTCGCGGCGCTGTTCCGGACCGCGCACGTCGGCTACGTGACGCCGCTGCGCGACGGGATGAATCTCGTTGCGAAAGAGTATGTGTCGGCGCAAGACCCGGAAGACCCGGGCGTGCTGGTGCTGTCACGCTTCGCGGGCGCGGCGCAGGAGTTGACGGGCGCGCTGATCGTCAATCCCGTCGATATCGACGGCATGGCGGATGCGCTCGGCGCGGCGCTTTCGATGCCGCTTGCGGAACGCAAGGCGCGCTACGAAGACATGATGGCGCAACTGCGCGAGAACAACGTGTCCGTGTGGCGCGACAACTTCATGCGCGACCTGCAGACGACATTCGATGTGCAGGCGCCCGCCGCGCAGGAGACTGCCGCGGGATAACGCGCGCGTGTCGCGGCGGTAGCCAGCCGATCCCGTAAAAAGCAAAAAGCCGCTTCGATTCGAAGCGGCTTTTCTATTTGCGTCTGAACGACGTGGCGTCACGCCACGTGCTGCTCGTCGAGCTTCTTGCCGCCGACATGCAGCGTCGAATGCTTGCCGAACTGCTTGGACAGCAGATCGCGATATAGGCCCGGGCGGTTGCGCAGCTCTTCGGGACTGCCGTCGTCGATCACCTTGCCCTGGCTCATCACGATGATGCGATCGAAGTTGTGCAGCGTCGACAGGCGGTGCGCGATCGCGATGACCGTGCGGCCTACCATCAGACGGTCGAGCGCCTTCTGGATCGCTTCCTCGGAGGCGCTGTCGAGCGCCGACGTCGCTTCGTCGAGCAGCAGGATCGGCGAATTCTTCAGGATCGCGCGCGCAATCGCGATGCGCTGCCGCTGGCCGCCCGACAGCTTCACGCCGCGGTCGCCGACGATCGTATCGAAGCCTTCCGGCATCGCCTCGATGAAGTCCGTGCAGCGGGCGTCGCGCGCGGCGGCGATCACTTCGTCGCGCGATGCGTCCGGACGCCCGTACGCGATGTTCTCGTAGATCGTGCGGTGGAACAGCGAAATATCCTGCGGCACCAGCGCGATCGCCCGGCGCAGGCTTTCCTGCGTGATGGTGGCGATGTCCTGGCCGTCGATCAGGATGCGTCCGCCCTGCGGTTCGTAAAAGCGCTGCAGCAGCGCGAGCACGGTCGACTTGCCCGCGCCCGACTTGCCGATCAGTCCCACGCGCTGGCCCGCCGGAATATCCAGATCGAAGTGATCGAGAATCGCGCGGCGCTTTGGATAGGCAAACGTCAACTTGTCGAAGGTCACGCGGCCGCCTTGCGGCACCAGTTCGCCCGCGTCGTTGCGATCGGGCATGCCGTGCGGTTCGAGCAGCGTCTTCACGGCTTCGGCCAGACGCGCCACGTGCTGCGTCACGTCGACGAGCGCGACGGCCAGATCGCGCGTGCCGTGCAGAATCGTGAAGCCGAGCGAGCTGACGAGCACGATGTCGCCGGAGGTGGCCTTGCCCTGTGTCCACAACCACAGCGCCCAGCCGAGCAGCCCCGCCGACAGCAGCGCCGTGATCACCGCATGCAGCAGCCGCAGCTTTTCCAGATACAGCAGGCTTTGCTGGCGCGCGTCCATTTCGGACTTCACGGTTGCGCCAAAGCGCTTCTGTTCGCGGAACGTCATGCCGAAGGCGCGTACGAGGCCCATGTTGCCGATCACGTCGACGAGTTCGCCGTCGACGGCGGCCGCTTTCGCCGCGAAAGTGTGATGCCGCGCCGAGCCTCGCCCGGCCAGCTTGTAGAGCACGACGGACAGCACGGCCGAACAACTCAGCAGTCCCAGTGCCATCAGCGGGTTGACCGAGACGATCATCACGATCGCACCCGCCACGGCGATGCACGGCGGCAGCACGTTCCACGCCGTCGTATTCTCGGCTGTGTAGACCGCGTTGGCCGTCGCTGTGATCCGGCTCGCCAGCGTGCCCGGCTGCTTCTCGGCGTAATAGGTCGGCGAATGGCCGCTTAGGTACTGAAAGAGATCCTTGCGCAGGTCGCCCGTGACGGCCACGAACGTATGCGCGGCGACCCAGCCGCCGACCCGCCACAGCATATTATCGGAGGCGATCAGGCCGACGAGGATCGCGTACGCAGCCCACAGCGCCCCCGGATGATTGCGGCCGGCGGCGAGCACGTCGATCAGATGCTTGATCGCATATTGCGACGCGAGCGCGCAGCCCACAGCGGCGAACACGCTGCACAGGACGATCAGGTGGGCGACGGGATGGCGTTGGATATAGCGGAAAAGGAACGCAAGCGGCCGGTTCGCATAGCCCGAGAGCTTTGCGTTATGGGCGTTTCGCTGGGCGATGGTCAGATGTTCCAATTGTTCGTTTGTCGGTTTGAGTCGGGTTCAGATCGTGCAACGGCTGTGCCTGGAACGGCTCGTAACACCAGCGTAGGCCCCGCATTGTAAACATGCAAAAGCCATTTCG
This sequence comes from Paraburkholderia sp. LEh10, assembly GCF_017814945.1. Taxonomy (GTDB): domain Bacteria; phylum Pseudomonadota; class Gammaproteobacteria; order Burkholderiales; family Burkholderiaceae; genus Paraburkholderia. The sequence goes on from NZ_JAGIPX010000021.1 coordinate 104,991, forward strand.
CATGGCGGTAAGAGCATTGGGGGCGCGATTATTTTCGCCACACGTACCGGTAAGGTTTCCCCGGCTGGACCCATCGTGGGTCAAGAGGGTTCACGCCAGCGGCGGAATATTTCAAGATATAATTACAAATTGCATACGAAACCGCCGAAGCGATGTTTCGCTCTTGCCGACGGTCATGTTTGACCATCGTCGAACGGCTTTCGGCGCCAATGCCGATGCAGGGCTCCTAATGTAGAACGTCTTTAGAAAACAAGGGTTTGCGAAGTGTTTCCCGTTTGTAACAACGTAAAGACTTTGAAATGTTCGGGGCCGGTCCGTCGGACGGGCATTGATAATGCATGCTCGGTCGGGTCAGGGAAATTCTGACAGTTTGTCAACGTCCGTTCATATGCCGCGTTTACGGCTGGAGACAGACTTTGACACAGACCAGTCTGGCGTCTTATCAAGCGATCCATCGCAGGAATTTCTCGAACGAATCAGGCTCGTGCCCGGTGCAGCCTACGCTGCGTGCCGAACCGGGCACCCTGGCGAGCAAGCGAAGTCGCTTTTACCAAACCGCAGTCTTTTTGCCTGATTTTTTACGAGGAGTTCTTCATTATGCGAATCGCTCAAATCGCTCCGTTGCACGAGGCGGTTCCTCCCAAGCTCTACGGCGGCACCGAACGCGTGGTGTCGTACCTGACGGAAGCGCTGGTCGAGCTGGGACATGACGTGACGCTTTTTGCGAGTGGCGATTCGCAAACCTCCGCCAAGCTCGAAGCATTCTGGCCGCAGGCACTGCGTCTGGACCCGACGATTCGCGACGTGATGGCGCCGCACATGCTGCTGCTCGAAGAAGTGCGCCGCCGCGCCGACGAATTCGACGTGCTGCACTTTCACATCGACTACTACCCGTTCTCGCTGTTCGCGCGCCAGCCGGTGCCGTTCCTGACGACGATGCACGGCCGTCTTGATCTGCCCGAACTGCAGCCCGTCTTCAACACGTTCAGCGACGTGCCCGTCGTATCGATCTCGGACAACCAGCGCCAGCCGCTGCAACAGGCCAACTGGCTGTCGACCGTGTACCACGGCCTGCCGGAAAACGTGCTCACGCCGATTCCCAACGTCGAGCCGGGCTACCTCGCATTCCTCGGCCGCGTCTCGCCGGAGAAGGGCCTTGACCGCGCGATCCGCATCGCCGGCCAGGCAGGCATGAAGCTCAAGGTCGCCGCCAAGATCGACAAGGCCGACCGCGCCTATTACGAAGAAGTGATCAAGCCGCTGATGGCGCTGCCGCACGTCGAGTACATCGGCGAAATCGGCGAAGCCGAAAAGCGCGAGTTCCTCGGCAACGCGCACGCACTGGTGTTCCCGATCGACTGGCCGGAGCCGTTTGGTCTGGTGATGATCGAGGCGATGGCGTGCGGCACGCCCGTGATCGCATTCAAGCGCGGCTCGGTGCCGGAAGTGATCGAAAACGGTGTGTCGGGCTTCGTCGTCGAAGACGAAATCAGCGCTGTCGCCGCCGTCAAGCGTCTCGATCAACTGCCGCGCGCGCAGGTGCGCAAGGCATTCGAAGCGCGCTTCTCGTCGAAGGTGATGGCGCAGAACTATCTGGCGACGTACGAAGAGCTGCTGCGCGCGAAGCGCCGTACGGTGCTGCGCGAAGTCAACGCAGGCTGATCGCCGCTGTCGAGGGGCCGTTAACGGCGCGCTCGCAAGCGTCCATTGCGGCCTTCGAAAGTCACGACAACGCCCCGCATGTGTCGAACATGCGGGGCGTTGTTGCATTTGCGCTGCACGTCGATGCACGACGGCGACTCAATGAGCCGAAAGTGTGCATTCCCGTGCCTTCAACCGTGAGACGAATCCGTAATATCCCTATAATGGCCGTGCCGCAAATCCGGCGCGGCCCGTCGATATGAGGAGAGTGCTTTGGCGAGAACGAAACAGACGCGAGCGAGCGCGGCGCCAGGCGCCGGCACGATGTTCGCGCTTCGCGCCATCGGTCTCGTAATCCTGGCTCGCTGGCTCTTTTCGATGGGCGATATGGAGCCGCTGACGGCGCTTCAGGCGATGGCGTCGTCACCGTGGGCGTGCATCAATCTCGTCTTCCTGTTTCTGTTGATCTTTCTGCCCGGCGCGAAGGCGCGAGCCGAGCGGCCGTTCCATCCGCTGCCCCAGTGGCTTCGCCAGGCGCTGCGCCTGTTCGCTTTTCTCGGCCTGCTGTTCGCCGTCTGGTCGGTCGGCGCGTTCGTGTGGGCGGCGGGCTGGCGGCGCGCGTTCAACGCGGTCGCCGCGACCAATGGCTGGCTGATCGCCGCGCCGACGCTGTATGCCGTCGTCGTCTGGATCTGCCGGCCGCGCGCGCTGTGGCGCACGAATATCGCCGCACGCCGCTTCGCGATCGGCCGCTATGCGATTTCGGTCGACGCCGTCACGCGTACGGCGATCGTCTGGGCTGAGAGCCGCAAGGTCGGCCAATACGACGCGCGTGAACTCTCGTTGCGCTGGCCCGACGTCGCGCGGGGCACGGCAGGAGTCGTGCGCGCGGCGCCCACAGTCGATCTTTCCGGCGCGCAGCCGGCAACGATGCCGCCCATCGCGAACGGCCACACGACGCTCGAGCGCGCGGGCGTCGGCGGCCTGCTGCGCCGCCCGCAGGTCGAGTTAATGTGGGATTCGCCTGCCGCCGCGGGCCATAACCGGCAAACCGTATTCCGCGCGGTGCTTTCGACGGAAGGCGATCGAGTCGCAGCGAGGGCGCTCGACGCCAGCCTCCGCCAGGCTTGAGCCTTCCCGCGTGCGGCGTCAGCCCGCACAGTCGCCGTCTTTCCGCGGAATCAACCGCTTCGCATCGTTCACGGAGGTGTCCATGCTGATTCGCTGGTTGCTGGCCGCTGTTCATCTGCTGGGTTATGGGTTCGCGCGCGTCAATCATCGCGCGCACACGGGCGCTGCGCCGGCTCTCCGGGCAGGCGGATTTGTCGCGCGTCTTTCTCGCGGATAACGGTTGGGGTGTCACGGCCGTCATTCTGATCGTCACGGGCTTGATGCGCGTGTTCGGCGGATTGGAGAAGGGCGCGGATTACTATCTTCACGAACCGCTCTTTCATATCAAGATGGCGGCGCTCGTGCTGATCCTGATTCTCGAAGTCGCGCCGATGATGACGCTGATCCGCTGGCGTATCGCCGAAAGGAAAGGCGATACGCCGGACCTGTCGCGCGCCGGACGCTTTGCGCGCATCGGCCATTGGCAATCCATTCTGCTGGTCGTAATGGTCTTTGCCGCGTCGGGCATGGCGCGCGGCGTCGGGGCGAGTACGTCCTGATTCGTGCCGGCGCTGTCGGCGAGGCCACGGGACGCCGCCGGCAGTGCGGCGGACGGCGAGGGTGACGCGTGTGCCGATCCGTTTGAGCGAAGCGAACGCGGATATGCAACGAGATCGGGGATGCCGCGAAGCAAGCGGCAAAGAAGCAAAAGCGAAGGCAAAAGAAAAAGGCCCGAACGTTTCCGTCCGGGCCTTCTTTTCTTCGAATCTGGTGGGTAGTACTGGGATCGAACCAGTGACCCCTGCCGTGTGAAGGCAGTGCTCTACCGCTGAGCTAACCACCCGAAGAGCTGTGCATTATGTCAGGTCTTTTCGGCTTCGACAAGTACTTTTTAAGCGATTTGCGTATCGGCGGTTGCCGATGCGTCTTCCGCCATGGGCTGCATGCGCCATACGCTGGTTCCCTTCAGCGACTTGTCGAGCCCGTCGAGCAGCGCTTCATGTTCGGCGAGCTCATCGTCGGTGGCGGGGAGCACGATGAGTTCGAGCGTGTCGAGCTTCACGCCTTTCGCGCCCCCGGCGCCACCCGACGCCGCTTCGCCGATCATGTCGATTACGAGGCTTTCCTGGCCGCGCGTCATCGCGAGGTACACCTCGGCGAGCAGTTCCGAGTCGAGCAACGCGCCGTGCAGCGTCCGGTGCGCGTTGCTGATGCCGAAGCGGTCGCACAGCGCGTCGAGCGAGTTGCGCTTGCCGGGGAACATCGACTTCGCCCGCACGAGCGTATCGATCACCTCGCCGCAATGCTCGGTGAACGGCGGCAGACCGAGCAGCGAGAACTCGGCATCGAGAAAGCCGATATCGAACGGCGCGTTGTGAATGATGATTTCCGCGTCCTTGACGAAATCGCGCAGCGCGTCGGCGATTTCCGCGAACTTCGGCTTGTCGCTCAGGAACTCTGTCGTCAGGCCGTGGACGGCCAGCGCGCCCGGGTCGCTGTCGCGCTCGGGGTTGACATAAAAGTGCAGGTTGTTGCCCGTCAGCCGGCGATTGATCAGCTCGACGCAGCCAATTTCGATGATGCGGTCGCCGCTTCTCGCATTCAGTCCCGTCGTTTCCGTATCGAGGATAATTTGACGCATGTCGGAGTTTGTCTGCCTGTGTTGATGCGTGTAAAAGCTGGAAGCCGTCAGAGATCGGAGAGGCTCGCTACGCCGCGATTCGCGAGTTCATCGGCGCGTTCGTTCTCCGGGTGACCCGCGTGGCCCCGGACCCAGCGCCACTCCAGTTCATGCTGCTGCGCGAGCGCGTCGAGCCGTTTCCAGAGGTCGGCGTTCTTCACGGGCGCCTTCGCCGCCGTCATCCAGTTTTTCTTCTTCCAGCCGTGGATCCATTCGCTGATGCCTTTCTGGACATACTGGGAATCCGTGTGCACGACGGCTTTGCATGGGCGCTTCAGCGCTTCGAGCGCGGCGATCACGGCCATCAGTTCCATCCGGTTGTTCGTCGTGTTCGCTTCGCCGCCGAACAGCTCTTTTTCCTGCGCGCCATAGCGCAGCAGCGCGCCCCAGCCGCCGGGGCCGGGATTGCCCTTGCAGGCTCCGTCGGTGAAAATTTCGATCTGGTCAGAACTCATTGTGTGTTGTTGCGTGTATTGGGCGTGGCGGCGGGGGTGAGGCCGGCCGCCAGCACCGGCTTCTTGACTTTCAGCGGACCGACGAGGCGCATGCCGCGCACGCGCTTGATCGCAGTAACCATGTAGACGGCGCCGAAGATCGGCCACCAGCGGTCGCCGGCCGCTTCCATGAATTGATAGCGCGACAGCCATTTTTCGCCGACGAGGGGCGGACGATAGCAGCCGAAGCGGCCGCGATCAAGGTCGAAGCCGAGCAGCTTGATCCAGTCCTTGAGGCGGGTGAATGCGATCAGATCGTGCGCCGCGGGCACGAACGGTCGGTCCGCGACCTTGCCGAACGACTGCCGCGCGCCCCACAGCGACAGCGAATTGAAACCCAGGATGATCAACTGGCCTTCCGGCATCAGCACACGTTCGGCCTCGCGCAACAGCCGGTGCGGGTCGTGCGTGAACTCCAGCGTATGGGGCATCACGATCAGGTCGACGCTTTGAGCCTCGAACGGCAAGTCGAGCAGATCGCACCAGACGGCGCTGCGTCCCGGCGGCGCGTGGCGCTCGGACTGGCCGCCCGCGCCGCCGCGCGGAAACGTATACGGTGCGCTCGCGCCGCTCTCGGCGTCGAGCACGAGCCCGCGGCAGGGCATCCGGTTCTCGCGCAGCGCGTCGAGCTGTGGCAGACCCAGCTGCAGCGCGTGATAGCCGAACACGTCGGACACGACGCGGTCGAGCTGCGCCTGCTCCCACTCCAACACATAGCGACCGGGAGGGGAGTGGGTCCAGGCCGGCCAGTCTATAATCGATCGGTCAGACATGTTGAAGAATGCGTCGCCTATGAATTCGCTCGAGTACGTCCCTGTCCCGGCGTTTGATGACAATTACATCTGGGTCGTGTCGGACGGCCGCCATGCCGTGGCCGTCGATCCGGGCGACGCCGCCCCGGTCAAGGCCTATCTGGCAAAACGGGGATGGCGGCTGAACGCTATTTTACTCACCCACCATCATGCCGACCACGTCGGCGGAGTGGCCGATCTGCTGGATGGCCAGCTTGTACCCGTCTACGGCCCCGCCGCAGAAGCGATTCCGTATCTGACCACGCGTCTTGAACAGGGCGATACGGTGCATATCGACGCGCCATCGCTCGATTTCACAATTCTGGATGTGCCCGGACATACGAGTGGCCATATAGCGTACTTCCAGGCGGCCGACCCGCGCGGCACGCCTCACGTGTTCTGCGGCGACACGCTGTTCGCCTGCGGCTGCGGGCGTCTGTTCGAAGGCACGCCCGCGCAGATGCTCAAATCACTCGACGCGCTCGCCGCGCTGCCGGGAGAAACGCAAGTGCATTGCGCGCACGAATACACACTGTCGAACATCCGCTTCGCGCTCGCTTGCGAGCCGGGCAACGCGAAGCTGCAAGCGTGGCGCGACGAAGCGACGGCCCTGCGCGCGCGCGAGGTTCCGACGCTGCCCACGACGATCGCCCACGAGCGCGACGTCAACCCGTTTTTGCGCGCGGGCGAGCCGGCCGTTCAGGCGACGCTCGCCGAGCAGTTGCACGAGACGGTGCCCGACCGGCTGACCGCTTTCACGCTGATGCGCGAATGGAAGAACAGGTTCCGCTAACCTGGGAGCGTATGGGGGTATGCTCACCCGAATCGTAGAAAGAAACGCCAAGCCTCAGATTTGGCTACGTTTTTCACATTATTCTGATTGACGGAAACGGCGCACTTTCGTACTATCGGCTGCAAATTCCAGCCCCTTTGGAAGCCGAGACGTTCATGAGATTCATCCTTAGCGCGTTGCTGGTCCTGACGCTCGCCGCGTGTGCGAGCCAGGGGCCAACGACGAACACCCTTTCCAGCGCTTCCAACCCCGCTAACCAGCAAGCCGTAGCCGACGCTCTCCGCAGGACAGCCACCGCCAAAGAAACGATCAACGTAGACCAGGGTTCCGTCGCTCAACTGACGAGCGCGGACAGCGATCTGTGGGGCCGTATCCGTCGTGGTTTCCAGATGCCCGATCTGCAAAGCGACCTGGTCGACATGCAGGCGAACTGGTATGCGCAGCGCCCGGATTATGTCCAGCGCATGACCGAGCGGTCGCAAAAGTACCTGTATCACATCGTCGAAGAACTCGAAGCGCGCCACATGCCGACGGAGCTCGCGCTTCTGCCGTTCATCGAGTCTGCTTACAACCCGCAGGCGCTGTCGGTCGCGAAGGCGGCGGGCATGTGGCAGTTCGTGCCGGGCACGGGCCGCACATACAACCTCAAGCAGAACATGTGGCAGGACGAGCGCCGCGACGTGCTCGCGTCGACTAGCGCCGCGCTCGACTATCTGTCGCGTCTGCACGATATGTTCGGCGACTGGTATCTGGCGCTCGCCGCGTACAACTGGGGCGAGGGCAACGTGCAGCGCGCGATCGCGCGCAATGAGGCGGCGGGCTTGCCAACCGACTATCAAAGCCTTCGCATGCCGTCGGAAACGCGCAATTACGTGCCGAAGCTGCAGGCCGTCAAGAACATCGTGATCAACCCGCAGGTGTACGGGCTCGCGCTGCCGTCCATTCCGAATCACCCGTACTTCGTGACGGTGACGACCTCGCACGATATCGACGTCGATACGGCCGCGAAGCTCGCGAACATGACGCCGGATGAGTTCCGCTCGCTGAACCCGTCGTTCAAGAAGCCCGTCATTCTGGGGGCGACCCAGCCGCAGATCCTGCTGCCGTTCGACAATGCCAGCGCATTCGAGCGCAATCTCAAGTCGTACACGGGCTCGCTGTCGTCCTGGACGACCTACACCGTGACGGAGCGCTCGCGTCCGGCGGCGCTTGCGGAAAAGATTGGCGTCGATGCCGACACGCTGATGGCCGTCAACAAGATTCCGGCCGGCATGCGCCTGAAGCCGGGCTCGACGATCGTCGTGCCGCGCGCCGACGATGACGACGAAGACATCAGCGCGGACGTCGCCGAAAGCGCCGTGCTCGCGATCGAGCCGGATGTGCCCGACACGCGCAAGATGCTGATCCGCGTGCGCCGCAAGCAGTCGATGGCGATGATCGCGGACCGTTACGACGTGTCGGTCGGTCAACTAAAGGCGTGGAACCGGACGAAGCGCGATCTCGTGATGCCGGGCCAGGTGATCGTGCTGCACGTGCCCGTCGGCAAGACGATGCCGAGCGAGCCAGGCCCGCAGAAGCTGGCGACGGTTCCCGTTGGCGGTGGCGTCGAAAAGGTCACTGCCCAGGCCGCAGACACGAAATCCGAATCGCGCTACGATAAAAAACGGGGCCGCGGCCATTCGAGCGTGGCCAAGGTGTCGGAACCGGTTGGCAAGTCCAGCAAGTCCACTGCTGCGAAGGGCAAGGTGACGAAGGTTTCGACGGAATCGTCCGGCAAGGCGTCGAAAGCCGAGACGGGTAGCCGCCAGAAAGTCGCGGCCAACGCGCGGAAGGGGTAAGCAAACAACAAGCAGCCTTTCGAGGATGACCGAACATGTGCTGCGGGGGCAGCACATGAAGTGCGCTCCGATCTCTCCTCTTCCAGAACGCCGTCACATTGAGTGACGGCGTTTTTCATTTCCGCCGACGCATTCCCGCACGTCGCACACGGTCTTGCGACACGGTAGAAATATTCCGCTATCGTTCACCCTCGGGCCCGCCGGGCTATCTTGCCGATGCCTCATGTTCTCGCCGCCGCTTCGCGTTTTTCTCCTGTTCTCCGCCGGTTACTTCGTCTCGTACGTGTTTCGTGGCGTGAATCTCGGCTTTGCGCCGCTGATCACGCGTGAGCTCGCGTTGACGGCCGCCGATCTCGGTTTGCTGACCAGTCTGTATTTCCTCGGCTTTGCGGGCGCGCAACTGCCCGCTGGTGTTTTGCTCGATCACTACGGTCCGCGTCGTGTGGCGGCAGGCATGCTGCTCTTCGCCGCTGCCGGCATCGGCATGTTCGGCACGGCGCACGGCGTCGGCGCGATGATGGTGGGGCGGCTTCTGATTGGCGTCGGCGTGTCGGTGTGTCTGGGGGCGGCGTTCAAGGCGCTTGCGCAATATTTCCCGGTGGGACGCCTGCCGCTGATGAACGGGCTCGTGATGGCCGTCGGCGGTCTGGGCGGCGTCGTGGTCGGTTCGCCGTTGACCTGGCTGCTGACGTTCGCGAGCTGGCGGGCGATCTGTCTTGCGCTCGTGGTCCTGACGATCGTGGTGGCGGCAATGCTGTGGGCGTTCGCTCCAGAAAAGAATGAAATCCATCATCAGGCGAGCCTCGTCGGCCAGTTCAAGGGCACGTGGCACATCCTGCGCAGCGCGGCGTTCTGGAAAATCGCTTCATTTTCGGTCGTCACGCAGGGCGCGTTTTACGCGATGCAGTCGCTGTGGGTAGGTGCGTGGCTGCGAGATGTGTCGGGCTTTCAGTCGCACGAGGCCGCGGCGTTCGTGTCGGTGCTGGGCTTTGCGATGATGGCCGGCTGCGTGGGCTTCGGCGCGGCGGCGCGCAGCATGGAGCGGCGCGGGCTGTCGCTGTATGCGTTTTGCGGCATCGGTATGGCGCTCTTCGTGGTCACGCAACTGCTCATCATGCTGCGCGCGCCATTGCCGGCTGGGCTGCTGTGGGTCGCTTACGGAATTTTCGGCGGGGTCGGCATCCTGAGCTATGCGGTGCTCGCGCGCCATTTTCCGCCTCATCTGATCGGCCGCGCCAATACAACGCTGACGCTGATCATCTTCCTGCTGATCTTCGGCTTTCAGATTGGGGTGGGTGCTGTCCTGTCGCACTGGACGGCCGTCGATGGGCACTATCCGCCCGTTGCGCACCTGACCGCGTGGGGCATTCTCGTCGCGCTGCAACTGGCCAGTGCCGTCTGGTACGTGCTGCCGAGCCGGGCGCTGGCGAAGGCGCCGTCACACGTCCACGCCGAGCACCTGCCGTAGGGCTCGCTTGCGCGTATCCTGATATCGAGCGGCAGGCGCCTCGCCGGCAGTTCCCGCGGCAAGCACCACGTGCCCGCGACGCTCGATCGGGCTGCGTCCGGCCCTTCGCGGCCCATCTCGGATTGAAGAGAGGGGTCGTTTCAGGCTATAATTTCAAAGTTTGAGCTTATCAACCCGCACCCTAGCGCCTACCTCTCACACACCGTTCATCCGCCGCGATTCGTTTGTAGTCCCGGTTTGTAGCCCGGGTGTCTTCGTCAGTGAATCCACGCCGGCTACGTCGCCCGCGGTCCGCAACCAGCCAGTCCGCCTACACGATGGGCCGACTGCCAGCTCCGCGGCGCCCGATGCGACTCACCGCGAACAGCGACACGCGAGCGAGCCTGCGCGCGCATCGTCCGATGCGCCTCGCCGCGGCCCGCACGGTCGGATAGACAGGTCGGCAACAGGGTGCTCCCCCAAGGAGTCTCCCGTGTTGCCGTCATTTTCTCCCGCTCTGCTCGCGCTCGCCGACGGCACGGTCTTTCGTGGTTACTCGATCGGCGCGCCCGGTCATACCATCGGCGAAGTCGTCTTCAATACGGCCATCACCGGCTATCAGGAAATCCTGACCGACCCCAGCTACGCGCGCCAGATCGTCACGCTGACGTACCCGCACATTGGCAACGTCGGTGTGAACGCCGAAGATGTCGAAGCCACGAAAGTCCATGCCGCCGGTCTGATCATCCGTGATCTGCCCGTTCTCGCGTCGAACTTCCGCATGGAGCGCTCGCTTCCGGATTATCTGAACGCGGAAGGCGTCGTCGCGATCGCCGGTATCGACACCCGCAAGCTCACGCGAGTGCTGCGCGACAAGGGTGCGCAGAACGGCGCGATTCTCGCAGGCTCGGATGACGAGGCGCAGGCAATCGAACTCGCGCGCTCGTTCCCCGGTCTTGCCGGCATGGACCTCGCGAAAGTCGTGTCCACGCAAAAGCCGTACGAATGGAAGCAGACGGAATGGCGTCTCGGCAGCGGCTATGGCATGCAGAACGCGCCGCGCTATCGTGTCGTCGCATTCGACTACGGCGTGAAGTACAACATCCTGCGGATGCTGGCGGAGCGCGGCTGCCAGGTCACGGTGCTGCCGGCGCAAGCCACGGCCGCCGACGCGCTCGCGCTCAGTCCGGACGGCATCTTCCTGTCGAATGGCCCCGGCGACCCGGAGCCGTGCGATTACGCGATTGCGGCCACCCGCGAGTTCATCGAGCGCGGCATCCCGACGTTCGGCATCTGCCTTGGCCATCAGATCATGGGCCTCGCCGTCGGCGCGAAGACGATGAAGATGAAGACGGGCCACCACGGCGCGAACCATCCCGTGAAGGACCTCGACGACGGCCGCGTCGTGATCACGTCGCAGAACCACGGCTTCGCGGTCGACGCCGACACGTTGCCCGCCAACGCGAAGGTCACGCACGTGTCGCTGTTCGACGGCACGCTGCAAGGCTTCGCGCTGACCGACAAGCCGGCGTTCTGCTTCCAGGGCCACCCGGAAGCATCGCCCGGCCCGCACGATATCGCCTATCTGTTCGACCGCTTCACCGCGTTGATGGATCAGGCGAAGGGCAACAAGTCGGCAGCGGCATAATCAGCAGCTCGCGAACAGCGACGGGAAAGAGCGCGCCCCGCGACGCCGTTCGGCACAGACCAAACGGTCCGGCCCGAACGGCACACCGCCGGCGCGCCAACGGTAAGAACTCAGGAATACATTAGCGAGAGCGTTATGCCCAAGCGGACAGACATCAAGAGCATCCTCATCATCGGCGCGGGTCCCATCATCATCGGCCAGGCGTGCGAGTTCGACTACTCGGGCGCGCAGGCGTGCAAGGCGCTGCGTGAGGAAGGCTACAAGGTCATTCTCGTCAACAGCAATCCGGCGACGATCATGACCGACCCGAACACGGCCGACGTCACGTACATCGAGCCGATCACGTGGGAAGTGGTCGAGCGCATCATCGCGAAGGAGCGCCCGGACGCGATCCTGCCGACGATGGGCGGCCAGACCGCGCTGAACTGCGCGCTCGATCTGCATCACCATGGCGTGCTGGAAAAATACAACGTCGAGCTGATCGGCGCATCGCCGGAAGCCATCGACAAGGCCGAAGACCGTCAGAAGTTCAAGGACGCGATGACGAAGATCGGCCTCGGCTCGGCGAAGTCGGGCATCGCGCATTCGATGGAAGAAGCGATGGCTGTGCACGCGGAAATCGCCGCGTTCACGGGCGGCAGCGGTTACCCCATCGTGATCCGTCCGTCATTCACGCTCGGCGGCTCGGGCGGCGGCATCGCGTACAACCGCGAAGAATTCGAAGAGATCTGCAAGCGCGGTCTCGATCTGTCGCCGACGCGCGAACTGCTGATCGAAGAGTCGCTGCTCGGCTGGAAAGAGTACGAGATGGAAGTGGTCCGCGACAAGAAGGACAACTGCATCATCGTGTGCTCGATCGAAAACCTCGACCCGATGGGCATCCACACGGGCGACTCGATCACCGTCGCGCCGGCGCAGACGCTCACCGACAAGGAATATCAGATCCTGCGTAACGCATCGCTCGCGGTGCTGCGCGAGATCGGCGTCGACACGGGTGGCTCGAACGTCCAGTTCTCGATCAATCCGAACGACGGCCGGATGATCGTGATCGAAATGAATCCGCGCGTGTCGCGTTCGTCCGCTTTGGCGTCGAAGGCAACGGGCTTCCCGATCGCGAAGGTCGCGGCGAAGCTCGCCGTCGGCTACACGCTCGATGAACTGAAGAACGAAATCACGGGCGGCCAGACGCCAGCATCGTTCGAACCGACCATCGATTACGTCGTCACGAAGATTCCGCGCTTCGCATTCGAGAAGTTCCGCGAAGCCGATCCGCGCCTGACCACGCAGATGAAGTCGGTCGGTGAAGTGATGGCGATCGGCCGCACGTTCCAGGAGTCGTTCCAGAAGGCGCTGCGCGGTCTGGAGGTCGGCGTCGACGGTCTCGATGAAAAAACCACGAGCCGCGACGAAGTGATTCGCGAGATCGGCGAAGCAGGCCCGGACCGCATCTGGTATGTCGGCGATGCATTCCGCCTTGGCCTCACGCAGCAGGAAATCTTCGAGGAAACGTCGATCGACCCGTGGTTTCTCGCGCAAATCGAAGAAATCGTGCGCAAGGAAAAGGCGCTCGAAGGCCGCACGCTCGCGAGCCTCACGAAGGAAGAGCTGCGCTATCTGAAGCAGAGCGGCTTCTCGGATCGCCGCCTGGCCAAGCTGGTCGGCGCGACGGGCGCCGACGTGCGCAAGCGCCGTATCGAGCTGAACGTGCGCCCCGTGTACAAGCGCGTCGATACCTGCGCGGCTGAGTTCGCGACGAAGACGGCCTACATGTACTCGACCTACGAGGAAGAGTGCGAAGCGAATCCGACGAACAACAAGAAGATCATGGTGCTGGGCGGCGGCCCGAACCGGATCGGCCAGGGCATCGAGTTCGACTACTGCTGCGTGCACGCGGCGCTCGCGATGCGCGAAGACGGCTATGAAACGATCATGGTCAACTGCAACCCGGAAACCGTTTCGACCGACTACGACACCTCGGACCGCCTGTACTTCGAGCCGCTGACGCTCGAAGACGTGCTCGAAATCGTCGACAAGGAAAAGCCGCTCGGCGTGATCGTACAGTATGGCGGCCAGACGCCGCTGAAGCTCGCGCTCGATCTCGAAGCGAACGGTGTGCCCATCGTCGGCACGTCGCCGGACATGATCGATGCTGCCGAAGACCGCGAGCGTTTCCAGAAGCTGCTGCAAGAACTGAATCTGCGCCAGCCGCCCAACCGCACCGCGCGCACGGAAGACGAAGCGCTGAAGCTCGCCGACGAGATCGGCTATCCGCTCGTCGTGCGTCCGTCGTATGTGCTCGGCGGCCGCGCGATGGAAATCGTCCACGAGCCGCGCGATCTCGAACGCTATATGCGCGAGGCTGTGAAGGTGTCGAACGATTCGCCCGTGCTGCTCGACCGCTTCCTGAACGACGCGATCGAATGCGATGTGGACTGTATTTCGGATGGCGACACGGTGTTCATCGGTGGCGTGATGGAGCACATCGAGCAGGCGGGTGTGCACTCGGGCGACTCGGCTTGTTCGCTGCCACCGTACTCGCTGGCGAAGGAGACGGTCGCTGAGCTCAAGCGTCAGACGGGCGCGATGGCGAAGGCGCTGAACGTGGTCGGCCTGATGAACGTGCAGTTCGCGATCCAGCAGGTGCCGCAGGCTGACGGCTCGAAGCAGGACGTCATCTACGTGCTCGAAGTGAACCCCCGCGCGTCGCGCACGGTGCCATACGTGTCGAAGGCCACCAGCCTGCCGCTCGCGAAAATCGCGGCGCGCGCGATGGTCGGCCAGAAGCTCGTGCAGCAAGGCGTGACGAAGGAAGTCGAGCCGCCGTACTTCAGTGTGAAGGAAGCGGTGTTCCCGTTCGTCAAGTTCCCGACCGTCGACCCGGTGCTCGGACCGGAAATGCGCTCGACGGGCGAGGTGATGGGCGTCGGGCGCACGTTCGGCGAGGCGCTCTTCAAGTCGCAGCTCGCGGCGGGCTCGCGCCTGCCGGAGTCGGGCACGGTGCTGCTGACGGTGATGGACGCCGACAAGCCGAAGGCCGTTGAAGTCGCTCGTATGCTGCATGAGTTGGGTTACCCGCTCGTCGCGACCAAGGGCACGGCGGCGGCGATCGAAGCGGCGGGCGTGCCCGTGCGAGTCGTGAACAAGGTGAAGGACGGCCGTCCGCACATCGTCGACATGATCAAGAACGGCGAGATCGCGCTCGTCTTCACGACCGTCGACGAAACGCGCGCGGCCATTGCCGATTCGCGTTCGATTCGCATGAGCGCGCAGGCGCAAAAGGTCACGTACTACACGACGATGTCGGGCGCGCGTGCCGCCGTCGAGGGCCTGCGTTATCTGAAGGACCTGGAAGTCTATGATTTACAAGGACTCCACGCTCGCCTAAACTAAGGCTTCAGGTTTCCGTCCAAGACGTAAGTGCCGCGGTTAAGCGGCGTCCCTAAGGTGTCAGATCGGGCTTTGTGCCACGCTCCAGCGCCGACGCGGGATGCACTTAACCGCGGTGATTTTTTTTGTGGCTGTTTTTTGCCAAAGAGCTGTTTATGAGCACTATTCCCTTGACGAAGCGCGGCGCAGACCAGTTGCGCGACGAACTGCAGCGCCTGAAATCGGTTGAACGTCCAGCCGTCATCAATTCGATCGCGGAAGCCCGTGCCCAAGGTGATCTGTCGGAGAACGCCGAGTACGACGCTGCGAAAGAAAAGCAAGGTTTCATCGAAGGGCGCATCGCCGAGATCGAATCGAAGCTGGCGGCCGCGCAGATCATCGATCCTTGCGCGCTCGACGCGGAAGGCCGCGTCGTGTTCGCAGCAACGGTCGATCTGGAAGATCTGGATTCGGGTGATTCGGTTACCTATCAAATCGTCGGCGACGACGAAGCCGATCTCGAACACGGCCTTATCTCCGTCAGCTCGCCGATCGCGCGTGCGCTGATCGGCAAGTCGGAAGGCGATGTCGCGTCGGTGCAGGCGCCGGGTGGCGTGCGCGAGTACGAAATCATCGCGGTGCGCTACATTTGAGGCCGCTGCTGTGTCTTCGATGCCGCATCGCCTGTTCCGGCTGCTGACGGTCGTATGGGTCGGCAGTCTGCTGACTATCGGCTACGCCGTGGCGCCTGTGCTGTTCACGTCGCTCGACCGGATGACGGCGGGTACGGTCGCAGCCCAGTTGTTTCGCATCGAAGGCGTCATCGGCGTCGTGTGCGGCGTGTTGCTGCTCGCGCTGTGCAATGTGCTGGTCCGGCGCGGCGGCGATGCGTACCGGCGTCTGCGATGGCTGGTGACTGGCATGCTGGTGTGCGTGCTGCTCGGCTATTTCGCGCTGCAGCCGTTTATGAATGCCTTGCGCGTCGCCGCGCAGGAGGCTGGCACGGATGTCGGCCATTCCGTGTATGCAAGCCGCTTCGGCTTGCTGCACGGCGTTTCGAGCGTGTTTTATCTGATCGAGAGTCTGTTGGGGATCGTGCTCGCGTGGAAGCTGCCGGCGGGAACGGGTCCGGTCGCGGAGCAGGGTGCGGCGGGCGCGGCGCGCCGGACGGCCGGTTAGCAAACGGGCCGGATTTCATGCGAGACGCATGCCGGCGATGTCCTGCGGATTGCGCTTCTGGCGTGGCGGATTGCCACAGCATGCACAAGCAAATATTTGCGAATGGCGCGGTCCAAATGCTGTTTCGGACGGCGCGCCACCCCGGATTTACTTCGACGTCTGATGCATGCGCTTCGCGCTGGTCTGGCGTTTCTTCGCTTTCTTGATGTTGCCGCCCGCAGTGACGCGCTCGTTGCCGCGCACCAGTACTTTTTGCGGTTTCGGACGACGCATCGGGTTGTCGGTTGCCTTGACGACCTTCACGACGCGTGGCGCGCGCCCCTTGTTCGACGGCGTTTCATCTGCCACTTCACGGGCGCTCGGCAGCGCGCCGCGCTTTGTCTTCGTGGCCGGGGCGCGCTCAGCGGCAACTTTTTCGGGCTTCCAGACCACGAGCAGTTTGCCGATATGCTGAATCGGCGCGGCGTTCAGGCGGTCGCAGATTTCTTCGTAAATGGCGATGCGCTCTTCGCGCTCGTCGCCGAAAACGCGAATCTTGATCAACTGGTGCGCTTTCAGATTCACCTTGATTTCGGCCAGCACGGCGTCGGTCAGCCCTTCGGCGCCGACCATCACGACCGGCTTGAGCGCGTGAGCCTGGGAGCGCAACTCGGCGCGTTGTTCGGATGTAACTTTAAGGGCGGGCATGAGAAGTGACAGACTCGACTAAAATGGCGACGCCCGCGGGGATCGGTCGATCCTGCGAATCGGCGGGTGGCGCCCGAGAAAATAGAAAACTGCGATGAAATACAGCGCTGACGACGGCACGAACGTGACGGCAGCGCAGAAACAGGCAGAACCACGCGCGCGGAACACGGCCTATGGCCACAGCCGCGCGAATTAAACGCGTATTATCCGCTAAAAGCGCGGCATCTCGTAGCAAGAGTTCAACGATTAATGGCAAAAAACCGCTTCAACCAGTCGTGGCTGCACGACCACATCAACGATCCGTACGTGAAAATGGCGCAGCGGGAGGGCTATCGCGCTCGCGCCGCCTACAAGCTCAAGGAAATCGACGAGCAGGACAAGCTCATCCGCCCCGGCCAGATCATCGTCGACCTGGGCGCGGCGCCCGGCAGCTGGAGCCAGTACGTGCGCAACAAACTCGCGCAGGGCAAGAATCGCGATGCGCAGCGCGAGGGCGGGATCGACGGGACGATCATCGCGCTCGATCTGCTGCCGATGGAGCCAATCGCCGACGTTCATTTCATCCAGGGCGACTTCCGCGAGGACAGCGTGCTCGAGCAACTGGAAGAAGTGGTCGGAGAGCGCGACGTGGACCTTGTAATTTCTGACATGGCGCCCAATCTGTCGGGAGTGGCGGTGGCGGACGCCGCGCGTATCGAGCATGTATGCGATCTCGCGCTGGAATTTGCCCAAAACCACCTGAAATCTGATGGTGCCCTTTTAGTCAAATGTTTTCACGGCAGCGGTTACAGCCAGATTGTCGAAAAGTTCAAGCATCAGTTTAAGACGGTGGCTGCGCGCAAGCCGAAGGCGTCACGGGACAAGTCGTCTGAGACGTTTATTTTGGGCAGACATCTGAAGCGGCCCCGTTAAACGGAAGGCAGTGATATGTGAGCCCGCATTTCCGGCACGCCGGAAAATAAGAGCGCTGAGGTTGCGCGGTACGCTATTTATGCGGTAGCGAATGCTTATGGCAGGGGTCTTCGGACTGGATTAGAATGCCTGAGTGGTGCCGCAAGGCAAATGTAGGCGCTTGTCTATGAGTGAAGGAGTGGTGCTTTGAACAACAACATGTTTTCGAAAGCAGCAGTGTGGCTGGTCATCGCACTGGTGCTGTTTACGGTGTTCAAGCAGTTCGACAAGCCCCGTGTCCAGGAAGGCGTCTCGTATTCGCAGTTCATGGACGACGCGAAAAGCGGCAAGGTCAAGAGCGTGATTGTTCAGGGGCGCAACCTCACGGTGACGCCGGCCGACGGTCAGAAGTATCAGATCGTGTCGCCGGGCGACATCTGGATGGTCGGCGACCTGATGAAGTACGGCGTCCAGGTCAGCGGCAAGGCTGACGACGAGCCGAACGCGCTGGTGTCCGCGCTGTACTACCTCGGGCCGACAATCCTGATCATCGGATTCTGGTTCTACATGATGAGACAGATGCAAGGAGGCGGAAAGGGCGGCGCCTTTTCGTTCGGTAAATCCCGCGCGCGTCTGATCGATGAGAACAACAACGCTATCAATTTTTCCGATGTCGCTGGCTGCGACGAGGCCAAGGAAGAAGTTTCCGAACTGGTCGATTTCCTGCGCGACCCGCAGAAGTTCCAGAAGCTGGGTGGCCGCATCCCGCGTGGCGTGCTGCTGGTCGGCCCACCGGGAACCGGTAAGACGCTGCTGGCGCGCGCCATCGCTGGCGAAGCGAAAGTGCCGTTTTTCAGCATCTCGGGTTCGGACTTCGTCGAAATGTTCGTGGGCGTGGGTGCAGCTCGCGTGCGCGACATGTTCGAACAGGCAAAGAAGCATGCCCCTTGCATCGTGTTCATCGACGAAATCGACGCGGTCGGCCGTCATCGCGGTGCCGGCATGGGCGGTGGCAACGACGAACGCGAACAGACGCTGAACCAGATGCTCGTCGAAATGGACGGCTTCGAGGCGAACTCGGGCGTGATCGTGATTGCTGCGACGAACCGTTCGGACGTGCTGGACAAGGCGCTGCTGCGTCCGGGCCGTTTCGACCGCCAGGTGTATGTCGGCCTGCCGGATATCCGCGGCCGCGAGCACATCATGAAGGTGCACCTGCGCAAGGTGCCGATCGCAAACGACGTCGACGCGGCAGTCATCGCGCGCGGCACGCCGGGCTTTTCGGGTGCGGATCTCGCGAACCTCGTGAACGAAGCGGCGCTGTTCGCCGCGCGTCGCGGCAAGCGCATCGTCGAGATGCAGGACTTCGAGGACGCGAAAGACAAGATCTTCATGGGTCCGGAGCGCAAGTCGGCCGTGATCCGCGAAGACGCGAAGCGCGCGACGGCTTATCACGAGTCGGGCCACGCGGTCATCGCGAAGCTGTTGCCGAAGGCCGACCCGGTGCACAAGGTAACGATCATTCCGCGCGGCCGCGCGCTGGGCGTCACGTGGCAATTGCCGGAGCACGACAACGAAACGTATTCGAAGGACTACCTGCTCGACCGCCTCGCCATTCTGTTCGGCGGCCGTGTTGCCGAAGAGCTGTTCCTGAACCTGATCAGCACGGGCGCGTCGGACGACTTCAACAAGGCGACGTCGACGGCACGCGCAATGGTTGCCCGCTTCGGCATGACCGACGCGCTGGGGCCGATGGTGTACGTCGACGATGAGAACGACCAGTCGCCGTTCGGCCGGGGCTTCACGCGTTCGATCTCGGAGGCGACGCAGCAGAAGGTGGACGCGGAAATCCGTCATGTGCTCGACGAGCAGTACAACCTGGCGAAGCGTCTGCTGGAACAGAACCGCGACAAGGTCGAAGCAATGACCGCCGCCCTGATGGAATGGGAAACAATCGACGCCGATCAGATCAACGACATCATGGCTGGCCGCCCGCCGCGCTCGCCGAAGAGCACGCCTGCGCCGGGCGATGCATCGGGTGGCAGCAGCCCGGGCACGGAAGTGAAGCCGGGCAGCGCAACAGCGCCGGCTACCTGATGATTGGTTAAAGGTGTTTTACGGGCCGGTGTGTGTGCACACCGGCCCGTTTTCATTTCTAATGCTGTCCTAGTCGCGATGCACTTCAATTGCGACCCTTCCTAACTTCTTCGCAGTACGCATCCCGTGTCGAACGTCGATTCCCCGCTTTATCCCATTCCCGAACCGCTGCAATGCGGCCGATTCACATTGTCGTTCGAGCGCCCGCTCGTGATGGGCATTCTGAACGTTACGCCCGATTCATTCTCCGATGGCGGCCGCTTTGTGCTGCGCGGCGAAGCGCTGCGCCAGGCGGAACGGATGCTGGTCGAGGGCGCGGACCTGATCGATATCGGCGGTGAATCGACGCGGCCCGGCGCGCCGCCCGTGCCGCTCGACGAGGAACTGGAGCGCGTGATTCCCCTCGTCGAGCAATTGCGCGATGCCAATATTCCGCTTTCCATCGACACGTATAAGCCCGAAGTGATGCGTCACGCACTGACGGCGGGCGCTGATCTGATCAATGATATCTGGGGGTTCCGGATGCCCGGCGCGATCGATGCCGTGCGCGACAGTCCATGCGGACTGTGCGCGATGCATATGCTGGGCGAGCCGCAGACCATGCAGGTCGGCGAGCCCATTTACGACGATGTCGTCGCCGACGTGCGGGCGTTTCTTGAAGAACGTGTCAAGACCATGATGGGCGCAGGCGTTGCGAAAAATCGTATCAGCGTCGATCCAGGGTTCGGCTTTGGCAAGACGGTCGCGCATAATTACGCGCTGCTGGCCCACTTGCCTCAGACTGCGCCGAACGTCGGCACGCCGTTGCCCATTCTGGCTGGGATGTCGCGCAAATCAATGCTTGGCGCGGTCGTGAACCGGCCGGCGCCGGAGCGTATCGCGGCGAGCGTCGCTGCCGCTGTGTGCGCGGCGGAACGGGGGGCCGCGATCATCCGCGTGCACGACGTCGCGCAGACGGTGGATGCATTAAAGGTATGGGCGGCGACGCGCGATGCAGCGCGGCACGCCTGATCTCCAAGGAAGGGAGGAAGATTCCAATATGGCACGTCGATATTTCGGAACTGATGGGATTCGCGGCAAGGTCGGCGATGCGCCGATCACGCCGGACTTTGTATTGCGGCTCGGCTACGCGGCCGGGAACGTGCTCGCGGGCGCTGACAGATGGGCGAAAACGGGCACGCGACCGACGGTGCTGATCGGCAAGGACACACGCGTCTCGGGCTACATGCTCGAAGCGGCGCTGGAATCGGGCTTCTCCGCCGCGGGCGTCGATGTGATGCTCGCTGGCCCGATGCCGACGCCGGGCGTGGCTTACCTGACGCGGGCGTTGCGCCTCGCAGCAGGCGTCGTGATCAGCGCGTCGCATAATCCGTACTACGACAACGGCATCAAGTTTTTCTCGGCCGACGGCAACAAGCTTCCGGATGAAGTCGAATCGCAGATCGAAGAGCAACTGGACAAGCCGCTCGAATGCGCGCCGTCCGAGCGCCTGGGCAAGGCGCGGCGTCTGGACGACGCAGCCGGCCGCTACATCGAGTTTTGCAAGAGCACGTTTCCGCAGGCGTACGATCTGCGCGGCATGAAACTGGTCGTCGATTGCGCGCATGGCGCCGCGTACGACGTCGCGCCGCACGTGTTCCACGAGCTCGGTGCCGACGTCATCACGATCGGCGTAGCCCCGAACGGCTTCAACATCAACGACGGCGTCGGCGCGACGGCACCCGATGCACTGATGCGCGCCGTGCGCGCGAACAACGCGGATCTCGGCATTGCACTCGACGGCGACGCCGACCGCTTGCAGGTGGTCGACGCCAACGGCCGGCTCTACAACGGCGACGAGCTGCTGTACGTGCTGGTGAAGGACCGCATCGCGACGCAAGGCAAGGTCGAAGGGGCGGTCGGCACGCTGATGTCCAACATGGCCGTCGAAGTGGCGCTGCAGAATGCCGGCGTGCAATTCGTGCGCGCTGCCGTCGGCGATCGCTATGTGCTGGAAAAGCTGCGCGAACATGGCTGGGAGCTGGGCGCGGAAGGCTCGGGGCACATCCTTTCGCTCGATCGCCATTCGACGGGAGACGGCATCGTGTCCGCGCTGCTCGTGCTGGCGGCGATGCAGCGCAGCGGACGCTCGCTCGAACAACTGCTCGAAGGCGTCACGCTATTCCCGCAGAAACTGATCAACGTTCGGATGCAGCCCGGCGCGGACTGGAAGGGCAGCGACGCGATCCGCCGGGCGATCAGCGCCGCGGAGAGTGCGCTCGACGGAAAGGGCCGCGTGCTGATCCGCGCGTCGGGCACCGAGCCGGTGCTGCGTGTGATGGTCGAAGCCGCGCACGAGAACGATGCACTGTTCCATGCTGAATCCATCGCTGAGGTGGTGAAGCAGGCGACCTCCTGATTTGCGACAGCAGCATTTCAGCGAAAGGGCGGCCGCAAGCCGCCCTTTTTTGCGTCTGTCGGCCGGGCGGAGTGACATGACGCGCGCACGCAGGTGCAAATCCGCAAGACCCTGGGGCCCGCCAATATCGAGCGTGCAACCGCCGGCCGGATCGCATCCGTTGCGGCAGGGGAAACCCTGACAGACCGCCTTTCATCGCCGTAATACGACTGTCACACGAACTTCACGATTAGTCACATGACTGTCACAAAGGGCCACTATTCTTCGCGGTGTCGTGTCACACGCTCATACCAACCGGAGAAAATATGAAACTGATGCAAACCGCGTTCGCTGGCATGGCTGGCGCTCTCTTCGCGATCGCAGCGCAAGCCGCCGATATCACCGGCGCGGGCAGCACCTTTGCAGCACCGATTTACACGAAGTGGGCCGACGCGTACCAGAAGACGGGTGGCGGCAAGGTTAACTATCAAGGTATCGGCTCGTCGGGCGGCATCAAGCAGATCGTCGCGAAGACGGTCGATTTCGCGGGCTCGGACGCTCCGCTGAAGGACGAAGACCTCACGAAGGACGGTCTGTTCCAGTTCCCGACGGTCGTCGGCGGCGTCGTTCCCGTCGTCAACATTCCGGGCGTGAAGGCTGGCGAAATCACGCTGTCGGGCGAAGTGCTCGGCGACATCTACCTCGGCAAGATCAAGAAGTGGAACGATCCGCAAATTTCAGCGCTGAACCCGAAGGTCAAGCTGCCGGATACGGACGTTGCTGTCGTTCGCCGCGCTGACGGCTCGGGCACCAGCTTCATCTGGACGAACTACCTGTCGAAGGTCAATGCCGAGTGGAAGTCGAAGGTCGGCGAAGGCACGACGGTCAGCTGGCCGACGGGCACGGGCGGCAAGGGCAACGACGGCGTCGCGGCGTTCGTGCAGCGTCTGCCGGGTGCCATCGGCTACGTCGAGTGGGCGTATGCGAAGCAGAACCACATGACCTATGTCGACATGAAGAACTCGGCAGGCGCAGTGGTCGAGCCGAAGACGGAAACGTTCAAGGCAGCGGCAGCGGGTGCTGACTGGTCGAAGTCGTTCTACCAGATCCTCACGAACGAGCCGGGCAAGAACGCATGGCCGATCGTCGGCGCAACGTTCGTGCTGCTGCACACGACGCAAGAAAAGGGTCCGCAAGGCGCCGAAACGCTGAAGTTCTTCGACTGGGCGTTCAAGAACGGCAATCAGGCTGCAAACGATCTCGACTACATCACGTTGCCGGAATCGGTCGTGTCGGAAATCAAAACGCAATGGAAGGCAAAGGTCAAGGACGCGTCGGGCAAGTCGCTCGCCGAATAACGTTCGACTGGCAGCAACAGCAGCAATCACCGCGCGCCGCAGTATCGATCAGGCGCGCGGCCGGGCCGCCCGGCTTCGATGAGGCCCGGCGGCCGTAGTACTGGCCGTCTGGCATACGCCAGGCGGCAACCGGAAACCGGAAACAGGTTCATCAGCTCCCATGTCCGACCTACCTCTCACTTCTGACGCGGCCCGGTCGACTCCGCCCGGTAGCACGACGCAGAAAGCACCCAGCCGCGCCGGCGACATCGTCTTCGGCGGTATTGCCCGGATCTCCGCGATCGTCACGTTACTGCTGCTCGGCGGCATTATCGTGTCGCTGATCGTCGCGTCAATGCCGACCATCCAGAAATTCGGTCTCGCCTTCCTGTGGACGGCAGACTGGGATCCACCCTCGGAGCAGTTCGGCGCGCTCGTGCCCATCTACGGCACGATTGCGACATCGATCATTGCGCTCATCATCGCGGTGCCCGTGAGTTTCGGCATTGCGCTGTTCCTGACGGAACTGTCGCCCGCCTGGCTGCGCCGGCCGCTCGGCATCGCGATCGAACTGCTCGCCGCGATTCCGTCGATCGTGTACGGCATGTGGGGTCTGCTCGTGTTCGCACCGATCTTCGCGACGTGGTTCGAGAAGCCGCTCGGTTCGCTGCTCGGCGGCATGCCCGTCATTGGTGCGCTCTTCAAGGGCGCGCCCATCGGCATCGGCATTCTGTGCGCGGGCGTCATTCTCGCGATCATGGTCATCCCGTATATCGCGTCCGTGATGCGCGACGTGTTCGAAGTCACGCCCGTGCTGCTGAAGGAATCGGCATACGGCATCGGCTGCACGACGTGGGAAGTGATGTGGAAGATCGTCCTGCCGTTCACGAAGACGGGTGTGATCGGCGGCGTGATGCTCGGCCTTGGCCGCGCGCTCGGCGAAACGATGGCCGTCACGTTCGTGATCGGCAACACGAACCTGCTCGACAACGTGTCGCTGTTCTCGCCGGGTAACAGCATCACGTCGGCGCTCGCGAACGAATTCGCGGAAGCCGCGCCCGGCCTGCATACGGCCGCGCTGATGGAACTCGGCCTGATCCTGTTTGTGATTACCTTCATCGTGCTGGCAATTTCGAAGATCATGCTGCTGCGCCTCGAGAAAGGGGAGGGCGCGAAATGAGTCAGTCCTCGTTGAATATGCCGGGCACCACCGACAGCGCGGCGCTCGAAGCGATGCGCAACAAGCTGCAAAAGCGCCGCAAGGTCACCAATGCAATCGCGCTGACCTTGTCGCTTGCGGCAATGGCGTTCGGTCTGCTTTGGCTCGTGTGGATTCTGTACACGACGCTGAGTCTCGGCATCGGCGGCCTGTCCGTCGAGCTTTTCACGCAATCGACGCCTCCGCCGAACACGGATGGCGGAGGCCTCGCGAACGCGATCGTCGGCAGCCTGATGCTGGTCGTGCTCGCGACCTTCGTCGGCACGCCCATCGGCATCATGGCGGGCGTCTATCTCGCCGAGTACGGGCAGAAGGGCTGGCTTGCGAGCATCACGCGCTTCATCAACGACATTCTGCTGTCGGCGCCGTCGATCGTCGTCGGCCTGTTCGTGTACGCGCTCGTCGTCGCGAAGATGGGCCACTTCAGCGGCTGGGCAGGCGTGATCGCGCTCGCGCTGCTGCAGATCCCGATCGTGATCCGCACGACGGAGAACATGCTGAAGCTCGTGCCGAACGCGCTGCGTGAAGCGGCATTCGCGCTCGGCACGCCGAAGTGGAAGATGGTGCTTTCGATCACGCTGAAAGCGTCGGTGGCGGGCATCGTGACGGGCGTGCTGCTCGCCGTTGCGCGTATCGCCGGCGAAACCGCGCCGCTGCTGTTCACGGCGCTGTCCAATCAGTTCTTCACGATGGACATGAATCAACCGGTTGCGAATCTGCCGGTCACGATCTTCAAGTTTGCAATGAGCCCGTTTGCGCAGTGGCAATCGCTCGCGTGGGCTGGCGTCTTCCTGATCACGCTCGGGGTGTTGGGACTCAATATCCTCGCGCGTTCGATCTTTTCGAAAAAGTAAGGGCGGAGCGATCCGATGAACATGGCAGAAAGTCACTTGAATCCCGTCAAACGCCCGGCGGCACCCGCTGGTTTCGATCCGGCAGAAAGCGGTCGCGCGGCAGCGCTTGCGCAACCGAAGATCGAAGTCAAAAACCTGAACTTCTTCTACAACAAGTATCATGCGCTGAAGAACATCAATCTGCAGATTCCCGAAGGCAAGGTGACCGCGTTCATCGGCCCGTCGGGCTGCGGCAAGTCCACGCTGCTGCGCACGTTCAACAAGATGTACGCGCTTTATCCGGAGCAGCGCGCGGAAGGCGAAATCCTGATGGACGGCGAAAACCTGCTGACCACCAAGCGCGATATTTCGCTGCTGCGCGCGCGTATCGGCATGGTGTTCCAGAAGCCGACGCCGTTCCCGATGTCGATCTACGACAACATCGCGTTCGGCGTGAAGATGTTCGAAACGCTGTCGCGCTCGGAGATGGACGACCGCGTCGAGTGGGCGTTGACGAAAGCCGCGTTGTGGAACGAAGTGAAGGACAAGCTCGGCCAGAGCGGCTACGGCCTGTCGGGCGGCCAGCAGCAGCGTCTGTGCATCGCGCGCGGCATCGCGATCCGTCCCGAAGTGCTGCTGCTCGACGAACCGTGCTCGGCGCTCGATCCGATTTCGACGGGCCGCATCGAAGAGCTGATCGCCGAACTGAAGAGCGACTATACCGTCGTGATCGTCACGCACAACATGCAGCAGGCGGCACGTTGTTCGGACTACACTGCGTATATGTATCTTGGTGAGCTGATCGAGTTCGGCGATACCGAAAAGATCTTCATCAAGCCGGTCCGCAAGGAAACGGAAGACTACATCACGGGCCGCTTCGGCTAAGCGCACGCACGAGATAGGGAGTACGACATGACCGATAAACACCTGTCCAGCCAGTTCGACGCAGACTTGAATCTGGTGTCCTCGAAGGTCCTCGAAATGGGCGGCCTCGTCGAGGCGCAGATCGTTGCTGCGATGAACGCGCTGAACGAATTCGACACCGGCATCGCCGACCAGGTGATCGCCGCGGAAGACCGCCTGAACTCGATGGAAGTCGAGATCGACGAGGAGTGCAGCAACATCATCGCGCGGCGCCAGCCGACGGCACGCGACCTGCGTCTCGTGATGGCGATCTCGAAGACCATCACGAACCTGGAGCGCGCCGGCGACGAGGCGGAGAAGATCGCCAAGCGCACGAAGCGCCTCGCGGAAGACGGCGCGGCGCGCACGATCAACATCGCCGAAATCAAGCTGTCGGGCGACATGGCCGTGAGCATCCTGCGCCGCGCGCTCGATGCGTTCGCGCGTCTGGACACCGTCGCCGCCGCGCAGATCGTGCGCGACGACAAGGCGATCGACGAGGAATTCCGTGCATTCGTGCGCAAGCTGATCTCGTACATGACGGAAGACCCGCGCCTGATCTCGGTCGGGCTGGACTTCCTGTTCATCGCCAAGGCGATCGAGCGGATCGGCGATCACGCGAAGAACATCGCCGAGTTCATCATCTACGTGGTGAAGGGCACGGATGTGCGGCACATGGGTCGCGACGCGCTCGAACGCGAAGCGCTCAGCTGATCCGCACGATCATCCGTTTCACACCGCATTACGTTTATCAAGAGGCGCCGATGCCCAGCAGTATTCTCGTTATCGAAGATGAACCCGCAATTTCCGAACTGATCTCGGTGAACTTGCAACATGCGGGCCATTGTCCGATTCGTGCGTACAACGCCGAACAGGCGCAGAACCTGATTAGCGATGTGCTTCCCGATCTCGTGCTGCTCGACTGGATGCTGCCGGGCAAATCGGGCATCGCGTTCGCGCGCGACCTGCGCAACAACGAGCGCACGAAGCACATTCCGATCATCATGCTGACCGCGCGCGGCGACGAACAGGACAAGGTGCTCGGGCTCGAAATCGGTGCCGACGATTACGTGACGAAGCCGTTCTCGCCGAAGGAACTGATGGCGCGCATCAAGGCGGTGCTGCGCCGCCGCGCGCCGCAGCTGACGGAAGACGTCGTCGCGATCAACGGCTTGAAGCTCGATCCCGCGACGCACCGCGTCGCCGCCCATGCGGAAGGCGCTGAAATCAAGCTCGATCTCGGTCCGACGGAATTCCGTCTGCTGCACTTCTTCATGACGCACCCGGAGCGCGTTCACAGCCGCACGCAGTTGCTCGATCAGGTGTGGGGCGATCACGTGTTCGTCGAAGAGCGCACGGTCGACGTGCATATCAAGCGCCTGCGCGCGGCACTGAAGCCGGCGGGTTGTGATGCAATGATCGAAACGGTGCGCGGCAGCGGCTATCGCCTGGCCAAGAGCGCATAAGGTAAACTGATCGAAATACATTGAGCGCGCTGCGATACTTCAACGCAGCGCGCTTTGTTGTCTCTGAAGACCCTATCTTCGCAGGAACACATGAACATCATCTGGGCGCGCTCCCTGGTATCGCTCGTGCTCCTCGCTGTTCTCTGCGTGGCAGTCGGCATATTCGTCAACACCAAGGTGGCGTTGAGCATTGCGGTGCTCGCGCTGCTCGCGCAAGGCATTTTCAGCACGTTCCACAAGCAGCGCCTGTGGCGTCTGCTCGATGCGCCCGTCTACGGTGAAGTACCGAGCGCGCCTGGCATCTGGGGCGAAATCTATTACCGGCTGCACAAGCTCGCGAAGCGCTGGCATGCGCAGGTGCGCCAGGTTGAGCAGCAGCATTCGCGCTTCATCCAGGCGATCCAGGCATCGCCGAACGGTGTCGCGATGCTCGACGATCATGACCAGATCGAGTGGTGCAACGCGATCTCCGAGCAGCATTTCGGCCTCGACGCGAAGCGAGACCTGCGGCAGCACATCACGCATCTGGTTCGTCATCCTGATTTTGTGCGCTATCTGAATTCGCATCACTACGATGAGATGCTGATCATGCGCGGCATGGGCGACAAGCGGCAGAACGTGTTGTCCGTGCAGGTGTTCCCGTACGGCGAGAACCGCAAGCTGGTGCTGTCGCAGGACATCACCGAGCTTGAGCGCACGGACGCGATGCGGCGTGACTTCGTCGCGAACGTGTCGCACGAGCTTAAGACGCCTTTGACAGTGCTGGCCGGCTTTCTCGAAACGATGCGTGAACTGCCGCTCGACGAGAGCGAGCGCGTGCGTTATCTCGACCTGATGATGCAGCAGGCGCAGCGGATGCAGCACATAGTCAGCGACCTGCTGGTGCTCGCGACGCTCGAAGGGGACAACAAGCCGCCGAGCAACCAGATGGTTGACATGCGCGCGGTGCTGCGGCATTTGCAGGAAGATGCCGAGAGCCTGTCCGGGGGGCGTCATCGTATCGCGTTCGATGCCGACGAAGAGCTCACGGTGACGGGCGTCGAAACGGAAATCCTGAGCGCGTTCGGCAATCTCGTCACGAATGCGATTCGCTATACGCCTGACGGCGGTTCGATCGATGTGAGCTGGCGCGCGCAAGGCGGGCAGGCGACGTTTGCCGTCGTCGATAGTGGGCTCGGTATTCCTGCCGCGGATATTCCTCGGTTGACCGAGCGTTTTTATCGCGTTGATCGCAGCCGGTCGCGGGATACGGGCGGCACTGGACTTGGGCTTGCGATTGTCAAGCATGTGCTGCAGCGGCATGACGCGCAGCTCGAGGTGAAGAGCGAAGAAGGGCGCGGTAGTACCTTCACAGTGCGGTTTCCGGCCGCGCGGACGGCGCGGTTGCAGTCTACTGCTGCGTAGAGGTGGCGTAGAGCTTTGCTTTGCGCGGGCATCCGCGATGCGGTTTGCTTTGCCCTTACGTGGGCATCCGCGATGCGGTTCGCTTTGCCCCTTCGCGGGCATCCGCGATAGTGCCTCGCGGCGCGGGCGTTGCCCCTGTGCGGGGCGGCACTTACTTTCTTTGCCGCCGCAAAGAAAGTAAGCAAAGAAAGCGGC
>NZ_JAGIPX010000214.1 GCF_017814945.1 Paraburkholderia sp. LEh10
ATGCGCTGCCTGGCCTGTTCATGGGTCGCAAAGTGTTCTCGCGAGAGTAGCTCCGCTTCAAGCGTGCCGAAGAACGATTCGCACATCGCGTTGTCGTACGCGTCTCCGGCCGTCCCCATCGACGGTTGCACGCCGGCTTCGCGGCAGCGCCGTCCGAATGCAATGGACGTGTATTGACATCCCTGGTCCGAATGTAGAATTACGCCCTCGTGGCGTCGCTGCAGCAACGCCATATCGAGCGCGCGCAGCATCAGTTCGGTGTACAGATGGCTTGACATCGCCCAGCCCACAATTCGGCGACTGAACACGTCGAGGACTACGGCCAGATACAGAAACCCCTCGCCAGTCGGGATGTAGGTGGCGTCCGCTACCCACAGCATGTTTGTCGCCTCCGCACAGAAGTGCCGACGTACCAGATCCGGAGCGCGCCGTGCCTCCGCGCGTTGCTGCGTGGTGTGTGGCCAGCGCCGTCGGCTCGCACCATGCAGGCCGGCCATGCGCATCAGGCGTGCAACTCTCTTGCGACCGACGTGCACGCCTTCACGTGCGAGCTGCGCATGGATACGTGGCGCACCATACGTGCCGCGCGAGCTCGCATGCAGCGTGCGGATACGCTCGAGCAGTTGCGCATCGCTGCACGAGCGTTTCGACGGCTCACGCGCCAGCCATGCGTAGTAGCCACTCGTGGAGACTCTGAGTAGCCGTGCCATTGTGGCAATGGGCCACCTGGCCCGGTTCGCTCTCATGAATCCGTACCGCCCTTCGGCGGAACGGCTCCCGTCTCCCTCGCGAACCAGGCCGCGGCCTGCGAGAGAATGTCCCGCTCCATCTTCAGTTGCCGGTTCTCACGACGCAACCGTGTGAGTTCCTGCCGCTCGGCTGTGGTCAGACCGTCGTGACGCACACCCGCATCCCGATCGGCCTGCGCGACCCAGTTGTTGATCGTCTGTTCGGTCGGCTCGAACTCCCGCGCCAGCTCCTCAGGCGTTCTTCCGGCCTTCACCAGCTCGACCATGTGGGCCCGGAATTCCACAGGGTATGGGGTACGATG
>NZ_JAGIPX010000215.1 GCF_017814945.1 Paraburkholderia sp. LEh10
GCGGGTCAAGGGCGGGCGTGAGCCCGGCGTAGCGAACCCTTGAGGCGCCTTGAATCGACAAGCTGGGGCATGGCTGATTGCGGCAGAATGCAGCAACCAGCCATGCAAGACGAAGCGAACAATGACCAATCAACTCTTTGAATCCGCCTTGGGAATCAAGGCTCCGTGGTATGTGCAAGGCGTCGACTTTGATACGGCCAAACGACAGCTGACGATTGCTGTGGACTTTGTCGCTGGCAGTCGCTTTGGCTACCCTGGGCTCGCTGGCGAGCACGCAGTGCATGACACGCAAATCAAGCGGCTGCGCCACCTGAATTTCTTCCAGCACGAGTGTTATCTGGAAGTGCGGGTGCCGCGAGTGCGCTTGCCGGATGGCTCGGTACGGCTGGTCGAGCCGGAATGGGTCGGCCAACTCGACGGTTTCACGTTGCTGTTCGAAGCGCTGGTGCTGATGCTGGCGCAGCAGATGCCGTTTGCCGCCGTGGCGCGCATCGTCAATCTGTCGTGGCACCGAGTGCATGCCATCTGCTCGCGCTATGTGGAACTCGCGCTGGCGTCGGCGAACCTGTCTGACGTGAGCTCGGTCGCCATTGATGAGACCTCGTACCGGCGAGGCCACGAGTATCTGACGCTGGTCGCCGATATGCAGGCTCGGCGCGTCGTGTTCGTCACGCACGGCCGTGACGCGAAGACGATTGAGAGCTTTGCAGCCTACCTTGGCAAGCACCACGGCACGCCTGAGCAAGTCACCTCCGTGAGCATCGACATGTCGCCCGCGTTCGTCAAAGGCGTGGGCGAACATCTGCCCAATGCGCGAGTGACGTTCGACAAGTTTCACATCGTCGCCCATGCGTCCAAGGCGCTTGATACGGTGCGTCGCCAACAACAGAAAGCCGACCCGGAACTCAAAGGGATGCGCTGGACGCTGCTCAAGGACGCCAACAAATTGAACCTTGCGCAATTGACCGACCTCGAGGCGCTGCTCAGGCAGTACACCACCAAGCGAACGGCCCGCGCCTGGTTGTATCGCG
>NZ_JAGIPX010000216.1 GCF_017814945.1 Paraburkholderia sp. LEh10
CGCATCGGCGCGAGGATGAACTTGGCCGACACGCCCGCCGCAATCGTGATCACGGCCGACACGATGAACACCAGGTTCCAGCCGCCCGTTGCCGCGAGCACGGAAGCGATCGGCACGATCAGCGATGCCGTGCCCTTCGCCGTATAGAGCGTGCCCGCATTGGCGGCCGCGTATTTACTGCCGAACGTATCCGCGCAGATTGCCGGGAAGATCGAGAAGATTTCGCCCCAGAACAGGAAGATCAGCGCCGCGAACGTCATGAACGCGTACGGATTCTGCCCATACTCCATCAGACCGAGCAGCGCGAGCCCCTCGCCGATGAAGATCGCGAACATCGTGTTTTCACGGCCGATCTTGTCCGAGATGAAGCCGCACAGCGGACGCGTGAAGCCGTTGCAGATGTTGTCGATCGACAGCGTCATCGTGAGCAGCGGCAGCGTCATGCCGAACATCGTCATCGGCAGCTTGGCGAGGCCCCAGTCCTTCGCGATCGGACCGATCTGCGCCGTCGCCATCAGGCCGCCCGCGGCAACCGCGACGAACGACACATAGATCACCCAGAACACGGGCGCCTTGATCATCTGCCCCGGCGTGTAGTCCGTCTTGGTGACCGCGAACTTGCGCTTCACACCCGATACGGAGCGCGCCACCGGCTTGTTCAACAGCAGCGCCAGCACGAAGATCGCCACGCCTTGCAGAATCCCGAAGAACAGGAACGTGTGCTCATAACCTGAGCGCGTAATCATGTTCGCGATGGGAATCACCGTGACCGCCGCGCCCGCGCCGAAGCCTGCGGCCGTGAGGCCCGCCGCGAGACCGCGCTTGTCCGGGAACCACTTCAGCGCATTGCCGACACATGTGCCGTACACGCCGCCCGCGCCGATCCCGGCGATGACGGACGCGACGTACAACTCGGGCAGCGTCGTCGCGTACGAGTTCATCACCCACGCAAGGCCCGCGCAGATCGCGCCGCCCGCCACGACGGGACGCGGACCGAAGCGGTCGACGAGCCATCCTTCGA
>NZ_JAGIPX010000217.1 GCF_017814945.1 Paraburkholderia sp. LEh10
GCCTTCAAGATGGTCACGGGCGTGTGGGCGGGCAGCCGCTTCGGCCTGAAGGGCGCGGAAGACCTGGGTGGCGGCACGAAGGCGATCTTCACGCTGGAAGAAGGCTTTAGCGCCGCCACCGGCGCAATGTCGACGAACAACCTGATGTTCAGCCGCCAGGCGTTCGTCGGCGTGACGAACAGCACGTATGGTTCGCTGACGGCAGGGCGCCAGTACGCGTCGTACTACCAGCTGCTCTCGCCGTACAGCCCGACCACGTGGCTCACGGGCTTCTACGGCGCGCACCCGGGCGACGTGGATGGCCTCGACACAATCTACCGCGCGAACAACACGCTGCTGTACATGTCGCCGTCGATCTACGGCTTCAAGTTCAGCGGCTCGTACTCGTTCGCGGGCGTGCCGGACAGCGTGAACCGTGGCTCGACGTGGGCGGCGGCGATCCAGTATGCGCAAGGCCCCGTCGGCATCGCGGTGGGCTTCTCGCGGATCAACAACTCGACGGTCAACGGCGGCCCGTTCGGCGCGGATTCGACGACCTCGAACGCGGGCGCGCAGGCGGGCGTGTCGGCCGTGACCAACGGTTTCCAGACGGCGCAGGCGCAGCAGCGCTTCGCGGTCGGCGCGGGCTACACGTTCAACAGCCAGTTCGACATCACGGCGACCTACTCGAACGTACAGTACATTCCGGGTATCAGCTCGTCGTTCCGCAACCTGGCGATCTGGAACACGGGCGGCATCGTGCTGCACTGGAAGCCGACGGCCGCGTGGGACTTCGCGACGGGCTACAGCTACACGCGCGCGACCCAGTCCAACGGCATCACGAGCAGCGCGCAGTACCAGCAGGTCAACCTGTCCGAGTACTACTCGCTGTCCAAGCGCACGGGCCTGTATGCACTGCAGGCGTATCAGCGCGCAAATGGCCAGACGCTCGGCACGAACGGCCGGTCGATCATCAACGCGACGGCGACCATCGGCGACGGCTTCCAGACGTCGCCGTCGTCATCGCGCAGCATG
>NZ_JAGIPX010000218.1 GCF_017814945.1 Paraburkholderia sp. LEh10
ACGTGTGCCCGAAGGGCCTCAATCCGACCAAGGCGATCGGCAAGATCAAGGAATTGATGGTGCGCCGGGCTGTCTGACATGGACGGATCATCGCATCAGTCCGACCCTCTACGCCGCGCGCGTCTGCGCTGGCGCGCGCGGCGCGGCTTGCTGGAAAACGATCTGATCTTCGAGCGTTTTTTCAGCCGATATGAGCATGACCTCAGTGATGCGGACGTGGGCGCGCTCACGCGCCTGCTCGAACTGAGCGATAACGACCTGATGGACGTGCTACTTGCACGCAAGGAACCGGAAGGCGATCTCGCCGACGCCGACGTCAGGCGGGTGCTGGAGATGCTGCGTACCGCGTGAGGCAGCATGCGCAGCAGAGTGAGTTCCAGGCGTGCAATTATCGAAACCCTGTTTCCATACTTCGATTGAGGATGTGCTATGACCCCGTCAGATGTTAAAGCCACGCTATCGTTCAGCGACAACTCGCCGAGCGTTGAAATGCCGATCTACAAGGGCTCGATGGGCCCGGACGTAATCGACATCCGTAAACTGTACGGTCAGACCGGCAAGTTCACGTACGATCCGGGCTTCATGTCGACGGCGTCGTGCAACTCGGCGATCACCTACATCGACGGCGACAAGGGTGAGCTGCTGTATCGCGGCTATCCGATCGACGATCTCGCGCAAAACGCCGACTTCCTCGAAACGTGCTACCTGCTGCTGAAGGGCGAACTGCCGAACGCAGCGCAGAAGGACGAGTTTGTGAAGACGGTCACGAACCACACGATGGTTCACGAGCAGATGCAGTTCTTCTTCCGTGGTTTCCGCCGCGACGCGCACCCGATGGCGATCCTCGTCGCCGCAGTCGGCGCGCTGTCGGCGTTCTACCACGACTCGCTCGACATCAATAACCCGCGTCACCGTGAAGTCTCGGCGATCCGCATGATCGCGAAGCTGCCGACGCTCGTCGCGATGGCGTACAAGTACTCGATCGGCCAGCCGTTCGTGTA
>NZ_JAGIPX010000219.1 GCF_017814945.1 Paraburkholderia sp. LEh10
TCCACGCCGGCGTAATCGGCGTTGTGCCCGCCCGCTTGACGTATCGTGTTGCCTACCTGGAAATGCACGGCTTCCATCGATCCAATCAGGTTGGCGGCTATCGTCCAGTCAGCGCGCAACTGCACATACATGCCCGTCCACAAGCTGCCCTTGCCCGCAGTGCCAGGCACGATCTGACTTGGCTGCTGATACACGGCGTCGCCCGTCGTCTCGCGCCACTGGAATCCGAGCGCGCCGAGTAGCGCGAGATTGGCGGCCGGTTTGAGCGTGATGGACGGCTTTATGTGAATGAGGTTCGAATATCCCGTGTAGCCGGCCAGCGTGAAGTAATATCCATTCGGGAACAGCGGATTGAACGTTTGGACCCGGCCGTCGTGCAGATGGCGATCGCCCGAAGCCGCATCGAACTGCAGCCCGATACGGGGCGACCACGGCACGTCAAGCTTGTAGCCGGCGATCGAGCCTATTGCCCACGCACCGATCGTACTGCTGCCGACCGTTCCTGTTTGCAGCATGCCTTCGATATCCCAGTCAAAACGGCCCTGCGTGCCGGTATATCGCAGATCCCAGACGTCGCGCCGCTCGACGCCACTTGCGTCCAGATACCGCGCGTTGCTCCGGTTATAGCGCGACCAGTAACCGGACAAATCGCCCGGCCCCACCGACTGACGCTCGAAGCGCACGCCGCTGAACGTGAGATCGCGGTTCGACACGTCGTCGAACACCGTGGCGTCGCGATACTGCACCGGCTGCGTCGCGTAACCAATGAAGCGCCACTTCTGATATTCGTAGTCGGCCCACACAGCGTCGAATGCCTGGCGCACATTCGGACCATCGCGCACCGAAATGAAACGCTGCAGGTCGAACGCCATTTCCTGCCGGCCGACGCGGAACTTGAAAGTGCCGCCGCCCAGTGCACCCGTGTAGGTCACGAATGCCTGCTCGATATCCAGCGGATTCTTGTCCACTGGCGTGACAACGTTCTTGCCAAAC
>NZ_JAGIPX010000220.1 GCF_017814945.1 Paraburkholderia sp. LEh10
GTTGAACCGCCAGGATCCGCATTTCTTCAAGGGTATTGTGAGCCAACGCTCTGCCGTCTCTTTTCATATGAGGCTTCAACAGGGGCAAGGGCGTCCAGTTCACAATCTTGTCCGCTAAATTACTGACCTATGAGTAATACCGCAGATCGGCAATATCAAAGTCGTTGTGACGTTTACCAATCAGAGGCGAGCGCCATATCATTCCGTCTTACCCGTCACGCGCCGGGCTTCTACAGTGACGGGAAGCGCGGTATCAGGTGCCATTTCGGGCAGCTCCAGCTGCCAGCCGTTGGCCAGCGTAATGAGCCCGCCCCACATATGTGCGCGTGCAACGGAAACGATCGGCTCCTCAAGATCTTTTTTCGGGACATAAGCGGTCAATGCTCCTCGTCTATCCTTGCGAATCGTCACTTTCACGTCTGAAGCTCCTCAGTCTGTGTGGGAAACTTATGCCGCAGGCCCCATCGTCCTTGAGTAACAAGGAGAGCGGACGTCGCAGCTCTCGGGCGCGAGTGCCGTGCCGCGCGGCAACTCATCGACAGTCATGGCCCTAGCTATCCTTCATCGGATAACAGCCATTGGTGCAAGCGCGATTTCTTCGTCAGTGCAGCCGGCAATCCCCGTCGAACGTGACGATTTCGCCGAGCGATCGGGCCGTCACAGGACACCCATCTTCGCCCCGGTCGGGATATCCGCCATCGTTGCGGGGTCGTCCAGAGCAGCGACGTACATTCCCCACCGATACGCCGGCAACGAATGTAACGTTCACCAAATACATCTCCGCTGTTTCGCGACGCACCAATGTTACCGTCGCGCCATAGCTACCTCATCTCTCGTAGGGACACCCATTGGACGAATAGCCGTGGCCCGCTCGCCCAGACACGCGAGCACGTCATCGGGAAGATAATCGAGCGTGCACAGTTCCTTCGCGCGCATG
>NZ_JAGIPX010000022.1 GCF_017814945.1 Paraburkholderia sp. LEh10
AAGCCCGCCGTGCCCAGCGTGGTCGAGTTCGCCACCGCGTTCGTCCCCAGCGCCACCGAGTTCGCCGTCGTCGCGCTCGCGTTGCCGCCGATCGCCACTGCGTTCACGCCCGTCGCCACCGAATCCGCCAGCGTCGAGTTCGCGTGGAAATACTTGATGCCGCCACCGTTGACGATGTTCGTCACCTGGTTGTTGATGTTCGTCACGCGACCATCGATGTTGGTGATTGCACCGCCCACGTTGTTGTACGTGTTGCCGCCGACTACATACGTCGGGTTGCTGATCGCACCCGTCGTCGAGTTGTAGGTCGAGCCACCGCCCAGCGCCGCGGCCGTCGCTGCACCGTCCGTGTTGACCTTCGCGTCTTCCGACTGCAGCTGGCTGACGTTGACCGCGTCCGTCGCAGCCGAACCCGCCGCCACGTTCGTCACGCGACGCTCGGCGCCTGCCTTGCCCACCGACACTTCACCATTGGCCGCCGACGCCGTGCCCGACAGCGTGCCGTTGCCCGGGTTATAACCCGCTGCGCTCAGGTTGGCCGTCGTGGTCGAGCCCGCACCCAGCGCCACCGAGTTCGCGGCCGTCGCGCTTGCGCCATTGCCCAGCGCCATCGCGTTCGATGCGCTTGCCACGGCAACCGGACCCACTGCCACGCTGTTCGCGCCCGAAGCCGTCGAATCGGCCAGCGTCGAGTTCGCGTGGAAGTACTTGATGCCGCCACCGTTGACGATGTTCGTCACCTGGTTGTTGATGCTGGTGACGTTATTGCCCAGGTTGTTGACCGTGTTGCTCAGGTTCGACACGTTGTTCGACACGTTCGACACGTTGTTCGAGACGTTGTTGACCTTCGCATCTTCCGACGTCAGCTGGCTCACGTTCACCGCGTCGGTCGGGTTCAGGCCCGCCGCCACGTTCGTGATCCGACGTTCTGCCCCTGCCTTGCCCACCGATACTTCACCGCCTGCGGCCGTCGACGCCGAGATCGTCGTGCCACCCACAGGCGTAAAGCCAGCCGTGCCCAGCGTCGTTGAATTTGCGACCGCGTTCGCACCCAGCGCGACGGAGTTGGCCGTCGTTGCGGATGAGAGATAGCCGACTGCGACGGCCCCGTTAGCGCTGGTGGTCGCGTAGGAGCCCAGCGCGGTACTGCTCGCCGCCATCGCAGCGGCATACGTTCCGAATGCGGCCTGGTTATTGGCACCTGCTACATTGAGCGTCTGTGCGCCATAGCCGATCGCCGTCGACGCGCCGCCACCTGCCGTCGCGTATGCGCCCACCACAGTATCGGCGTTGTACGATGCATACGATGCGTCACCGATGGCGATCGCATCAGCTGTGAGTATGCCGCTAGTGTATGAAGTCGCATTCGGGCCGATCGCGATCGATCCGGGAGAGCCCGACTTTGCGTCGTCTGTGCCGTCGTTCTTTCCGGCCGCCTTGAAATAGCGTGTCCCCTGACCGTTGTTAATGTTGGTAATCGACGTGTTCAGCTTGCCCAGCGCCGTATCGACCGTGCTGAATGCCGTGCCGATATCCGTCTTCGCACCCGAGGTGCCGTCAATCGAGTTCGCGTTCGCGAGCGCATAGCTCGGCGCGCTGATCGCGCCCGTCGTCGAGTTGTAGGTCGAGCCGCCGCCCAGCGCGGCTGCTGTGTTCGCACCGTTCGTGTTGACCTTCGCGTCTTCCGACTGCAACTGGCTCACGTTCACCGCGTCCGTCGCAGCCGCGCCCGCCGCCACGTTCGTCACGCGACGCTCGGCATCCGTCGAACCCACCGACACTTCACCGCCGGCTGCAGTCGCCGCCGAAAGCGTGGCCGAACCGGGGTTGTATCCCGAATTAGTCAGGGTTGTGGAATTGGCGACCGAGCCGGCGCCAAGTGCGACGGAATTTGATGTGGTTGCGCTGGCACCACTGCCCAGAGCGAGAGAATTAATGTTCGACGCAATGCTCGCGGCGCCGATGGCAACTGCCTGCGCGCCAGTCGCCTTTGCTGCCGCCATCTGGCCGCCACCGGCCTGCGTGGCCCCGATGGCAACGGACTGGGTTCCCGTGGCCGATGTACCGCCCCCCAGCGCCATCGCGCCCGCTGCTGAGGCATTTGCATGATCCCCGATAACGATAGCCGAGGTACCCGTTGCACTAGTAGAAGTACCGATTGCGATCGTATCGGTTCCATTCGCCAAAGTGTTACAACCCATGGCGAGGTAGTTCGTCCCCGATCCTCCGATGGTCGTCCCGGGGCAGTCGTCTCCCTTGATCATCGGTTCGCCATTGCTATTATTTATATAGAAGCTGGACGCGAATGCATGGCCGGCCATGCCGGTCGATAACGTCAGCGCAAGGATGGAAGCGACTGTCTTAGACTTGCTAGAGCTTGACGTCGATTTGCCCCGACCCTTCGCATTCTCCTGCACCGCCACCCAAGTCCCAGTTGATTCATTCCAGACTGACCGATAAGCCTTATTCATCTGTTACGTATTCCTAAATATATTGAAATCTTGTCAACGTGCAGAACGACGTTCCGGCACGCCAATGAAATAACCTCTCGCATCCGTCTGGCGAATGCGACGCTCACGCGAAAATTGAGTGTTTCGACCGGCTTCGAATGCGTGGCTGCCCGATGTGGCAACTTCGATCGCCGATGTTTGATTTGAAGATGAGAGGCCTACGAAAAACTACGGCGACTCTTCTTTTTCCCTACGACCCCCGAACTTTATTGTGATATAGCACGCGTCTGAATCGGACGACTCCTAATCCACACTTAAACCGCATGACGAATGCGCTGATACGCGACTTGTCGAGTGCCGACGCGGTGAACGGCGCGCAACTATTTGATGTTGCGCAAACAACGGCTAACGCCCTGGGTGTCGGCTCGACGGTGAACATCGGCGGCACGGTCAGGAACCCGACCTGCGTGATCGGCGGCATCAAGTACTTCCAGATGAGTTCGACACTCGCCGATTCGTCGGCGACGGGCGGGACTCGATGGCAGTCGAAGGCGCGGCATCGGCCGCGGCGCAGAGCGCGGTAGGAGTCGGCAGCCAGTCGACGGCAGCGTCGGTGAACTCCGTTGCAGTGGGCGGTGCGGCGACGGCCACGGGTTGAAATGCCAGCGCGATCGGAAGCAACTCGACGGCCTCGGCGGACAACTCGGTGGCATTGAGCGCAGGGTCGATGGCGGATCACGCCGACACGATGTCGATGGGCTCGACGGCTAACGAACGTCAGATCACCAACGTCGCGGCAGGCCCGCAAGGTACGGACGTCCTCAACGTCGATCAGTTAAACCAGACGGTCGCCCACGCGATAGACAACCTGCCCGCAGGCACGAGCGAGAAGGACTACACGAACCAGCGCTTCAACCCAATGCACCACACCGCGAACCAGATCGCGAAGAACGCGTACGCAGGTGCAGCCGCCGCGATGGCGATGCCGAACCTCACGCCGTCGGAGCCTCTGGCGACACGATCACCGCAACGGGGCGCGGGCATGTACAAGAACGGCTCGGCCGTTGACGTCGGAGCAGCGTAGCGTTCGCGTAACAACAAGCGGCTCGTCAACGGCGCAGCGTCGGTCACCTCGACGGTCGGCGCAGGCGTTCGCGCTCAAGTCGGTTACCCGTTCTAAACCGCTCGTGTGAAGCGGGCGCCCGAAGGTTCAGGCGCCCGCCCCACAAAAGCACAAAGCCCGGTTTGCTGAAAACAGCAAACCGGGCTTTTCAATTCTCGCCGCGCTGAAAGAAAGATCAGAACGGCTTGATCACCACCAGCGCCACGGCCGCCAGCATGCCGAGCACGGGAAGCTCATTGAACATCCGATACCACTTGTGCGAGCGTTTATTCCCACCGCGTTCGAAAGTCCGCAGCAACACGCCGCAATACGCGTGATAAACGATGAGCAGCACGACCACGCCAACCTTCGCGTGTATCCAGCCCTGCCCGCTACCGATTCCAACCGCCAGCCACAGCCACAGCCCGCACGCGAGCGCCGGCACAGCGATGATCGTCATGAAGCGAAACAGCTTGCGCGCCATGATCAATAGACGCTTCACCGCATTGGAATCCGTCTCCATCGCGAGATTCACGAAGATTCGCGGCAGATAGAACAGCCCCGCGAACCACGAAGCGACCAGAACGATGTGAAACGTCTTGATCCAAAGGAACGACATGATCTTGTTCTTATTCGACGTTCGGGTTTATTGGCGGCCTTCGCCGTGCCCCAGCACCACGTATTTCATCGACGTCAGCCCTTCCAGCCCGACGGGACCGCGCGCATGCAGCTTGTCGTTGGAAATGCCGATCTCCGCGCCGAGGCCGAATTCGAAGCCATCGGCGAAGCGCGTCGATGCGTTGACCATCACGCTCGCCGAATCCACTTCGCGCAAGAAGCGCATCGCGCGGTCGTGGTCTTCGGTGACGATCGCATCCGTGTGGTGCGAGCCGTATTCGTTGATGTGCTCGATCGCCTGATCGATGTTGTCGACCACTTTGACGGCCAGCACGGGCGCCAGATATTCGGTGCGCCAGTCTTCTTCCGTCGCATCGACGAGCGGCCCGACGCCCGCATCTTCAAGCAGCTTGCGCGCAGCAGGATCGACGCGCAGTTCCACGTCCTTGCCGCGATACAGCTTGCCGAGCGCCGGCAGCACTTGCGCCGCGATATCCCGCGCGACGAGCAGCGTCTCCATCGTGTTGCAGGTGCCGTAGCGGTGCGTCTTCGCGTTGTCGCACACGGTCATCGCCTTCACGATGTCCGCGCGGCCATCGACGTACACATGGCAAATGCCGTCGAGGTGCTTGATCATCGGCACGCGGCCTTCTTCGATCAGACGCGCGATCAGGCTCTTGCCGCCGCGCGGCACGATCACGTCGACGTACTCGGTCATCGTGATCAGCTTGCCGACGGCCGCTCGGTCCGACGTTTCGACCACTTGCACCGCTCCCTGCGGCAACCCCGCCTTTTCGAGCCCCTCGCCGATCAGCTTCGCGAGCGCCGTGTTGCATTCGAGCGCCTCGGACCCGCCGCGCAGAATCGTCGCGTTGCCGGACTTGAGGCACAGCGCCGCGGCGTCGATCGTCACGTTCGGCCGCGATTCGTAGATGATGCCGATCACGCCGAGCGGCACGCGCATCTGGCCGACCTGGATACCGCTCGGACGATACTTCAGATTGCTGATCTCACCGATCGGATCGGGCAGCGCGGCCACTTGCCGCAAGCCTTCGACCATCGTCTTCAGCGCCTTGTCCGACAGCGTCAGGCGATCGATGAAGGCAGCGTCGTGACCCTTGTCGCGGGCGCGCGTCAGATCGCGCGCGTTCGCTTCCTTCAATGCTTGTGTCTCACGCTCGATGGCGGCTGCAACGGCTTCGAGCGCGGCGTTCTTCGCCGCCGTCGACGCCCGCGCCATCGCACGCGATGCGTGGCGCGCGCGGCGGCCGAGGTCGGTCATGTACTGGTCGATATCCATGATGATTCCCGTTGTGCCGCGTGTTGCTTCAGTCTCCTCTGAAGCGCGGCGGACAATTTCTGTAAGCGGAACGTTGCGACGATTGTATGACGTGTGACAGTTGTCTGCTCGGCGTGCGAACGCCGTGTCACGTGCTGTGGAAGGCTGCCGCGCCGTGCTGGCTGACGATCGGAAGGCTTTGCCGCTGCGAGCACGACGGGTGAAGCACGCGAAGCAGCGAAGCGACCCGAATCGTCAGGCGATGCGACAGCCTACGACGGTCGGCGAATCGGCGACGGTCGCGCTGGCGCTGGCCGCCCGCCTGGCGCGGGCCGGGAAGGCTCGGCGTGGGTGCGCGATGCGGACGCGCCGGCGACCGTCATCGCGAGTTCAAAGAGTCCCGCCCACGGATCGGGCGGCGGATCGTTAAGATGATTGCCGGGCGTGCCGCCCGACAAGCCCTTCACCTGACGATCGAGCCTGGCCGCGAGCGTGAGCGCCTTTTCGAGCGCGGCTTCCGTCACACGCGACAGCGCCGGTCCGACGAGCCGCTCGCGCGGTCCCCACACACGGTTTTCGCGCAATAGCATTGCGAGCGGCTTGCCCGCTTCCACACCGCGCTTGATCCGCAACAGCGTGCGAATCTCTTCGACGACAGCCCACAGCACCAGCACGGCCGCTTCGCCTTCGCCCTTCAGACCGTCGAGCATCCGCGCGAGGCGGCCGACGTCGCCCGCCAGCATCGCTTCGTTGAGCTTGAACACGTCGTAGCGCGCGACGTTGAGCACCGCGTCATGGATCTGTTCGAACGTCAGCGCACCCGACGGATACAGCAGCCCAAGCTTCTGGATCTCCTGGTGCGCCGCAAGCAGATTGCCTTCGACGCGCTCCGCGATGAACTGCAACGCGCGCTTGCCGTCCTCGCCCGCCGCGACACGCTGGCCTTGCAGCGCGAGACGCTGCCCGACCCAGCCAGGCAACTGCGCACGTTCGACGGAATCGATTTTCAGCGCGACGCCCGCATCGGCCAGAGCCGTGAACCACGCGGCCTTTTGCGTCGCCGCGTCGAGGCGCGGCAGCGTGACGAGCGTCAGCACGTCTGGATTGGCCGAAGCGGCCAACGTCTTCAGCGCATCCGCGCCTTCCTTGCCGGGCTTGCCCGTCGGAATGCGCAGCTCGACAAGCTGCCGGTCGCCGAACAGCGACATCGACTGGCTTGCGCCGAGCAGCGAACTCCAGTCGAAGCCCCGCTCGACCGTGAACACCGCGCGATCCGTGAAGCCATTCGCGCGCGCTGTCGCGCGAATGCGGTCGCACGCCTCCTGCGCGAGCAGATGCTCGTCGCCGTACACGACGTACAAGCCGGCGAGTCCTTTCGCGAGATGCGCTTCGAGCGCGTCAAGACGCAGTTGCATGGCGACGAATGAGCGAGAGTGAAAACAGTGGTGCGAGGCAGTGGATCAAAGCGGCGGCGGCGGCAGCGGCGCGCGCGGCGAGACACCCGGCACGCCTTGGCCCGGCGCCGGATGCAGCGAACGCACGACGGCGAGACGCCGCATCAGCTGATCGACGGCGTCGTTCTGCATGTCCGCGTAGAGGATGTCCGATTCCGCCGCCTTCGCCTGTGAGAACTGGTCGCTATAGGTCATCGCGCGGTTCAACGCGATCGAGCTCGGCGGGATCAGCAGCGTGCCGTCCGCGCCCCGCAGCGTGTAGTTCAGCGAATAGTTCAGCGCGTATTCTTCGACGACGCCCAGCGAGTTCAGCGTCAGCACGCTGTTGCCGCGCGCTTCCACGACCTGCAGGATGGCGTCGGCATTGACGGGTGAATTCACGATCACCGTGTCGCTGCCGCCCTGCACCATGCGCGTCAGGCGCGCGGCGACGGCCGGCGTCGCCCCCGTGATGGCGAGGCGCTTGAACGCATAGTCCTGCTGGCCGCGCAGCTGGAAGCCGCACGCGGACAGCAGCACCGCGCTGCACGCCAGGGTCAGAAAAGATCTGCGAGTCACATGGGCTCCTGGTTCGCAGTTGAGGCGCTATCGCCGTGTCCGTCAGACGACGATGTTCACGAGGCGGCCCGGCACGACGATGACCTTCTTCGCCGGCTTGCCTTCGCTGAACTTCGCGAACATTTCGTGCGCGAGCGCCGCGGCCTCGATGGCTTCGCGCGACGCGTCCTTCGCGATCGTCACGGCGCCGCGCACCTTGCCGTTCACCTGCAGCACGAGTTCGATCTCGCTTTGCTCCAGCGCCTTCTCATCGACCTTCGGCCACGGCGCGTCGAGCAGCGAACCGAACTCGTCTGCGTAGCCGAGTTCCTGCCAAAGCTGGAACGTGATGTGCGGCACGACGGGGTACAGCACGCGCAGCAGCACGCCATAAGTTTCACGCAGCACCACGGCGCTCGCGGTCTTCGCGCTTTCAATCGCGTTGAGCATTTTCATCGCCGCCGACACGACCGTGTTGTACTGCAGACGCTGGTAGTCGAAATCGGCCTGCTTCAGCACGCTATAGATTTCGCGGCGCAGCGTCTTCTCCGTATCGGGAAGCGTGGTGACCGCAAACGTGTCGCGCTGCGACAGCGCCGCTTCGTTCGCCTGGCCGAATGCCCACACGCGACGCAGGAAGCGGCTCGCGCCCTCGACGCCCGCGCCCGACCACTCGAGCTGCTGCTCGGGCGGCGCGGCGAACATCGTGAACAGACGCGCAGTGTCCGCGCCGTACTGGTCGATCAGCACCTGCGGATCGACGCCATTGTTCTTCGACT
Organism: Paraburkholderia sp. LEh10; assembly: GCF_017814945.1. Lineage (GTDB taxonomy): Bacteria > Pseudomonadota > Gammaproteobacteria > Burkholderiales > Burkholderiaceae > Paraburkholderia. The sequence continues at coordinate 8,220 of NZ_JAGIPX010000022.1, forward strand.
TCGACATCTTCTCGACGCCGCCCAGCACGACGGGCTGGCCGTCCGCGTTCAGCGTCGCGCCGAGCGGGCGGCCCTTGTCGTCGTGCGTGACGGTCACATCCGCCGGGTTGTACCAGGTCTTCTTGCCCGCGTCGTTTTCGCGGTAGTAGGTTTCGTTGAGCACCATGCCCTGCGTGAGCAGGTTCTTCGCCGGCTCGCCGAACTTCACGATGCCCAGATCGCGGCAAACCTTCGCCCAGAAACGCGAGTACAGCAGGTGAAGAATCGCATGCTCGATGCCGCCGATGTACTGATCCATCGGCATCCAGTAGTCGGTGCGCTCGTCGACCATCGTCTTCGCGTCGGGAGCCGCGTAGCGATAGAAGTACCAGGACGAATCGACGAACGTGTCCATCGTGTCGGTTTCGCGCTTCGCAGCCGCGCCGCACTTCGGACACGTGCAGTTCAGGAACGCTTCGGACTTCGCGAGCGGATTGCCCGTGCCGTCCGGCACGAGATCTTCCGGCAGCACGACGGGCAGATCCTTCTCAGGCACGGGCACGTCGCCGCACGACGGGCAGTGGATGATCGGGATCGGCGTGCCCCAGTAGCGCTGGCGCGAGATGCCCCAGTCGCGCAGACGCCAGGTGACCTGCTTGTCGCCGAGGCCGAGCGCCTTCAGATCCGCCGCGATGGCATCGACGGCTTCGCTGTAATTCAGGCCGTCGTACTTGCCGCTGTTGACGAGGACGCCGTTTTCCTTGTCTCCGTACCATTCCTGCCATGCGTCCGTCGAGAACAGCTGGCCTTCCACGGCCACGACCTGCTTGACGGGAATGCCGTACTTCTTCACGAACGCGAAGTCGCGCTCGTCGTGCGCGGGCACGCCCATCACCGCGCCTTCGCCGTAGCTCATCAGCACGTAGTTGCCGATCCAGACTTCGACTTTTTCCTGCGTCAAAGGATGCGTGACGTAGAAACCCGTCGGCATGCCCTTCTTTTCCATCGTCGCGATGTCGGCTTCGGCGACGCCGCCGTGCTTGCATTCGTCGATGAACGCGAGCAGTTCCGGCTTGCCTTGCGCGAGGCGCGTCGCGAGCGGGTGCTCGGCGGCGACCGCGCAGAACGTCACGCCCATGATCGTGTCGGCGCGTGTCGTGAACACGCGCAGCAGCTTGCGCTCGCCGTCGATTTCATACGGGAAGCCGAAGTTCACGCCGAAGCTCTTGCCGATCCAGTTCTGCTGCATGACCTTCACGCGCTCGGGCCAGCCGAGGCCGTCGAGATCGTTCAGCAGTTCATCCGCGTACTGCGTGATGCGCATGTAGTACATCGGGATTTCGCGCTTCTCGACGAGCGCGCCCGAGCGCCAGCCGCGGCCGTCGATCACCTGCTCGTTCGCGAGCACGGTCTGATCGACGGGGTCCCAGTTCACGGTGCCCGTCTTCTTGTATGCGATGCCCTTCTCCAGCATCTTCAGGAAGATCCACTGGTTCCACTTGTAGTAGTCGGGGCTGCAGGTGGCGACTTCGCGCGACCAGTCGATCGCGAGACCCATCGACTGCATCTGCTTCTTCATGTACGCGATGTTGTCGTACGTCCACTTCGCGGGCGGCACCCCATTGGCCATCGCGGCGTTTTCGGCGGGCATGCCGAACGCGTCCCAGCCCATCGGCATCAGCGTGTTGTAGCCGTTCATCCGCAGATAGCGGTACATCACGTCGTTGATCGTGTAGTTGCGAACGTGCCCCATATGCAGCTTGCCCGACGGATACGGCAGCATCGAAACGCAATAGAACTTCGGCTTGTCGGCCTTTTCCGTCGTTTTGTACGCGTCGGTCGCGCGCCATTGTCCTTGCGCGGCGGACTCGACGTCGGAGGGAACGTATTTTTCGTGCATGGTGTGATGGGATCGCTGTTCGGTGCCGCTGTTCAGTGCTTCGGCACCGCCACGGTGCTCTGCTTGATGAAATGTCTCGTCGGTTCCCCTTTCTTCAAGGGGAAAGGGCTGATTATACCGTTCGGCCGGGTTCACGCCGCGCGCGATGCGGGGGCGCAGCGCGTTATTGCGCGCCGATTGGACGTGTTCGACGGCGAATGCTGGCTGTTTGGCCTGGCGTGCCGTGCCGACGGGTTCGTCGATTTGCCCCGAATGGCTTGCCGGATCGCTTGTCGGATGGCTTGTCGAGTCGCCGCTTGCCGGATGGCTTGCCGAATCGCTTGCCGGATAGTTCGCTGAATGGCTTGCTGGGTGACTCGCTGAATCGTTTGCCGAACGACTCCCGCAGGACGGTTCAGCGGGCGGCCGGCACACCGCCCTCCGGCGGCGCTTGGGGCGCGGTTTGGGGCGCGGTTTGGGGCGCGGCTTGCGCCGCGTTCGCGCCGCCCGCTTCACCGCCCTTTGCCCCGCCCGCGCCGGCATTGCCCGCCGGCGGCTCCGTCACGAAACCGATCCGCTCCAGTCCCGCCTGCTGTGCCGCGCCCATCACCTGCGCGATCACCTCGTAGCGCGTCGAGCGCTCGGCGCGCAGATGAATCTCCGGCTGCGCCGTCTGCTTGCCCGCGTCGTTGAACTGGGCGCGCATCTGTTCGAGCGTGATGGGCTTGTCGTTCCAGTAGAGCTTGCCCGCCGCATCGATCGACAACGTGATGGTCTGCGGCGTCTCGCGCGCCTCGGCGGCCGCGACGCGCGGCAGATCCAGCCGGATCGCGTGCGTGAACAGCGGCGCCGTAATGATGAAAATGACGAGCAGCACGAGCATCACGTCGATCAGCGGCGTCATGTTGATGTCCGCCATCGGCGCGGCCGTCTTGTGCCTGTCGAGTCCGCCGAATGCCATATTCCGTGCCTCGTTCCTCGCGTTGAAGCCTGCTGTCTCGTCCGCGCCTGGCGGCGCGTCGACATGCGCGTCGTACGGCCCTACGCCTGCGTCCGCGCGGGCGAACGCCTGCCGTGACCGTCCCGCGTGTCGCCGCGCTGGGCGTCGTGTGCTTCGCCCGCAGGCGCGCAGACATACGCGTGCAGATCGTGCGCGAAGCCATCGAGTTCCTCAGACAACTGCCGCACCATCCGCCCCAGCACGTTATAGGCAAGCACGGCGGGAATCGCGACGACGAGACCGAATGCCGTCATGATGAGCGCTTCACCGACAGGCCCCGCGACGTTTTCGATCATCGCCTGCCCGCTCTGCGCAATGCTGCCGAGCGCGTGATAGATGCCCCATACGGTCCCGAGCAGTCCGACGAACGGCGCGGTGCTGCCCACCGACGCCAGCAGCACTTGCCCGAATTCCAGCCGCCGCTGCGAGCGGTGCAGCGCCTGGCGCAGCGCGCGCAACACGCGTTCACTGCGCTCGACACGCGCGAGCAGCACGCCCGGCGACTCGACTTCCGAAGCCTGCAGCGCCGCCTCCGCCAACGGAGAAAAGATATGCTCGCGATCCGCGCGGCGCAGCGCGGCGACGCCATCGGAAAGCGTCGGCGCCTGCCAGAAAAGCGCAATGGCGCGCGGCCCCTGGCGCTTCGCGCGCCCGAGCATCCAGCTCTTGACGATCAGGAAACACCAGCTCGCAATCGACATCGCCAGCAGCACATACGTGACGCCATGCGTGATGGCGTCGCTGGATTGCAGGTAGTGGATGATGCCTGTATTTGCCATCGGAACTCGCCGTTCGCCTCGGCTGCTACAGCGCCTCAGCGCGTGGAAAGAGGCTCGCGCGGGACTTAACGCAAGCCCAGCACGTCCTGCATGTCGAACAGACCCTTCTGATGGCCTTCGAGGAAACGCACTGCGCGCAGCGCGCCTTGCGCATACGACAGCCGGCTCGCCGACTTGTGCGTGATCTCGATGCGCTCGCCGATGCCGGCGAACAGCACGGTATGGTCGCCGACGATATCGCCGCCGCGAATCGCCGAGAAACCGATGGTCGACGGATCGCGTTCGCCCGTCACGCCCTCGCGCGCGTAGACGGCGCAATCGTCGAGCTTGCGGCCAAGCGCGCTGGCGATCACTTCGCCCATCGTCAGCGCTGTGCCCGACGGCGCATCGACCTTGTGACGGTGATGCGCCTCGATGATTTCGATGTCGTAGCCATGCGAAAAATGCTTCGCGGCGAATTCGAGCAGCTTCATCGTCACGTTCACGCCGACGCTGAAGTTCGACGCGAAGACGATGCCGATCTTTTCAGACGCGGCGCGAATCTGCGCCTTTTGCGCGTCGTCGAAACCCGTCGTGCCGACCACGAGCTTCGTGTTCGTGCGCAGCGCGGCCTCGATGTGCGCGAGCGTGCCCTCGGGACGCGTGAAATCGATCAGATAGTCGGATTGCGCAAGCACGGCGTCGATATCGTCCGAGATCGGCACACGCGTCTCTTTACCCAGAAACGCTCCTGCATCCTGACCGAGTTGCGCTGAGCCTGTGCGATCGAGCGCGCCCGACAGCGACGCTTCAGGATCGTTGAGGACGGTTTCGATGAGCATCCGGCCCATGCGGCCCGACGCGCCGGCGATAGCAATTTTCATGTGTAGTCCAGCAAGCAGCGCCGAAAGACGGCACTGTTAGCCAGCGCGTCGATCGGCGACGAAAGAAACGAAGCGAGCGATGCCCGCCCAAGCGCGAAACCCGACAACAATCGACAACAATCGACAACGAGCGGCTACACGAGGCGAGGGCGCATCGCGGGATGACACATGACGGACGAACGCGCCCGCCCGTCATGTTAGGGACAACGGAATCAGCCGCCCGTTCCCGTGTTGGTCTGCGATGACGACTGCGACGACGTGACAGGCGCGCTCTTTTGCTGACCGTTGTTGCTTTGCGGACCCGTCGGGCCAACCGGGTTGTCGCTCGGAACGCCCTGCATCTGCGGCGGCGGCGGACGCGTGAAGCGGAACTGCGGCTTGCCCGGCTCCGTCGAGTTTTGCGGCACTCCGCCATTCGACGGCGGAGTGCCCGCGCGCACCGACGGCGTCGTGCCGGGCGCCGGTGGCGGCACGGCATTGGTCAGTCGGTTCGCGGCCTGCGCGGCCTGCGCGTTCGGATCGACGACGGGCAGATTACCCGCCTGCGCCGCGTCGGACGTCGCGGAGCGCACCGTGTCAGGCGTGACGGCGGGTGCCGGCGCAGCCGCAACGGGCGCGCTCGCCGCGGCCGAGTCGCTCGCGACGACTACCGGGGCCTTCACCTTCTTGCCGCTGCGGTCGCCGTCGATATCGGCGAGCAGCTCAAGGTTCGACGGCAGGTCCTCACCGCCCGACCAGCTCGCGACGCGATCACCCGAGAAATTCACGATGAAGTCACGCTGCTGGACGACGGACGTCGACCCGCGCTTGAAATAGAAGACGTAGTCCCAGCGATCGGCGTGGAACATGTCGGAGAGCAGCGGCGTGCCAAGCACCTGCTTGACCTGCGCGCGCGACATGCCGACCTGCATCTGGGCGGCCATTTCCTTCGACACGAAGTTGCCCTGAACCACGGTGATGCGGTACGGGGTGATGCTTTGGGCGACGCGCTGCGTCAGGCTGTCGTATGTGGAACATCCAGCCAGAACCGCCACAGCGGCAGCGACGACCAAGGTACGGCGCATGCTGCTCCCCCGGTTGATCAATAGAGCTTTTGGAATCATTTCCCCCACCGTGCGGGCTTCCCGAGCCGCGCGAGTTTCCGTCAAAGATGACCTGAACAGCAATTCACATTACTATTAGAACCCTGCATTGTACTCTAGGGATCCCTTGCCATGACCAATCCAACCGATCTGAAAAATATCGGACTCAAGGCGACCCTACCGCGCCTCAAGATTCTGGAAATTTTTCAGCACAGCCCGGTGCGCCATCTGACCGCCGAAGACGTCTACCGTAGCCTGCTGCATGAAGAACTGGATATCGGCCTCGCCACGGTATATCGCGTGCTCACGCAGTTCGAGCAGGCGGGTCTGCTGTCGCGCAGCAACTTCGAGTCGGGTAAAGCCGTTTTTGAGCTGAACGAAGGGACGCACCACGACCATCTCGTGTGCATCGACTGCGGTCTTGTCGAAGAATTTTTCGACCCCGAGATCGAGAACCGCCAGCAGGCGATCGCGAAGGAACGCGGCTTCAAGCTGCAGGAACACGCGCTCGCACTTTATGGCGCATGCACGAAGGACAAGTGCCCGCATCGCAAGCATTGATGCGCTCAGGGACGCGTTCGGGGACGCGGCCCGTGCAGATTCGCCAGCAGGACGCAGAAAGGCCCGGTCGATGAACATCGGCCGGGCCTTTTGCTTAGCTCAGTCGACGGCCGTCAGCGTAACTCAAACGGCCAGCGCTTCGAACGATTCGCGCGCGAGGCGCCAGCTTTGCGGCAACGGCGCCTCGTCGCAATTCGGCCCTTCTCCGCCGCGATCGATCACGAGGAAGTCGCTCACGCGCTCAAGCGCCAGCAGCGGATGATGCCAGACGCCCTTTGCATAATTGACGCCCTGCCAGCCGCGCGTCGAAAACGCTCTGAGCTTCGACGGGTCCAGTTCGCCCGCCGGCGCGACGACGATCAGATAAGGCGCATCCGACAGCGGCACGAACGCCTGGCTGCCGAGGGGATGCCGCTCCATCATCGCGATATCGATCGGCCATGAGCGCGGCTGCGCACGGAACACGTTGATGAGCGGACGGCCGCCCTGCGTGCTCACGTCGACTTTCGCCAGGTCGTGATAGCGCTCGGTCGTGCCTCCGTTGATCGGATAGTGGCGCGCGCCTTCCAGTTCGATCACGTCGCCGAATGGGGCAAACGCTTCGCGCGTCAGGCGCTCGATGCGCAGTGTGTTCATGGCCGTCTCCGTCGATGATGTGTGCCCGTGCAGCGTGCGTTATTCGAGTTCGCCCCACAGACGCAGGCGCGACACACCGCCGTCCGGGAAGATGTTGAAGCGCACATGCGTCACCGGGCCGAGCGCGGCGAGTTCCGCGCTGAACGTGTGCACGTTGTCCATCTCGAGCTTCTGCTCGGGCAACAGGACGGGCCAGAACATCGCTTGCGTGACGAGCGAGTCGTCGGTGCCGCCCGTGACGGACGCCGCCTGCAGCGAGCAGCGGTCCGGGAAGTTGCCCTTGAAATGCGCCGTGTCGACTTCGACCTTGCGGATCACGCCCGGCCGCGCGAGCGCGACGATAGCCCAGTCGTTGCCCGGCTCGCGGCGGCGCCGCGTTTCCCAGCCGTCGCCCATGTTCACGCCGCGCCCGGGCATCAGGATCTGCGAAGCCGGCCCGAAATGCTGGTTGTTCGCCGCGACCAGATACGCGCCGTTTTCGATTGCCGCCAGATCGATCAGGCTGCCGCGCTCGATGCGGTCCCAGTCGCGCTTCGGCTGTCCGTAGACACGCAGACGCGCGAGGCCGCCGTCCGGATACAGGTTCACGCGCAGATGCGTGAACGCGCGCGTATCGCCGACTTCGACGTAGTGGTGCTGATTGCCTTGCAGCGTGGTCGCGGGGACGATGGTTTGCCAGTCGGCATGGTCGGCGGGAAGGTCGTCGTCGCAATAGCACGCCTCGATCGACGCCGCCGGCGGGAAATTGCCCGTGAAGTGGCTCGTGTCGAGGTCGACGCCGTGCACGATGCCCGGCCGCGCGAGCCGCACGACGCAGTAGTCGTGGCCCGTGGTGCGCTTGCGGCGCGTCTCCCAGCCGTCCATCCACTTGCCGTGGTCGTCGTACTTGCCGGGGATGAATACGGCCGGCTGCGGGTCGAGCATCCGTTCTTTCGGCGCGAAGAATTCGTCGCTGGCGAAGAGCGCCTTCGCGCCCAGACGCGGGTCGGCGAGATTCATGTAACGGCGGGTGAAGGCGGGTGCGTTCGGATCGAGAATCGGATTGGCCATGATCGGTTCAGTCTTCAGTCGGTGAGGTGATGTGTTGCGGCGGACCTTGCGAGCCCGCCGCCGTTGCCATTGTTGGTCGGTCAGATGGCGGAAAGCGGTGTCAGACAGCGTGCGCCGGGTTCGCGTGGCCCGCTTCGCCGTCGAGATCGGTGCTGGTCGGCACGAAGCGGTAGTCGCTGTCGAGGTTCAGCACACGGTGGGCGCGCGCCTTGTCAATATCGTTCTCCCACACGCCGACGACGACTGTCGCGACGCAGTTGCCGATCAGATTCGTCAGCGCACGCGCGATGCCGACAAACCAGTCGACGGGCAGGATCAGCACGAGGCCGAGCACGGGAATCGCCGGAATCGCGGAGAGCGTCGCCGCGAGAATCACGATTGCGGAGCCGGGAATGCCGTGCGCGCCTTTCGACGTAATCAGCGAGACCAGCACGACGACGATCAGATCGTGCGTCGAAAGCGGTGTATTCGTCGCCTGCGCGATGAAGATGACGGCGAGCGTCAGATAGATCGAGAAGCCGTCGAGATTGAACGAGTAGCCGGTCGGGATCACGAGGCCGACCGTCGAATCCTTCACGCCCATCCATTCGAGCTTGCGCATGATCTGCGGCAGCACGGCGTCGGACGAAGCGGTGCCGAGCACGATCGACAGCTCTTCGCGCAGATAGCGGATCAGCTTGAACACGCTGAAACCGGCCAGACGCATCACGACGCCGAGCACGACGGCAACGAAGACGATGCAGCTCGCGTAGAACACGACGACGAGCATGCCGAGCTGCTTCAGCGACGCGACGCCATACGTGCCCGTGGTGAACGCGATCGCGCCCAGCACGCCGAGCGGCGCGAGCTTGATGATGAAGCTCATCACGCGGAAGAACACTTGCGCGAGCTCGTCGATCAGACTGTTGACGAGCTTCGCGCGCGGCCCGAGCAGCGACAGCGCAGAGCCGACCAGCACCGAGAACACGAGGATCTGCAGAATGTCGCCCTTCGCGAATGCATCGATCGCCGTGTCGGGGATGATCTTCAGCAGGAAGCCTGCCGTGTCCTTCAGGCTCTTCGCATGCTCCGTGTAGGTGGCGAGCGACGCGGCGTCGAGCGAATGCAGATCGATGTTCATGCCGACGCCCGGCCGCGTCACATACGCGAGCACCGCGCCGATCACGAGCGCGATCGTCGTCATGATTTCGAAGTAGACGACCGCCTTCAGGCCGACGCGCCCCACTTTTTTCAGATCGCCGGCGTGCGCCATCCCGCTGACGACGACGCAGAACACGATCGGCCCGATCACCATCTTGATCAGTTTGAGAAATCCATCGCCCAACGGGCGCAGGGACTGCGCGAAATGCGGAAACAGTGCGCCGATCACGATGCCCGCCACCAAAGCGATCACCACCCGGCCAAACAGCGAATTGAAGAACTTCAACACGGCTTTCTCCCGGTCAGGAATTGAGTCTGCAGTACGGTTTCAGCACCTGTTCATACTGGTCCGACCAGTACTGTTATGGCGAATAGTAGGAAGCCGATATAGTGAGGTCAAGGATTCTCGGACCGGTGTTTACCCGCTCTGGTCTGACCGGCCTTCTCGCGCGAAACTTGCATTGCAAAGGCGATTTGCGCGAAGCGATCGAAGCCGTTCTACAATACTGGTCAGACCGCACTGAACCGCCGACGAACTCATGAAAAACGTCCCGCATACCGTCACCGACGCCGCCATCGCGACGATCCGCGAGAGGATCGAAGGCGGCGCTTACCCTGTCGGGAGCCTGCTGCCTGCGCAGCGGCAATTGTCGGAGGAACTGGATATCAGCCGGGCGTCGCTGCGCGAGGCGCTATCGACGCTCGAAGCACTCGGCATGCTGACGATCCGTCCCGGCAAAGGCGTGTATGTGCAGTCGACGAAGGCATCGTCGGCGCATCCGTGGCGTTTTGCGGACCAGTCGTCGCTGCCGGACACGTACCAGATGCGTTTCGCGCTGGAAGGGTTTGTCGCGCGGATGGCGGCGCTCGCGATCGGCGACGACGACGTCGAATGGTTCGAGGACAACATCGCGGCGCTGCATGGCGCGCTTACCAACGGCGAGCTCGATGAGGCGGCGCAACTCGATTTCGACTTTCATATGCGCATCGTCAATATCGCGGGCAACGCGGCGATCGAGTCGATCTTGCGGAGCAGCGCCGACATCATGAAGGAAAGCCAGCGCATGCCGTTTTACCGGCGCGAGTTGGTGCTATCGACGTATCACGAGCATCGCGCGATTCTCGATGCGTTGAAGACGCATGATCCGCACGCCGCCGGCAAGGCGATCGAGAAGCATATTGCCAATGCGGCGCAGCGGGCGGGGGTTTATTTTCCGACGCCGCAGTGACGTTTTGGTCTGCGACGGCCTCGCGATCTGCGACGGCTTGTTTGGTTTAGTTCATTCTTGGCCTGCGCGGGCATGGCGCAATGCGATTTGCTTTGGCTTTTGCCGGCATCCGCGATTGCGCATCGCATCGCGGATGCCAGCGACAGCGGCAATACACAAACCGCATTCGCGGATGCCAACGTGCACCACAAAGAAAAAGCCGCCCCGAAGAGCGGCTTCTTCACTGAAAGCAAAAAAACTTACTTCGCGTTAGCGAGAGCAACCGCCGTATCCAGCATGCGGTTCGAGAAGCCCCACTCGTTGTCGTACCAGCTCGACACCTTCACCAGACGGCCCGACACCTTGGTCAGCGTCGCATCGAACGTCGACGAAGCCGGGTTGTGGTTGAAGTCGATCGACACCAGCGGCGCCGAGTTGTAGCCGAGGATGCCCTTCAGCGCGCCTTCCGATGCTTCCTTCATGATCGCGTTGACTTCATCGACGGTCGTGTCGCGCTTCGCGATGAACGACAAGTCGACGATCGACACGTTGATGGTCGGGACGCGAATCGCGTAACCATCCAGCTTGCCGTTCAGTTCCGGCAGAACGAGGCCGACAGCCGATGCAGCGCCCGTCTTCGTCGGGATCTGGCTGTGCGTGGCCGAACGCGCGCGGCGCAGGTCTTCGTGGTAGACGTCGGTCAGCACCTGGTCGTTCGTGTACGCGTGAATCGTGGTCATCAGACCCGTTTCCAGACCGATCTTGTCATTCAGCGGCTTGACGAGCGGCGCGAGGCAGTTCGTCGTGCACGATGCGTTCGAGATGACCGTGTGCTCGGCCTTCAGCGTGTTGTGGTTCACGCCGTAGACGATCGTTGCGTCGACGTCCTTGCCGCCCGGCGCCGAGATGATCACCTTCTTCGCGCCGCCCTTGATGTGTGCGCTCGCCTTTTCCTTCGTCGTGAAGAAGCCCGTGCATTCCATCACGACATCGACGCCCAGCTCGCCCCACGGCAGTTCAGCCGGGTTGCGGTTCGCCAGCACGCGGATCTTGTCGCCGTTGACGATCAGGTTCTCGCCGTCGACGCTCACTTCGCCCGGGAACTTGCCGTGCGCCGTGTCGTACTGGGTCAGGTGCGCGTTGGTCTTGGCGTCGCCAAGGTCGTTGATCGCGACGATCTCGAGATCATGCTTCTTGCCGTTTTCATAGAAGGCGCGCAGCGTGTTGCGGCCGATCCGGCCATAGCCGTTGATTGCGACGCGAATCGTCATGTTCTATCTCCTGATGACTAAAAAATTCTTCCGTGATGCTTCGTCTGATCCAACTCGAAGACGTCATGCGTGCCGCCTTTCGACAGCGCGCATGACGCGCGGCTCGCGTGGTTAGCCGAGCGCTGCCTTGGCCGTCTCGACCACCCGCTCGACGGTGAAGCCGAAAAACTTGAACAGAGCACCTGCCGGAGCAGACTCGCCAAACACATCGATACCGACGACGCCGCCTTCCAGACCCACGTACTTGCGCCAGAAATCCGTCACACCCGCTTCGATCGCGACGCGGCGCACGCCGGCCGGCAGCACCCGCTCGCGATAGTCGGCGTCCTGCTTGTCGAACGTGGTGGTGGACGGCATCGACACGACGCGGGCCGCAATGCCTTCACGCGCGAGCGGTTCGACGGCCTTCATCGCGAGTTCGACCTCCGAGCCCGTCGCGATCAGGATGATCTTGCGCGCGGGAATGTCGTCGTTCCAGTCCTTCAGCACGTAGCCGCCCTTGGCGATGTTCGCGATCTGCGCGTCGCTGCGCGGATTGAACGCCAGATTCTGGCGGCTGAAGATCAGGCACGACGGGCCATGATGCTCGACGGCCTGCGTCCAGGCGACGGCCGTTTCTACGGTATCGGCCGGACGCCATACCTGCATGTGCGGAATCAGACGCAGGCTCGCGACGTGCTCGATCGACTGGTGCGTCGGGCCGTCTTCGCCGAGGCCGATCGAATCGTGCGTGTACACGAAGATGGACGGCGACTTCATCAGCGCGGCGACGCGCAGCGCGTTGCGGCTGTAGTCCGAGAACGTCAGGAAAGTGCCGCCGAACGCCTTGTAGCCGCCGTGCAGCGCAAGGCCGTTGATTGCCGCGCTCATGCCGAACTCGCGCACGCCCCAGTTCACGTAGTTGCCGGCCGCGCCGTGTTCGCCTACGCGCACGTACTTCGCCGCCTTCCAGTTGGTGAGGTTCGAACCCGTCAGGTCGGCCGAGCCGCCGAGCAACTCGGGCATCACGGCTGCGAGGCCTTCGATCGCCTGTTGCGACGCCTTGCGGGTCGCGACGGTTTCAGCGCGCCCGTTTGCGCCAGCGATGATCGCCTGCGCCTTTTCCGCCCAGTTGTCGGGCAGTTTCTTCGCCATCCGGCGCTCGAATTCCGCGGCTTCCTGCGGATACTTCGCGCGGTAGGCAGCAAACGCATCGTTCCACTCGCCTTCGATCTTCACGCCCTTTTCCTTCGCGTCCCACGCTGCGTAGACTTCTTCGGGAATCACGAACGGCGGATAGTGCCAGCCGAGCTTCTCGCGCACGGCCGCGACTTCCTTGTCGCCGAGCGCCGCGCCGTGCACGTCATGCGTGCCTGCCTTGTTCGGCGAGCCTTCGCCGATCACGGTCTTGCAGCAGATCAGCGTCGGCTTGTCCGACTGCTTGGCGTTGCGGATCGCCGCATCGACTGCTTCGACGTCGTGGCCGATCACGCCTGGGATCACGTTCCAGCCGTACGCTTCGAAGCGCTTAGGCGTGTCGTCGTGGAACCAGTGGACGACTTCGCCATCGATCGAGATGCCGTTGTCGTCGTAGAACGCAATCAGCTTGTTCAGCTTCAGCACGCCGGCGATCGATGCCGCTTCGTGCGAGATGCCTTCCATCAGGCAGCCGTCGCCAAGGAACACGTACGTGTGGTGATCGACGATCTTCGCGTCCGGCTTGTTGAATTCGTTTGCGAGCAGCGATTCGGCGAGCGCCATGCCGACTGCGTTCGCGACGCCCTGCCCGAGCGGGCCCGTCGTCGTTTCGACGCCCGGCGTGATGCCGTATTCCGGATGGCCCGGCGTCTTCGAGTGCAGTTGACGGAAGTTCTTCAGCTCTTCCATCGGCAGGTCGTAGCCGGTCAGGTGCAGCAGCGAGTACAGCAGCATCGAGCCATGACCGTTCGACAACACGAAGCGGTCGCGATCGGCCCATTGCGGGTTCTTCGGGTTGTGGCGCAGATGACGCGACCACAACGCGACACCGATTTCGGCCATGCCCATCGGCATGCCCGGATGACCGGAATTCGCTTGTTGAACGGCGTCCATGGCAAGCGCGCGAATCGCGTTGGCCATCAGGGAGGTGGGGGCGGGAGACGAGGTCGTCATGTCGATTCCGGAGAATGGTCCAAAAAGCGGAGGCCGTTGGTGGTCCGGAAGCCCGGCGGCCGGTCTGCTTCGGCGCACGGTGCGGCGCCGGGAGACGCGAGGGCGGGCAGAGCAAACGGACAGGGCTGCAAAGCGGGATATTCTAACAGATAGCCGGCCTTGGCTTCCGCCATAGACGGGCGTTTCGGGGCGTTTCGGCACGCATCGCGCGGGCGTCGAGGCGGCTGGCCTGGCGCGCGGCTTGCGGTTCGCGGGCGGGCATTTTACGTCGCGAGTGCGCGCGAGCACCGCTTACCGGCAACGTCCGCGGGACGGTGGCTGTGCCCATGAACGATGCAATGCAACGCACATCGCTCGTCCCCGGTCCACACAGCCGCCTCCCCCGGTCAGTCGCAATCACTCAATCAATCAGCCGCGCCAAGACACTGCGAGTCCGAGACAGGGTTGAGGGAAATGTCGTCGCGCGATCGATTGTTCGCCATTCGTCGCGTATTCGACGGTAAACTAGGCCGATTCTTAGAGCGTTCGCTTTTGGAGTGCTGCAAAATTCATCGCTTCTTCGGCACGGCTGCCTGTGGCAAGGCAAAGCCGGACGCGCAGCGACGGCATGACGACACGATGGTTCAGGAGAGTTCGATGACCGCCCCACGCCCCGCCGGAGTGCCATGGCTGACACCCTATTTGACGGTCCGCGACGCGCGCACGGCCATCGCGTTCTTCGAGGCGGCGTTTGGTTTTCGCGTCCGCGACAGCATGCACGACGACGGTGTCGTGATGCATGTCGAGATGACGTATCAGGATCAGTTGATCATCATGTTTGCTCCCGAGGGCGCGTTCGGCTCGACGGCAAAGACGCCGAAAAGCGCGGGCACGACGGCACCCCAGTCCTTTTATCTTTATGTCGACGATGTCGACGCGGTTTATGCGCGGGCCATCGCCGCCGGCGCCAGGTCGCTGAGCGAGCCGCAAGATCAGTTCTGGGGCGATCGTTTTGCCCAGATCGAAGATCTCGACGGCTATCGCTGGGCGTTAGCCTGTCACCTGTCTTGAATGAATGAGAACTTCCCTTATGCCTCGCTTCTTCGTCGGCACCCCGTTCAGAACCGACGACATCGTTTCCCTGCCAGATGAAGTCAACCGGCATGTCCGCGTCCTGCGGCTGCAGCCGGGCGACACCGTGAGTCTGTTCAACGGCGACGGCGGCGAGTACGGCGCCGAGATCGTCGATATGGACCGGCACGGCACCATCGTCCGGATCGGCGCTTTTCGAGACGTCGAAGTGGAACCGCCCTATCGGCTGACGCTTGCGCAGGGCATCGCCGGCAGCGACAAGATGGACTGGCTGATCGAAAAAGCGACTGAACTGGGCGCATCTGAATTCGTGCCGCTCACGACCACGCGCAGCGTCGTGCGTCTCGCCGGCGAACGTGCGCAGCGCCGCCAGCTTCACTGGCAGCGGATCGTGCAGTCGTCATGCGAACAATGCGGGCGCAACCGCCTGCCCGAAGTGATGCCGACGCGCGAGCTCGCGACGTGGCTCGGCTCGATGGCGAAACAGCCCGTCGACGGCGAACTGCGGCTGCTGCTTTCGCCGCGCGCCAGTGTGCCGTTCTCCGCCCTGCCCATCGAGCCGCCGAGGGTCCGCGCGCTGGTGCTGGTCGGCCCGGAGGGCGGTTTTTCCGCGGCGGAAGAGGCCGCCGCAGCCAGTCACGGCTTCATGGCCGTCGGCCTCGGACCGCGCGTGCTGCGCACCGAAACGGCCGGAATCGCGGTGCTGTCAGCGCTGGCTGCGCGCTGGGGCGGCTGGTAAGCCGCTCGCGTTCACAGCGCGCTCGCAGGCCACAACGGCACGCGCCAACAAACGAAAAGCCCGCCAATTGGCGGGCCTTTTCCATCGAACCGGCGCGTCTCGAACGGCAGACGACTCACGCAAACGAGTAAAACACCCGGAAAGCCACCTTGCGCTCGGCCCAGAATTCTGCGGCTTCGCGGAACACGTCGAGCAGCGTCTCGCGCGCTTCCTTGTCGAATTTGGTCGCGATCGGCAGCGCTTCGAGCACAATGACGAAGCCCGGCTGCGCGCCTGCCTTGTGAACGAGATCCGTCAGTGAGTCGTACAGCGCGTCGTAGTTTTTACCGAAATGCTTGGGAAACAGGAACGACGTCGCGATCGTCTCCATGACCTCCTGCTTGGACTGCGCGTTTCCGACATACGCATAGAGGAAATGCTGACCGAGCCGGTTCGCCTCGTCGGCGAGATCCTGTACGCGGAATGCGCGGATCGACTGCACGATGTTCGGTCGTACGGTCTGAAAAAGACTCATGCGTTCCCCTTCCGAAGAAAGGCCCGTACTGGCTTCGCTCTGGATATGTCGGGCCTGGCCGGCGTCGCGCATCTGCATGACGCGCTGAAACATATTGCCGTCGCCGGGCGCGAAAAAATCCGTCGCGACTTTCGAGTCGTGCGCGTAGACGTTGTCGCTCATGCCGATTATCCCGATGTCATTCAATAATGCGATTAAAACTGGCGTAGTGGTCGTCTGAGTAATAACAATTGTCGGTCCGCCTGAGCGGGCCTCCACAGACTATGCGGCGTGCGCCGCGATCGCGGGCGCGTGGCGTGGGAACGGTGTATTCGTGGTAATAGCCGCGCCGGTGCGACGGCAGCAACCGCTCACGATTGCCGAATACGACGCCGTCCTTCTCATACGGGTAAGGCCCGCCAGCTGCAATCAAGTTCAATGTCTTGACGGCTTCCGGCGGCAATTGCGCCACCGCGATGGTGCCCCCGGCCTGTCCCTGCTGTGCTTCCCGGGCTGCGGCGCCCGTTGGAAAACCGCCGGCAAGACCGCCGACCGTCAACGCGGCGATCAGCACGCCGTTGCGGAGCCACTTGCGTGCCATGAATCAGAATTCCCGCTGTTGACGAACGAGTTTGACGACCATGTAGGGTAGCCCCCTTTCCTTTCGGATCAGGGGCCCCCGAAGAACTGTACGTGCGAGTTTCCCCGCATACAGCTCAAGCCTACATACAAAATCCCGCTTATAGCAGAACCGGCTTAGTCACCGCAAGTTTACCAGCATGTACCTGGCGGTGGCAGTCCGGGTGAAGCAACGCTCGATTGGAAATAGCGTCTGACCCGCCCAGCATCCGATACGTCAAATGATGATCGTGCCAGCCCGTTTCTTCCGTCAAGGCTTGTCCGCAGTGCGCACAAAGTCCGTTCTGCGACATGTACAGCGAGACCCATTGTTTACGGTAGCGCTTGGAAAGCCACATCCGCTCCTGACGCAGCGTCTCACCGTATTGCTCCCATCTGACATCGAAGGGATTGTATTCACCCGCTACTTTCTTGGTCCGCCGAACCGGCGTACTACTCGGCCGGAACAATTCCAGCAACCAAGTACTGCCATCGTCTTCCGCTATCGGCGCGCCGAATACCCACGTCCGTTTGCCAACTGTGTGAAAGTACTTCTTTCGTACCCACCTGGCATTCTTCTGTGGATGCCGGCGCCTGCACCACCGCCAGAGCCTCTTGAAAACCAGATGCTCCATGCGGCTGTACGCCTGCTTGGCCACGACGGGGCTGTGATACTGCGCCCAGCCTCGCAACATCGGATTCAACAGAAGGATCAGACCTTCCTGAGTCGCCTCCTTGTTGCCACTGATCGTTTCCGCCACCTTGCGATAGAACGCTTTCACGTTCTTCTTGCTTGGCTTGATGAGCAGCTTTCCCGAATACTTCCGGAAATTCCACCCCAGGAAGTCGAAGCCGTCATCAATGTGAGTGACCCGCGTTTTCTCCTCCGATAGTCGCAGTCCTCGAACGTCAAGGAATGCTTCCACCCAAGGTTTCACCTCGTTTTCCAGCAACTCCTTCGAATTGCCAGTGATCACGAAGTCATCCGCGTATCGCACCACATTCACTTTCAGCTTCGAGGCTTTAACCACTCCATACCGGGCACGAAGGTGCTTCAGTAGTTCAGGTTCAAGCCCGTTCAGCGTCACGTTAGCCAGCGTCGGGGAGATGATCCCTCCCTGCGGCGTACCGGCCTCAGTCGCCTGCAGCTGACCCTTGTAAATCAGGCCAGCCTTCAACCATTTCCGCAGGATCTCCGCGTCCATAGGGACGTGGTGCTCCAGCCAGTCGTGGTTGATGTGGTCAAAGCAGCCCTTGATATCTGCTTCCAGTATCCATTGGGCCGAGGCCTTCTTGGACGTGCAAACAAATATCTGACTCTTTGCGTCGGCCGTCGAGCGGTTAAGCCTGAACCCATATGAGTTCGGATCGCTCGTCGATTCCGACACCGGCTCCAATGCCAGCAGATAAAGAGCCTGCATCGCCCTGTCCCGCATCGTCGGGATACCCAGAGGGCGCTCCTTCCCATTGGCCTTGGGGATAAAGACCCTCCGTAGTGGCAGGGGTCTGTATCCACGCCGCTTCAACCTGCCGACAGCTTCCCATCGGCTTTCAGGCGAATCCCATAGCTCGCGATCGACTCCCGCCGTTCGCGCACCCTGGTTTTGCGTAACACGTCGTACCGCATATAGCTTTGCGGACAACGTGCGGGTCAGCATCCGTTGCAGAGTTTTCACCCTGCGCCAATCGCTTTCCCGCGTCGCCTTCGCAATTCGAATCTGCATCCCTCTCACGTTCCGTTCAACCCGACGCCAATCGACGGCGTGCCAGTTGTTCGGCGCGTGGGAAAGCGCAGATCTATCCTTTCGGACAGATACTCTCATGCTGCTCTCCTGCTCGATGAAGTGAAACCCGAGCGGAGACCAGACCACCCCTTGCGGGAGCGATCTGCTCCCGCAAGGGGGTTAAAAACGTACGTTGATGGTCCGGAAGCCCATCAACAATCACTTTCCAGCCGAGGGTAATCAGCCGTCTTGCGACGGTAGACCAGACGGAAGTCTGCCCGCTTATCGCGTGAGGTAATGTCTCAACCCCTATCCGGACCATTACAGCCCGGCATTCGCTTTCTCCGTCCTCCCATACCCGCACCGTCAACAGCGTTCCTTGCGGTCCGCCTGCCAGCCCTCCTGCACTGGCAACGATACGGGCTTACCACGTTCCCGGCATGTCACACGACTGACGTAGGTCCCACCTATTCCCCGGCGGTCTGTTGGCGACGTAACCCGAACTTTCAGCGGGGTAGCCGACCGCACACCATTTTGGTTAGTGCCCAGCAGCAGTTGGCACTTTCCTTATCACGAGGTTTATCAGTGATTCACATACGTTGACCATATCAGCCAGCCTAGCTCCGAATCCCCTGCTGCTGAGGATTACCAGACGGGTACCTCGCGGCACTCGCCTGCCCGAAACGTCCGGGGGCTTCATTGTCAGAAGAGCTTCACACCCCACCGTTGCCAGTGGCGCATGTCTTCTTAGGCTACTGCTAGTCGCATAGCAGGTTCTCTGCTTCGCTCCTACATCTCGCGAAGGCGAACAATGACACGCCGAGCTTTGCGCTCGACTTGTGCCGAACCACGTCCAAACTCGGACGCAGGTATCACATACTCCAATCCGCTTGGTTAGCGGAGTTGAAGCCGCTAACTGGGCGGAACCTGACGGTAATCAGGTCAATGCAATCAAATTGACCGGCGCGGACGCCGACCAATATTCACGGCAGCGATTCCTAACAAGCAGCACTAGGTATCGCTTACTTCACAGGGGTGGCATCAAGGTGCCACGCATATGGGACGGCTTTCGCCGTCCAGTCGATGCGACGCGTGTCGCACGAAAGTCGTAAGGGTATCGCTAATGTCTTTTGGAATCAACGTTCATTCGTCGGACAAAAGGCCGCCCGGGCGAAACGGCTCGCCGTCGAAGTCGGTTTTTACAATTCTTGACGCAGAATTTATCTCGAGCGAGATAAACTTATCTCTGAGGCACGATGTTGGACGACTTTCATGCCTCGTCGTCCGGACTGCATGCAGTAAAAATCAAGTCAAGCGTCGGCCTTTTTGCGGGATGGCTAATCCCCAGCCACTGCTCGGAAGGCGTGCCCGTTGCGGGCACGCCTCTTTTTTAGCCCGAACAGGCTAAAAAACCTCTAGCCTGCGCGCGCATCGGCAAACTTAACGTGCCGCGTTCACGTCGGCGACCAGCAGCGCCGTCATGTTGACGATCCGGCGAACCGTCGCGGACGGCGTCAGCACGTGGACCGGCTGCGCCGCGCCCAGCAGGATCGGCCCGATCGCGATGTTATTGCCCGCCGCCGTCTTCAGAAGGTTGTACGAGATATTCGCGGCGTCGATGTTCGGCAGCACCAGCAAGTTCGCGTCGCCTTCCAGCGTCGACTCGGCGAGAATCTCGCGGCGCAGGTTCGCGTCGAGCGCGAGGTCGCCGTGCATTTCGCCGTCGACCTGCAAATACGGCGCGCGTTCCTGCAAAATTGCCAGCACATCGCGCATTTTCTGTGCAGAGGGCGCATTGCTCGTACCGAAGTTCGAGTGCGACACCAGCGCGATCTTCGGCTCGATGCCAAAGCGCCGTACTTCGTCGGCGGCCATGATCGTGATTTCGGCCAGTTCTTCCGCCGTCGGATCGACGTTCACATGCGTATCGACGAGGAAGATCTGACGTCCCGGCAACACGAGCGCGTTCATCGCCGCATAGACCTTCGCGCCGTCCTTCTTGCCGATCACCTGGTCGATGAAGTGCAGGTGGCGATGCGTCGTGCTGACCGTGCCGCAGATCATGCCATCTGCATGCCCCTTTTTCACCAGCATCGAGCCGATCAGCGTCGTGCGACGGCGCATTTCCAGCTTCGCCATCTGCTCGGTGAAGCCCTTGCGGCACATCATCTTGTGATACGTCTGCCAGAAGTCGCGATAGCGCTCGTCGTGGTCCGTGTTGACGATCGTGTAATCCTGCCCGTTGACGAGACGCAGGCCATACTTCGCGATGCGCTGCTCGACGACGGCCGGGCGGCCGATCAGGATCGGCTTGGCGAGCTTTTCGTCGACGACGATCTGCACCGCGCGCAGCACGCGCTCTTCCTCGCCCTCCGCGAACACGATCCGCTTCTTCTCCGGTTCGACGCCGCGCGCGAGCTGGAAGATCGGCTTCATCGTCGTGCCGCTGTGGTAGACGAACTGCTGCAAATGCTGCTTGTACGCTTCCATGTCCTCAATCGGACGCGTCGCGACGCCCGAATCCATCGCGGCTTGCGCGACGGCTGGCGCGATCTTGACGATCAGGCGCGGATCGAAGGGCTTCGGAATCAGGTATTCCGGACCGAACGACAGATCCTGAATCCCATACGCGGTCGCGACGATGTCAGATTGTTCCTGACGCGCCAGTTCCGCGATCGCGTTGACCGCGGCGATTTCCATTTCCTTCGTGATAACCGTCGCGCCGACGTCGAGCGCGCCACGGAAAATGAACGGGAAGCAAAGGACGTTGTTGACCTGGTTCGGATAGTCGGTGCGGCCCGTCGCGATCACGGCATCCGGGCGCACTTCCAGCGCGAGCTCCGGCAGTATTTCCGGCGTCGGGTTGGCGAGCGCCAGAATCAGCGGCTTTTCGGCCATCTGCCTGACCATGTCCTGCTTCAGCACGCCGCCCGCCGACAGGCCGAGGAACACGTCCGCGCCGTCGATCACTTCCGACAGCGTGCGCGCATCCGTCTCACGCGCGAAACGCTCCTTGTCCGGGTCCATCAGCTCCGTGCGGCCCTTGTAGACCACGCCGGCGAGATCCGTCACGTAGATGTTTTCGAGCGGCAGCCCCAGATCCACCAGCAGGTTCAGACACGCGAGCGACGCGGCGCCCGCTCCCGAGGCGACCAGCTTGACTTTCTCGATGCTCTTGCCGACCACCTTCAGACCGTTCGTGACGGCCGCTGCGACGACGATCGCCGTGCCGTGCTGGTCGTCGTGGAACACGGGAATCTTCATCCGCTTGCGGCATTCGCGCTCGACGATGAAGCAGTCGGGCGCCTTGATGTCTTCGAGATTGATGCCGCCGAAGGTCGGCTCCAGCGCGGCGATCACGTCGACCAGCTTGTGCGGGTCCGACTCGTTCAGCTCGATGTCGAATACGTCGATGCCGGCAAACTTCTTGAACAGGACGGCCTTGCCTTCCATGACGGGCTTCGACGCGAGCGGCCCGATATTGCCGAGGCCGAGCACCGCCGTGCCGTTCGACACGACGCCGACCAGGTTGCTGCGCGCCGTGAAGCGCGCGGCATTCAGCGGATCTTCGACGATCGCCTCGCACGCGAACGCAACGCCCGGCGAGTACGCCAGCGCGAGGTCGCGCTGGTTGATCATCTGCTTCGTCGGGGCGATCGCGATCTTCCCGGGGGTCGGGAATTCGTGGTAGTCGAGAGCGGCTTCGCGGAGTTTGGTATTGACGGGAGTCGACATAAGCGGACTTGGAAGTGCGGATTAGAATAGATGTTCGACGGCATTGTAGCGCCAATCCCAAAAGTCGAACCCTGCAATCCAGGTGCAACTGCCGCGACAGAAACAGCGTGAAAGGAACGCGTCCCGTTTTGCGTCAGGCAATGCGACGACTGGAATGCGCGCCTTTAGCGTCGTGTTAGCTTCCTGTTAGCGTTTGTTAGGCGCATCGATCCCATTCGCGTGCGCTGCCTTTCGCCCTCTCACGCCCATTTATGCTTTCAGAGTTTTCACTGATCGACCGATTCTTCGCACGCCGCGCTTCGGCTTCGTCTTACCCTCAAGGCGCTGCTCTGGGAATCGGTGATGATTGCGCGCTGCTTTCGCCACCGACGGGCGAGATGCTTGCCGTGTCGACGGACATGCTGGTGGAAGGCCGCCACTTCTTTCCTGATGTCGATCCGAAAGCGCTCGGCCACAAGGCGCTCGCGGTTAACCTGTCGGACCTCGCGGCGATGGGCGCGAAGCCACAGGCATTCACACTCGCGTTCTCGTTGCCGAGGGCCGACGCCGCATGGCTGGCCGCTTTCAGCGAGGGCCTGTTCGAATTGGCCGAACGCCACGGCTGCGAGCTGATTGGCGGCGATACGACGGGCGGCCCGCTCAATCTGTGCATCACAGTGTTCGGTTCGGTGCCGCCGCAAACCGCGCTGCGCCGCGACGCCGCGCAGCCGGGCGACGACATCTGGGTGTCGGGCATGTTGGGCGACGCGCGCGCGAGCCTCGGTGTGCAGCGCGGCGAGTGGTCCGCCGATTCCGGCGACGCTGCGGCATTCCGGCGCGCCATGGAGCTGCCCGAACCGCGCATCGCGCTGGGCCTCGCATTGCGCGGCGTCGCACGCGCCGCGCTCGACATTTCGGACGGCCTGGCCGGTGACCTGATGCACATTCTCGAGCGCTCGCGCCTGAACGCGTCCGTCGATGCCGACGCGCTGCCGCGCTCGGACGCGCTGCGCCGTCTTTCCGCCGACATCCAGCGCCGCTGCGCCGTCGCGGGCGGCGACGACTACGAACTGTGCTTCACCGCGCCGCCGTCCGCGCGTGACGCCGTCGTTGCGGCAGGTCAACAGGCGAGCGTTCCCGTGACGCGCGTCGGTACAATAACTCCCCTCGATGCGGCGGGCACCGCGCCCGCAATCTCGTGGCACGACGCATCGGGCGCTCCACTCACATTGACCTTGCAAGGCTTCGACCATTTCCATGCAGAATGAAACCTCGCTTGGCCCGTCCGGCAACTTCTCCGACGCGCCAACGGGCGGACAACCCGGCGGACCATCCAGCGCATCGGCCAACGGGACCCCTGACGGAACGACAAGCGGCGCGCCGCAAGGCCAGCCGCGCGCGCCCAGGCCCCGGCGTGCGACCGCGCGCTTCATGCTGTCACACCCGTTCCATATCTTGTCGCTGGGTTTCGGCAGCGGCCTGTCGCCGGTTGCGCCGGGCACCGTCGGCACGCTGTTCGCATGGGCGTCGTTCGCTGCGTTCAGCGCGCGGCTGACCGTGCTCGAATGGGGCATTCTGATCGCGGGCGGTTTCGTCGCCGGCATTGGCATCTGCAACTTCACCGCGAACAAGCTCGGCATCGGCGATCCGTCGCCCGTCGTGTGGGACGAGATCGTCGCATTCTGGCTCGTGCTGCTGATGGTGACGCCCGCCGACTTCACCGGTCAGTTGTGGGCGTTCATCGTCTTCCGCTTCTTCGACATGGTGAAGCCGCCGCCTATCGGATACTTCGACCGTCGACTGAAAGGCGGCTTTGGCATCATGTTCGACGATCTCGTCGCGGCGTTCTTCACGTTGCTCGTGATTGCGCTGTGGCGAATGTCGGTCTGATCTTTTCGTGCTTCCGGCGTTTCTCTCACTCAGAGTCCAGCATGGCTACCGATTCCGTCGTTCACCAACTCGCCATTCGCGTCGGCAACCGTCTGCGCGACGAGCGGCTGATGCTCGCCACAGCTGAATCATGCACGGGCGGGATGGTCGCAACGGCCATCACCGATATTTCCGGCAGTAGCGGCTGGTTCGAGCGCGGCTTCGTCACGTACTCCAATCAGGCCAAGAGCGAGATGATCGGCGTCCCGGCCGATCTCATCGACAAGCACGGGGCCGTGTCCGAGCCCGTTGCGCGGGCGATGGTCGAAGGGGCTTTGAGGAATTCGCGCGCGCAGGTCGCGCTTTCCGTTACGGGCGTGGCGGGGCCCGGCGGTGGCACGGAGACCAAGCCTGTCGGCATGGTGTGCTTTGGATGGAGCAACCGGCTTCATACCGTCGTCGAGACGCTCGTGTTCAAGGGCGACCGCGAGCGTGTCAGGGTTCAGGCCGCGACGCATGCGCTGCGCGGGCTGCTCATTTTGCTCGAAGAGCGGGAACGCTGAGAACGCGCATGGCCGCGAAACCTGTCCATCTCGCCCGCGACGAGCTGATCCGCCGCTTCGGCCTTCAGCCCCATCCCGAAGGCGGGTTCTTTCGCGAAACCTATCGCGCTTCGGATTCCGTGCGACGCGACGGGTCCGCCGACCTCCGCAGCGCATCCACCGCCATCTACTACCTCCTCTGCGATGGCGCGCACTCGACCTGGCATCGGATCAAGTCAGACGAAGTCTGGCATTTCCATGCCGGCGATCCGCTCAATGTCTACGTGCTCGAAGACGACGGCTCGCTCACCGTTCATCGGCTGGGCAATGCGCTCGAACACGGCGATTGCGTGTTTCAGGCCGTCGTGCGATCCGGCCGGTGGTTCGCCGCCCAGTGCGATGACACGGCGAGCGTTGCGCTCGTCGGCTGCACGGTTGCACCTGGTTTCGAGTTCAGCGAGTTCGAGATCGCCGCCGTCGATGCGCTGCTGAAAGCATTTCCCGAGCATCGTGATCTGATCGTCAGGCTCGGACCGGCTGGTTAAGCACGCTGCCAACACAGACGCGCTCGACGCACGAACCCGTCCGTCCTCGACGATCAACGGAACGCGTTGATCTTGTCACGCGTGTCCTGCGCCGCCTGCGCCGCGGCTTGCGTCCAGTCGTCGCCGTTGCCCGCGTACAGGATCGCGCGCGACGAATTGATCAGCATGCCCGTGCCCGCCGCCGTGCGGCCCGCCTTCACGGTCGCCTCGACGTCGCCGCCCTGCGCGCCGATGCCCGGAATCAGCAGCGGCATGTCGCCGACGATCCCGCGCACGGCTTCGATTTCCTTCGGAAACGTCGCGCCGACCACGAGACCCAGTTGGCCCTTGATGTTCCACTTTTGCGCCGCCAGTTCCGCGACGGTCTGATACAACGGACGGCCGCCCGCCTCGAGGAACTGCAGGTCCGACCCGCCGGGATTCGACGTGCGGCACAACACGATCACGCCCTTGCCGTCATGCTCCAGATACGGCTCGATCGAATCGAAGCCCATATACGGATTCACCGTGACGGCGTCCGCGCGATAGCGGTCGAAGGCCTCGCGCGCGTATTGCTCGGCCGTGCTGCCGATGTCTCCGCGCTTCGCGTCGAGAATCACGGGCAGGCCCGGATGCTTCAGATGAATGTGCGCAATCAGCTGCTCCAGCTGATCCTCGGCGCGATGCGCGGCGAAGTACGCGATCTGCGGCTTGAACGATGACGCATACGGCGCGGTCGCATCGACGATTTTCTTGCAGAAATCGAAGATCGCGTCCGAACGGTTCACGTACGCACCGGGAAACTTCGACGGCTCAGGATCGAGACCGACGCACAGCAGCGAATTCGTCGTGTGCCATGCGTGGTTGAGCGTCTGGATGAATGAGGACATAGGAAATCTCGCGGCGCGCCAGTGACTGATGAGGCGCGTATTTTACCGCGCCGCCGGGCGCCCGCCCGCCCTGGCGCATGGCGCGCAACCGTTATGCCATAGGATCTGCGGCCCTTACTGCCCGCGCCTCGCCGCGCGCCCGCCCGCCATCGCGCGCAGCCCGGTGCGCTCGACAGTGAAGCTGAACGACCGTGCAAGCCGCTCGCCGCGCGCGAGCATCGTCATGCCGTTGGCGGCTGCGCCGCCCGGCAGGTTCATCGCGTTGATCGGGTGATCGACGGGTTCGAAGCAGAAGAAGTCTTTCGATGTCGGCGTGTAAAGAATGTAGTACTCGGTGTTCGCCGATACCGTCAGCGACAGCCGACGCTTCGGCCATACCACCGTTGCATGTCCGCTCCACCCGGTGAACGCGTGATTGACCACCGTGCGCGGCAACGGATACGCAACGCCGAACTGCCATGCGGGCGGCACGGGCACATGGCGCACGGGCAGCCAATCGTCGCCCGACAGCCATAAGCCCGCCGCTGCCGCCGACAACTGCGTATCGGCGTCGCGCACGAGAAACGGATGCACGCCGAGGCCGAACGGCATCGCATCGCGCCCCGTGTTTTCGACTTCGAGCGTGATCACGAGCGTCGAGCCTTCCAGCGCGTAAGTCTGCGTCGCGCGATATGCGTAGGGCTTGCCGTCGCGCCGGTCGAGCGTCAGCGTCACGCTTTCGGGATCAGCCGCCGCGATGTCCCACTTCGCGAGCCAGCCGTCGCCGTGGATCGGCAGCCGTTCACCCGCGCGATTGCACGGCACGTCGATCGCGCGCTCGCCCAGCCTGAACTGTCCGCCGCCGATCCGGTTCGAATACGGCAGCAGCGAATAACAGGCGAGATCGTTCGCGTCGGTCTGCGCATCGACCTGGCGGCAGCGCCTGAACACGGGAACAAGCGTGCCGTCGTTGCGGAAGTCGAAGCGCGTGATGCCGCCGCCCAGCGACGGCGCGACATCGAGCCTCAATAGCGAATTGGCGAGCGTCACGCACGCGACGTCGCCCGCGCTCGCCGCGCCGACCGCCACCGCGGACGTGCTCGGCCCGGCCAGCACGGGCTGCACGGCGGCCGCAAGCCGCGCTCGCCGCGCGCGAGACTGTGGAGAAGATGGGACAGCGGAATTCGCAACAGTCATATCAAGCTCCCATGAGAGGCATCGAACATCGCCACCGGCGCTTCTGAAAAAGATGGCTGCTTATGCGGGCGGCGCGGCAAACCGGCCGCCTCTTGGGTCTTTGCTGCATGCTGTGCCCCAACGAGCGTTCCTTCGGGGCGCGAACTGCCCTGCTCCAGATGCTTCCTTCGAACACCTGCTTAGACTGCCTGTGACTATCCCTGCTCGCTACGCACTCCGGTTCGGCGCGAGCGCCGCAGGCGAGCCCTGGAACACCGGCTCCGGCAAGCCACGCCGGCCCGGCGTTGCGACATATACGCCACCGGCGCGTGTATCGCCCGCGAGAGCCTGCGCATCGAGCCCGACACGCGCGCTCGTCACATACAGCGTGCCGAGCTGCGCGCCGCCCAACGCGACGCAACTGGGCTGCGCGGTCGGCACATCGACGCGCTGCGTCTGCGCGCCGTTGGCGTCGTAGCGCACGACGCGGCGTCCGCCCCACTGCGCGTTCCACAAGCCGCCTTCGCTATCGACGGTCGAACCATCCGGTTCACCCGTCGCATCCTTCAGCGTCACGAACAGGCGCTCGTTCGTGACGTCGCCGTTAGCGTGGTAATCACACGCGCGGATTTCTCGCGTCGGCGAATCGCAGAAGTACATCGTCGCGCCATCGGGACTGAACGCGATACTGTTCGAAATCGCGGGCGATGGCAATGGCAATCGCTCCAGCGACAGATCGTGATTCAGCCGGTAAAACCCGCCGATCGCCTGCACGGGCGACGCTTCGTCCTTCGTGCCGAACACGAAGCGGCCCTGACGATCGCAACGGCCGTCGTTGACACGCGTATTCATCCCCGCTTCGACGTCGACGATGTGCTCGATCCGGCCCGTTGCAAGGTCGAAGAATGCAAGCCGCGATGCGAGACCCAACAGCATGTAATGCGGATCTGCGCACAGCGCGAACGTCGCGAGCCGTTCCGGCATCGGCCAGAACGTACTGCGCCCATCGCGCGGATCGTACCGCCACAGGCGCGCGCCTTCAATATCCGTCCAGTAGAAAAGGCCGCTGCGCGCATCCCACGTCGCGCCTTCGCCGAGCGTGCATTTCGAATCGACGAGCAACGCCGCCTGGATGTTGTTTGCCGCCTCGCTCATGCCCAGCCTCCGTCGACGATGATGTCCTGAGCGGTGATCATGCGGCTGTCGTCGGCGGCGAGGAAGAGCGCCATGCGCGCGAGATCTTCGGGCAGCAGCTCGGCGTCGATGCACTGGCCCTGCTTGATCGCGAGCCGCCCCGCGTCGTCGAGCCACAGACGCTTTTGCTTGTCCGTCATCACCCACCCCGGCACCAGCGAATTCACGCGGATGTTGAAAGGACCGAGATCGCGCGCGAGCCCGCGCGTAAGCCCCTGCACCGCGGACTTCGACAGCGTGTACACGGGGAAGCCGCCGTTCTTCAGCATCCAGCTGATCGAGCCGAGATTGATGATCGAACCGCTTTTGGCCGCCTTCATGTCTTCAGCGACGGCCTGCGCCGCGAAGAACTGGTGACGGATGTTGACGGCAATGCCCGCGTCGAACGACTCGGGCGTGACGTCCTCGATCCTGTGGCGCACATCGTTCGCCGCGTTGTTCACCAGCACCGCGATCGGGCCGAGCGCCGCGCGCACGTCGGCGATCGCCTTTCGCAGCGCGTCGATATCGGTCAGATCGACGCGCAGAAACAGCGGCTCGTGACGCGAATCGCCGAGTTCGTCGGCACGCGCATCGCCCGCCGTTTCATCGATATCGAAGAACGCGACGCGCGCGCCCTGCGCGACGAAGTGCTCGACGAACGACGCGCCGATGCCCGTCGCGCCGCCCGTGATCAGCACCGTGCGGTCCACGAGGCTCGGATAGCGCGCATAGGCGCTGTGTGCTTCACGCGCGTTCGCGCTGGCGGGAGACGACATCGTCCGGTTTCCTTCTTCTGAATTGAGCGTAACGAACAATCAGCCGCGCGTTAGTCGCGCGAGCCGCGGTTCTTCAACTGGTCGAGCAGCACCGCCGCGAGCAGGATCGCACCGCGCACGAGGTACTGGTAGAACGCGTCGATGTTCAGCAGGTTCATCACGTTTTCGACGGTGCCCATGATCAGCACGCCGATCACGACGCCCGAAATCGTCGCACGTCCGCCGAGCAGCGACACGCCGCCGAGCACGCACGCCGAAATCACGTTCAGCTCGAAGCCTTGCGCGGCGTTCGGCTGACCCGACGTGATACGCGATGCGAGGATCACGCCCGCCAGCGCCGTCACCGCGCCTTGAATCAGGAAGATGTAGACGCGCGTGCGCTCGACGTTGATACCGGCGAGGCGCGACGCTTCCGGATTGCCGCCGATCGCGAGCGTGTTGCGGCCATAGACCGTCGAGTTGAGCATCACGCCGAACATGATGAAGCACACGAGCGTGACCCAGATGGGCAGCGACACGCCGAACATCGTCAGGCCGCCGAGCGCGATGAACGTATCCGACGACACGCCGACAGCCTGGCCGTGCGACACGATGAAGCCGAGGCCACGCACGATTTCCATCGTCGCGAGCGTCGTGATCAGCGCGTTGATGCGCAGGTACGCGATCACCGCGCCGTTGACGAAGCCGATCACGGAACCCGCGACGACTGCGGCGACGATCGCGATAAACGTGTTGCCCGTCGCGTTGAGCACCATCGCGCACAGCACGCCGGCGAACGCGACCGTCGAGCCGACGGACAGGTCGAAGTCGCGCGACGCGAGACAGAACATCATCGTGCACGCGACCATGCCGATCTGCGAGATCGACAGCGCGAGGCCGAGCATGTTCTCGATCGAGAAGAAGTGATCGACGGTCAGCGACATCGTGATGAACATGATGGCGAAGATCACGATCAGGCTGTACTCCGTGATCTGCTGCCACCACTTCTGCTTGTCGCTGGCTTGCGGAATCAGCGCGTCGGCGGCGCTCTTGGCGGCCTGTTGCGCGAGGTTTTCTCTGGCTTGCATTTGGTTCACTCCTCCCGTTCCCCACGGGTTACAGGACTGTTTCAGGTTCCGTCAGTTACAGATGACTTGCTGTCTTCGTTTCACGCGATGCGCTGCGTTCAGGCCGCCTGCGCCGTCGTCGAACTCTTCGGCAGCGCGAGGCTCAGCACCGATTGCTCCGTCGCGGCGTTGCGCGGCAGTTCGCCGGAAATGCGCCCCTGCCGCATTACGACGATGCGATCGGACACGCCCAGCACTTCCGGCAGCTCCGACGAAATCATCACGATCGCGCAGCCGCGCTCGGCGAGTTCATAAATCACGTTGTAAATTTCGTGCTTCGCGCCGACGTCGATGCCGCGCGTCGGCTCGTCGAGAATCACGACTCTCAGATCCGGCTCCGCGAGCCAGCGCGACAGAATCGCCTTCTGCTGGTTGCCGCCCGACAGGAAGCGGATTTTCTGCCGGCGGCTCGGCGTCTTGATCTTCAGCAGCTTGATGAAACGGTCGGCCGTTTCGGCCTCCTTCTTGCGATCGAGAAACAACCCCGCCTTCAGATAGTGACGGCGGCAGCTGATGTTGATGTTCTCGGCCACCGACGCAATCGCGACGATGCCTTCTTCCTTGCGGTCTTCGGGGCACAGCACGATGCCCTGGCGGATCGCTTCGCCCGCGCTCTTTACCTTGATCGGCTTGCCGTCGAGCACGAGTTCGCCGCCCTTCTTCGGGTCGTCGCCGTAGACCAGGTGCATCAGTTCGCTGCGGCCCGCGCCCACCAGTCCGAAGAAGCCGACGATCTCGCCGCGCCGCACGTCGAAGCTCGCTGGCTCGGCAAGCGCATGGCCCTCGATGTTCTTCGCCGAGAAGCGCACTTCGCCGATTTCGCGCGGCCGGTAGCCGTAGATGTCCGAGATTTCGCGGCCGACCATCTCGCTGACGATCGTGTCGCGGCTCACGCCTTCGAGCGTCGGATGCGACGCAACCTTGCGGCCGTCACGGAAGATCGTGCACGCGTCGCACAATTGATAGATCTCGTCCATCCGGTGCGAGATGTAGATCAGCGCGCGGTTATCGGCGCGCAGATCGCGCACGAGCTTGAACAACACTTCCGTCTCGCGGTGCGACAGCGAACTCGTCGGTTCGTCGAGCGCGATCACGCGGGCGTTGCGCATCAGCGCCTTGCAGATTTCGACCATCTGCCGCTGCGCGATGGAGAGCTTGCGCAGCTTCGCGTTCGGATCGAGATCGACGCCCATCGCCGCAAGCTGCTCGCGCACGTAGCGCTTGGCATTGTTCTTCTTCACGAAGCCGATCGAGTTCGGCAAGCGTCCGAGCAGCAGGTTCTCCGATACCGTCAGGTCCGGCACGTACTGCAGCTCCTGGTGAATCACCGCGATCCCCGCGGCAATCGACGCGCCGGCATTCGCGAAGCGCACTTCGTTGCCGTCGATCATCACGCGGCCCGAGTCGGGCTGATATTCACCGCCCAGAATCTTCAGCAGGGTCGATTTCCCCGCGCCGTTTTCGCCCATCAGGCCATGCACCTGTCCCGCATGCACGTCGAAAGAAATTCCGTCGAGCGCACGCACGCCTGGAAACACCTTGCCGATATTGTCAAAACGCAGCGTCGCTGACACTTTGCCTCCTTTTGCTTCGATTGAGCCTTCGTGCATTCCGCAGTGGTCCGGCGTTACCTGCACGACGGCTTGCCCTCTTCTGCTTCGCATCTGTTCATCTGTCATGCGCGCGGCGCTTGCGACGGCAGGCGCCAGCACCCATGACGCGCGCGAGCGCCGTTCACCGGCATTCGCGCGCCTTCGTCCCGCACGTATCCCGCGCTTACTTCGCCGCGAGACCCATCTTTTCACGCACTTCGCCGACGTTGTCGCGCGTGGCCAGCATGCCCGACGTCAGCGTGAGCTTCGGCGGTTCCTTGCCTTGCGTGATCCACGCGTACATCAGTTCCGAGGTTTCCTCGCCGTGGCGCTTCGGGCTGATGATCACAGTGCCGAAGAAGCCCGTCGGGGCCGGCTTCTTGAACTCGTTCAAAGCCGAGTCCGCCCCGCCGATGCCGACTCCGATCATGTTGTCTGCCTTGAAGCCGCGGCCTTCCGCTGCGCGCACCGCGCCGAGCACGGCTTCGTCGTTCAGGCCGTAGGCGACCCAGTGCTTGAACTGCGGGTTCTTCGTCAACGCGATGTTGGCTGCGTTGAACGCATTTTCCGTGTCGGTCTTCGCTTGCGGCGCGGCGATGATGTTGGCCTTCGGGAAACCGGCGGCGAGCAGCGCGTCGGTGGCGCCCGTGGTGCGGTCATGCGCCGTCGGCAGCTGTTCGTAGGTCACGTCGATCGCGCCGACGTCCTTCATGTCCCAGCCGCGCTTCTTGATTTCAGCCGCGATGCCTTCGCCGACCTGCTTGCCGATGTTGTAAGCCGAGATGCCCATGTGCGGGACAGATTCAATCGGCTTGCCCGAGCCGTCGACGAGGCGGTCGTCCACCGTCATCATCTTCAGGCCGTCAGCCTTCGCCTTCGCGACGATGCCGGGCCCGAGCTTCACGTCCGGCGTGCAGATCACGAAGCCCTGCGCCTTTTGCGCAGCGAGGTTGTCGATCGCGCTCATCACCTTCTCGCCAGACGGCGCGCCGATCTTCACCAGCGTGAAGCCCTTTTCCTTCGCTGCCTGCTCGGCGAACTTCCACTCGTCCTGGAACCACGGTTCTTCCGGCTGCTTCACGAGGAAGCCGATCTTGACCTGGTCGGCGGCCTGCGCGACAGGGCCGTTGAAGAGCACCGCCGTCGCCGCGGCTGCCAGCGTGAGGAAAATTCTGCGTTTCATGATGCGTGTCTCCTGACTAATGAGTAACGAGAAGGTATTGGCCGCGTCTTCTTGTACCGCCTTCGACACACGCGGCCAGCGCGTCAGGCGGTTCACACCGTCGCCTCGTTCGCGAGGCGGCTTTGCTGCTTTTTCTGTTTCCTTCGCTACTGCTGTTGTTCTCTGTTGCGGGTTCGGTCTTCAGTCGTGGTACACCGCCGAGCGCCCGCCGTCGACGGTGATGCAGCTCGCGTTGATGAACGGCGCTTCATCCGACGCGAGAAAAACGGCTGTCATCGCGACTTCTTCCGGCTTGCCGATGCGCTTCATCGGCTGCAGGTCGAGCGTCGCCTGCTGCGCGGCGGCGGGATCGGTCTGGCCGTTCCACCAGTCGCGCGTCAGTTGCGTTTCGATGTAGCCCGGCGCGATCGCATTCACGCGCACGTTGCGCGCCGCGTACTCGATGCCGAGCGCACGCGTGAGGCCGATCACGCCATGCTTCGCGACGGGATACGGGAAGCAGCCCGGAATGATCTTGAACGAGTGTGTCGACGCGATGTTCACGATGCTGCCCGCGCCGCGCTCGACCATGCCCGGCAATACCGCGCGGCAGCCGTTCCAGACGCCGTCGAGATCGACGGCGAAGCAGCGGCGCCAGTCGTCGTCGGTCATCGTCAGCGGGTCGCAGAAGACGTTGATGCCCGCGTTGTTCACGAGCACGTCGATCGGGCCGAAGACCTTTTCGCCTTCGCTGACCGCGCGCTGCACCGACGCCCGTTGCGTGACGTCCGTCTGCACCGCGAGCGTCTGGCCGCCCGTCTGTGCGGCGATGTCGGCGGCCGTGCGCTGCGCCGTTTCGAGGTCGAGCTCCGCGAGCACCACGGCGGCTCCCTCGCGCGCGAACGCCGTCGCGATCGCCGCGCCGATCCCGCGTCCCGCGCCTGTCACCAGCGCGACCTTGCGTTGCAGCCGGTTCATTTCTTCATGCCCGCCCGCGCGATGCGCAGGCCGTTGATGAATGCCTTTGCGTGCGACGCTGTCGTGGCCGCCGGCTGGCCCGGCGTGTACAGCGCCGAGCCGAGCCCGAAACCGTTCGCACCCGCCGACAGGAACGGCCCCATGTTGTCCGGCGCGACACCGCCGACGGGAACAAGCGGCACGTCGTTGTGAATCACCGCGCGCCAAGCCTTCACGACCTGGCAGCCGAGTTGCTCGGCGGGGAACATCTTCAGCACGTCCGCACCGTTCTTTAGCGCGATGAATGCTTCCATCGGCGTCGCGACACCCGGCGCGCACGCCATCGCGAGCGACTTCGCCGTCGTGACCACTTCGGGGTCGCTGTGCGGCATCACGATCAGCTCGCCGCCCGCCGCCTTCACGTCATGCACGAGCTCGCCGCGCAGCACGGTGCCCGCGCCGATGATCGCATCGACGGGCAAGGCCTGACGGATCGCCGCAATGCTGTCGAACGGGTTCGGCGAATTCAGCGGCACTTCGATGATGCGAAAGCCCGCTTCGTAGAGCGCGCGACCGTGATCGGCGGCGTCGGCGGGCGTGATGCCGCGCAGAATCGCGATCAGCGGACACGCTTCGAACGCGGCCATCAGGCCGGCGTGCGGCTGATACGGTGCGGGCAGATTCAGATCGAGTTGCATGTCGGTTCCTTTGGTTCGTTGCGCGCCAGATCAGGTCGCTTTCTGGCTCGCGCTTGTGTCCGCCTGCGCGGCGCCCAACGCACTGACGAGGCCCGCTTGCGCCGCGATGCGCCATAAGCCGCGCTCCGTCGCCTGCCTGACGAGGACCGCCTGCTGACAGCCGAATTGCGCAAGCGCGAGCCGGTAGCGCTCGCACAGCGCTTCGTTGCCGATCAGTTGCAGCGCGCGGCCGGCGAGTGTCGATTGCTGTTGCGCGAGCGCGGTTTCGAGGCCGCTCAGTTCGTGGCCGATCAGCAGGCCGGACAGGTAATCGGGCTGCTGCTCGCGAGAGAGCTGTCCCGTGAGGCCGAGCGTGCGCGTGCTGAAGATCGTCGCGAGCATGCCGGCCTGGCCCTTGTCGCGCGCGACCTTCACGCCGCGCAAGAATGCATCCGTATCGGGACGCTCAGGTGTGACCATCGTACGGCCGAGAATCGTGTGCTCGGAGAGCGCCGCGAATACCTCGCCCGTCATGAACGTATGAAAGCGCTCGATCTTCGCGTTGCGCACGATGACCCATTTTGCGTGTGTGCCCGGCAAGCCGACCAGCACGCCCTCGTTCGCCGCGGGCGGCTGCGCGCACGCAAGCGCGCCGAAAATCTGCGTTTCCTCGCCGCGCATCACGTTCGGCAGATCGCCGTTCTGCAATACGCCGGGCACGATGTTCAACGTGACGCCGCGCGCCGTCTGCACGCGCACGATGCCGCCGACGAGCGCATCGGCGCTGGCGGGCGCGTTCACATAGGGCGCTTCCTTCCAGCCCTGCGCACTGCCGACCATGCCGGCGGCGACCACGGGCAATTCAGGCGCGCCGTCCAGCCAGCCGCCGACGACGGCGTCGAACGCCGCATCGAAACCGCCTTCCACTGCGGGACGCGGCAAATTCATGATGCCCGCCGTCGACGCACGCGTGTCGAGCACCTCGCCGTTCGCGCCGAACAGGTACGCGCGCAGCGAGGTCGTGCCCCAGTCGAGCGCGATCAGCGATGCGTCGCCTGCCTGCCCGGCTCGCTGGGCGGGATGGATGGACAGGGTCGAGCCCGTCTGAGTCATCGTTTGATCCTGCGGGTGGTCGGTTGCGGAACACGCCAGCCCAGTTCTTCCGATATGGCGCGCGCTTCGCGCTGCACGACGGGAATCAGTTCGTCCATGCGCTCGAGCGACATGTACGGAATCGTGCTCGCCACCGACAGCGCCGCGACGATCGAGCCCGACGCGTCGCGCACGGGCGCGGCCACGCAGCGGATCGATGCTTCGTTCTCTTCGAGGTCGAACGTGAAGCCGCCCGCCGCGTAGTGCGTCATGCGCTGCATGAAGGTCTGCTGATCGGGCCGGTTGTCGGGCCTGAAGCTCACGCCCGCGAGCGCGCGGCGCGACGCGTCGAACAGCGACTGCCATTGATCGGGGACGAGGTCGAGCATCATCGCCTTGCCGATGCCCGTCGACGCGAGCGGCATCCGGTGGCCGACGCGCGATCGCATCTCGAGGCCGCGCGTGCCGGGAATCTTGTCGATGTACAGCACGTCGTCGCCGTCGCGCACGCCCAGATGAATCGTGTCGTGCGTGAGCTCGGCGAGCGACTCGAGATGCGGGCGTGCAACGGTCGTGAGCGGCATCTGTTCGAGCGCAATGGTGCCGAGTTCGATCAGCTTCGGGCCGAGCAGATAGCCGCCCTGCACCTGGCGCAAATAGCGCGCCTGCACGAGGCTGCTGACGAGCCGGTGAGTCGTGCTGCGCGTCGTGCCGAGCGCGGCGCCGAAGGTGCGCAGGTCGCGCACGCCCGCGGCGGCGGCTTCGAGAATCGCGAGGCCGCGCAGCAGCGTCTGCGTGCCGGCTTGCTGCGGCGTGATGTCGAGCAGCGTGCTCGGCAGACCGATGGTGTCGGCGGGCGGAGGCGGAACGACGGCGCCGTTCGCAGGGCGGGCGGCAGGCTTGCGTCCGGCTCCGGCAGCGGCTGCGGGCGCCTCTGACGTTTCAGGCTGGGCCGGCGTTTCGCGCACTTCGGACTCGAAGGGAGTGGTCATCGCTTTGTTCATGGCGACTGGGCAACGGGCAGAGGGTCGTTACCGCGAATTCGCGGCTTGACGGGTCGCGTCGAAAGTGGCTTCAACGAGCGCGCGGCGCGCGTGCTCGATGCGCATCGCGCGCGTGTCGTGCAGCGGAGTGCTGGAAAGCATGGCGTGGTGTCTCCGGTTTTCGTCCCGCATCATGCGCCGCGCGTGTTTGCGCGTGCGACGAGGCGGTGTTTCTGGCCGTCTTGGCTTGTTGAACCGGATTGTAGGGCGCTTTTTTGAGATTCACCAACATATGAGCGGTGCATCCATATGTTGGGAAATCAGGCGAAACGACTTCTTAGACGAAGACGCTGCGGGACACGGGCCGGCGTCAGCGGATTGTGAAATATCGGGAAAAGTGCCGCGCGAATTCGGAGTCCGCTTATTGAGCGATGTTTTGGCCCTCATTAGGCTGCTTAGGCTCAAGCAAATCTCAGATGAAACCGAGCCGTTCGCTTGGGTCGCCTGCCGACATTTGCGATTCGCTGGCGCTCTCGCAAAATCAAATCCCGTAAAAACATGAAAACACTCAAGACGCTTCTCACATGTGCAGCGCTGGTCGGTGCAAGCATGGCTCACGCACAGCCGACGTACGATCAAATGGTGAGTGACTTCTCCGGTCCTTACATCGGCGTCAAGGCTGGCTTTAACTTTTCGCGCGCCTCTGGTGCGACGGAAAAACCGTCGCATACGACGTTCTTCCCCGGTGTGGTGGTCGGCTATGGCTTCAACGCGGGCCCCGTGTTGCTCGGCGCTGAAGCGTTCATGGACTTCCACGATGGTTCGGCGACAAAGAAGGATGGCGGCATCGATGCGAAAATCGGCTACCCGGTCGGCCAGTTCATGCCCTATGCGCGCCTTGGTGTGAAGGTCGGCTGGCCCGCGTCGGCCTTCCACTACGGTCTCGGCGTCGAATACCAGTTCACGAAGAATGTGAGCATGTTCACCGAATGGACGCATGACTCGGCCAACGCGTACGACACGCGCTGGACCAACAACAGCGTCACGGTCGGCGCGAATTACCGGTTCAAGTAACCGGCGTCACCAAAATCAAAAAGGCGATCATCCGTGGGGATGATCGCCTTTTTGTTTGCGCTCGGAGCCTGTCAGTCATTCCGGCAATTCCGCCGCGCCCATTCTGCGGGCGATCACGCGGGCGCGCTGCGCGAGATAGCCTGAACCACGGTGTTCGTCGAAGTATTTGGGCCTGGGCAGCATCACGGCAAGCCGCGCGGACTGGCCAGCCGTCAGCTTCGCCGCCGATGTCTTAAAGTAATAGCGCGCTGCCGCTTCCGCCCCGTACACGCCATTGCCCCATTCGACCGAATTCAGATAGATCTCGAAGATGCGTTCCTTGTCCATCAGCGTCTCGAGCATCCACGTGATGATTAGCTCCTGGCCCTTGCGGATATAGCTCTTTTCTCGCGATAAGAAGAGATTGCGCGCCAGTTGCTGCGTGATCGTCGATCCGCCTGCGACTATCTTGCCGCGAGCCTTGTTCTTCTCCCAGGCCTGGAGAATCGCATCCGTTTCGTAGCCGTTGTTCGTCGCGAAGTTCGCGTCTTCCGACGCAATGATCGCGCGCTTCAGATTGCGCGAGATCTGCGCGTAAGGCACCCAGATGTGCTGGATCGACAGATCGGGACGATCCTGTGCGAGACGCCAGGCATCCGAGCGCATGAACGCCGACGATTGGGGATTCACGTAGTTCCACACGGCGATCTGCGTGAAATAGAAGAGTTGCGTTGCAAGCCAGGCGGCGGCGACAACCGCGCCGGCGTACAGCAGCCAGCGCAATGGACTCGGACTTGCCCCGTGCCCCCTCGCGCGCGTCGTTTTTGTCATCGCCGTCGCAGTGTCGTGAATTTCAGTAGCGGACGAAGCGCGCGCTCATGCGCTCACACGCTTTGCGGCGCGCGCAGCATATCGCGCAATGCCGCGAGGACGGGCGCGCCGTCAGGACGCACGCCGCGCCATACGAAGAACGACTCCGCGGCCTGCTCGACCAGCATGCCGAGACCGTCCGCCGCGCGCGCGCCGAGCTTCGCCGCGTGCTGCATGAAGACGGTCGGCTGTGCGCCGTACATCATGTCGTATGCGAGCGTGGCCGCGCCGAACGCGCCGTCGTCGCACTCGGGCAGCGACCCATCGATGCTGCCCGCCGTCGCGTTCACGATCACGTCGTACGCACCCGCT
Source organism: Paraburkholderia sp. LEh10 (assembly GCF_017814945.1). GTDB lineage: Bacteria > Pseudomonadota > Gammaproteobacteria > Burkholderiales > Burkholderiaceae > Paraburkholderia. Next base: position 46,893 of record NZ_JAGIPX010000022.1, read on the forward strand.
TCGATCGCTTGCGCGCCGCCGCTCGTCAGACGGCACGCGGCGTCGCCTGCCGCGCTCGCGAACTGCGCGCCGAGCGCCTCGGCCTTCGACGCCGTGCGGTTCACGATGGTCAGCGTGTGCGGCTTGCGCTCGAGCATCGGCAGCACGACGCCGCGCGCCGCGCCGCCCGCGCCCAGCAACAGCACGCGCGCGCCCTTCAGCGACACGCCGAGATTCGCTTCGATATCGCGTACTAGACCGAAGCCATCGGTGTTGTCGCCATAGACGCCGCCGTCTTTCTCGAAGCGCAACGTGTTCACCGCGCCCGCGGCGGCAGCGCGCGGCGACAGCGTGGTCGCGAACGCATGCGCGTCCAGCTTGAACGGCACGGTCACGTTCATCCCGCGCCCGCCTTCATCGATGAAGGCGCGCACATGCGAAGCGAACTGATCGACGGGCGCGAGCAGCCGGCCATACTCGACGGGCTCGCCCGTCTGCTCGGCAAAGCGTGCATGGATGAACGGCGACTTGCTGTGCGCGATCGGATTGCCGATCACCGCATAGCGGTCGCGTTCCGTCGTCGTGCTTGCGCTCATTGCCCTTGCTCCGTCGCGTGTTGCTGGTGGGTGGGCTGCTCGCCCTCCGCCGCCGCCGCGCCCGTTCCGGTGTCGGTAGCGGTGTCAGTGCCGGTGTCCGCCTCGGCCTGCGCTTCGGCTTCGCTTTCGGCGGATTCGTCGGCGGCGTCGACGATCTCTTCGTCGGCCTCTTCCTCTTCTTCCGCGCCGCTCGTCACGGTCGGCGCGTCGAGCACGTGCAGCAGACGCACGGATGCCTCGACCGTCAGCTCATCGACCGACATCACTTCAAGCATCAGCCGCGTGCCGCGCGCATGCACGCCGAGACCCGGGACGTGAAGCAGCAGCGGCACTTCTTCGAGCCGCACGAGATCGCCCTTGACCATGGAAGCCGTCACCTGCTTCTTGTTCTCTTGCGTGAGCCAGCGCAGACACCAGAAATACTCCATCCGGCGCTGATGATCTGCGTACGCGGTGTAAGTGTCGTCGAAACCTTGCACGACGGCGAACAGGTCCGCGTCCTTCGGCTTGAACGGCGCCGCGAGCTTCGCCGTCACGCCATGCTGGATGCACGCGATCAGCTGCCACTGGTTGACGAGGTCGACATAGCGGCGCAGCGGCGATGTGCTCCACGCATATTGCGCGACGCCGAGGCCTTCGTGCGGCGCGGCCGTCGTCTGCATGCGCGTGCGCTTTGGCCCCGTCGGCGCGCCGAATGCGCGCTGCGACCGGTAGATGCCGGGCACGCCATGATCGTGCAGGAACGCGCCCCACGTCGAATTCGCGAGAATCGCCAGTTCGGCGACGATCGTGTCGAGTGGCGAACCACGGCGGCGCGGCGTAATCGTCACGTGCTCGCCTTCGACGTAGAAATTGAAGTCGGTATTGCGTTGCACTTCGCGCTTGAGGCCATAACCGGCGCGCGCGACCTGGCGCTTCTCGAACAGCGACTGCGCGAACGGCCACAGCACCGCGATATCTTCCTTGTGCGGATAATCGCCCGTGCCATTGGCGAGCGCCTCTTCCGTCACGAGTTCGTCGAGCGTGTTGTGGCGCAGGTTGTTCTTCACATAGACGAGTTCGGCGCGCGTTTCGCTCGCGACAATTTCCTGCGTCTCGCGCTTCACGATGCTGTACAGCGACAGCGCCGGGCGCAAACCGCCTTCGGCCAGCGTGAACCTGTCGACCACGCCATGGGGAAGCATCGTGATCTTGTCGCCCGGCATGTACACCGTCGATAGGCGGCCGCGCGCGAGCGCATCGACGGCGTCGCCGCGCTCGATGCCGAGCGCCGGCGCGGCGATGTGAACGCCGATCCGCACGCGGCCATCGGCCAGATGCTCGACGGAGAACGCATCGTCGATTTCCGTCGTGGTCACGTCGTCGATCGAGAACGCTTCGACTTCGGCTTGCGGCAGGTCTTCCGGCAATTCGCCGACCGTCACGGGCGGAAAACCGGTGCCGTGCGGAAAGAATTCGGACAGGAAGCGCGCCTCGTGCAGCGCGCGCGCCGACGGGATGCCGCCGCATTCGAGCATCAGACGCGCCATTGAAATGCCGCGCGCCGCCGCTGCCGCCTCGAGCGCCTTATATTCGATCGAGTTCTTGTCGGGCTTCGTCAAAAGACCGAGCGCCTTGCCCTGGAATCCGTCCGGCAGACGGCCCGCCTTCAGTTCCTCCTCGTAGCCCTGCTGAACCAGCGCCTGCTGGCGCTTGCGCTCGAGCGACGCGAGCGCCATCTTCAGTTGCTCTTCCGGCGCGCGCTGATACTGGCCGCGCCCTTTGCGGCGAAAGTAGATGGGTGAGCCGTGCATGCGCAGAATGAGCGCGGCGCGCTCGACGGGCCCGAACGAGTCGCCGAAATACTCCGCGCCGAGCGTCGCAAACGGAAACTCTTCTTCGGGCGCGCATTCCCACAGGAAGTCCAGATCGATATCCTGCGCGGTCACGTCGGCCTGCTCCATCAACTCGCCCGCCGTCGGCTTGTCGAATTCGATCAGCACGTCCTTGGCGCGGACTTTCGCGCGACGGCCACCCGGCAGTTCCACCTGGAACGCGTCGCCCTGACGCGACAGCACGCTGCCCGCCTTGAAACTACCCGATTCCTCAAAGAAAACGTTCACTCAATACTCTCGTTCTGGCTTGCGTCAGCCGGCGCGCGGTGCTGCGTGATTGCGCGGCGGCGTCGTGTTCTGTGTGGTGCTCCGCGGCGAGCGCGCCAACGGGGGCGCGCGGTGCCTTGCGGATCATCGGATCATGCCGCCTCGCGCGGCGCGGGCGGCCCGGCGTCGGCGGCGTCGCAAAACGCGAGCACGTCGTCGACATAGTCGGGAAATTCGCTGATCGCGTGGTCGCTGCCTTCGATCAGCTTCGTCCGTACACCGGGATAGTGCGCGAGCATCTCGCGATAATCGAGCACTTCGTCGCCAGTGGCGGCAAACAGATAATAGCGTTCCGGACGCGTGATCGACGCAATGCCGAGCGCACGCAATTCATCGAGATGATGCGGCTCGACGACGATGCTGCCCCCACCATGCCATAACGGCTGCTCGCCGAGATAATGGCTCAGGTCGCGCTGCGGCACGACGGCGGGATTCAGCAGCAAGGCCGGCCAGCCATGCTTTTCGGCCAGATACGTCGCGAAGTACCCGCCAAGCGAGCTGCCGATCAACGTCACGCGCGCCGGTTGCGCCGTCGCGACCAGCCGTTCGACGAGCGCGACCGTTTCCAGCGGCGACACGGGCAGCACGGGGCAACACCATTCGGCGCTGCGTCCAAGCGCGGCAAGACGCTCAGCCATCACGCGCGCCTTGAACGAATTGGGCGACGAGCGGAAGCCGTGCAGATAAAGAATCACGCGACGCCTCGTGCCTGCGCCACGGGGCGCGCCGACAATGCGTCGAGCAGCTTCTGGTGCACGCCGCCAAAGCCGCCGTTGCTCATCACGAGCACCTGATCGCCGGGCTGCGCCGCAGCGACGACGGCGTTGACGAGCGCGTCGATGTCGTTGAAGGCCTGCGCCTTGTCGCCCATCGGCGCGAGCGCTTCGGCGAGGTTCCAGCCGAGCGCATCCTTGCCCGCCGGCGCGCCGTAGCCGAACACGAGGTCGGCGTCGGCGAGGCTCGACGGCAGTTGCGCCTTCATCACGCCGAGCTTCATCGTGTTCGAGCGCGGTTCGAGAACGGCCAGAATGCGCGTGCGCCCGCCGTTCGCGTCACGGCCGATGCGCGTGCGCAAGCCGGCGACCGTCGTCTGAATGGCGGTCGGATGATGCGCAAAGTCGTCGTAGACGGTCACGCCGTCGACGCTGCCGCGCACTTCCATGCGGCGCTTCACGTTGCGGAACGTCGACAGCGATTTCGCGGCCTGCGCGGGCGGCACACCGATATGACGCGCGGCGGCAATCGCAGCGATCGCGTTCATCCGGTTGTGCTCGCCCTGCACTTGCCAGTCGACCACGCCGACGCGCTCTCCGCCGTGATAGACGGCGAAGCGCTCGTCGACCGCGACGCCGGCTTCAGCGGGCAGCGCCTGCCAGCCGCCTTCGACGCCAAAGCGCTCCACTTCGCTCCAGCAGCCGCGCGCGAGCACGCGGTCGAGCGCATCTTCGCGGCCGTTCGACACGATGCGGCCGATGCCCGGCACCGTGCGCACGAGATGGTGAAATTGCGTTTCGATGGCCGCGAGATCGGGGAAGATGTCCGCATGATCGAACTCGAGGTTGTTCAGGATCGCCGTGCGGGGCCGGTAATGGACGAACTTCGAGCGCTTGTCGAAGAACGCTGTGTCGTACTCGTCGGCTTCGATCACGAAGAAGCTCGAATCCGTGAGCCGCGCCGACACGCCGAAGTTCAGCGGCACGCCGCCGATCAGGAAGCCTGGGTTCATGCCCGCGTCTTCGAGAATCCACGTCAGCATCGACGTCGTGGTCGTCTTGCCGTGCGTGCCCGCCACCGCCAGCACCCATTTGCCGTTGAGCACGTGCTCGCCCAGCCACTGCGGACCGGACGTGTACGGCAGGCCCTGGTTCAGGATGGCTTCCATCAGCGGATTGCCGCGCGTGACGACGTTGCCGACCACGAACAGATCGGGTTTCAGATCCAGCTGCTCGACGCCCCAGCCCTCGATCAGCCTGATGCCTTGCGCCTCGAGCTGGGTGCTCATCGGCGGATAGACGCCGGCGTCGCAACCCGTCACCGTATGACCGGCGTTGCGCGCGAGAACCGCGAGACCACCCATGAACGTGCCGCAGATGCCGAGGATGTGAATGTGCATAAGCTGTCGCGCCGCAAGGCGAATTTTGCGTGGAAGGAGATGCGCGCGAAGGGCCGGAAAGTCCTCGCGCAAAGGACGCCTATTGTAACCGACGGCCCCGCCCGTTCCTGACCGCGTGTGCTTTTCCGAAGCGCCGCCCGCATCCGCCGGGGCCCGCCAGAACCCGCCTCAGGCCCGCCCGTCGCGACGCCGCGCGTAAAAGGGCTGTCAGACTTTCTCTAGTATGATTGACGGATGGTCCGCAAATCACATTTCGATCCCCAGCGCGTACGCGAGGAAATCGCGATTGCGGCTGCGAGAATGATCGCCGAAGACGGTCTCGATTACTCGACGGCCAAGCGCAAGGCTGCGCGTCAAGTCGTCGGGGAAACGCGCGTCGCGGGCGAATGGCTGCCGGATAACGACCAGATCGAGGAAGAAATCCGCGAATATCAGTCGCTGTTTCAGGGCGACAGCCAGCCAGCCGTGCTGCGCCGCCTGCGGGAAATCGCGCTGAACTGGATGCAGCAGCTCGCATCGTTCAACCCTTATTTGACAGGCGCGGTGCTGGGCGGGACGGCAGGCGAACATTCGGATATCCATCTGCAGGTGTTCTGCGACGATCCCAAGGAAGTCGCCATTCATCTGTTGAACGCTAATGTCCAGTATGACGTGTCCGAAACGCGGCACTTTGCGGGGCGCGGCTACGTCGAAACCTTGAGTTTCCTCTGGCGTCCCAGCAGCGAGGGGCAGGACGCCGAACCCGTGGGCATTCACGTCGCGCTATACGACACGGACGACCTGCGCGGCGCCGTACGCGCCGACGCCCGCGGCCGGCTCGCGCGCGCCGATGCCCGGGCCGTCCAGGCACTGATTGACGAGAGCGACGCCGCGTCCTCACCCAACTGAATAGACTGAGATTCTCCCTATATATGAAGCGGATTCTGGTAATCGCGGCGGTGGCCGTCGTCGCGACGGCAGGCGGAGCGGTAGCGAGCCGCTGGTTCCTCGGCAGCAACGACCTCGCGGGCGTCGCGAACGCCGCGCCTGCCGACACCGGCAATGCCGTCAATCAGCTGTGGGCGGCGAGCGTAACGAATCCCGACGGCAAACCCCAGTCGCTCGCGGGGTTCAAGGGACATCCCGTCGTCGTCAATTTCTGGGCGTCGTGGTGCGGGCCGTGTGTCGAGGAAATGCCGTCGCTGTCGCAACTGCACAAGGAATATTCAAAGAAGGGCATCGAGTTCGTCGGTCTGGGCGTCGATTCCGACAAGAACATCAAGGCCTTCCTGCAGAAGGTGCCCGTCGACTACCCGATTTTCGTCGCGGGCTTCGGCGGCGCCGACCTCGCGCGCGCGTTCGGCAACGACGCGGGTGGCTTGCCCTTCACCGTCGTAATTGACGCAAAAGGCGTCGTACGGTCGACAAAATTAGGCCAGATCAAACCCGACGAGCTGAAACGCACCCTCGATGCGCTATGACGTCGACAACTTATTGACGTTTAGTTGAGAACGTTTCGCCTCAGATTGCCCGACTTTGAGCCTGAAATGTCAGAAGTTCCGTCAGTTGCCATCATTCCGGACAGGGCGCGCAGCAATACGCGCGTTCGAGAAACTAGACAAATTTCTCTAATCGGCGCTAAAGTGCGCCCAATTCCACGGAAAAAGAAGCGACCATGACGCGACTGCTGGTTCTGCACGGGCCCAACCTCAATCTTCTCAGCACCCGGGAACCTGAGGTCTATGGCCGCGTCACGCTCCCGCAGATCGATCAGGCGCTGGCGGACCGCGCAGCGGATGCCGGCGTCGAACTGGCGACATTCCAGAGCAATCATGAAGGCGCGCTCGTCGATCGCATCCAATCCGCCCGAATAGAGAAGACCGACTTCATCCTGATCAATCCCGCCGCCTACACGCATACGAGCGTGGCGATCCGGGACGCGCTGGCGGGCGTCGGCATCCCGTTCGTCGAGATTCATCTATCGAACGTGCATCGTCGAGAACCGTTCCGGCATCACTCGTATTTCTCCGACCAGGCGGAGGGCGTCATTTGCGGCCTCGGCTGGAAGGGCTATCTGTACGCACTCGAATATGCGCTCGACCGTTTGTCCGCAGGGGCGGCCGGATCGTCGCGCAACTGACAACCCAAAACTCGAATTCGGCGCCGGCGGCATCCCGCCGGCGCTCCACGCATTGAAGGGGAAAGCCCATGGATCTACGTAAACTGAAGACTCTGATCGACCTCGTCTCCGAGTCCGGCATTTCGGAACTCGAAGTGACCGAGGGCGAAGGCAAGGTGCGCATCGTCAAGAACGCACCGCCCGTTTACGTCCAGCAGCCCGGCAACTTCGCGCCGCAATTCTCCTCGACGGCCTCCGCACCCGCCGTCCATGCATCCGAGGCGCCCGCCGTCGCCGCACCGGCCACGCCCGCAGCGGCTGCGCCGCAAGGCCATGTCGTGACGTCGCCGATGGTCGGCACGTTCTACCGCGCGCCGTCGCCGGGCGCCGATCCATTCGTGCAGGTGGGCGACTCCGTCAAGGAAGGCCAGACGATCTGCATCATCGAAGCGATGAAGCTCCTGAACGAGATCGAATCGGATCAGGCTGGCGTCATCAAGGAAATCCTCGTCGAGAACGGCCAGGCAGTCGAGTACGGCCAGCCGCTCTTCGTGATCGGCTAAGACGGCGCTCGTTAGCCGCTCGCTATCCGCGCGCCCTCCTTCTTCGGGCGCGCCACCGATCCTCTGAGGCCGCCGGGTATCTGGAAGCACTGCGCAACCGGCCCGCGGCCCATTGATGAGTCGAATATCCGCTATGTTTGAAAAAATCCTCATTGCCAATCGTGGCGAAATCGCGCTCCGGATTCAGCGTGCGTGCCGCGAACTCGGCGTCAAGACGGTCGTCGTCTATTCGGAAGCCGACAAGGAAGCGAAATACGTGAAGCTCGCCGACGAGGCGGTCTGTATCGGACCGGCTCCGTCGAATCTTAGCTATCTGAACATGCCCGCGCTGATCAGCGCGGCAGAAGTCACGGACGCCGAAGCGATCCACCCCGGCTACGGCTTCCTGTCGGAAAACGCGGACTTCGCGGAGCGCGTCGAGCAATCGGGCTTCGTGTTCATCGGCCCGCGTCCCGACACGATCCGCATGATGGGCGACAAGGTCACCGCGAAGCAGACGATGATCAAGACGGGCGTGCCTTGCGTGCCCGGTTCGGAAGGCGCGTTGCCGGAAGATCCGAAGGAGATCGTGAAGATCGCGCGCTCGATCGGCTACCCCGTCATCATCAAGGCGGCAGGCGGCGGCGGCGGCCGCGGCATGCGCGTCGTGCACACGGAAGCAGCGCTCGTCAATGCCGTCAACATGACGCGCGAAGAGGCCGGCCGTGCGTTCGGCAACCCGCAGGTCTACATGGAGAAGTACCTGGAGAACCCGCGCCACATCGAAATCCAGGTGCTCGCCGATTCGTTCAAGAACGCACTTTGGCTCGGCGAGCGCGACTGCTCGATGCAGCGCCGCCACCAGAAGGTGATCGAGGAAGCGCCCGCGCCCGGCATCGCGCGCCGGCTGATCGAGCGCATCGGCGACCGCTGCGCGGATGCGTGCAAAAAGATGGGCTATCTCGGCGCGGGCACGTTCGAGTTCCTGTATGAAAACGGCGAGTTCTACTTCATCGAAATGAACACGCGCGTGCAGGTCGAGCACCCCGTCACGGAACTGATCACGGGCATCGATATCGTTCAGGAACAGATCCGCATCGCCGCCGGCGAGAAGCTCGCCATCCGCCAGCGCGACATCCAGTTCCGCGGACATGCGATCGAATGCCGTATCAACGCCGAAGATCCGTTCAAGTTCACTCCGTCACCGGGGCGTCTTACGTCATGGCATATGCCGGGCGGTCCCGGTATTCGCGTCGATTCGCATGCATACAACGGCTATTTCGTACCGCCGAACTATGATTCGATGATCGGCAAGCTGATCGCTTACGGCGCAACACGCGAACAGGCGATCAGGCGGATGCGCATCGCGTTGTCGGAGATGGTGGTCGAAGGCATTCAGACCAACATTCCGCTGCATCGCGAGCTGATGCTCGACGCGAAGTTCGTCGAGGGCGGCACGAGCATCCATTACCTCGAAAACCGGCTGGCTGCGAAGCAGCAGGTCGCACCGGAAGAAGCGTAAGCGATGAGCTACCGGGAACTGGTCGTCGAACTCGCGCGCGAGCACGCCGAGGCGTTGTCGGATGCGCTGCTCGAACTCGGCGCGCTGTCGGTGTCCGTCGAAGATGCGGACGCCGATACGCCCGACGAGCAGCCGCTGTTCGGCGAGCCCGGCCTCACGCCGGAACGTACCGCGTGGACGCATTCGCGGGTGATCGCGTTGCTGGCGCCCGAACACGAGCCGGCCGTGCTGCTCGCGGCCGCCGCGAACGAGCTCGGCCTCGCCGGCACGCCGTCGTTCAGCGTGCGCGAGGTCGAAGAACAGGACTGGGTGCGCCTCACGCAATCCCAGTTTGATCCGATTCCGATCGGCGAACGCATCTGGGTCGTGCCGTCGTGGCATGACGCGCCTGATCCGAACGCGCTCGTGCTCGAACTCGATCCGGGCCTGGCATTCGGCACGGGCAGCCACCCGACGACACGCCTTTGCATGGAGTGGCTCGAACAGAACGTGAAGGAAGGCGAGTCGGTGCTCGACTATGGCTGCGGCTCGGGCATCCTCGCGATTCTCGCGAAGAAGTGCGGCGCGAACCCCGTCGTCGGCATCGACATCGATCCGCAAGCAGTTGAGTCCGCGCGCCATAACAGCGAGCGCAACCGCGCCGAGGTCACGTACGGCCTGCCCGACGATTGCCCCGCGGGCGAGTTCGATATCGTCGTCGCGAACATCCTGTCGAACCCGTTGAAGCTGATGGCGTCCATGCTGTCGTCGAAGGTGAAGCCGGGCGGGCGCATCGCGCTGTCGGGCATTCTCGCGCGGCAGGCGGACGAAGTGGCGCGCGTCTATCAGGAATGGATCGATATCGCGGTGTGGCGCGAACACGAAGGTTGGGTATGCCTTGCGGGTGTGCGACGCGAAAGCAATTAGAATAAGGCATATTTGTTTGCTTCCGGCCCTTTAAACGGCTAACCGGTCATTCGGCTCGATATGCTTCTAGCAACACGCTGTCCCTTCTGCGAAACCGTCTTCAGACTCCTGCCGGAACAGCTCACGCTGCGCCGCGGACTCGTGCGTTGCGGCCATTGTCGCGAAGTATTCGATGCATCGAGCAGCCTGTTCGACGTCAGCGACGGCACGAGCCTCGACAAGGCGAGGCCCGTGACGATCGACGACGTGACGGCGCACACGCTCGAAATGACCGCGAGCGGCGGCCACGCAACGGCGCGTGAAACGAAACCCGCTGCCGACGCGCGGCCTGCACCTGATGTACGTGCTGATGTACGTGCTGCTGTCCCTCCTGGCGCCGCCGCGCACGGCGCTGAGCCTGTCGTCGAACAAGCAGATGCACAACCCGCCGCAACGGCGGCGCCGTCGCTCGAACGAGAGCCACACGAGCACGCAACCGAGCCGGCCGTGAGCGCCGAAGGCGCGCATCCAGCAGAAGCGCTTTCGCAACAGCACACGGCGGGGCAATCCGCGCAGCCGTCCGTCGAAGCTGAATCGATACCTGTTGCACCCGGCACGGTCCCTCCCGTCGAGCCGTCGCGCGAACACGTCGACGATCGAGGCACATCATCGCAAGGCTCACCCGATTTCCGCGCCGAAGCATGGAACCCGTGGGCACCCGCGCCCGATGCGTCGATCGACAGGCGCATCCGCCATGACGCATCGTCGATCCCCGTCAATCCCGTCACGATTCCGCGTTCTGCGCAGCCGCCTCTGACGCTCGAACTCACCGACTCGCAGCCGCTGAACGACGGGCAGGCGACCGCGCACACGTCAGCCGTGCCGCGCGGTGAAGCGCAAGTGGAACGGGAGGCCGCAGCGCAAGGCGAGGCAGCCGCAGAACCGCCGGAGTCGCCACAGGCCGCACCGAAGACCGAACAGCCGGCGGCAGCGCAAGGCGAGCACAAGGTCGAGCCGAGATTCGACGCGATGCGCGAGCGCGTGCTCGACCAGCAAGTCGAAGAACCGCCGACGCACAGGTGGCGCAAGGCTGAGGCTGAGCCCTCGCCCGAATCGACGCAAGCCCGCCGCGCCCAGACCGCGAACGAGCCGAAGTCCGAGCCCGCATCGCCGCTGAACGAGCCGCGGCACGAAACGCGGCACGAGCCGCCTCGTGATGGACCGCAAACGTCCGCCGGCGACGACCACACGTTCACGCCGTCCGCTGAACACGGCCGCGGCCGGGAGCCGTACTTCGGCGCGCCGTCGGGCGACGCCGATTTCGAGCCGCGCTTCGGCGCAACCGCGCACGAACCCTATGGCGCGCCGTTCGGCGGTGACTCGGGGGCACCCTTCGGCGGGCCATTCGCGGCCGCACCCGACGGCGGCGACGATGCATTCGCCGTCACCCGCGAACCGCGCGAGCCGGAATCGACGCGCGTCGCGTGGCAGATCGCCGGCGGTATCGCGGCGGCCCTGCTGGGCGCTTTGCTGCTCGTGCAACTCGCATGGTGGCAGCGCGAATCGGTGATGGTCGCGTGGCCCGACTCGCAGTCGCTATTCGTGAAGGCGTGCTCGCACCTCGGCTGCAAGATCGAACCGCCGCGCGACATTGACGGCCTGCTGGTCGAACCCTCGGATCTGCGGCAGATCGACGGCCCGCACAAGCTCGAACTGAAGATGCCGCTGCGCAACCGATTCGATCTCGCGCTCGCGTATCCCGCCGTCGAACTGACGCTGCTCGACGAGAACAACAACATCGCCGTGCGGCGCGTATTGTGGCCGCAAGACTATGTGAAGCCAGGCACGCCGATCGCGGCGGGCCTGCCCGCACGCACGACGCAGACGATGATCGTGCGCCTCGATACGGGTGACGCCGTCGCCTCCAATTTCCGCGTGCAGATCTTCTATCCGTGACAGGCAGGTCTGCGGCGCGAGCTGGTTTCCCGCGCGTCCGGCACGAATCGGGCGCGTATCCCGTCAATCCCTGACGAATCTTCGGAGCACAACATGAGTCAAGTTACGCTGGGTGGCAACCCGATTGAAGTCGCTGGCACGTTTCCGGCTGTCGGTCAGAAGGCGCCCGCCTTTTCGCTCGTCGGCAAGGATCTGAAGCCGCTCACGCTCGCCGACTTCGCCGGCAAGCGCAAAGTGCTGAACATCGTCCCGAGCCTCGATACGCCGACCTGTGCAACCTCCACACGCAAGTTCAACGAAGCCGCTGCCAAGCTGAACAACACGGCCGTGATCGTCGTGTCGGGCGACCTGCCGTTCGCGGCGTCGCGCTTCTGCACGACGGAAGGCATCGAGAACGTCGTGACGGCATCGACGTTCCGTGGTCATGAGTTCGCGCAAGCGTACGGCGTCGACGTGACGAGCGGCCCGCTGACGGGTCTGACGGCGCGCGCCGTCGTCGTCATCGATGAAAACGACAAGGTCGTGCACGCCGAACTCGTCGGCGAAATCAAGAACGAGCCGAACTACGACGCAGCGCTCGCCGCGCTGAAGTAAGCTTCACTCTTGCGTCGAACCAGCGCCGCGCCCGCATCGTTTCGGGCGCGGCGCTGTCACATCGTCGCCCCCCTTTTCTCTCCGACCGACACTTAATAGGAACGCTCGCCTTGGCTACGCTGATTTGCGGCTCGCTCGCCTACGACAACATCATGACCTTCGAAGGGCGCTTCCGGGAGCACATCCTGCCGGAACAGGTCCACATCCTGAATGTCAGCTTCCTCGTGCCGACGATGCGCCGCGAATTCGGCGGCTGCGCGGGCAATATCGCGTACTCGCTGCATCTGCTCGGCGGCGACGCACGCATCATGGCGACGCTCGGCGCCGTCGATTCGCAGCTGTACATCGAGCGTCTCGATACACTCGGACTGTCGAAGGAGCACGTGCGCGTCCTGCCCGACACGTACTCGGCGCAGGCGATGATCACGACCGATCTCGAAAACAATCAGATCACCGCGTTCCATCCGGGCGCGATGATGCAGTCGCATCTGAACCGCGCGGACCAGCCAGGCGTGAAGCTCGGCATCGTCGCGCCGGACGGCTTCGACGGCATGATCCAGCACTCGGAACAGTTCGCGGCTGCGGGCATTCCGTTCATCTTCGATCCGGGCCAGGGACTGCCGCTCTTCGACGGTGAGTCGCTGCGCCGCATGATTGAACTTGCCACCTATGTGGCAGTCAATGATTACGAAGCTGCGCTCGTGAGCAACAAGACGGGCTGGTCGATTGAAGAGATCGCGAGCCGCGTCGATGCGCTGATCGTGACGCGCGGCGAGCATGGCGCACAGATCCATCATGCGGGCGGCATCGAAGAAATTCCGGCCGTCAAGGCAAAGCAGGTGCTGGACCCCACGGGCTGCGGCGATGCGTTCCGGGGCGGCCTGCTATACGGCATCGAGAAGGGTCTCGGCTGGGCATCCACGGGCCGTCTCGCGAGCGTGATGGGCGCGCTCAAGATCGAACATCAAGGGCCGCAAAACTATGCGCCTTCGCGCGCGGAGATCAACGACCGGTTCAAGCAGGCGTTCGGTTATGAACTGCCCTCGGGCGAGTAACGTTCGGCCGCATGCGCCGCGCCTGAGCCAGTCGGGATTGAGGGGTTGATGGGCTCAAAGCGGGCCCTGTCTGGAGTCAAAGGGAATGAAAACAACAGGTCGTACCGTGGGCCGCCTGATACTGGGTGCGGTGATCGTCAGTTCGCTCGCCATGACAGGCTGTGCGTACAACAGCAGTTCCGCCGACGTCTACACGTCGTCGCAGGCGCAGCGCGAAGAGACCGTGCGCATGGGCACCGTCGATAGCGTGCGCGCGGTGAAAATCAGTTCGAACAATGGTCAGCCGAGCGGCATTGGCGCTGTCGGCGGCGGCGCGCTCGGCGCGGTGGCGGGCAGCACGATCGGCGGCGGGACCGGGTCGATTCTGACGGGCATCGTCGGTGGCATCGCGGGTGCGGTGGCGGGCAACACGATCGAGAACCGCGCGGCGATTCGCGACGGCGTCGAAATTACCGTGCGCCTCGACAACGGTGACATGCGCGCGATCACGCAAAGCGCAACGGGCGAAATCTTCCGCGCCGGCGAGCGCGTGCGTCTGCTGTCGAGCGGCGGCGTGACGCGCGTCACGCACTGACGCATTCCGATTCCCTGCCGGCGGCGCGGCTTCGCGCCGTGACGGCTCCTCACACGCATGTGCTCCCCTGTGCATGCGTTTTTTTTCGTCTGTTGCGTGTGGAGCTTGCGGCGATGCGGCGCTCGAAGGCCGTTCGGCGCGCACGACATGCAGCTTGCCACGCAGCGCCGGCGCGTGCGTTGGCGAACACGCGCACTGCGTCCCGCGCTGCACGGCACAAGAAAAAAACCCGCCGCCGGTTGCCCGGCGACGGGATCGATAGAGATTGAGTAGCCCTACTCAATCGGCGGACGCATGCTGGATGCGTCCGTACGACATCAGCTCTTACGGACGGCTGCCCGTCGGAAACGGCCATGCAGCAGCCGGATTCAACGCAGTCTTGACCGTAGCAGCCGGCGCCGTCGAAGCAGCGGGCGCAGCCGGAGCGGGAGCTGCCTTCTTCGCAGGGGCAGCCTTCTTCGCGGCAGCCTTCTTCGCAGGCGCAGCCTTTTTGGCGGCAGCCTTTTTCGCAGGCGCCTTCTTCGCAGCGGCCTTCTTCGCTGCCGCCTTCTTCGCCGGCGCTGCCTTCTTTGCAGCAACCTTCTTCACGGCGACTTTCTTCGCAGCGACTTTCTTCGCTGCGGCCTTCTTCGCCGGTGCTGCCTTCTTCGCGGCGACCTTCTTCACAGCGACTTTCTTCGCTGCAACCTTCTTCGCTGCGACCTTCTTTGCTGCGACCTTCTTCGCCGCGACCTTCTTCGCCGGTGCTGCCTTCTTGGCAGCGACCTTCTTCACAGCGACTTTCTTCGCTGCAACCTTCTTCACCGCTGCCTTCTTGGCGGGTGCTGCCTTTTTGGCGGGAGCAGCCTTCTTCGCGACGACCTTCTTTGCTGCAGCCTTCTTGGCTGCCGGTTTCTTCTTGGCGAGTGCCATCATTTTCTCCTTCAGGTTTTCAGATGAGAGTCAGTTCAAACTACACCCTTCGTCAAAACCCGCTTCCCGCAGACGCTTCTCACGGCGGCCACTGCGAAGCGGGCTATTCATCGGCGTACGCAGCTCCAGCGCGCTTACGCTAATGAATACGGTAAGGCGCGCCGTGCCATCGGGCACAGCGCGCCAAGTCCAGTCGGCGTCCGATATCGACGCCGCCAATCGTTTGATCGAGCCGCTCGCTTCACGGCGAACGGCTTTTTCCGGGGGGAAGTTTGCCCATCCCACTGAAGGGTTCGCAAAGTGCCTGTGATCTTTATAGGCCACGACATCGCGCGGCGCACCGGGCACGCTCTGCATCAGGCGGTCATGCTCCTCACCAAACTTGCCGCGGCACGGCCGGCGGCAACCCCATCAAATACATACGCGACGCGTTGGGTTATTCCCAGGACAGCGCGCCGCCGGTCTGATATTCGATAACCCGAGTCTCGAAGAAGTTGCGCTCCTTCTTCAGGTCGATCATCTCGCTCATCCACGGGAACGGGTTTTCCTCGTTCGGGAACAGCGGATCGATACCGATCTGCTGGCAACGGCGATTGCAGATGAAGCGCAGATAGCTCTTGAACATCGACGCGTTCAGACCCAGCACGCCGCGCGGCATCGTGTCTTCTGCGTAGCGATATTCGAGGTCGACCGCATGCCTGAAGATCTCGCGGATCTCGGCGCGGAATTCCGGCGTCCACAGATGCGGGTTTTCGAGTTTGATCTGGTTGATCAGGTCAATGCCGAAGTTACAGTGCATCGACTCGTCGCGCAGGATGTACTGGTACTGTTCCGCCGCGCCCGTCATCTTGTTCTGGCGGCCAAGCGCGAGAATCTGCGTGAAGCCGACGTAGAAGAACAGGCCTTCCATCACGCACGCGAACACGATCAGCGACTTGAGCAGTTTCTGGTCTGCTTCGAGCGTACCCGTCTTGAAGGCCGGGTCGGTCAGCGTGTGGATGAACGGAATCAGGAATTCGTCTTTGTCGCGGATCGACGTGACTTCGTGATACGCGTTGAAAATTTCGCCCTCGTCGAGACCGAGCGATTCGACGATGTACTGGTAAGCGTGCGTGTGGATCGCCTCTTCGAACGCCTGGCGCAGCAGGAACTGGCGGCATTCGGGCGCCGTGATGTGGCGGTAGGTGCCCAGCACGATGTTATTGGCGGCGAGCGAGTCGGCCGTCACGAAGAAGCCGAGGTTGCGCTTGACGATGCGCCGCTCGTCTTCCGTCAGCCCGTTCGGGTCTTTCCAGAGCGCGATGTCGCGGGACATGTTGATTTCCTGCGGCATCCAGTGGTTCGCGCAGCCAGACAGATACTTCTCCCACGCCCACTTGTACTTGAACGGCACCAGCTGGTTGACGTCAGTCTGGCCGTTGATGATGCGCTTGTCGGCGACATTCACGCGTGCTTCGGAAGCGACTGCCGCTTGAGCCAGCGGAGCGATTGCGATGTCGTTCGCGAAGACCTGTTGAGCGGAGGGAGCTTGATGAGCGGAGCGCGCTTCGACTTGCGAACCGACAGCCGTTCCCGCAGCGTTGCGCAACACGTTTTGTTGCGAAGCACTCGAGGGAGTTACGGCAGTGATCTCGTCATCCCAGTTGAGCATAAATGTCACCATCAATTTAGATCGGTTTGTACCATCTTTTCACGAGCGTTAAAAGGGTCCGCTCATGAAAAATCCTGTTTTCGATTCGCGTTGCGACCTTGATACAACACTTTGTTCATCAGTGTGTGAAGGGCACGCATTGCGAGTCGATCGAAACGTGTGTCGATGAGGCTTGCTGCACGATCGAAAGAGCGTTGCTTCAGTGACGCGTGTGCGTTGCTTCGACTTCGAAACGATGTCGCTTCGTTCGTGTTGCGTGTCTCTTGCGAAGCAAGTCGGACGTGCGTTGCGCTGTGTGCGTCTGCGCATTCGTCTGCTTGGTCTGCTTCATTCAGCCTGCCGCTGCGGGGCTTCCATCGCAGCAGCCATCTGTCGATACGTAGCACGTGATGTTCCTCGCGGCTTCGACTGACGGAACCTGCTCGACACATTGCGTCGCGAGTCGCCTGATCGAACTGCATTGGCGTCATTCGCTGCACTTCGTCGACGGTTTCCATGAAGACTGCTTCGACTTCGCTTCGCGATGAGCGGCACGTTCCGCATGTGCCGCTCATCTCTAGCTGCGCGCCGCCGGGGAGCACCGGCGGCTGACTGCTGTCCTGCTGACTGCCGTGCTGCTGACTGCGCGCTTACTGGCAGGCTTCGCACTCTTCGAAGCCAGGATCGCCCGGACGCATCATGCACACGGGACCATCCGCTTCCGGCGCTGCCTCGACAGCAGCGGGCACTGCAGTTGCTGCGGCAGCCGGTGCTGCTGCCGATGCCTGGAAGCCGCCCGTCACACCCGCCGAACCCACACCGCCGCCGACGCCGAAACCACCTGCTGCGCCACCCGCGCTGCCGTCGCTCGACGGCACTGCGTTCAGCGCGCCGTGCGCGACCGTCGACTTCTCGACGTGCGTCGCCGCCATCGTGCGCAGGTAGTACGTCGTCTTCAGGCCGCGCAGCCATGCAAGCTTGTAGACCTCGTCGAGCTTCTTGCCCGATGCGCCCGCCATATAGATATTGAGCGACTGCGCCTGGTCGATCCACTTCTGACGGCGCGATGCCGCTTCGACCAGCCACGTGGCGTCGACTTCGAACGCGGTCGCGTAGATCGCGCGCAGGTCGCCCGGCACACGGTCGATGCGCGACAGCGAGCCGTCGAAGTACTTCAGGTCGGCGACCATCACTTCATCCCACAGGCCGCGCGCCTTCAAGTCACGCACGAGGTAGTCGTTCACCACCGTGAATTCGCCAGACAGGTTCGACTTCACGTACAGGTTCTGGAACGTCGGCTCGATACATGCAGACACGCCGATGATGTTCGAGATCGTCGCCGTCGGCGCGATCGCGATGCAGTTCGAGTTGCGCATGCCGTGCGTCGCGATGCGCGAGCGCAGCGCCGTCCAGTCCATCGACTCGCTCGAATCCACTTCGACGTAGCCGCCGCGCGCCTCTTCGAGCAGCTTCAGCGTGTCCTGCGGGAGGATGCCGCGATCCCACAGCGAGCCGCGGTAGGTCGAGTAGCGGCCGCGCTCTTGCGCCAGTTCCGTCGACGCCCAGTATGCGTAGTAGCAGACCGCTTCCATCGAACGGTCGGCGAACTCGACGGCTTCCTGCGACGCATACGGCGTGCGCAGCATGTGCAGGCAGTCCTGGAAGCCCATGATGCCCATGCCGACGGGGCGGTGCTTCAGGTTCGAGTTACGCGCCTTCGCGACCGCGTAGTAGTTGATGTCGATCACGTTGTCGAGCATGCGCATCGCGACGCTGATCGTGCGCTTCAGCTTGTCGTGGTCGAGCGCGAGCGTGCCGTCGGCCTGCTCCTTCAGGTGCGCGACGAGGTTCACTGAGCCGAGGTTGCAGACGGCGATTTCGGTGTCGCTCGTGTTCAGCGTGATTTCCGTGCACAGGTTCGACGAGTGGACGACGCCGACGTGCTGTTGCGGCGAGCGCACATTGCACGGGTCCTTGAACGTGATCCACGGATGGCCCGTTTCGAACAGCATGCCGAGCATCTTGCGCCACAGTTGCGCCGCCGGGATCTTCTTGAACAGCTTGATCTCGCCGCGCGCGACCTTGTCTTCGTAAGCGGTGTAGGCCTTCTCGAAGTCCGCGCCGAACAGGTCGTGCAGGTCCGGGCAGGTGGACGGCGAGAACAGCGTCCAGTCGCCGCCTTCGAGCACACGCTTCATGAACAGGTCGGGAATCCAGTTCGCCGTGTTCATGTCGTGCGTGCGGCGACGGTCGTCACCCGTGTTCTTGCGCAGCTCGAGGAATTCTTCGATGTCGAGGTGCCACGACTCCAGGTACGCGCACACCGCGCCCTTGCGCTTGCCGCCCTGGTTCACGGCGACGGCCGTGTCGTTGACGACCTTCAGGAACGGCACAACGCCTTGCGACTTGCCGTTGGTGCCCTTGATGTGCGAGCCGAGTGCGCGCACGCGCGTCCAGTCGTTGCCCAGACCGCCGGCGAACTTCGACAGCAGCGCGTTCTCCTTCAGCGCTTCGTAGATGCCATCCAGGTCGTCGTCGACCGTCGTCAGATAGCACGACGACAGCTGCGAGCGGCGCGTGCCGGAGTTGAACAAAGTGGGCGTGGACGACATGAAGTCGAAGCTCGACAGCACGTTGTAGAACTCGATCGCGCGCGCTTCGCGGTCGATCTCGTTCAGCGAAAGACCCATTGCGACACGCATAAAGAATGCCTGAGGCATCTCGATGCGCGTGCCGTCGACGTGCAGGAAGTAGCGGTCATACAGCGTCTGCAGGCCGAGGTAGCCGAACTGCAGGTCGCGGTTTGCGTCGAGCGCGGCGCCCAGACGCTTCAGGTCGAACTGCAGCAGCTTGTCGTCGAGCAGTTCGGCTTGCACGCCGCGCTTGATGAAGAGCGGGAAGTACTCGGCATAGCGGCCGGCCATTTCGGCTTGCGTGACTTCCTCTTCGAGAATCTCGCGGCGGATCGTGTGCAGCAGGATTCGAGCCGTGGCCTGGCTGTACGCCGGGTCCTTTTCGATCATCGTGCGCGCAGCGAGGATGGCCGAGTCGTAGACCTGGCTCATCGGCACGCCGTCGTACAGGTTCTTCACCGTCTCCGCGACGATCGGCTCCGCGTTCACGGCATCGCCCGGGTTCGCGCATGCCGACTCGATCAGGCCGCGCAGCGCTGCGAGATCGAGCGGACGCGTGACGCCGTTGTCCGTCACGTTCAGGCCCGGCGCGCCCGCGGGCGCTTCCTCATGGCCGCGCTCCTGGCTGCGCTTCTCGCGGTACAGCACGTAGGCGCGAGCGACGTTGTGCTCGCCCGTGCGCATCAGCGCGAGTTCGACCTGATCCTGAATGTCTTCGATATGGAACGTGCCGCCATTCGGACGGCTGCGCACTAGCGCGCGCACGACGTTCTGCGTGAGCTGCTCGACCAGCTCACGAACGCGCGCCGACGCCGCGCCTTGACCACCGTTGACGGCCAGAAACGCCTTCGTCACCGCGATGGCGATTTTCGACGGCTCGAACGACACCACGCTGCCATTGCGACGGATCACCTTGTAGTCGGCGTAGCCCGTCTGCGGCGCGAGCGCCTGCGCGCCCTGTGCGAGCCCTTCGACGGGGCGGCCAGTGGGTGCGCCCTCGAACCGGGTCGTCACGTTGTCGGTCGTTTGCATGTGCAAAGCTCCTGGTCTTGGAATAGTGCGGAGTTACCGCGGATTAGTACAAACGCTGCGCCACCCCGGACGCATGCGATGAGGCAGAAGAAGAGAAACAGCGGGAAGCGTGAAACAGACAGGCGGGATTCGACGGGTCCGTCTTGAGGTACGTCTTCATCGTGTGTGTCGCGATCACTGGCTGCGCCCTTTTTCTTCGAAGTCGCTGGCGCGCCGGCTCTCTCGCCCGACTGCGCCGCACAATTTTTCAGTGCCGGTAATGCTGACGGCGCCATGCTCGTAGAGCGGGGCGCCGCCTGATCAACACAACATCTTGTGCATCAACTGGTTTACGGCACGAAGTATAGTGTACTGAGCCGCGCGCGCAAATTCTTTTATTTCGTCTGATGGTCTTGACTTTTGGGTAGCCCGCGTCGGATGTAGCCGAGGGCGAAGCACAGCGTTGTCGCGCCGTCGGTTCGCAATCGACAGGCCGGGAATGACGTGCTTACGACGATATCGGCGCGCGCGGCAACGGATGCAGATAGGGGAAGTACTGATCGGCGAGCGCCGTGTCAGATTGCAGACGCTGCCAGTCGAAGTGCGGACCGGGGTCGGTCTTGCGGCCGGGTGCGATGTCGGCGTGACCGGCGAGCGCATCGATCGCGTAGTGCGAAGCGAGCGCTTGCACGAGCGGTGCGAGCGTCTCGTATTGCGCCGCTTCGAAGCGCGTCGCGTCGCTGCCTTCGAGTTCGATGCCGATCGAGAAGTCGTTGCAGCGCTCGCGGCCGAAGAAGTTCGATGCGCCCGCATGCCACGCGCGCTCGTCGCACGACACGTATTGCTCGAGTGCGCCATCGCGACGGATGACGAAATGCGCGGACACCCGCACGCCGCGCAGATGCGTGTCGTAGTACGGATGCGCGTCGCAGTCGAGACGGTTGAGGAACAGATCGGCGATGGCCGGGCCGCCGAATTCGTTCGGCGGCAGACTGATGTTGTGAACGACGATCAGCGTCGGACGCGCGCCGTTCGGACGCACCTCGAAATTCGGCGACGGCAGCTTGCGCGCTTCGTTGATCCAGCCGTTTGCATCGACAGTGAAGCGCGCGACGGTGGGCGGTGCGGCACCTCGGGTCATCGCGCGTCGCGGCCCGTCGGGCGCGTCGCGTAGCGCTTCGCGTGATCGTGCGAGCAGAACGGCTGGCCGTCGACGACCACGGACTCGCTCGTCGGCGCATGCACGCCGCACTCGACGCAACGGATCATCGGCTCGGCGAGCTGGGTCGCGCCTTTGCCGTTCGCGCTGCCGTCAGTACGCGCGCCCGTGTGCGCATGGGTTCCCGCTTGACCGCCCGCCCCCGTGCGCGCCGATGTGCGCGATGCATCCGCGCGGCGCAGCGCCTTCACCAGCCACTGGCCGACGATGAACAACAGGATCAGAAGAAATATTTGTCGCATGACACTCAAACCACAGGACGGTGCAACAGCACCTCGAATACGAAACGGCTGCCGACATACGCGAGCAGCAGCGCGACAAACGACGCGAGCACCCAGCGCAACGCAGCGCGGCCGCGCCAGCCGGACACTCTGCGCGCGGTCAGCAACGCGCCGAACATGACCCACGACAGCAGTGCGAACACGGTCTTGTGATCGAGCTGCAGCGCGCGGTCGAGCAGTTGTTCGTTGAAGAGGATGCCGGAGAGCAGCGTCAGCGTGAGCAGCACGAAGCCCGCGCCGATCAGGCGAAACAGCAGCTTTTCCAACGTGAGCAGCGGCGGCAGCGTATCGAGCCAGCTCGACAGCCAGCCGTTTCCGGCCGCGGCGCTTTGACGCGCGAGCGCGCCGCCGCGCATCGCGTGCAGACGGCGCTCGACGAGCAGCATCAGCACGGCATGCAGCGCGGCGATCACGAACAGGCCATACGCGACGTTTGCGATCAGGAAGTGCAGCTTGAAGAGCGGATCGGCCGCGTACGACAGCACGTGCACACCGCTGAACACGAGCGGCAGAAGCGACGCGACGCATGCGAGCGGCAAGACGAGCAGACGCAGGCCGTCGAGCGGAAAGAAGAAGCTCTCGATCCAGTAGATGCCGGCGCCGAGCCAGAACATTGCGGAGAGCGCGAACGCGAAGCCGAACACCATCGCGTCGTGCGGGAAGATCGTCGTGTGGAGCAGCACGCCATGCGCGAGCAGCGCGACCAGCAGCACGACGCGCGTCGGCATCGTCATGCCGGCGGATGCGTCCGCCAGCCCTCGCCCGGCGCCCGCCGGCAGCGGCGCAGCGGGAGACAGCGGCGGCACGCTTTCGAGCATCGGCTGTGCGGTCGCCTGCCGGTGCGCGCGCCAGCCCGCGACGGCGAGACCGCCGTACAGGAGCGCAGTGAGGGCATACAGTACAATATCCATATTGGAAGTTTACACTAGGCCCTCCCTCCATGACGTGTGCAACGTCGGCCGCTCTGGTGCGGTGACGGAACGGGCCGCACTGCTCATCGCTCCCCATGCTCGACAATCTCACTCAACGGATGGCGCGCGTCGTCAAGACGCTGCGCGGCGAAGCCCGGCTCACCGAGGCGAACACCCAGGAGATGCTGCGCGAAGTGCGCCTCGCGCTCCTCGAAGCGGACGTCGCACTGCCCGTCGTGCGCGACTTCATCTCGAAGGTGAAGGAGAAGGCGCTCGGCGAGGAAGTGATCTCCAGTCTGTCGCCAGGCCAGGCGCTCGTCGGCGTCGTGCAGCGCGAGCTGACGGCCGTGATCGGCGGCGACTACGAAGGCAAGGCCGTCGAGCTGAATCTCAATGTGACGCCGCCCGCGATCATCTTGATGGCGGGTCTGCAGGGTGCGGGTAAAACGACCACGGTCGGCAAGCTCGCGAAGCTGCTGCGCGAGAAATACAGGAAGAAAGTGCTGACGGTGTCGTGCGACGTGTATCGTCCCGCCGCTATCGCGCAGCTGAAGACGGTGACCGAACAGGTCGGCGCCGATTTCTTCCCGTCGCAGCCGGACCAGAAGCCCGTCGATATCGCGCGTGCCGCTGTCGACTGGGCGAAGCGCCACTATCACGATGTGCTGCTCGTCGACACGGCCGGCCGTCTCGGTATCGACGAAGCGATGATGAACGAGATCTCCGCGCTGCATAAGGAGCTCGACCCGGCCGAAACGCTGTTCGTCGTCGATGCGATGCTCGGCCAGGACGCCGTGAACACCGCGAAGGCGTTCAACGACGCACTGCCGCTCACGGGCGTCGTGCTGACCAAGCTCGACGGCGATTCGCGCGGCGGCGCGGCGCTCTCCGTGCGTCATGTGACGGGCAAGCCGATCAAGTTCGTCGGCGTCGCGGAAAAGCTCGACGGCCTCGAGATCTTCTATCCGGACCGGATGGCTAACCGGATTCTCGGCATGGGCGACATTCTCGCGCTCGTCGAGGAAGCGCAGCGCGGCGTCGATGTGCAGGCCGCGCAGAAGCTCGCCGACAAGGTCAAGAAAGGCGGCGACTTCGATCTGAACGATTTTCGCGCGCAGCTCTCGCAGATGAAGAAGATGGGCGGCCTGTCGTCACTGATGGACAAGCTGCCCGCGCAGTTCCAGCAGGCCGCGTCGAACGCCGACATGGGCCAGGCCGAAAAGCAGATGCGCCGCATGGAAGGCATCATCAATTCGATGACGCCCGCCGAGCGCGCAAGGCCCGAGCTGATCAAGGCGACCCGCAAGCGCCGGATCGCGGCGGGCGCGGGCGTGCAGGTGCAGGAAGTCAACCGTTTGCTGAACCAGTACGACCAGATGCGCACGATGATGAAGAAGCTCAAAGGCGGCAATCTGCAAAAGATGATGCGCGGCATGAAGGGCATGCTGCCCGGCATGCGCTGATCTTTCCGTCGTCATTCCGGCCGTTGCGCTTTCGCAAGCAAGGAAGCGCGGCGGCCGCCGCGACCCGGAGTATGCCGAATGAAGGCGCGGGTATATGCTGTAGCGCGCCGGGTCGTTGTCTCTCACACTATGTATACAGTTACCGCCCGCCAGACGTCATGAACCGCGAAGAAGCTCTCCACATTTTCAGCCACTCCGAAGAAATCGTTTCAGCCAGCGACGTCAACGCGTCCATCAACCGTATGGCCGACGCCATCCGCGCCGAGATGGCCGACGACTTTCCGCTCGTGCTGTCGGTGATGGGCGGCGCGGCAGTGTTCACAGGCATGCTGCTGCCGCACCTCGATTTCCCGCTCGAGTTCGACTACATCCACCTCACCCGCTATCGCAACGCGATCAAGGGCAGCGCCGAGATGCAATGGCGCGTCGCGCCCGCCGAGTCGGTGAAGGACCGCGTCGTGCTCGTGCTCGACGACATCCTCGACGAAGGCGAGACGATGGCCGCGATCCGCGACCGGATCATGGCGATGGGCGCGAAGCGCTTCATGAGCGCGGTGCTGTGCGAGAAGATCATTCCGAAGGCGAAGCCGCTGCGTCCGGACTTCTGCGGCTTCGAAGTGCCCGACCGCTATGTGTTCGGCTGCGGAATGGACGCGAAGGGATACTGGCGCAATCTGCCCACGATCCGCGCGCTGACGGAAGGTGCATAACGCGACCGAACTCCGGCGACAGACACGAAAAAAGCGACCTCGAGGGTCGCTTTTTTGTTGCTGCTTCGGCTAGTGATCGAGTTGATGCACGAAAGTGCGGATGCCGCCCAGCATCATCTCGACTGAAATCGCGACGAGCACGAGACCCATCAACCGCTCGAACGCCATCACCGTACGCTCGCCGAGCCATTGCTGGATGCGCTCCGCCATCACCAGCACGATCGCGCAGCCGATCATCGTGACGGTGAGAGCCGCCACCCATTCGGCCATCTTGTTCGGCGCCTGCGATGTCAGCAACATCACCGTCGCGAGCGCGGACGGTCCGGCGAGCGCCGGAATCGCGAGCGGCACGATCAACGGTTCGGCCGCGCGAGTGTCCGCGCCGAACGGGCCGTCGGGATGCGGAAAGATCATCCGCAGCGCGATCAGAAACAGCACGATCCCGCCGCCGATGCGCAATGACAGATCGGTGAGGCTCATCATCCGCAGAAAGCGGTCGCCGACGAGCATGAACACCAGCAGGATCACGAACGCGATGGCAACTTCGCGCAGGATCACGCGGATGCGCCGGTGAGGCGTAACACCCCGCAAGCAGTTGATGAAGAGCGGGATGTTGCCGAGCGGATCAGTGATGAGAACGAGCAGGACGGTCGCGGACAGGAAGTTGTACTCCACCGTCCGCCCCGATCAGTGCGCGAGCGCCGCTTTGATCTTCTCGATCACGGCCTGCGCCGCACCCTCGACGGGCAGTAGCGTCGCTTCCGCTTCGCGGCGGCCCTGATACTCGATCTTGCCGTCCTTGAGGCCGCGATCGCCGATCACGAGACGATGCGGCACGCCGATCAGTTCCCAGTCCGCGAACATCACGCCGGGGCGCTCGCCGCGATCGTCGAGAATCACGTCGATGCCCGCCGCGACGAGTTCGTCATGCAGCTTGTCCGCCTGCTCGCGCACGGCGTCGCTGCGGTCGTAGCCCATCGGGCACAGCACGACTTCGAACGGCGCGATCGCTTCCGGCCAGATGATGCCCTTGTCGTCAAAGTTCTGTTCGATCGCCGCGCCGAGGATGCGCGTGACGCCGATCCCGTAGCAGCCCATCTGCATGGGCTGCGGCTTGCCCGATTCGTCGAGGAACGTCGCGTTCATCGCTTCCGAGTACTTGGTGCCGAGCTGGAACACGTGACCGACTTCGATGCCGCGGCAGATATCGATGACGCCCTTGCCGTCCGGCGACGGATCGCCCTTCTTCACGTTGCGGATGTCGGCGACGACAGGCTCGGGCAGATCGCGGCCCCAGTTCACGCCCGTCGTGTGGAAATCGACTTCGTTCGTGCCGACAACGAAATCGCTCATGTTCGCGACCGTGCGATCCGCGATCACCTTGACGGGCTTCTTCGTGTTCAGCGGCCCGAGGTAGCCCGGCGGCGTGCCGAACCACTCGACGATTTCTTCTTCGGTCGCGAAGCGGTACTCGGCGAGACCCGGCAGCTTGTTCGTCTTGATTTCGTTCAGATCATGGTCGCCGCGCAGCATCAGCAGCCAGATGGTCGGCTCGGCGCCTTCGTTGTCAGTAGCGAGAACGATCGACTTGATGGTGCGCTCGAGCGGAATGTCCAGATACTCAGCGACGGCTTCGCACTTCGCCTTGCCCGGCGTCGGCGTCTTCTTGAGCTCTTCCTTCGGCGCGGCGCGTGCGGCGATCAACGGCAACGCTTCGGCCGCTTCGACGTTCGATGCAAAGTCGGAAGTCGGGCAATACGCGATGTCGTCCTCACCCGTATCGGCGATCACGTGGAATTCGTGCGAACCGCTGCCGCCGATCGAACCGTTGTCCGCCGCGACCGCGCGGAAATCGAGGCCCAGGCGCGTGAAAATGCGCACGTACGCGTCGTACATCTTGCGATACGACTCCTGCAGGCCGTCCGCGTCCTTATCGAACGAATACGCGTCCTTCATGATGAACTCGCGGCCGCGCATCACGCCGAAACGCGGGCGAATCTCGTCTCGGAACTTCGTCTGAATCTGATAGAAGTTCACGGGCATCTGCCGGTAGCTCTTGATCTGATTGCGCGCGATGTCCGTCACGACCTCTTCGTGCGTTGGCCCGATCACGAAGTCGGTCTGCTTGCGGTCCTTGAAGCGCAACAGCTCGGGACCATATTTTTCCCAGCGGCCCGATTCCTGCCACAGCTCCGCCGGCTGCACGGCCGGCATCAGCAGTTCGATCGCGCCCGCCCGGTTCATTTCTTCGCGCACGATCGCTTCCACCTTGCGGATAGAACGCAGGCCAATTGGCAGATAGTTGTAGATGCCGCCAGCAACGCGACGGATCATGCCGGCACGAACCATGAGCTTGTGACTGACGATTTCCGCGTCGGCGGGCGCTTCCTTCAGGGTGCCAATAAAGAAACGGGAGGCTTTCATTCAGAATTTTCCAAAAGCGGCGGACCAAAGGGGCCGCCCGAAAAGGTAAGACGATGGGTTCAAGCGCCTGCGCGCCGATCCTGCCGGCACACGCCAGAGCGAGATTGTCGCACGCGCCGGTTTTTGCCCAACGGCGTCGGCAAGCGGCTGTCGCAGCGGCGGGCGCTGCTTGTTACAGCCGATCGCGCCAATCTGGTGCGAAGCGGTGCGTTAGACCCGTTATCTGTTTATAATCAAAGCAATTTTAAAGGATTCGAAGGTGGTTGTATGCTGGATCGTGAAGGCTTTCGCCCGAACGTCGGCATCATCCTCTTGAACGCTCACAACGAGGTGTTTTGGGGCAAGCGGCTCCGTGAACATTCCTGGCAGTTTCCGCAAGGGGGCATCAAATACGGTGAGACCCCAGTGCAAGCGATGTATCGGGAGTTACACGAAGAAACCGGCCTGCTTCCAGAGCACGTCAAGGTTATCGGTCGCACGCGCGACTGGTTGCGTTATGAGGTGCCTGACAAGTTCATCAAGCGTGAGGTTCGCGGTCACTACCGCGGCCAGAAGCAGATCTGGTTCTTGCTCAGGATGGTTGGACGCGATTGCGACATCTGTTTGCGCGCGACCGATCACCCCGAGTTCGATGCCTGGCGCTGGAACGAGTACTGGGTGCCGCTCGACTGTGTGATCGAGTTCAAGCGGGATGTGTATCAGCTGGCGTTAACGGAATTGTCCCGCTTCCTGCGGCGCCCTGCGCCGCGCACGGAACGGCCCGGTGGACATCATCACGGGCAGCGCTATCCGCGGATGGCGTCGTCGGTGAATGCGCCGCCAGGCGCGTCGATGGGGTCTGCTGCTACCGTGACCACGGTCACGACGACGATTGCCGTCCAAACGACGCTGCGTGCGACAATCGGGTCGGACTGTTCGTCGACGGAAGACCCGATCGCTCACGTGCCGGGGTTGCGCGATTGACACTGTGCGGCTGTTCACGCCGCATCTGCCGGTGCGGCGTGAGACACGCTGCGCCGGCGTTTCGAGGAAATCATATTGAAAGTATTTGCTTTCGCCGTGGCATGCGTCGCCACGGGCGTTCTGCTGGCTGGCTGTTCGAGCACCAAGAGTTCCACTCCGTCCGACGGACCCAAGAGCGACTTTCAGTACCTGTTCGACCGGCCGTCGACGTGGACCGAAAAGAAAGTCGATACGCTCCCGCCCATGCCGCAGCCGGGCAATCTGCTGCCTTTCAACGTCTCGCAGAACACCCCGCTTCAGTTCGCACTCGATGCGAAATCGCTGACGGTCGATAACGACGGCGTAATCCGTTACACCGTGGTGATCATGAGCCCAAGCGGCGCCCGCAACGTGAACTACGAAGGCATCCGCTGCGAAGACTACTCGTGGAAGCTGTATGCGGGTCTCAATGCGGACCACGACGGATGGGACCGCACGGTCGAAAACGACTGGACGCGCATCGAGAACGGCGACCTGAATGCCTATCACGCAGCGCTCTATCAGGATTATTTCTGCACGAGCAAGATGCCCGTGGGCAAGGCGGAAACGATCCTGAACAACATTAAATACAAGCGCGCGAACAGCACGCTGATTCGCGGCGGTTGATCGGGCTGATTCGTGCTGCGCGCATGAGCGCAGAGCACACCCTTCCCCACGACAGCATGACAAAAAAGCCGTCCCATCTTTCGATGGGACGGCTTTCGTGTTTCTTGGGCCTTCCTCGGGCTGGCGGGATGCTAGACGAGCACCAGATTGTCCCGGTGGATGAGCTCAGGCTCGAGCATGTAGCCCAGCACGGACTCGATTTCGCCGCTCGGTCGACGCTGAATCAGCTTCGTCTCCGCGCTGCTGTAGTTCGTCAATCCGCGCGCGACTTCGCGCCCGGAAGCGTTCAGGCACGCAATCACTTCGCCGCGCGCAAACGCACCCTGCACGCCGATGACGCCGATCGGCAGCAGGCTCTTGCCGCCTTCCGTGAGTTTCTCGACCGCACCATCGTCGATCACCACATGCCCACGCACCTGCAGATGGTCCGCCATCCATTGCTTGCGCGCGGCCATGCGCGCGGTGCGCGCGATCAGCTGGGTGCCGATCGCCTCGCCCGACGCAAGCCGCGCCAGCACGTCCGCCTCGCGGCCGCTTGCGATCACCGTATTCGCGCCACTGTGAGCTGCGCGTTTCGCCGCGAGAATTTTCGTCAGCATGCCGCCGCGGCCGATGCTCGAGCCGGCGCCGCCCGCCATCGCCTCGAGTTCCGGCGTCCCGGCGTCGGCCTGCTGGACGAGCGTCGCGGTGGGGTCCTTGCGTGGATCGGCGGTGAACAGACCTTGCTGGTCGGTGAGAATGATCAGCGCATCGCCTTCGATCAGATTTGCGACCAGCGCGCCGAGCGTATCGTTGTCGCCGAATTTGATTTCGTCGGTGACGACGGTGTCGTTCTCGTTGATGATGGGGACGACGCCGAGTCGCAGCAGCGTCAGCAGCGTCGAGCGCGCGTTCAGATAGCGCTCGCGGTCTGCCAGGTCGGCGTGCGTCAGCAAGATTTGCGCGGTGCGGATCGAGTGCTCGGCGAAGCGGCTTTCGTAGACCTGCGCGAGCCCCATCTGCCCCACAGCCGCCGCCGCCTGCAATTCGTCGATTTCCCGCGGACGCTTGGTCCAGCCGAGACGCTGCATGCCCTCGGCGATCGCGCCTGAACTGACGAGCACGACTTCCTTCCCTTGCTCGCGCAGCGCGGCAATCTGGGCGGCCCAGCGGCCAATTGCCGCATGATCGAGGCCGCGTCCGTCGTTCGTGACGAGGCTCGACCCGACTTTGACTACCAATCGCCTGGAATCTGCGATAACGGAACGCATTGTGCGCGGTCTCCAAGATGATTCGTTAGGCCGGCGCATGCTGGGGGTGCGCCGGCGTCCGGGGTACGGCTGCTTACTCCTGCGGTTCGGCCGGTGCGCCCGTGCCGCCCGCCTGCTGCTCCCGGAACCGTACGTCGGCGGCCAGATCTTCGGCTTCGGCCGCGCGATGCGCATCCGAGTGCTCGGCCAGATAGTCGTACACGGCGTAGCACAGGTTCTCGCAACCCTGGCCGGTCAGCGCCGAAATCTCGAAAACGGGACCGTCCCACTCGAAATCCTTCAGGAAGCGGTCAACACGCGCTTTCCGCTCGTCTTCCGGGACCATGTCGAGCTTGTTCAGCACAAGCCAGCGCGGCTTGCCGTGCAGTTCTTCATCGTATTTGCGCAACTCGTTCACGATCGCTCTCGCTTCCGCGACGGGATCGACGGCTTCATCGAAGGGCGCGAGATCGACGATGTGCAGCAGCAGACCCGTGCGCTGCAAATGCCGCAGGAACTGGTGGCCGAGGCCCGCACCTTCCGCCGCGCCTTCGATCAGACCGGGAATGTCGGCGATCACAAAGCTGCGGCTCGGCCCGACGCGCACCACGCCAAGATTTGGCGCGAGCGTCGTGAACGGATAATCCGCGATTTTCGGCTTCGCGTTCGACACTGATGAAATAAACGTCGACTTCCCCGCGTTCGGCATGCCCAGCAAGCCGACGTCCGCGAGCACTTTCAGTTCGAGGCGCACCATGCGGCGCTCGCCCGGCTTGCCGTCCGTCTTCTGGCGCGGCGCGCGGTTCGTACTCGATTTGAAGTGCAGATTGCCGAGGCCGCCCGCGCCGCCCTGCGCGACGCGCACAACCTGATTGTGCTCGGTGAGGTCGGCGATCAGTTCGCCCGTGTCCATGTCCGTGATGATCGTGCCGACGGGCATGCGCAGCGTGATGTCGTCGCCGCCCTTACCGTAGCAATCCGAGCCGCGGCCGTTCTCGCCGTTGCGCGCCTGATGCTTTTTCGCGTAGCGGTAGTCGATCAGCGTGTTGATGTTGCGATCCGCAACTGCGTAGACGCTGCCGCCACGGCCGCCGTCGCCACCATCCGGACCGCCGAACGGGACGAATTTCTCCCGGCGCATCGACGCGCTGCCATCCCCTCCGTCGCCGGCGATGACTTCGATCCTCGCTTCGTCAATGAACTTCATGCGTTACTCCGTCCCGTTTGTATTGCTATTTTGCCGCGCGTCACGCGCATGCACCATTGGCCGATTGGCCAGGTTGACTCGATTCTTGTCCAATCGCGACATGACATGCCGCGACTAGCTGCGTTGCGAATGAAAGATCGCAGATGCTCCGCAAACAAAAAGGCCCCGCAAACTTCGCGGGGCCTTTTTCCGGTCCTGAAGCCCGTGTCTGATCAGTTTCAGACAGCCGGGACGACGTTGACCGTGTGCTTCTTGTCGGCGCCCTTCGTCGTGAACTTGACGTGGCCGTCGATCAGTGCGAACAGCGTGTGATCCTTGCCGATACCGACGTTTTCACCTGCGTGCATGCGCGTGCCGCGCTGACGCACGATGATGCCGCCAGCGAGGATCGCCTGACCGCCGTAAACCTTCACGCCGAGGCGCTTCGACTCGGAGTCGCGGCCGTTCCGGGAAGAGCCGCCTGCCTTTTTGTGTGCCATGTGATTACTCCTTGCCCGATGCGCTTACGCGTTGATCGCGTCGATGCGCAGTTCGGTATAGTTCTGGCGGTGGCCGCCATGCTTTTGGTAGTGCTTCCGGCGACGCATCTTGAAGATGGTCACTTTGGCGTGACGACCGTGCGACACAACGGTAGCCTTGACGGAAGCCCCACTGACCAGCGGCGTACCGAATTTAATCGATTCGCCTTCGCCCACTGCGAGAACCTGGTCGAGCGTGATTTCAGCGTCAATGTCTGCCGGTATCTGTTCTACTTTAAGTTTTTCGCCGACAGCAACCTTGTACTGCTTGCCGCCGGTTTTTATGACCGCGTACATTGAAAACCTCACTCTGGATTCATTTTTCCGACGCACCACGCGCGGAAACCCTCGATTATACATAGAGTTAGCTGCGCGGTCAAAACAGAGTTGACAACGCCCGCGCTTTCCCGTCCCGCACGCGGCAGCACGCGATATGCGCGGCCCATCAAGGCCAAAACGGCCATGATCGATGGCTGTGCGGCGCGGAAATGCCGCAGTTCGCCTTATAATTCGCGGCACTACCCGAATTCGTCACCATGTCGTCAACCGCCACCCCCACCCCAAACGCCACCAATCTGCTCGCTCCGATCGCCGAAGACATGCAGCAGGTGAATCGCGTCATCCGGCACCGTCTGGCGTCCGAGGTGATGCTGATCAACCAGATCTCCGAGTACATCATCAGTGCCGGAGGCAAGCGGCTGCGCCCCGCGCTGCTCCTGCTCGTGGCCGGCGCGCTCGGCGACAAGACGGGGTATCGGCACGAACTGGCAGCCGTCGTCGAGTTCATCCACACGGCGACGCTGCTGCATGACGACGTCGTCGACGAATCCGACCTGCGGCGCGGCCGTCAGACGGCGAACGCGCTATTCGGCAATGCGGCTAGCGTACTGGTCGGCGACTTTCTGTATTCGCGCGCCTTTCAGATGATGGTCGGTGTGGGAAAAATGCGCGTGATGGAAATTCTTTCCGAAGCGACAAACATCATTTCCGAGGGCGAAGTTCTTCAGCTGTTGAACATGCACGACGCCGACGTCGACGAAGCGCGCTACATGCAAGTGATCCGCTACAAGACAGCCAAGCTGTTCGAAGCGGCCGCCCAGCTAGGCGCCGTGCTGTCGGGCGCGGACGCGACGACGGAGGCGGCCGCCGCCGAATTCGGACGCCGAATTGGCACCGCATTCCAGATCATGGACGACTGGCTCGACTACACGGGCACGCCCGAGTCGATGGGCAAGAACGCCGGGGATGACCTGCGCGAAGGCAAACCGACGCTGCCGCTCATCTACCTGATCGAGCGCGGCACGCCGGAGCAGGCGGCGCTCGCGCGCGAGGCGATCGAACAAGGCGGCACGGACCGTTTCGACGAAATCTTCGACGCGATCACGCGTTCGGGTGCGCTCGATCACACGCTGGAATGCGCGAAGCAGGAAGCGCAAGCAGCCGCAGCAGCAATTTCTTCGTTCCCCGGTTCCATTTACAAGGAAAGCCTGCTAGAATTATGTTCTTACTCGACGACGAGACAGTCTTGAACTGGACTGAAACGCCGTAGCAGTCTGCATCGAGTACAAATCGGGGTGTAGCTTAGCCTGGTAGAGCGCTACGTTCGGGACGTAGAGGCCGGAGGTTCGAATCCTCTCACCCCGACCAGATTTTGAAAAACCGCGCAATGCGCGGTTTTTTTTCGTCCGCTGCTCGCACAGGCCCGCAAACCCACTGGCCGCCTCGGCCAATGAGGGCTGTCCGGACCCTCTGCTATATTCTCCCCATCCCTCCCCTTCTCTATTCACGTCGCGTGGAACAACTTCCCTTATGGGCGCAAATAGGCGCCGTCGTCCTGCTTCTCATCTGCTCCAGCTTCTTTTCCATTACCGAGACGGCGATGATGGCGATCAATCGCCACCGCCTCAAGCATCTCGCCACCAAAGGCGCGCTCGGCGCGAAAACCACGCAGGGCCTCCTCGCGCGCACCGATGAACTGCTGAGCGCCGTGCTGATCGGCAATAACCTGTTCAACACGATCATTCCCGTGCTCACCACGTCGATCGCGTTGCACACGTTCGGCAGCAATAGCCTCGTGCTGTCGATCGCGACGGGCATCGTCGCGTTTCTTATCATCGTGTTCGCGGAAATCACGCCGAAGATCGTCGGCGCGACGTTTCCGGAAAAGATCGCGCTGCCGGCGAGCCTGCTGATCGCGCCGCTCATGCGCGTGTCGAAGCCGCTGATCTGGTTCGTGAACCTGTTCGCCAACAGCATCCTGCGCGTGCTGCACATCAACACGAAGAACGCGCACGAGCAGCGGCTGTCGACGGAGGAATTGCGCACCATCGTGCTCGAGTCGGGCAGCTTCATGCCGACCAAGCACCGCAGTATCCTGTTGAACCTGTTCGATCTCGAGAACATCACCGTCGACGATGTGATGATCCCGCGCCGCCGCATCGAGGCGCTCGACTTCGACGCACCGTTCGAGCAGATCCTGCATCAGCTCGAGACCTGCTACCACAACAAGCTGATCGTCTATCAGGGCGACTTCGACCGAGTACTCGGCGTACTCCACGTGCGCAAGACGCTCGCAGCCCTGCACAACCAGGAACTGGAGCGCGAGACGTTGCGCGAACTGCTTGCCGACCCGTACTTCGTGCCGACGGGCACACCCGTTTTCCAGCAGCTTCAATACTTCCAGGAAAGCCGCCATCGCATTGCGCTCGTCGTCGACGAATACGGCGAACTGCAAGGCCTCGTCACGCCCGAGGACATTATCGAGGAGCTGATCGGCGAATTCACGACATCCGTGCCGCGTAGCGCAGGCTCTCGCGGCGGCTGGAATGAAGACGGTGAGTGCATCGTCGCGGGCAGTATGCCCCTGCGCGAACTGAATCGCTGGCTCCAACTAAAGCTCCCGACGGACGGCCCTAAGACACTCAATGGACTGATCCTCGAAATTCTCGAAGAGATTCCCGAAGGCGATGTTTGCGTGAAGATCGGAGACATCAAGGTCGAAGTGATGCGCAGCGACGACCAGGCCATCAGAACGGTCAAGATCTTTCGCCCCGGCCCTCCGCCCGGTTCCAAGATCAAGCGCCTCGTTGGCCGCTGACGATACCTGGCCATTCGGCCGAATAGCCGCCACGCGCACGATCCCCGATGATGAAGCCGTCATGTCCTGCAGGCGGCTCAAGCCGGTTTTCGATGCGCATTTCTCGTCCTACCGTCACGCCTTCGGGCAACGTTATTGCAAACCGGCAAGCGCTGCAACCGTCCACAGCCGATGCGGACAACCCACCCGCCGTCCGCCTGCTGAACGATACGCTGCAGGAAGCCGCGCGCCTGAATGCATCGGATCTGCACATCGAACCAATGGAGCGCGGCTGGCGTATGCGCCTGCGCGTCGACGGCGTACTGCATGAGCTTGCCCGGCCGCCTGCCCATCTGCGTGACGCGTTCATCACGCGCGTGAAAGTGCTGGCGCGCATGGACATCGCGGAGCGCCGCGTGCCGCAAGACGGGCGCTTGCGCCTGCCCGTCGGGGCGGCCCGGGTCGAAGACTATCGCGTGAACTCGCTGCCAACGCTGTTCGGCGAAAAGCTCGTATTGCGCCGGCTCGACGCTCTGCCCGCAGATCTCTCACTCGATTCGCTCGGGCTCACGCCCGTTCAGCGTGACATCGTGGACCGTTCGATCCGCTCGCCACACGGGCTAGTCCTCGTCACGGGCCCGACGGGCAGCGGCAAGACAATGTCGCTGTATTGCTTCCTGCAACTGCTGAATGCCGAGTCGCGCAATCTCTGCTCAGTGGAAGATCCGGCGGAAATCCAGCTTGCGGGCATCAATCAGGTCAGCGTTCGCGAAAAGGCCGGGCTCACATTCGCCGTCGCGTTGCGCGCGTTCCTTCGGCAGGACCCGGACGTGATCATGGTCGGCGAGATCCGCGACGAAGAGACAGCGGATGTCGCCGTCAAAGCCGCTCAAACGGGGCACCTGGTCTTGTCGACGCTGCATACGAACGATGCGCCCGCAGCGATCGCGCGCCTGATCGACATCGGCGTCGAGCCGTACAACCTCGCAGCTGCCTTGCGTCTCGTCACAGCGCAGCGGCTGGTGCGTCGTCTGTGCGCGGCATGCAGGCAGCCTGTGGTGGAAACGCCCGCGGCGCTGCGCTCCGCCGGCGTCCCGGACGAAGCATTAACGCTATGGCGACCGTACGTTCCGCGTGGTTGCGATGCCTGTCACGGTATCGGCTTTCGCGGACGCGTCGGCATCCATCAGGTGATGCCCGTCTCAGACGCGATGCGCGAACTCATCGTCGCACGTGCTGGCACACATCAGATCGCGCGCCAGGCGCATGCCGAACACGTCCAGACGCTGCGTGAAGCGGCGCTGGCCCGTGCATTCGACGGCACGACAAGTCTCGCCGAAGCATTGAGCGCAACGGAGGTCGCATGACTACTCCAGAAAGCTTCGACGAGCAGCGCTTCATGTGGCGCGCGTTCGACGCGCAAGGTGTGCGTCGGCGCGGCACGGTGATCGCGCCCGATCTTTCCTCGGCTCGCGCCATGCTGAAGCGGGACACGCTATATGCCGTCGAATGGTCCGCGCGTGGCGCAGCGCCCAGGCCGAATGCGCGCACGGCGGAGGTCACGCTGTTCACCCGCCAGCTATCGAGTCTGCTACGCGCGGGCTTGCCGCTTGCGTCTTCGCTCGAACTGTTGGCGCGCACATCGGACGAGTCCGAGCGGACCAAGAGCATGCCGCGCATCGTCAGCGCGCTGGCCCGCGACATCACAGCGGGCCTCGACTTTTCGTCGGCGCTCGCGCGTCATCCGGCGCAATTCGGCCCGCTGTATTGTCAGTTGATCGACGTGGGCGTTGCGTCTGGCGCGCTGCCCGCCGTCCTCGCCCGGCTCGCCGACGATCGCGAGCGCGCCGCCGCACAGCGAGCGAAGGTGCGCGCCGCGCTCACCTATCCCGTCGCGATCCTGCTGCTCGCCATCGCAATCACGGCTGCGCTGCTGGTGTGGGTGGTCCCGACGTTCAAGCAGATCTTCGACGGCTTCGGCGCGAAGCTGCCCGTCCCGACACAACTGGTTCTCGCGATGTCTGCCGCCGCCGGCCGCTGGAGCGCGCCGCTTGCATCGATCGGCTGCGCGCTCGTGTTCATGACGCGCCATGTATTGCGACGCTCGGAAGCGGCGCGCCTGCAATTTGCGCGCGCGATATTGCATCTGCCGATTGCCGGCTCCTTGCTCACTACGCTCTGCGCGGCACGCTGGAGCCGGGCGCTCGGCACATTGCTGTCGGCGGGCACGCCACTCGCCGATGCATTCGATTCGCTCACGCACGCAACCGGCAACGCATGGTTCGATCGCGCAACCACCACTATCTCCGCGCAGTTGCGGCGCGGCGTGCGGCTCGCGCCCGCCATGCGGGAAGCACGATGCTTTCCCGAGGAAATCGTGCAGCCTGTGGCCGTCGCCGAGGAATCGGGCACGCTGGACACGATGCTGCTCGATGTGGCGTCGTTGAGTGATCGACAGGTAGACGAAAAGATCGCCGGTCTCGCGAGCCTGTGCGAGCCGCTCGTCATCGTGGTGCTGGGCGGGCTCGTGGGCGGCCTCGTGATCGCGATGTATCTTCCCATCATCCAACTCGGCAACGTGGTGTAGTAGCATCGCAGCCGAATCCAAACAATCGATCATGCCGACCACGCTCACATCCGTGTCAGAACTCACCCTCAGCGGTCCGCTTGCCAGGTTCGCCGACAGCCTCGGCGCGGCCTTCGGCTCGCTGCCCGCGGCCGCGCAGATTGCGTTCGTCGTTGTGTTCGGCCTGGTGATCGGCAGCTTCCTGAATGTGGTCGTGCATCGCTTGCCAATCATGCTGGAACGCGCGTGGCGCGCGGAAGTGAGCGACGCGACAGGCCACGCATTCGACGAAGATGACCTGCCCGCGCGCTACAACCTGTGGGTGCCGCGCAGCGCCTGTCCTCACTGCGGCCACGCGTTGCGCGCATGGGAAAACATCCCTCTCTTCAGCTACCTCGCGCTTCGCGGCCGCTGCTCGCAATGCAATGCGCCCGTGAGCTTTCGCTATCCGCTGATCGAACTGTCGAGCGCCGCGCTCGCGCTCGCCGCGTTCGTCACGTTCGGCGCGACGGGCGCGGCACTCGCCGCATTCGGCCTGTGCGCCACACTGCTGGCAATGAGCGCGATCGATATCGACACGCATCTGCTGCCCGACTCGATGACCTTGCCATTGTTGTGGGCCGGCCTGATCGTCAATTTCAACGCGGTGTTCGCGAGCTTGCACGATGCAGTGATCGGAGCGATCGCGGGCTACCTCGTGCTGTGGTGCGTGCATTGGCTGTTCAAGATCGTGCGCGGCGTCGAAGGAATGGGTTACGGCGATTTCAAGCTGCTTGCCGCGCTCGGCGCCTGGCTCGGATGGACTGCGCTGCCGCAAATCATTCTTATTGCCGCCGTGACGGGCGCCCTTGTCGGACTTATCGCGACATGGATCGGCCGCATGCGCTTCGAAGAGCCGTTGCCGTTCGGTCCATTCCTCGCGGCTGGCGGCGCCATCACGCTCTTTATCGGCACGCCGCTCTATCTGACTTTGGGGGGCTGACGCATGTTTGCTGTTGGATTGACGGGAGGCATTGGCAGCGGCAAGTCCACGGTCGCCGATCTGTTCGCGAAGCGCGGCGTGACGATCGTGGATACCGATGTGATCGCACATCGCGTCACCGCGCCACATGGGTCCGCGATGGCCGCCATCGCATCGGAGTTCGGCGCATCGTTCGTGGCCGCCAACGGTTCGCTCGATCGCGCCCGCATGCGCGCGCTGGTTTTCAGTGACGAGAACGCTCGCAAACGCCTCGAAGCAATCACACATCCGTTGATTCGCGCAGAGACGGAGCGCGAGCGGCAGCAGGCGCAAGGGCCGTATGTGATCGTCGTGGTACCGCTGCTCGTCGAATCGGGTAGCTGGAAAACACGCGTGAACCGCGTGCTGGCCGTCGACTGCAGCATCGAGACGCAGATCGCGCGCGTGATGCGCCGCAATGCGTTCACGCGCGAGCAGGTGCTCGCGATCATCGGACGCCAGGCCACACGAGAAGCACGACTCGCTGCCGCCGACGACGTGATCGTGAACGATGGCGCCACGCTCGAAGAACTCGACGTTGATGTCGATCAGCTTCACCACACGTATGTTTCACTTGCGGCTGCGTAAGCCGTAAGCGATTCTGTTGAGCGTTCGTTAAGCGGGTGCATGTTGTCGGAAACAGCGCGAGCACGCAACGATTGCGCGCAATCTCGCGCAAAGATTGACAGAAGCTCGCGCAAATAGTGTGTGATTGCTAGGGTAGTCTCACGGCATTAGAATGTCCTGCAATTCCGTCACCGACCACGCCCGAGGCGAGCCCGCTTGATTCTTTACGAGTATCCCTTCAACGAGCGAATCCGGACGCTGCTGCGCCTCGAAGATCTGTTCGAGCGTTTCACGTTCTTTCTGACTCAGGAAGATGCCAGGGAACATCACGTCGCGCTGACTACGCTGTTCGAAATCTCCGAAGTGGCGGGCCGCGCCGATCTGAAATCGGATCTGATGAAGGAACTGGAGCGGCAGCGTCAAACGCTCGCTCCATTTCGCGGCAACCCGGGCATCGAACAAAACGCGCTCGAAGCCGTCCTCGGCGAAATCGAACAGACGCTTGCCGGGCTGACGCAGATGCAAGGCAAAACTGGCCAGCATCTTGCTGATAACGAGTGGCTCGCAAGCATTCGCAGCCGCGCCATCATTCCTGGCGGAACCTGCAAGTTCGATCTGCCGTCGTATTACGCGTGGCAGCAGACGCACCCGGACCAGCGCCGCCAGGACATCGCCAAGTGGGTGATGCCGCTTCTGCCGCTGCGCGACGCGGCTGCCATCGTGTTGCGACTCGCACGTGAATCGGGGCAGGCATCGAAAGTGATGGCGATGCAGGGCAGTTATCAGCAGATGCTGTCGGGCCGCACCTATCAGCTGATGCAAGTGCGCGTGGCACCGGAATTGCGAGTGATCCCGGAAGCGAGCGCCAACAAGTACATGCTGTGGGTGCGCTTCACGGTGCAGGATGGGGATTTGCGTCCGCGCGCGGTCGACGTCGACGTGCCGTTCCAGTTGACGCTGTGCAGTCTTTAATCCGCGCGGCAAGGCCTCAACTACTTAGCCTCACCGTTTTGCGATTGAACGCCTATCGATGGTCACTGTAGTCAAATGCCCCACCTGCGGAAAAGATGTCCGCTGGACACCTGAGAACCGCTACCGCCCGTTCTGTTCCGAGCGCTGCAAGCAGATCGATCTCGGCGCCTGGGCCGCCGAGAAATACAAGATCGGTGGCACCGACGAAGAACCGCCAACCGACGACACGCACGGCGAGAACCGCTCGCACTGAGCACTCGCCTCGCTTTTCAATCGTCACCAGCGCAGTCGCGTACCCTCGACTGCGCCTTCAGCTTCTCTTCACTCCGCAGCCAGCCACTCCAGCACGGGAATAGTCGCGGGAAGTAGCGGCGACACCTGGGCCGGCAACGTCTGCCACGCAAACGCCTGACCTTCTCGGCCATGCGGATCGCCGTCCCACGCCGTCACCTTGCAGAAATAAAGACGTACGTATGCGTGCGGATAGTCATGTTCGAGCACGTGCCAGCGGTGGCTCGCCCGCACGTCGATGCCGAGTTCTTCGTGCAGTTCGCGCGCGAGCGCGGCTTCCACGGACTCGCCCGGTTCGAGCTTGCCGCCCGGAAACTCCCAATAGCCTTCGTACGGCTTGCCCGCTGGCCGCTGCGCAAGCAGATAGCGGCCATCGGGCTGAACGAGCACGCCGACGGCGACTTCCGTTACCCGCCGGCCTGCCGCGTTCAGTTCGGTGGGGTCCTGCGCGTCGCTTCGCACCGGGTTGCTCATGCTTGTGCCCGCCGCCCGGACCAGTCGCGCGCAAACTGCCACGCGACGCGCCCCGAACGCGAACCGCGCTCGAGCGCCCAGATCAGCGCATCGCCGCGCGCGGCTTCGACATCGGCGTCATTGCAGCCGAAGTGATGCAGCCAGTGCGCGACGATCGTCAGATAGTCATCCTGCTTGAACGGATAGAAACTCACCCACAAGCCAAAGCGCTCCGACAGTGAGATCTTTTCTTCGACGACCTCGCCCGGATGAATTTCGCCGTCGGGCATGTGCTTGTATGTCTCGTTGTCGCTCATGTACTCGGGGAGCAGATGACGGCGATTCGACGTCGCGTAGATCAGCACGTTGTCCGACTGCGCAGCCACCGATCCGTCGAGCGCCACCTTCAGCGCCTTGTAGCCCGACTCGCCTTCCTCGAACGACAGGTCGTCGCAAAACACGATGAAGCGCTCTGGACGCTTCGAAA
Organism: Paraburkholderia sp. LEh10; assembly: GCF_017814945.1. Lineage (GTDB taxonomy): Bacteria > Pseudomonadota > Gammaproteobacteria > Burkholderiales > Burkholderiaceae > Paraburkholderia. The sequence goes on from NZ_JAGIPX010000022.1 coordinate 88,116, forward strand.
TCAGGTCGACGATATCGCCCAGATCGTGCAGATCGTCCTTGTCCACTTCGATCAGACGCAGGCCATCCTTCGCATACGCATTCAGACACGCCTTGATTAGCGACGACTTGCCCGTGCCGCGCGCGCCCGTAAGCAGGACGTTGTTCGCCGGCTTCTTGCTGACGAACTGCTTTGTGTTCTGCTCGATCAGATTCTTCTGACGATCAATGTTCTGCAAATCGTCCAGCGAGATCAGCGAGGCTGCCGGCACCGGCTGCAGATAGCCGCGCCCCTGACGCTTGCGCCAGCGAAACGCAACGGCCGCAGACCAGTCGACGTCGGGCGAGGCCGGCGGAAGCATGGCTTCGAGCCGCACCAGGACGGCCTCGGCGCGACTCAGGAATTGTTCGAGTTTATCCATGGCGTGATGAGAATCAGGAACGATAGTCGGCGTTGATGCTCACATAGTCGTGCGACAGATCGCAGGTCCAGATCGTCGCTTGCGCGTTGCCGCGACCGAGCACCACGCGAATCAGGATCTCCGCCTTCTTCATCACGCGCTGTCCGTCTTCTTCCTTGTATTCCGGGTTCCGGCCGCCCGCCTTCGCGACAAGCACATCGTCGAGGTACAGATCGATCTTGCCGACGTTGAGGTCGGTTACGCCCGCGTAGCCGATCGCGGCGAGAATGCGGCCGAGGTTGGGGTCCGATGCATAGAACGCTGTTTTCACGAGCGGCGAATGGCCGATTGCATAGGCAATCTGGCGGCACTCGGCGACGCTCGCGCCGCCTTCCACCTGCACCGTCATGAACTTCGTGGCACCTTCACCATCGCGCACGATCAGTTGCGCGAGCGTCTGCGCAGTCTCCGTCACGGCGTCGCGCAGCGCGGCGTAAGCGGGCGAATCCGTCGACGTGATCGCGGGCAGGCTCGACTTGCCCGATGCGATCAGGATGAAGGAATCGTTGGTCGACGTATCACCGTCGATCGTGATGCAGTTGAACGAGCGGTCCGCGACATGCTTCACCAGTTCGTCCAGCACCGGCTGCGCAACGTTGGCGTCGAACGCGAGGAAACCGAGCATCGTCGCCATGTTCGGCTTGATCATGCCCGCGCCCTTGCTGATGCCCGTCAGCGTGACCGTGTGACCGTCGATCGTGACCCGGCGTGACACGGCCTTCGGCAGCGTGTCGGTGGTCATGATGGCTTGCGCGGCGTCATACCAGTGCGCGGCCTTGCGATTGCCCAGCGCGGCGGGCAAACCTGCCTTCAGACGGTCGATGGGCAGCGGCTCCAGAATCACGCCCGTCGAGAACGGCAGCACCTGCTCCGGTGCGATGTCTGCGAGGCGCGCGAGTTCTTCGCAGGTCTCGCGCGCGTGCGCCATGCCCGGTTCGCCCGTGCCCGCATTCGCGTTGCCCGTGTTCACGACCAGCGCGCGAATGCCCTTGCCGTCCTCGCGCACGCGCTCAAGGTGCTCGCGGCACACCGTCACGGGCGCCGCGCAAAAACGGTTCGACGTGAACACGCCTGCGACTGTTGCGCCTTCGTCGACGGAAATAACGAGCACGTCCTTGCGGTTCGGCTTGCGGATGTTCGCCTCGGCCCAGCCTAGCGTGACGCCGGCGACGGGATGGAGTTGGGCGGGATCGATCGAGGGGAAATTGACAGCCATGTTTGCGACCTGTCGAGACTGAAATGCCGGCGGACGCCGGCATTGGGGATCAAGGGTGATGGCGCCGGATGGACCCGCGCCACCGCGAAATCACCAGCGCTTGCACGCATCAAACGACGCGAAGGCGGACACGAAGGCGGCGCGCATGATGCGCGCCGCCTTCGTCCGTCACGCGATCTTGCCGTGGCACTGCTTGTACTTCTTGCCGCTGCCGCATGGACAGGGATCGTTGCGTCCGACCTTCGGCACGGCGTCGCCCGTAAGCGGCGTCGCTGCGCCGTGACCGTGCGCCATTGCGTCGCCGATCATCGTGGCCGCCGCGCTCGCCGCGACAGGCGCCGCCGCGACAGCCGCGCCCGCTTCAGCGTAATCGGCATGACGGAACTCGACGTTCTCCAGATGGCTGCCTTGCTCTTCCATTTGCTCGGCGGCCTGCTCGAGTTGTTCGGGCGACTGGATCTGCACGTTCATCACGATGCGCGTGACTTCCAGCTTCACCGAATCCAGCATCGCGGCGAAGAGTTCGAACGCTTCGCGCTTGTACTCCTGCTTCGGGTTTTTCTGCGCGTAGCCTCGCAGGTGGATGCCCTGACGCAGGTGATCGAGCGCGGCGAGATGTTCTCGCCAGCTACGGTCCAGCGTCTGCAGCATGACCGAGCGCTCGAACGCGCTGAACGATTCGCGGCCCACCTGCTCGACCTTGCCTTCGTAAGCCTCGTCTGCCGCGGCGATCACGGCTTCGAGAATCTCGCCGGCGTCGATCGACTGCGACTCGTTGATCATTTCCTGAATGGCGAGATCGAGTTGCCAGTCGTTGCGCAGCACTTCTTCGAGCTCAGGCACATCCCACTGTTCTTCGATGCTGCCCGCCGGCACGAACTGGCGCACGATATCCGTGATCACGCCATGACGCATCGCGCCGATCGTTTCAGTGATGTCGTGCGCTTCGAGCAGTTCGTTGCGCTGCTGGTAGATCACCTTGCGCTGATCATTCGACACGTCGTCATATTCGAGCAGCTGCTTGCGAATATCGAAGTTGCGTGCTTCGACCTTGCGTTGCGCCGATTCGATCGAGCGCGTGACGATGCCCGCTTCGATCGCCTCGCCTTCCGGCATCTTCAGGCGGTCCATGATCGCGCGCACGCGGTCGCCCGCGAAAATGCGCAGCAGCGGATCCTCGAGCGACAGATAGAAACGCGACGAGCCCGGATCGCCCTGGCGGCCCGCGCGGCCGCGCAGCTGGTTGTCGATACGGCGCGACTCGTGACGCTCGGTGCCGATGATGTGCAGACCGCCCGCGGCCTTCACCTGATCGTGCAGCGCCTGCCACTCGTCATGCAGCTTCTGGATGCGGCCCGCTTTTTCGTCTTCGGGGATCGACAGGTCGGCTTCGATGAAGGCAGCCTGCTTCTCCGCGTTGCCGCCGAGCACGATGTCGGTCCCGCGGCCGGCCATGTTCGTCGCGATCGTGATGCGCTTCGGACGACCCGCTTCGGCGACGATCGCCGCTTCGCGCGCGTGCTGCTTCGCGTTCAGGACCTCATGCGGCAGACCCGCCTTGTTCAGCAGTTGCGACAGTAATTCCGAGTTTTCAATCGACGTCGTGCCGACCAGCACCGGCTGACCGCGGTCGAAGCATTCGCGGATATCGCGAATCACCGCGTTGTAGCGCTCCATCGCCGTCTTGTAGATCTGGTCCTGCTTGTCGATCCGTTTCGGCGGGCGGTTGGTCGGAATCACGACCGTTTCGAGGCCGTAGATCTCGTTGAATTCGTATGCTTCGGTGTCGGCCGTGCCCGTCATGCCGGACAGCTTCGCGTACATGCGGAAATAGTTCTGGAACGTGATCGATGCAAGCGTCTGGTTCTCGCTCTGGATCTTCACGTGCTCCTTCGCTTCGACGGCCTGGTGCAGACCGTCCGACCAGCGACGGCCCGCCATCAGACGGCCCGTGAATTCGTCGACGATCACCACTTCGCCGTTCTGCACGACGTAGTGCTGGTCCTTGTAGAACAGCGTGTGTGCGCGCAGCGCGGCGTACACGTGATGCATCAGCGTGATGTTCTGCGGCGCGTACAGGCTTTCGCCCTCACCGATCAGGCCCCACTCGGCGAGCAGCCGCTCGGCCTTCTCGTGACCCGACTCCGTCAGGAACACCTGGCGCGCTTTTTCGTCCAGCGTGTAGTCGCCGGGCTTCTCGACGCCCGTGCCGTCCGCCTTCTCCTCGCCGATCTGGCGATCGAGCAGCGGCGGCAGCGCATTCATGCGCACGTAAAGCTCCGTGTGGTCTTCCGCCTGGCCGGAGATGATGAGCGGCGTACGCGCTTCGTCGATGAGGATCGAGTCCACTTCGTCGACGATCGCGAAGTTCAGCGCCCGCTGCACGCGCGCATCCGTCTCGTAGACCATGTTGTCGCGCAGGTAGTCGAAGCCGAACTCGTTGTTCGTGCCGTACGTGATGTCGGCGGAGTACGCTTCCTGCTTCAGGCCGTGATCCATCTGCGACAGGTTGATACCCACCGACAGCCCGAGGAAGTTGTACAGGCGCCCCATCCATTCGGCGTCGCGCTGCGCGAGGTAGTCGTTCACGGTCACGACATGCACGCCGCGCCCGGACAGCGCGTTCAGGTAGGCCGCGAGCGTGGCGACGAGCGTCTTGCCTTCGCCCGTGCGCATTTCCGCGATCTTGCCGTAGTGCAGGACCATGCCGCCGATCAGCTGCACGTCGAAGTGCCGCATCTTCAGCACGCGCTTGCTCGCCTCGCGACAGACCGCGAACGCCTCGGGCAGGAGCTTGTCCAGCGACTCGCCGCTACCGACGCGTTGCCGGAACTCCGTCGTCTTCGCGCGCAGTTGATCATCCGTCAATTGCTCGATCTGCGGTTCGAGCGCATTGATCGCCGCGACGGTCTTTTGATATTGCTTGACGAGCCGCTGATTGCGGCTGCCAAAAATCTTTTGTAGAAAACCGGTGGTCATCGGATCGTGGTTGCGTCGCGGCATCGGCGGGGTTGCAAAGGGTAGATTTCACACCCTTTTACTTTGTTGCAACCCATTGTCGGTGGGGCCTCGGCGGCTTAGGTCCAAGAGTAAATTCGAATCATGGATTTTAGCACGCGCCCCCGCGTGCGCCTGTGTCGGAGGCAAGACGGTCGGCCGTCCGGCCAGGGTCGAAACCGACACGGCGACAGCGGTCGCAGCAAGCTTTGCGCGCCGGCGCCGCACGGTACAATCGCGGCGTGAGCGCGCACGGGGCGCGGCCACAACTCAATGTCCCAGATGAGCCGTTTCTCACCGTTTTCAAGGCAGACGCTAAAACCTGGCCCGAAACTGGGCTCGCGCACGTTCGACATGCGCCGGCCGCAGCCCGTCGCCGAGGTCCTGAACCGCACCGACGCGTTCGCGGCGCTGCGCGCGGGGGTCGAGCAGGTTGCCGCGCTCGAGCGCGATCTCACCGAGCTGCTGCCCGACTATCTGGCGACGAGCGTCGAGCCGGGTTTCATCAAGGATGGCGTTCTCGCCCTGTTTGCCGCGCACAACGCGCTTGCGGCCCGCTTGCGGCATCTCGAGCCGCGGCTGCTGTCGGACTTGCAGCAGCGCGGCTGGCCTGTCAATTCGCTGAGAATCCGCGTCCGTCCGCAGCCGGCCAAAGAGCCGCCCCGCGTCAAAGAGGCGCGGATGTCGCGTGCGGGCGCCGATGCGCTGCATGCGCTCAGCGAGTCGCTGGAGCCGTCGCCGTTGCAAGCGGCGCTGGCGCGCATGGCCGCCCGGCATCGCAAGTAGGGCGCCGAATCTCGTGCGGAAATGAAAAAAGCGGCCGTTCAGGCCGCTTTTCGTTGCTGCTGACATGGGAGCGTCAGGCAAACGCCGTCTGCGTATCGTACGCAAAGCCGCGCGGCGCCTTCTGCGGATCGTCGAACGTGACGATCTCATATGAATCTTCGTGCGCCAGCAGTTCACGCAACAGCGCATTGTTCAGGCCGTGGCCCGACTTGTACGCGTCATACGACGCCAGCAACGGGTGGCCGACCACGTACAGGTCGCCGATCGCGTCCAGCATCTTGTGCTTCACGAACTCGTCGTCGTAGCGCAGGCCGTCGTTGTTCAGGATGCGGTACTCATCGAGCACGATCGCGTTGTCCATGCTGCCGCCGCGCGCAAGGCCCAGTTCGCGCATCATCTCGACTTCATGCGCGAAGCCGAACGTGCGTGCACGTGCGATCTCACGCACATACGACGTGTTCGCGAAATCCACTTCCAGCGCCTGGCCCGTCTTGTCCACAGCGGGATGGCGGAAGTCGATCGTGAATTTCAGCTTGAAACCGAAGTACGGATCGAGACGCGCGAACTTGTCGCCGTCGCGGATTTCGACCGGCTTCTTGACCTTGATGAACTTCTTTGCCGCGTTCTGCTCTTCGATGCCCGCCGACTGAATCAGGAACACGAAGGACGCCGCGCTGCCGTCCATGATGGGAATTTCTTCAGCGGTGACGTCGACGTACAGATTGTCGATTCCGAGGCCCGCGCACGCGGACATCAGGTGTTCGATCGTCGACACGCGCGCGCCGTCTTTCTGCAACACCGATGCAAGCCGCGTATCGCCGATCGCCATCGCCGACGCGGGAATGTCTACCGGCGTGGGCAAATCCACGCGGGAAAACACGATGCCCGTGTCCGGCGCCGCCGGGCGGAGCGTCAGATCGACCTTGCGGCCCGAGTGCAAGCCGATGCCGACCGTCTTGACGATCTGTTTGATAGTGCGCTGCTTCAACATGGTGGTCTTCTATTCGATTGAAAATCCCAATCAGGATTTTTTAACTCATAGCACGAATTATACTCCAACCGGTTCCGGAGCGTCGTTGCGCTGACGTTTCAATCTGTTTCGCTGCGTTACCCAATCGGGAAGCGTGACGGGCCGATGCCCGGAACGGAGGCGTTTCCGGTCATCGGCCCGCGTTACGGCCTGTCACAACGAGGTCGCAAAAAAGCGTTGCCGCAGCGCAACAACCGACGTTTGCGCGGATGCGGTGAAGCTTCAAGGCCGCGTCATGCCTGGCTCAACGTCGCGAGAATACTCGCCGCATCGCTCACTTCGAACTTGCCGGGTGCTTCGACGTGCAGCGTCTTGACCACGCCGTCGTCGACCACCATTGCGTAGCGCTGGGATCGGATTCCCATGCCGCGCGCCGACAGATCCTGCTCCAGACCGAGGGCCTTGGTGAAAGCCGCGCTGCCGTCCGCCATCATGCGCACCTTGCCCGAGGTGTGCTGATCGCGTGCCCACGCGCCCATCACGAACGCGTCGTTGACGGATACGCACCAGATCTCGTCGACACCCGCAGCGCGTAACTTCTCTGCCTGTTCGACGTAGCCCGGCACGTGCTTCGCCGAACAGGTGGGCGTGAATGCGCCCGGCAATCCGAAGATCACCACGCGCCTGCCTGCCGTCTGTTCGCGCACGTCGAAGCTGTTCGGCCCGATCGTGCAGCCCTCGCGCTCGTCTTCGATCAACTCGTAAACGGTCGCCTGGGGAAGCTTTTCACCTACCTGAATCATGCTCGTTCCTTCGCATCGATGCGGAGCACGCTCACACGTACTCGTGCCGCAGTGGACTTTTCATCCGGCGACAGTTGCCCGGACCGCTTCGCCATAACGAAGAGGGCACTTGTCCATGCCGCGCGCGCAACCCAACGCGGCCGTTTTGCCGTTCCACCCGCCACGCTCGTGCAATTCTGCTGCGCGTAATCAAACCACGATTCAGATGATTACGCCGCAGAAGGCCCGCTCCTGCGTGAGTCTCAGTCTGCCTGCTTGCGCAGGAAGGCCGGGATGTCGTACGTATCGACGCCCTTTTCCTGCAGCGCCTGCACGTGCGAAGCAGCCGTGTCACGCGAGGTACGCCATACAGCCGGCGTGTCGAGCGAACCGTAGTCCGCCGTTGTTGCGTGATGCGGCGTGTATGCATGTTGCACTGCGCCAACCGGCTGGTTGTCGGTGCCCGTGCGCAGCAGCGTCATCGGCGCCGATTGCTGCTTCTTCGCAGCACGGCCCAGGCCCGTTGCCACCACCGTCACGCGCAGCGCATCGCCCATCGCGTCGTCGTACACCGCGCCGAAGATCACGGTCGCGTCATCAGCAGCATAGCTCTTAATGGTGTTCATCACTTCGCGCGTTTCCGACAGACGCAGCGAACGGCTCGACGTGATATTCACCAGCACGCCACGCGCACCCGACAGATCGACGCCTTCCAGCAGCGGGCTGGCGACAGCCTGTTCCGCCGCGAGACGCGCGCGATCGACGCCGGCCACCGTCGCCGTGCCCATCATCGCCTTGCCCTGCTCGCCCATCACCGTCTTCACGTCTTCGAAGTCGACGTTCACCAGACCATCGACGTTGATGATTTCAGCGATGCCGGCGACTGCGTTGTTGAGCACGTCGTCAGCGCACTGGAAGCACTTGTCCATTTCGGCGTCGTCGCCCATCACCTCGAACAGCTTGTCGTTCAGAACGACGATCAGCGAGTCGACGTGATCCTCCAGTTGCTGCGAACCAGCTTCGGCGACGCGCATGCGCTTGCCGCCTTCGAACTCGAACGGCTTGCTGACGACGCCGACCGTCAGAATGCCCATTTCCTTGGCGATCTGCGCGACCACGGGAGCTGCCCCCGTGCCCGTGCCGCCGCCCATGCCCGCCGTGATGAAGACCATATGCGCGCCACGCAACGCGTCCGCGATGCGCTCACGTGCTTCCTCCGCCGCCGCGCGGCCCATTTCCGGCTTTGCGCCTGCGCCGAGACCCGTCTTGCCCAACTGGATGACGTTCGGCGCGCGCGCGCGCGACAGCGCCTGAGCGTCCGTGTTCATCACGATGAAGTCGACGCCTTGCACGCCGCGATTGATCATGTGCGCGACGGCATTGCCGCCCGCGCCACCGACGCCCACCACCTTGATGATGGTGCCGTTGGTTTCCGTTTCCAGCATCTGGAATTCCATGTTGCCTCCGTCAAGAAAAAGAGTACCGCCTACTCGGCCGTTATTCGGCAGGAGATCGGGCAACCTCCTGTCGCGCGCCAGCCGCCGGCACTGGCGCGTATTTCCCTTTACTTCGAATGCGTTTAGAAATTGCCGAGGAACCAGTCCTTCATCCTCGTGAACACCTGGCCCATCGATCCAGACTGCACCGCGACCTTGCGGCCACGCATGCGCTGCGAGCGTCCTTCGACGAGCAGCCCCATCGCCGTCGAATAACGCGGATTGCGCACCACGTCCGCGAGACCGCCTGCATACTCCGGCACACCGATGCGCACCGGCTTCAGGAAGATGTCCTCACCCAGTTCGACCATGCCCGGCATCATCGACGCGCCGCCCGTCAGCACGACGCCCGAGCTCAGCAGTTCTTCGTAACCCGACTCGCGCACCACTTGCTGCACGAGCGAAAACAGTTCTTCGACGCGCGGCTCGACCACGGCCGCGAGCGCCTGGCGCGACAGCGTGCGCGGACCGCGCTCGCCGAGGCCCGGCACTTCGATCATTTCGTCCGGATCGGCGAGCGCCTGCTTTGCGATGCCGTAGCTGACCTTGATGTCTTCGGCATCCGGCGTCGGCGTGCGCAAGGCCATTGCGATGTCGCTCGTGATCTGGTCGCCCGCAATCGGAATCACAGCCGTGTGACGGATCGCGCCTTCGCTGAAGATCGCAATGTCCGTCGTGCCGCCGCCGATATCGACGAGCACCACGCCCAGTTCCTTTTCGTCTTCCGTCAGCACCGCCAGCGACGACGCCAGCGGCTGCAGGATCAGGTCGTTCACTTCGAGGCCGCAGCGGCGCACGCACTTGACGATGTTCTGCGCCGCGCTGACCGCGCCCGTCACGATATGCACCTTCACTTCGAGACGGATGCCGCTCATGCCGATCGGCTCGCGCACGTCTTCCTGGCCGTCGATGATGAATTCCTGCGTCAGGATGTGCAGCACCTGCTGATCGGTCGGAATGTTGATCGCCTTGGCCGTTTCGATCACGCGCGCGACGTCCGTCTGCGTCACTTCCTTTTCCTTGATCGCGACCATCCCGCTCGAATTGAAGCTGCGGATATGGCTTCCCGCGATCCCGGTGAACACGTTCGTGATCTTGCAGTCCGCCATCAGCTCGGCTTCTTCGAGCGCCCGTTGAATGGACTGCACCGTGGCCTCGATGTTCACCACGACGCCTTTCTTGAGCCCTTTCGATTCGCTCTGGCCGAGGCCGATCACCTCGTAATGACCTTCGCCCTTCAACTCGGCGACGATCGCGACCACTTTCGCCGTGCCGATGTCGAGGGCTACCAGCAGATCTTTATAGTCTTTACTCATAGCGTGCTCATTGCGTGTGATGTCCTGTTACTTCTTGCCCTTGTCGGGTTCCGTAATGAAGCGCATGCCTGCCGCGCGAAGGGCGAAGCCGTTCGGATAGCGCAAGTCCGCATATTCGATATCCTTCCCCCAACGTTGCGTGACCGCGCCCCATGCCGCGGTCAGCCGCCTGCAACGGTCGGCGAGCGTGTCCTGATTGCGCTCCCGCCCGATTTCGACCTGCATGCCGTTCGACAGCTTCACCGTCCACGCAAAGCGCGGTGACAGCGTCACTTCTTCCGGCGTCGCGCCAACGGGCGCAAACCACTTCCGGAAGTCCTGATAACGCGCGACGACTTCCTTCGCGGACCCTTCCGGGCCATCGAACGCGGGCAGCTCTTCCTCAAGCTCGCCCTGGTTCGCGGTGAACACCTCTCCGTCGGTGCTCACCAGTTGATCCGTGCCCCATGTGCCGAGCGGCTTGTACTCTTCGAGCGTCACCGCGAGCGCATTCGGCCACACGCGGCGCACGCTCGCATGACGCACCCACGGCATCTGCTCGAACGACTGACGCGCAGCGTCGAGATCGACCGTGAAGAAGTTGCCCTTCAACCGGCCGACGACGCTCGCGCGCACAGTCGGCGAATTGATGTGCTCCGTATCGCCGTCGATGCGGATCTCGCGCAGCGCGAAATTCGGGCGCTGGATCAGCCAGTAGCCGCCCGCCGCCAGCAGCACGAGCAGCAACAACGCATGCAACGCGTTGGCGGCGAGATTGAGCTGGCGAACGTTGTTCCACATGGTCGGAGCGTGTTCCTTAATCCTTCAGCGTCAGCGCGAGCACCTTCACCACCAGCTCCCGATAGCTGATGCCGACTGCGCGCGCCGCCTTCGGCGGCAGCGAGTGATCCGTCATGCCAGGTGCCGTGTTCACTTCCAGGAAATACGGATTGCCTTCGCCATCGAGCATGAAATCCGCGCGGCCCCAATCGGTGCAGCCGAGCACATCGAAAGCCTGGCGCGCGAGCTTCTTCAGGCGTGCCTCTTCGTCGGATGCGATGCCGCAAGGAATCAGGTACTGCGTGTCGTTGGCGATGTATTTCGCGTGATAGTCGTAAAACTCGCCGGCGGGCACGATGCGGATGATGGGCAGATCCAGATCGCCCGCGATGCAGGCCGTGTACTCGCCGCCGCCTTCGATGCTCTTCTCGACGACGACGATCTTGTCGAACTTCGCGGCTTCCTCGAGCGCGGGCACGAGCGCGTCGGCCGTCTTCACCTTGATCACGGCGACGCTCGAGCCTTCGCTCGCCGGCTTCACGAAGAGCGGTAAGCCGAGCTTCGCAACGATGTCCTTCGCGCGCGCGTTGTAATCGTCGCCGCGCAGCACCGCTTCGAACGGCGGCGTCGGCACGCCGAGCTGCTGCCACACGAGCTTCGTGCGGAACTTGTCGAGGCCGAGCGCCGAGCCGAGCACGCCGCTGCCCGTATAGCGGATGCCGTAGAAATCGAGCGCGCCCTGAATCTGGCCGTTCTCACCGTAACCGCCATGCAGCGCGTTGAACGCGCGCACGAAGCCTTCTTCCTTCAACGCGGCAAGCGGCCGCTCGGACGGATCGAACGGATGCGCGTCGATGCCCGCGTCGCGCAGCCCTTGCAGCACGAGACGGCCCGAATTGAGCGACACTTCGCGCTCGGCGGACACACCGCCGAGCAGCACTGCAACCTTGCCGAAAGTTTTTGGATCGATACCGCTCATTTCACACCTTCATTTCCTGCGAGCCGACCCGGCACACCGCCGATCGAACCCGCGCCCATCGTGATCACCACATCGCCGTCGCGCACGATTGCACCGAGCGCGTCCGGCACTTCATCCACTGTTTCGACGAACACGGGCTCGACTTTGCCCGCGACACGAATCGCGCGCGTAAGCGACCGGCCGTCCGCTGCGACGATAGGCGACTCGCCTGCTGCGTACACTTCCGTCAGCACGAGTGCATCGACCGTCGACAGCACCTTCACGAAATCCTCGAAGCAATCGCGCGTGCGCGTGAAGCGGTGCGGCTGGAACGCCAGCACCAGACGCTTCTCCGGAAATGCGCCGCGCGCCGCCGCGATCGTCGCGGCCATTTCGACGGGGTGATGACCGTAATCGTCGACGAGCGTGTATGCACCGCCGCTCGCCACGCTCACTTCGCCGTAGCGCTGGAAACGCCGGCCGACGCCGTTGAAATCCGCGAGCGCTCGCTGGATATCGGCATCTTTCACCTCAAGTTCAGTCGCAATTGCAATTGCGGCCAGCGCGTTCTGCACGTTGTGCATACCGGGCAGGTTCAACACGATGTCGAGAGGCGCCGCGTCTTCGCGCATCGCGGTGAAATGCATCTTGCCTTCGCGTGCTTCGACGTTCACCGCGCGCACCTGCGCATCGGGCGCGAAGCCGTAACGGATGATCGGCTTCGACACGAACGGCAGGATCTCCTTCACGTTCGGATCGTCGACGCACAGCACGGCAATCCCGTAGAACGGCAAGCGATGCGTGAACTCGATGAATGCCTGCTTGAGCCGCGCGAAATCGTGGCCGTAGGTGTCCATGTGATCGGCGTCGATGTTCGTGATGACTTCGATCACCGGGAACAGGTTCAGGAACGACGCATCCGATTCGTCCGCTTCGGCGACGATAAAATCGCCCGTGCCCAGACGCGCATTCGCGCCCGCGCTGATCAGCCGGCCGCCGATCACGAAGGTCGGATCGAGCCCGCCCGCCGCGAGCACGCTCGCGACCAGCGACGTAGTCGTGGTCTTGCCGTGCGTGCCCGCGATCGCGATGCCCTGCTTCAGGCGCATCAGTTCCGCGAGCATCACGGCGCGCGGCACGATGGGAATGCGGCGATGACGCGCGGCGAGCACTTCGGGGTTGTCGCTGCGCACGGCCGTCGATACGACGACGGCGTTCGCGCCTTCGATGTTCTCCGCGTCGTGGCCGATCGCGATGCGCGCGCCGAGCGCGGCGAGCCGTTCCGTCACGGCGTTGCGCGACAGGTCTGAACCGCTCACCTGATAGCCGAGATTGACGAGCACTTCGGCGATGCCGCTCATGCCCGCGCCGCCGATCCCGACGAAGTGAATGTGTTTGACGATATGTTTCATTGCTGCTTTCCTTCAGGGCTCAGGCTCGGAGTCACGCCCGCCACCGTTGCGCAGATCTGCGCGACCTGCTCGGTGGCATCGGGTTTTGCGAGCGAGCGCGAACGCTCCGCCATTTCCGCGAGCGAGTCCCGTGTCTGGCTGCGCAACCAGTCGGCAAGGCTATCCACCGACATGTCACGTTGTTGTACGAGCAGCGCCGCGCCTTGATCGGCGAGAAACGCTGCGTTGGTTGTCTGGTGATCGTCGACGGCGTACGGGAACGGCACGAAGAATGCCGCCACGCCCACCGCCGCGATCTCGGCGACCGTCATCGCGCCCGAACGGCAGATCACGAGATCCGCATTCGCATAGGCACTCGTCATGTCGTCGATGAAGGGCACGAGTTGCACGTCGTCGCCCGTTGCAATGCCGGCCGCTTCGTAATTCGCGCGCAATGCGTCGATATGCTTCGCGCCCGCCTGATGCACGATGCGCGGCCGCTCGTTCGGCGCGAGCTTCGCCAGCGCGCGCGGCACCGTTTCGTTCAGCGCCGCCGCGCCGAGACTGCCGCCCACGACCAGCACATTCAGCGGACCGCTACGGGCTGCGTAGCGTGCTTTGGGTGCCAGCGTGCGCGCAAGTTCCTCGCGGATCGGGTTACCCGTCCACTCGGCGTGCGGCAACGCGTTCGGGAACGCGACGAGCACGCGCTTTGCAAGCTTCGCGAGCACCTTGTTCGCGAGACCCGCAATCGAGTTCTGTTCGTGCAGCACGAGCGGCGTGCCGCTCAAGGCCGTCATCACGCCCGCCGGGAACGTGATGTAGCCGCCCATGCCAAGCACGACATCGGGCTTCACGCGACGCAGCACCGCGAGACTTTGCATGCATGCGCGCAGCAGATTCACAGGCAGCATCAGCTTGGTCTTTATGCCCTTGCCGCGCAGGCCGCCGAAACGCACGTACTCCATCGGGATGCCGTGCTTCGGGACGAGCGTCGCTTCCATGCCGTTGGGATTGCCGAGCCACACGACGCGCCAGCCCCACGCCTGCATCAGGTGCGCGACGGCCAGCCCGGGGAACACGTGGCCCCCCGTGCCTCCCGCCATCACCATCAGCGTGCGTTGTTGCATCGTCATACCTTGCCCCCGCGCATCAACACCCGGTTCTCGTAATCGACCCGCATCAGCACCGCGACCGCGATGCAGTTCTGCACGATGCCCGAGCCGCCGTAGCTGACGAGCGGCAGCGTGAGACCTTTGGTCGGCAGCAGACCGAGGTTCACGCCCATGTTGATGAAGGTCTGCGCGCCGAACCAGATGCCGATGCCCTTCGCGACCAGGCCCGCGAACGTGCGGTCGAGCGCGAGCGCCTGGCGGCCGATTTCGAACGAGCGACGCACGATCCAGTAGAACATCAGGATCACGACGAGCACGCCGACAAAGCCGAGTTCTTCGCCGATCACGGCAAGAATGAAGTCGGTGTGCGCCTCGGGCAGATAGTTGAGCTTCTCGACACTGCCGCCGAGACCCACGCCGAACCACTCGCCGCGGCCGAACGCGATCAGCGAGTGCGTCAGTTGATACGCCTTGCCCTGCGCGTAACGGTCGTCCCACGGATCGAGGTACGCGAAGATCCGCTCGCGGCGCCAAGGCGACGCCCACACCAGCAGCGTGAAAGTACCGACAGCCGTTGCGACCAGCCCGCCGAAAATCTTGCCGTTCACGCCGCCGAGGAACAGCACGCCCATCGCGATGGCTGCGATCACCATGAACGCGCCCATGTCGGGCTCGAGCAGCAGCAGCATGCCGACCACGCCGACCGCGAAGCCCATCGGCAGAAAGCCCTTCGCGAAGCTGTGCATGTATTCCTGCTTGCGGACCGTATAGTTCGCCGCGTAGATCGTCACCGCGAGCTTCATGATTTCCGACGGCTGCATGTTCGTGATGCCGAGGGGAATCCAGCGGCGCGCGCCGTTCACGCCCTTGCCGACGTGCGGAATCAGCACGATCACGAGCGCGACGAGCGCGATCAGGAAGAGTTTCGGCGCGTACTTGTCCCACGTCGAGATCGGGATGCGGAATGCGATCACGCCCGCCACCGAGCCCATTACGACGAAGATGATCTGGCGCACGAGGAATGCGTAATCGCGATACGACGCGTACTTCGGCGAGTCCGGCATCGCGATCGACGCCGAGTACACCATCACGATTCCGAGACCCAGCAGCGCGACGACGACCCACAGGAGCGAGTGGTCATAATCGAGCATCCGCGAGCGTAGCGGCCGTACGCCGTTGACGGCGCTCGACAGCCCGCCCGTGCGCTGCGCGCGTTCCGGCGCCGCCGCGCCGCCCGCCGAGCCGCGCTGCTTGCCGAGTTGCGAACCGAAGCGTTCCGTCCAGCTCATATCATCGTCCCCCGTTCGGCAGCGATGTCTTCGACCGCGCTGCGGAAGACCGCCGCGCGATGCGCATAACCCTTGAACATGTCGAAGCTGGCGCACGCGGGTGACAACAGCACGGCGTCGCCCGGCTGCGCGACGGCGCTGGCCGCGCGCGTCGCTTCTTCGAGCGTCGCGTGCTCGGTCATCGCGATGCCCGTGTGTTCGAGCGCGGCGCGAATCTGCGGCGCGTCGCGGCCGATCAACATCACCGCGCGGCACCAGCGCGTCACCGGCTCGGCGAGCGGATCGAATTGCTGGCCCTTGCCGTCGCCGCCCGCGATCAGCACGACGCGTTGCGCAAGACCGTCGAGCGCCGCGACCGTCGCGCCGACGTTCGTGCCTTTGCTGTCGTCGACATAGTCGACCCCGTCGATCGATGCGATCAGTTCGACGCGATGAGGCTCGCCGCGGTACTCGCGCAAGCCGTGCAGCAGCGGCGCGCCCGGCAGGCCGACAGCACGCGCGAGCGCGAATGCGGCGAGCGCGTTCGTCGCGTTGTGCAGACCGCGAATACGCAGTGCGTCGGCGGGCATCAGGCGCTTCAGACCGATATTCGGCGGCGTCGTGGATTCGCTCTTGCGACGTCGCGTGGACGTCGGTTCGTCGGCTGCGTCACGGTCATGCGCCTCGACGAGCCAGATCATGCCGTTGTCGCGTAATAGACCCAGATCGCCGTCGCGCGTGGGCTCCATCACGCCGAACGTGACCACCTGCGCGCCGCTTTGCACCGACGGCGCGAGCGCCATCACGCGCGCGTCGTCGCGATTGAGCACGCGCACCGTGTTCTTGCCGAAAATCTTGCCCTTCGCCGCGGCGTACGCGTCGAGACCGCCATGCCAATCGAGGTGATCCTGCGTGATGTTCAGGATCACGGCCGCGTCCGGCTCGAACGTGTGCGCCGTTTCCAGCTGGAAGCTCGACAGTTCGAGCACCCACACATCGGGCAGCGCGGTGTTGTCGATCGCTTCCGTGAGCTTGTCGAGCGCGGCCGGGCTGATGTTGCCCGCGACCGCGACCTTCTTGCCAGCGCGTTCGCACAAGAGGCCCGTCAAGCTCGTCGTCGTGGTCTTGCCGTTGGTGCCCGTGATGGCGATCACCTTCGGCGCATAGCCGCTCTCGCCGAGCGTGCGCAACGCCTGCGCGAAGAATTCGAGTTCTCCCCACACGGGAATGTCGCGCTCGCGCGCGGCGGCGATCAGCGGCACGAGATCGGCGGCGAGCGGTGACAGGCCCGGGCTGATCGCGAGCAGCTCGACGCCTTCCAGCAGCACCTCGGAAAACGGCCCGCCGAGGAAGTCGCCTTCGATACCGTGCGCTTCGAGCGCGGACAGATTCGGCGGCACTTCGCGCGAGTCGGCGATGCGCAGGCGGCAACCATGCCGCGCGCACCAGCGCGCCATCGCGAGGCCCGATTCGCCGAGCCCCAGCACGAGCACCATCGGCTTTTGCCGATCCCGAAACTTCTCGCCAAACATCGACTGCTTCCCCTTGAGTGCGACTTTGAATGCGGCTTAACGCAGCTTGAGCGTGGACAAACCGAACAGGCACAACATCAGCGTGATGATCCAGAAACGCACGACGACCTGCGTCTCTTTCCAGCCCGACAGTTCGAAGTGGTGATGCAGCGGCGCCATCTTGAAGATGCGGCGGCCTTCACCGAAACGTGCCTTCGTGAACTTGAACCACGTGACCTGCAACATCACCGACACCGTCTCGGCGACGAAAATCCCGCCCATGATGAACAGCACGATTTCCTGACGCACGATCACGGCGATCGTGCCGAGCGCGCCGCCCAGTGCGAGCGCGCCGACATCGCCCATGAACACCTGCGCCGGGTGCGTGTTGAACCAGAGGAACGCCAGCCCTGCCCCGCCCATCGCCGAGCAGAAGATCAGCATTTCGCCCGCGCCCGCGATGTGCGGGAACAACAGGTATTTCGAATAGACGGCACTGCCCATCACATACGCGAACACGCCGAGCGACGAGCCGACCAGCACGACGGGCATGATCACGAGGCCGTCGAGGCCGTCGGTGAGATTGACCGCGTTGCTCGAACCGACGATCACGAAATACGTCAGCGCGATGAAGCCCCACACGCCGAGCGGATAGGTCATCGACTTGAGGAACGGCAGCAACAGGTCGGCGCGCGCGGGCAGGCCCATCGACAGGCCGCTGCGCACCCACGCCATGAACAGATCGAACACACGCACATTGCTCGCTTCCGACACGCTGAACGCGAGATACACTGCGGCGAACAGACCAATCACCGATTGCCAGAAATACTTTTCCCGGGACGACATGCCGCGCGGGTCCTTGTAGACGACCTTGCGGTAGTCGTCGACCCAGCCGATCACGCCGAAGCCGAACGTGACGAGCATTACGATCCAGATGAAGCGATTGGTCAGATCGGCCCACAGCAGCGTCGACACGGCGATGCCGATTAGGATCAGCACGCCGCCCATCGTCGGCGTGCCGGACTTGACGAGGTGCGTTTGCGGGCCGTCCTTGCGCACGGCCTGGCCGACTTTCATCGCCGTCAGCTTGCGGATCACCCACGGGCCGCAGATGAGCCCGATCAGCAGCGCGGTGATCGTCGCCGCAACGGCACGAAACGTCAGATAACTGAACACGCGCAAAAAGCCGATATCGTTCTGCAGCCATTGCGCCAGCGCCAGTAGCATACTTCTGTCCTTCTCTTTCAGTGTGCGCCGGGCGCCGTGCCCGGTGCAGCGGGTTGTGGACTCGTAACGGCGTCCACCACGCGCTCCATCTTCATGAAGCGCGAGCCTTTCACGAGATACGTCGCAGCGGGCCCGTAACCGGCCTGCTGCAGTTGCGCGACGAGCGTGTTCACGTCGCCGCAGTGGTGGGCTTCGCTGCCGTATGCGGCGCAGGCATCGCGCGACGCATCGCCGAGCGCGTATAACGCATCGATGCCGCGCTCTTTCGCATACGCGCCCACTTCGCGATGAAACGCCGTGCCGTTGTCGCCGACTTCGCCCATGTCGCCCATCACCAGCACGCGCGGCGACGCGCGTTCGGCGAGCACGTCGATCGCGGCGAGCATCGAATCGGGATTCGCGTTATACGTATCGTCGATCACGGTCGCGCCCGCCATCGGGCCGAGCACCGCGCGCTTCACCTGCAAACGGCCCTTCACCGCGCCGAACGCTTCGAGGCCGCGCTTGATCGCGTCGAGCGCCACGCCCGCTGCGAGCGCCGCCGCCGTCGCTGCCAGTGCGTTGTGCGCGTTGTGCGCGCCGAGCACTTGCAGCGTGACGTCGAGGTGGCCTTCGGGCGTGTCGATGCTCAGCTGGTTGCCGTCTAGCGTGCCTTGGACCGCGGCTTCCGTCGTGCGTTCAGCCGTGTTCAGCGCGAAATCGATGATGCGGTTGCCCGTTGCCGCGACGCGCCAGATGCCCGCATACGCGTCGTTGGCCGGGAACACGGCGACGCCTTCGGGCTTCAGCGCGTGAATCACGGCCGCATGTTCCAGCGCGACGGCTTCGACCGTCGCCATGAATTCCTGGTGCTCGCGCTGCGCGTTGTTGACGACGGCAACAGTCGGCTCGGCGATCTTGCCGAGCAGCGCCGTTTCGCCCGGATGATTCATGCCGAGCTCGACAACGGCCAGCTTGTGCGCTTCGCTCAGACGGAACAGCGTCAGCGGCAAGCCGACGTCGTTGTTGAAATTGCCTGCCGTCGCAAGACGCGACTGCTCGCCAACGGCAGCCGTGAAGATCGACGAGATCATTTCCTTGACCGTCGTTTTGCCGTTGCTGCCCGTCACGGCGACGAGCGGCATCGCAAAGCGGCGGCGCCAGCCGTTCGCCAGCGAGCCCAATGCCGCGCGCGTATCGCCCTTCACGCGAATAGCGGGCACACGGAAGCTGTCCGGCGTGCGAGCGACGAGCACCGCGCTCACGTTGCGCGCGGCGACGTCGGCGAGAAAATCGTGCGCGTCGAAACGATCGCCCTTCAGCGCGACGAACAGATCGCCGGGACCGCATGTGCGGCTATCCGTCGAGACACGCTCGAACGCGACGGATTCATCGCCCGTTACCGTTGCGCCCGGAATCACGGCAGCGGCTTCATGCAGAGAGAACATCTTCATTCGCCACCTCCGCGTGCATGCGTCGCGCGAGCTGCAAGCGCGAGACGTGCGTGATCCTGATCCGAGAACGCGCGCTTCTTGCCCATGATTTCCTGCGTCGATTCATGGCCCTTGCCCGCGAGCACGACGACGTCCTCGCGCGCGGCGCATCGCACCGCCTGCAGGATCGCGCTCGCACGGTCTTCGATGCGGCGAGCCTTCGACGCGTCCTTCATGCCCGCTGCGATCTGATCGATGATTTTTTGCGGATCTTCGCTGCGCGGGTTGTCGCTCGTCACGACGACGCCATCGGCGCATCGCTCCGCGATTTCGCCCATCAGCGGACGCTTGGTCGCATCGCGGTCGCCGCCGCAGCCGAACATGCAGACGAGCTTGCCGCCGCGCGCATCGGCGATCGGGCGCAAGGCCGTCAGCGTTTGTTCGAGCGCGTCGGGCGTATGCGCATAGTCGATCACGACGAGCGGCTCATCGTTTTGCAGGCGGCCGCCGAGGCGTTCCATGCGGCCGTTCACCGATTCGAGCCGGGCGAGTTGCGCGACGGCCGCATCGAACGGCACATCGGACGCGAGCAGCGCGCCGAGCACGCTGAGCAGATTGCTCACGTTGAATACGCCGAGCGTGTTGACCTCGATGTCCGCATTGCCCCAGTCCGACGCGATGTGGAACGCCGTGCCCGTCGCTGTCGCGCGCACGTTCGATGCGACGATCGATGCATCCGCCTGCACGTCGGCGTGCGTTTCGAGCGCATAGGCGATCGTCTTCGCGTGCCCTTTAGTGCTCGCGATCAGACGGCGTCCGGCCGCGTCGTCGGCGTTGATGACGGCGGCCTTCAGTTCCGGCCATGCGAACAGACGGGCCTTTGCCGCTTCGTACGCTTCTAATGTGCCGTGATAGTCGAGATGATCTTGCGTCAAATTCGTGAACACACCGACGCTGAACGCCGTACCGTTCACGCGTCCCTGATGCAGCGCGTGCGACGATACTTCCATCGCGACGGCCTTCGCACCCGAGTCGCGCAACTGCGCGAGACTGCGCTGCAGTTGCGGCGCGTCGGGCGTCGTGAAACCCGTGTGCACGAGGTGCCCCGGCATGCCGCTGCCAAGCGTGCCGATGATCGCGCACGGCTGGCCGAGCGCCGTCAGCGCCGCCGAAATCCAGTTCGTGCACGACGTCTTGCCGTTCGTGCCCGTCACGCCGATCATGCGCATCGTGTCGCTCGGGTCGCCGTACCACGCGCTCGCGATCGTTCCCGCCAGGTCGTTCAGGCCGGGGACGGCAAGCATCGTCGCGGGATCGAGGTCGCCCGCATAATCTTCCGATTGCACGAGCACGGCAGCCGCGCCGCGCTCGATAGCGTTGGCGATGAACGGGCGGTTGTCCGCGCCCTCGACGGCATACGCGAGGAATATGTCGCCCGCTCCGATCGTGCGGGTATCGGCGTGCAAATGTGCGCCAGGCTGCACACGTGCGCGCAGCCAGGCAAGCGCGTCAGCAATCTGCTGTTGCGCCGGATGAGAAGAACGCAGCGCACTCATCTAACTACTCCGGGGCGGTTCTTCGTGTTGTCTGAAATGGTCAGCTTCTTCGGCGCTGCGTGCGTCGCGAGTTTCTTCGCGCCGTTCGCTGCCGGTTGGGATGCGGCTGCGGGCGTAGCCGGATTCACGTCGTCCGACACGACCATCTGCTTGACGGGCTGATCGGGCGGCACGTTCAGCGAGCGCAGCGTATCGCCGACGATCGACGAAAACACGGGGCCCGACACCTGGCCGCCGAAGTGGCTCCCTGCCGTTGGTTCGTCGACGGACACGGCCACGACGATGCGCGGATTCGGCATTGGCGCCATGCCGACGAACGACGCGCGGTACTTGCCGTGGTCGTAGCCGCGCCCGACGTGCTTGTACGCCGTACCCGACTTGCCGCCGACGCGGTAGCCCGGCACCGCCGCATCCGGCGACGTGCCTTCCCGCGAAACGACGGACTCGAGCATCGCGCGAACTTCGCGCGCGGTAGTCGGCGAGAAGACCTGCGGACCCGTCACGGGCTGGTCTTTCGGCGTGCGGAAAATCGACACGGGCATGACCTGGCCGTCGTGCGCGATGGCCGTGTAAGCGCGGCCCAGCTGGAACAGCGACACCGACAAGCCGTAGCCGTATGACATCGTCGCCTGTTCGATGCGGCGCCAGCTCTTCCACGGGCGCAGACGGCCAGCCGCCGCCCCCGGGAAACCGACCTTCGGCGCCTGGCCGAGACCGATGCTGGTGTACATGTTCCACATCTCTTCCGGCCTGAGCTGCATCGCGATCTTCGTCGCGCCGATGTTGCTCGACTTCTGGATCACGCCGCCGACCGTCAGCACGCCAAAGCCCGAGTCGTCGGTGATGGGCGCGCCGTCAAGCACGAAGCGGCCGCCGCCCGTATCAACCAGTGTAGTCGGCGTGACGCGGTGCAGGTCGAGCGCGAGCGAAACCGTGAACGGCTTCATGATCGAGCCCGGCTCGAACGTGTCGGTGAGAATGCGGTTGCGCAACTGCTCGCCCGTCAGGTGCGTGCGGTCGTTCGGGTTGTACGTCGGATAATTGACGAGCGCGAGCACTTCGCCAGTGCGCACGTCGATCACCATCGCGGCACCCGCTTTCGCCTTGAACTTCTGCACAGCCGCTTTCAGATTCGTGTACGCGATGTACTGAATCTTGCTGTCGATCGACAGATCGACGTCCTTACCGTTGTGCGGCACGACCTGCTCGTCCACATCTTCGACGATATGGCCGAGACGGTCCTTGATCACGCGGCGGCTGCCAGGCACGCCCGCGAGCAGCTTCTGGTCGCCGAGCTCGACGCCTTCCTGGCCTTCGTCCTCGACGTTCGTGAAGCCGATCAGGTGAGCCGTGATCTCGCCTTCCGGATAGAAGCGCTTGTACTCGTTGCGCTGATAGATGCCAGGGATGTTCAGCGCTTCGACTTTGGCGGCCACGTCGACGGGCACCTGGCGCTTCACGTAGACGAACGTCTTGTCTTCCGACAGCTTCTTGCGCAACTCCTGCTGCGTCATGTCGAGCAGCTTCCCGAGCTCGCCGAGCTTGTCCGCGCCGAGGTCGTCCGGCACCGACTCGGGAATCGCCCAGATTGCGCGCACGGGTAGGCTCGTCGCGAGCACGAGGCCGTTACGGTCGAGAATCTTGCCGCGTGTGGCGGGCAATTCGAGGCGGCGCTGATAGCGGCTCTCGCCCTGCTTCTGATAAAAGGCGTTGCCCGGGCCCTGAATCCAGAACGCGCGCGCCGTCAGCGCGACGAAGGCCATGAAGAGCAGAAACACGACGAGCTTCGAGCGCCACATCGGCAGGCGCACCGAAAGAATCGGATTCGCCGAGAACGCGACGCTCTTGTTCTTGTTCGACGATTTCTTCATCGCGTGCCTCGACGAGCTTTCGTGGCCGATGCCGGGGCCGGCGCCGAAGTCGGAACGGGTGCGTCCTCGGCCTTCGCGGAACCGGCGTCGAGCGTCAGATATTGCGTGCGCCCCGTGCTCGCGCCCTGCATCTTCAGGGAGTCGGTGGCGAGCTGCTCGATGCGCGAAGTCTTCGACAGCGCGCTCTGCTGATATTGAAGCTGCGAATAGTCCTGCTGCAGCTGACGCTCCTGCGATTGCGCGCGCTGCAACTGGATGAAGAACTGACGCTGCTGATTCGTCGCGTTGACGACGGAAAGCGCACAACCCATGACGACGATCAGCAGGAAGATATTGAGGCGGTTCATGGCGCGATCCGCTCCGCAACGCGCATCACGGCGGAACGGGCGCGCGGGTTGGCGGCGACTTCGGCGTCGCTCGCGAATACGCGGCCTAGCAGTTTGAGCGGCGGGCTCGGCAGATCGACGGCGCGGATGGGAAGACGGCGGTCGACAGCAGGCGCACTCGAGTGCGCCTGCATGAACCGCTTGACGATCCGGTCTTCGAGCGAATGAAAGCTGATCACGACCAGCCGCCCCCCTTGCTCCAACAACGTCAATGCTGCTTCTAGTACGACTTGCAGCTCCGCAAGCTCTTGATTGATGTGAATCCGTATAGCCTGAAAGGTGCGGGTTGCCGGGTCCTTACCCTTCTCACGGGTTTTGACGACGTTAGCCACGATTTGGGCAAGCTCGCCCGTGCTGACGAGAGGCCCAAGACGGTCGGACTCTGCCCGGCGAGCAGCAAGCGCCTTTGCAATCTGAAAAGCAAACCGTTCTTCCCCATAATCCCGTATCACCTCCGTCATTTCCTGCACCGTGGCCCGCGCCAGCCAATCCGCCGCGGACTCGCCGCGCGTCGGGTCCATCCGCATGTCGAGCGGGCCATCGGCGCGGAAACTGAAACCCCGCTCCGGATCGTCGAACTGCGGCGACGACACGCCCAGATCCAGCAACACTCCCGACACACGCCCTACCCCGCGCGCGCTCGTTGCGTCGCGCAGTGATGCGAAACTTTCATGCACGATCTCGAAGCGCGGATCGGCGATCTGCTGTGCGGTGGCGATGGCGAGCGGGTCTTTGTCGAACGCGATCAGACGCCCCGCGTCGCCCAGCTTTGCCAGCACCGCGCGGCTATGGCCGCCGCGCCCGAACGTGCCATCTATATAGACGCCGTCCGCGCGCGTGACGAGCGCATTCACCGCTTCTTCGAGCAGCACCGTGCGATGCTGCAATTCGTTACCCATCGCAGGCGCCATATCTAATTACCTGCGCTCAGAATGTGAAGTTCTTCAGAGACTCGGGCATGCCCTGCGACATGGCCGCCTGTTCCTGCGCGTCGTAGGTTTCCTTGTCCCAGATCTCGAACCTGCTTCCCATTCCCAACAACATCACTTCTTTTTCCAGCTTTGCGGCCTGGCGCAATTCCGGCGCGATCAGCACGCGGCCGGCCGTATCCAGTTCGACATCCATTGCGCTGCCGAGAAAGATGCGTTGAAACCACTTGGCGTCCATCGGCAGGTTGACGATCTTGGCGCGAAACACTTCCCACTCGGGGCGCGGAAACAGCAACAGGCAGCCATCGGGATGCCTGGTGATGGTCATCCGTCCTTCTGCCTGTCCTTGCAGCGCATCCCGATAGCGAGACGGGACGGACATCCGTCCCTTCGCATCGAGTGTCAGCGCCGACGCCCCTTGGAACACTTCGCTCCCCTTGTGTCAGGGCGTTGAAAGATGTCGCCCGATTTCGGAAATTTACCGGAGAAAGCGCGTCGGATCACACAAAAATACACTTTCTCACACTGTCTCCCACTTTAGAGGAACCCCTAACACCGGTCAAGGGAGAGTCGCGGTTTTTTGACGAATTTTGTTTGCTAGAACAAGGACTTAGCGCCGCTTGCTCACACCGCGCCTAAAAATAGAAAATCGTTATAAATGAATGGGCTACTGAATCTTGTGAAGGTGATACGTGAAAAGTGCGAGGGAAAAGCGTGGAATGAAAGCGTTCCGGGAGGACGAAAAGCGCGGGACGAACGAGGAGTTGGAGCGATTTTCCGGGGCAGCGCGGCGAGCGCCGCCCACTTTAAACAGTTTTGCTTTGAATCAGTTCAAACGTGGTACGCGGTGCGGGTCATGATCTTCGATGCCGCACGCATCAGCGCGCGCGCCGGAAACGGCAACTCAATGCCGCCCGCATCCGTCGCGGCCTTGCCGTGCGCAGCTTCGTCGACGCGCATCTGCTCAACGATCGCGCGCGATTCGTGATCGCCTTCCGGGAGCGTCGTCAGGTGGCCATCGAGATGCAGTTCCACCTGCCGCTCCGTTTCCGCCATGAACCCGAGGCTCACGCGATCGCCAAGACGGCCGGCCGCGAAGCCGATCGCGAGGGCGCCAGCATACCAGATAGGATTAAGCAGACTCGGACGCGAATCGAGCGCCTCGAGACGCTTGTACGTCCACGCGAGGTGATCCTCCTCTTCGCGCGCGGCCCGCTCGAAGGCCTGCTTGAGCGCCGGTGAACGGGTCGCGAGTTTCTGCGCCTGATACAACGCCTGCGCGCACACCTCGCCGACATGATTCACACGCATCAATCCCGCGGCATGCGCGCGCTCTTCTTCAGTCAGTTCGACAGGCTCGGCGAACGCGGGCGGAACAGGGAGCGGCCGGGACATGCGCGATATCCCGGTCATTGAGCGTAAACCCCGATCGAACTCAGTAATCAATTCATCAAGCAGCATTCTGGCCTCCACACTCCGGCGCGTGACCCGCTTCGTGCAAAGCCTTGTCAATCAAGGGTTTGCGGCTGACGACCAGAAAATTTTCGAAGCGTTTCCGACAGCCGGTTTTCGATTTTAGACCATGTTGCGTAAACGAAACAGCGGCTTGGCGGCCGCCCTGCTTTTTCTTTGTTCACTTAGGTCTCTTTGTTACATTACGTGCAACTTCTTGAGGAAGTTACGCAAGGCCGCAACGCAGATAAATATTTGCCTTGTCTGAAAATAATTCGCAAATCCTTGGAGATTTTTCGATGAAAAAGTCGCTTCTCGCTCTTGCAGCAATGGGCGCGTTTGCTGGCGTCGCTCACGCTCAGAGCAGCGTGACGCTGTACGGCATCATTGATGAAGGTTTTAACTATACGAGCAACGTGCAGACGGCAGCGGGCGCGGGCCGTTCGGGTCAGCACCTGTACAACCTGTCGAGCGGCGTTCTGCAAGGCAGCCGTTGGGGCCTGCGCGGCACCGAAGATCTCGGTGGCGGCCTGAAGACGGTCTTCGTGCTGGAAAGCGGCTTTGACGTGAACACCGGCAGGCAGGGTCAAGGCGGCGCGCTGTTCGGCCGTCAAGCTTATGTCGGTCTGTCGAGCCAGTTCGGCACGGTTACGCTGGGCCGCCAGTATGACTCCGTGGTCGACTACGTCGGTCCGCTGGAAGCGGGCGACCAGTGGGGTGGCTACATCGCCGCTCACCCGGACGACCTGGACAACTTCAACAACGCAAACCGCGTGAACAATGCAATCAAGTTCACGAGCGCGAACTACGCAGGCCTGACGTTCGGCGGCATGTACAGCGTTGGCGGCGTTGCAGGCGCAACGGGCCGAAACCAGATCTGGTCGTTGGGCGCAGGCTACAACAACGGTCCGCTCGTGTTGGGCGCTGGCTACTTGAACGTCCGCGACCCGAACACGTCGTTCTGGGGCAACGTGCCGAGCAGCGGCGCAAACCCGACGAACAACATCGGCAAGGTCACTGGCGTGCAGAGCAACCCGGTTATCTCGGGCTTTGCTTCGGCTAGCTCGTACCACGTCGCTGGTGCAGGCGGCGCATATACGTTCGGCGCAGCAACGGTCGGTCTGACGTACTCGTACATCCAGTTCGGCAACCTCGGTGCAGCGAACGTTGCGGCTCCGGCTTACCGCGGCACGGCAACGTTCAACAACGGCGAAATCAACTTCAAGTATCAGTTGACGCCGGCTCTCGTGCTGGGCGCCATGTACGACTACACGCGCCTCGCGGACTTCAACGGTCATGGCGGCGGTCACTACAACCAGGGCGCACTGGGCGCGGACTACTTCCTGTCGAAGCGCACGGACGTCTACCTGATCGGCGTTTACCAGCACGCTTCGGGCACGGACTCGACGGGCCAGCAGGCAGTTGCTTCGATCAACGGCCTTACGCCGTCGAACGCGAACCACCAGACGACGGTTCGCGTAGGTATCCGCCACAAGTTCTAATAAGTCGTGAAATCGTAGTTACCCTCGAGGGCGCCTGCGGGCGCCCTTTTTTATTTGAGCTCGCGCCATCGCGTTGCGGTTGATCCCGTTGCGGCGGCGTCAATAGAAACGGCCCAACGGCGCGTCATCCGTTGGGCCGTCCTGTTGTTTCGGCATGCCGACGGTTGCCCGTCTAGGCGCCGACTGGTCTCCCCCGCCTGCTCTTCATGCCCGGCCGTCGCGCAGCTCGCGGCGCAAGATCTTGCCGACGTTGCTCTTCGGCAGCTCCTTGCGAAACTCGACGATGCGCGGCCGCTTGTATCCTGTCAGCTGTTCCTTGCAGAACGCGAAGATGTCGGTGTCGGTGATCGCTTCGTCCTTCTTCACGATGAAGAGCTTCACGGCTTCGCCCGAATGCTGGTCCGGCACACCGACGGCCGCCACTTCGAAGACGCCCGGATGCTTCGCGACCACATCCTCGATTTCGTTCGGATAAACGTTGAAGCCCGACACGAGAATCATGTCCTTTTTGCGATCGACGATCTTCACAAAGCCGTCTTCGTTGATGACCGCGATGTCGCCGGAGCGGAAGAAGCCATCGGCCGTCATCACCTTCGCCGTTTCGTCCGGACGGTGCCAGTAGCCCGCCATCACCTGCGGACCGCGGATGCACAGCTCGCCTGCCTGTCCAAGCGGCAGTTCGTTGCCTTCGTCGTCGCGGATCGACACTTCCGTCGACGGCAGCGGCAGCCCGATCGTGCCACTGTATTCGGTGACCGTCGTCGGATTGCACGTCACGCACGGCGACGTCTCCGACAAGCCGTAGCCCTCGACGATCGGCGCGTGCGTGCGCTCGAACCAGCGGTTCGCGACGGCTTCCTGCACGGCCATCCCGCCGGCATTCGCGACCAGCAGGTTCGAGAAATCGAGGCGGGAGAAATCCGGATGATTGAGCATCGCGTTGTACAGCGTGTTCACGGCGGGGAACGTCGTGATTTTGTAGCCGTGCAGCGACTTGATCATGCCCGCTATGTCCCGTGGATTCGGAATCAGCACGCCAAGCCCGCCCGTGCGGATCGTCAGCAGACCGCATACGGTCAGCGCGAACACGTGGTACAGCGGCAGTGCGACGACGGTCACGTACTGATCGATAGCGCCCCGCTTCTGACGCGCCGGTTCGAGCCACACATGCGACTGCAGCACGTTCGCAACCAGGTTGCGGTGCAGGAGCGTCGCGCCTTTTGCGACGCCCGTCGTGCCACCCGTGTATTGAAGGAACGCGATGTCGTCGGGACGTTGCATCACAGGCGTGAAGGTGCTGCGCGCGCCTTCGGACATCGCGTCGTTGAAGCGCACGTGTCCTGGCAGACTCCACTCCGGCACCATCTTCTTCACGCGGCGCACGACGAAGTTGACGAGCCAGCCCTTCGCGCCCATCAGATCGCCCATCGACGCGACGACGACGTGTTTGATCGACGTATTGCGCGCGATAGCCTGCAACGTAACGGCAAAATTCTCGAGCAGGATGATCGCTTCGGCGCCGCTGTCCTTGAGCTGGTGTTCCAGTTCGCGCGGCGTGTACAGCGGATTCACGTTCACCACCACATAGCCCGCGCGCAGGATCGCGGCGATCGCGACGGGATACTGGAGGACATTCGGCATCATGATCGCGATGCGCGCACCACGCGCGATGCCTTTTGACTGAAACCATGCGGCGAGACAGGTCGACAGCTTATCGAGTTCGCCGTACGTGATCTGCTTGCCCATGCAGGCGAACGCCGGCCTCGCGCGATACATGCGAAAGCTCTCTTCCATCAACGCGGTAACCGACTCGTATTGGGTCGGATCGATCTGTTTGGGCACGCCAGGCGGATACGATTTCAGCCAGACTTTTTCCATGCGGCGTCTCCTCCGTTATTTTCGAATGGTCGTGCTAAAGGGCGCATCGTAGCATGCGCCCACGCTTGACAATTCGGGGTTAGCCCCCGGTTAGACGATGCACTCGAAAGCGCCGGCCGGGAGACGGATGCGCCGCGGGAAACCCGCCGCGCTCAGGGATGGGACTCAGGCTCGTTCGACCTCGACGAGACAGTCATAGAAAGTAGCCGAGCCACCGAGGTCGGTCAGCGCCTGGCTCGTGACCTGGTTTGCGTTGCGGCCGTCGGGCGCAAGCTTTTTCCACCAGATCGACAAGCCGACGACGAGCCCCGCGCGCGCCTTGTCGGTGATGCGCGCGCGGGCCTGCATCGAGCCACGGTCGTTGAAGATGCGCACCTGTTCGCCGTCGTTGATACCACGTTCGGCGGCATCCGCGGGATGGATGTCGAGATGCGGCTCGCCTTCCGTTGCGCGCAGGCTCTCGACGTTCACGAAGGTGCTATTGAGGAAATTGCGCGCGGGCGGGGAAATCATTGCGAGCGGGTATCGCGCGGCAAGCTCCGGCGACCCGTCAGCCGATTCGTACGGCGGCAGATAGTCGGGTACGGGCTCGAGGCCCGCTTGCGCAAGGCTCTCGCTGTAGAACTCGCATTTGCCTGACGGCGTGCGAAATCCGCCGTTCGCGAACGGTGCGTCGGGCAGATTCAGCTTTGCCCAGCCGTCGCGCTTCAACGTCTCCCACGTGACGCCTTCCAGCAGCGGATCGTGCCAGCGAAACGCCGACGACGCGACAGCCTCGTCACTTTCAAACAGCGCCGGTTCGTCAAGACCCATCGAGCGCGCGATGCCACGGAAAATTTCGGTGTTCGGGCGCGCGCCGCGGACGGGTGAAATCGCCGGCAAGTTGACCATCACGTGCGTGTGCCCGT
This sequence comes from Paraburkholderia sp. LEh10, assembly GCF_017814945.1. GTDB lineage: Bacteria > Pseudomonadota > Gammaproteobacteria > Burkholderiales > Burkholderiaceae > Paraburkholderia. The sequence continues at coordinate 118,241 of NZ_JAGIPX010000022.1, forward strand.
ACGACTTGTGGACGTCGAGATGCTCGAGCTGGGTCGTGGCGGGAAGCAACAGGTCGGCGTAGTCGGCGGTATCGGTCTGGAAGTGTTCGAGGACGATCGTGAACAAATCCTCGCGTGCAAAACCGGCCGCCACGCGTTCGGAATCCGGCGCCACGGCAACGGGATTCGAGTTGTAGACGACGATCGCCTCGATCTTCGCGCCAAACCCGTCGCCGCCCGGATTGCACAGCGCATTGCCGATCTCGTTCATATTGACGACGCGCGGTTGTTTCGACGGCCAGCCGGGCATGAGATCGGGCCTCGACAACGCGTGCGAATCGACAGGTGCCCAGCCCGACGACGACAGCAACAGTCCACCTGCACGCTCGCGCCACGCGCCCGTCAGCGACGGCAGGCAAGCGATTGCGCGGACCGCGTTGCCACCGCCGCGCACGCGTTGCATACCGTAATTCAGTCGAATCGCAGCCTTTTTCGTGCTGCCGTACAGTCGCGCAAGCTCGATGATCATCTCTTCGCCGATACCGCAGATTTCGGCGACGCGCGAAGGCGGATAGTCGAGTGCACGTGCGTTGAGTTGCTCGAAGCCGAGCGTGTGGTCGGCGATATAAGCACGATCGAGCATGTCTTCCGTGATCAGCACGTGCATTATGCCGAGCGCGAGCGCGCCGTCCGTGCCTGGTTTCAGTGCGACGTGCTGATGGCATTTCTCCGCAGTGAGCGAGCGGTACGGATCGATTGCGATCAGACGTGCTCCGCGGCGCTTGGCTTCCTGCGCGTGAGTCCAGAAATGCAGGTTCGACGCGATCGGGTTCGCGCCCCAGATCAGGATGACCTCGCTTTCGGAGAAAAACTCGGTGAGCATGCCGAGGCTCGCGCCGTAGGTATATTTGAGGCCCGCCGCGCCCGCAGCCGCGCAGATCGTCCGGTCGAGTTGTGAGGCGCCGAGCTTATGGAAGAACCGCTGCGCAATGCTTTCGCCCTGAACGAAGCCCATCGTGCCCGCGTAGCTGTATGGCAAGATCGCTTCGGGCGCGCGCCGCGCGATTTCCGACAAACGCTCGCCCGCGAGCCGCAGCGCTTCATCCCAGCTGATCGGTTCGAACCGCCCTTCGCCCTTTCGCCCGACACGCCGCATCGGCGTGGTCAGCCGACGCGGATGATGCACCCGCTCTGCATAACGGCTGACCTTCGTACACAGGACGCCTTGCGTCGGCGGATGATCCGGATCGCCAACGACCTTGATCGCGCGACCGTCTTCGACAGTCACACGCATCGCGCACGTGTCGGGGCAATCGTGCGGACAGACAGCGCGTGCAAATTCGGCGGGAGCGTTCATCTCTGTAATGTGAGGGGGCTGCGCAAATGAAGGCATTGATTCTATTACGTCCCAGCCTTCTGATTTGACCCACGGTCGTCAAAAATAGGGAACGGCGTAGAATCGATCGTGACCTTCTCCGGAATCGACTGTCCGGATCACACAGTTCACTGCCAGACACTCAATCCATCATGAAACTGATCCCTGAAATCCAAGCTGCTCGAGGCGAAATACAGACTCTCCGACGAACGATCCATGCCAATCCAGAATTGCGATACGAGGAGATGCAAACAGCGTCGCTGGTCGCGAAGACGTTGGCGGGGTGGGGCATCGAAGTGCATGAGGGCATCGGAAAGACCGGGGTTGTGGGCGTGCTCAAGCGGGGCACGGGAACGAAATCGATCGGCTTGCGTGCCGACATGGATGCGCTGCCGATCCATGAAATGAATACCTTCGAACACCGCTCGAAAAACGAAGGGAAAATGCATGCTTGCGGGCACGACGGACATACTGCGATGCTGCTCGGCGCAGCGCGGTATCTGGCCAAGGCGGGCGATTTCGACGGCACGATCGTGTTCATCTTTCAGCCGGCGGAAGAAGGTGGCGCTGGCGCGCAAGCGATGATCGATGACGGGCTTTTCACGCGCTTTCCCGTCGATGCCGTCTTCGGCATACATAACTGGCCGGGCATGCCGGCGGGGCACTTCGGTGTGACTGAAGGCCCGATCATGGCTTCTAGCAACGAATTTCGCATCGAAATCAAAGGTGTCGGATCGCACGCGGCGCTACCGCATAACGGGCGCGACCCGGTGTTCACTGCGGTGCAGATCGCGAACGGCCTGCAAAGCATCATCACGCGCAATAAGAAGCCGCTCGATACTGCGGTCTTGTCGATCACGCAGATTCATGCCGGCGATGCAGTGAACGTCGTGCCGGATCATGCGTGGATCGCCGGCACAGTCAGGACTTTTACGACGGAGACGCTCGATCTGATCGAGGCCCGCATGCGAAAAATCGTTGAAAGCACTGCCGAGGCGTATGACTGCGCCGTCGACATCGCTTTTCACCGCAACTATCCGCCGACGATCAACAGTGGCGAGGAAGCGCGATTTGCGGCATCGGTGATGAAGGAGATTGTCGGCGATGAAAACGTCGACGATGCGGTTGAACCGACGATGGGTGCCGAAGACTTTTCGTTCATGTTGCTCGCCAAGCCAGGGTGCTATGCGTTTCTTGGAAATGGCGACGGCGGCCATCGCGAGTCAGGCCATGGCGCTGGGCCGTGTATGTTGCATAACGCAAGCTACGATTTCAACGACGATTTGCTGCCGGTTGGATCGACTTACTGGGTTCGATTGGCGCAGAAGTTTCTGGCAGTGAAGTGATGAGGCAGTGAATCGGCGGTACCGAGATTTCCAGTTCGGAGCGGCCCCGGTTCGGAGTAAGCGTCATTTCGTGGCTGCATGGACAGAGCTGAAGCCGGTGTCCAAAGTGATGTCCGTTACTTCAAGTGGTGGGGACTACTTTGGACACACGGTATGCGCCATCGAACCGCAAGGGCCGACCGAACTACACACCGGAGTACCGACGGCAAGTTGCCGTCGCGGCGTGCGAGCCGGGTATTTCGGTGGCCAAGCTCGCGCAGGCGCACGGACTGAATCCCAATATGGTGTTCAAGTGGCGCGGGCAACTGCGGGCGGGCCTGTTTGACGGGGTGGCGTGCGGCGCAGCGGTATTGCTGCCCGTTACGCTACCTGATGCACCGACAGGCGAGACCGCGGAACCGGCGTCGCTCGCTCTACAGCCTGTCGAGCCCCATCGCGAGAGCGTACCGGCAGCGTCGGGCATTGAGATCGAACTGAACGGTGCCCGTGTGCGCGTCACGGGTATTGTCGATCCAGTGCAGTTGTGCCTCGTGCTGCGCTGCCTGATGCCAGCATGATTGCGCCGCCAAGCGGTACCCGCGTATGGCTGGCGGCGGGCGTTACCGATATGCGCCGTGGCATGGATGGACTTCCCGCACTGGTGCAGTCAGCACTCGGACGCGATCCCTTCTCGGGCCACATCTTTCTGTTTCGCGGGCGTCGCGGCGATCTCATCAAGATTTTATGGTGGAGTGGCGACGGCATGAACCTGTACGCGAACTAGCTGGATTCATACTGCAACTCCTTTTCTTGGATCAGAGCGTTTTGGATGCTGCACTCGCTCGCGCCGCTGTCGCGCGGTCAGTGAGTCGATCCCATCTGCTGCTGTGCTTCACAGGCAGGTGGGAATCCGGGACTTCATAGAGGAACGCATAATCGTTGTAGGCGTGTCGTTTGACAAGGCCGTATTCGACCCACCTGGTGAGTGTTGCTTCGTGGATGCCGAGTCGAGCTGCAGCCTCGAGTTTTGTGAGCATGCCGCGGTCGCGCAGTCTGTCGCGGCGGGATGGAAGTCCGTATCGCTGTGCGATGTATGAGACGCGCAGCGCGTCGAACCGAATGTTCGCCTTACCTGGACGGACACAACCGCCGGGACGGATGCCCCGATCATTAAGGAGCTGCGCAATCTGAGAGCATGTATGGTCATCGAGAAGCTTGTCGATGAGCTCGAGGACCTCTGGCTGGGTTTTGACCTGTTGTGCAGATGTTTTGGGATTCTGCGCCGTGAGCGTTTCAGTCTGCCGGCCTTGAAGCGAACGTGAATCTTCGTTGTCCATTTGCCTGGAAGTTTGAGCAGTGTGACGTCCTCGACGATGTAGGCTAGCAGCCGCTTTCGCTCTCGATTCGCCAGCGATGGATCACGCCAAAGAGTTTTGAAGTCCGCTGTCATTGCGACGAGCCGGTCGCGGATCGCGTCGTCGAGTATGAGACGCTCCTGCTGCTGGCTATGCTCCCTTTGTTCTCTCGCGTCGGCTAATATGCGCAGCTTGTCGTTCCATTCGTGCTCGAGTGTGTCGGCGACCAGTCGGTTACCTGGGTCGACCAGCATGAATCGCCGTTGCGCAAGATCTGCATCGAACTGGGCGCGTTCGATAGCGCGCAAGCGTAATCGGTCGGCTTCATCGTGACGCGCTTCGATTTCCCTGCGTATCTCCCATGCCAACTCAACGGCAGCCGGAGTCATCGACGCGACGACCAGTGCACCAACGGCTTCATCGATCGGTGCTCCGGCGATCGACTGGCAGGTAGGTTCTCCATGAGCACCTTGTGCTCGGTCGCAGACATACCAGGCTTCCTGTCGTCCGCGTCGCGTAGCGTATCGGAGCCGGAGGTGCCGGCCACAACGTCCGCAGACGGCGCGGCCCTGCAGTAGAGCAGCTCCCTCGCGAGGTGGCGACGATCGCGCAACTTTGTACCCACGACCATTCGTCTCCAGAACCGTAAGGTTCTGCTGGAACTGCTCCCACGTAATGTAACCAGGATGGGCGTCCGGGATACATGCAAGCCAGTCATTGCGATCACGCTTTCTCGGCACTTTCCGCCCGTCTGCGAGTTTGCGATAGTGCCTCCGGCCGTAGGCGTAAGCGCCTGCGTAGCGCGGATTGTTCAACATGCGAAGTGCCGTCGACGCGGTGAGGTGCTGGAAGACCAGGAACTTCGCGTTGCGCATACGGGATGGAAACAGGAGGCCTTCCTTCTTGAAGACCTTGACAGTCTGGCTGGCAGAGCCGACTCGCAAGAACGTCTCAAAGAAGTATGTGATGGTCTCTCTGACCTGGGAATCTGGGTCAAGCACTACGTTACCAAGGTCGTCATATACGAAGCCGGTCGGTAGCAGGCACCGATACTCGCCTCGATTCACCTTGTTCAGAATGCCGCCTCGGAGTCGCGCTTTGAGAACATGGAGTTCGGCTTCACTCATTGTTCCCTTGAGCCCAAGCAGGAGCCGGTCATTGAAGCTTGCTGGATCGTATATCCCGTCTTCGTCGAGAAATGACCGGCCGGTCATTTCTCGACTAATGTCGACAGGTTGGTAATGTGCAGCGAATCGCTCTTCTGTTTGCCAGGTACCGAATTTTAGGGCAAGGACTTCACATTAGTGCAATGATCAGAATCCCCTTTTTCGTTCACTGGAAAGGAGATTCTGATGATCCGCGAGCTTCTGCCCACGGCCTATGCACGACATCTCTCCTTGCCGCTGCTCGGCCCAATTCTTGACGATTTTGATGACTGGCTCGTCCTGCAGGGATATCGGTTCAACTCCCGCCAATGCTATCTGCTTCGCTGTACGGCGATTGATGCGTATTTCCGCAAGCGCCATCGAACTACCCTGGCGTCACTAACTCCAGAAGGCCTGCGCAAGTGTTCGCAGTATTTTCGGCGCCGTCCCGGCGGAATATCCAACACCGTTGGCTGCTTGCAGCGCTTTTTCCAAGATCAGAAGATCGTCGCAGCTCAGATTCCGCGGGCGGATACCCCGTTCGAGGCACCGGTCGCTGCCTACTTGCGGTACTTGAGCGAAGTCAGGGGATTGTCTCGAAGCACCATTGAGCAGCATGAGCACACGGTCTGGCAACTATTGCGTTACCAGCTTGCTTCGGATATCACATTTCGACTGGCTGACTTTACCCAGGCGCATATCGAGCGTTTCATTGTCTACGCGGGCAGTCGATACGGCCGGAGCACACTTCAGCATGTCGTTTCTGATGTTCGCGGCTTCCTGCGATTTCTCGCCCTGCGAAGTGAGGTTCCTCCCGGGCTGGATCAGCAGATTGATACACCGCGAGCCTATCGCCTGGAACACCTGCCGCGGGCTTTGTCGTGGGATACGGTGACAGCACTGCTGGAGTCAATCGATCGCAAGTGTGCCAGTGGGGTGCGCGATTACGCCATCTTCCTGCTAATCGGGACCTACGGACTGCGTGGGTGTGATATCGCTAGCCTGCGGCTGGACGACATCGATTGGCATGCTGGGGAGATTCACATCAACCAGTCTAAAACCAGGCATCCTCTGACCCTTCCCCTGACCGATCCGGTCGCCACGGCTCTTATAGCTTATCTACAGGAGGCTCGCCCTCGCGCATCCTACCGCGAGATTTTTTTGACCGCCATTGCGCCTACCCGGCCTATCACGAGACAGGCCCCCGGTTACGCCTACCGCTTTCGTGTCAGGCAAAGCGGTCTCGTTATCCCGTATCAGGGCGTCCATTGTCTTCGGCATTCCTACGCCGCGCATCTGCTTCACGAAGGCGTCCCGCTCAAGACCATCGGTGACCTGCTCGGTCATCGCAGCACGGAGAGTACCTGCGTATACCTCCGGCTCGATCATGAGGAGCTACGTGAAGTAGCACTGCCACTCCCGGCAATCGGGGAAGAGGTCATATCATGACACAGGCGACCGAAACCTGTCTTTCCTCGTCAATGCGCCGGTACGTCGAGCTAAAGCAGGCACTGGGGCGCGGCTTCGCAAAGGAACGCCGTGTGCTCGAATCCATCGAGGAGTTCATGACCGATACCGGCGCGGTCGATTGGACACAAGGCATATTTGAGGAATGGTGTAGAACGTCGGCTCACCTGTCGCCCACCGTCCGACGCGACCGGATGCGGATCGTGCGCAATTTCTGTCTTTACCTCCAGCGTACCGAACCAGCCTGCTTCGTACCAGATAGAGACGACTTTCCTCGCCCACACCAGCCCGTGCGACCCCACCTCTTTACGGACGCGGAAATCATCCGGCTTTTGCAGGCTGCAGAAGAGCTGAAACCAGTGCCGCGCACTCCCTTGCGTCCCCAGGTGTTCCGCCTCGCACTCGTGCTGCTCAATACCACAGGAATGCGGCGTGGCGAACTGGCGCATCTGACGATTGCGGACTATGACCAGCGCACCAGGAGCTTGCTCGTGCGCGAGAGCAAGTTCTCAAAGTCTCGCTATTTACCGCTTTCGATCGATGCAAGCCAGGAAGTGGAAGCTTACCTATCCACCCGGCAACAACGCCATTTTCCGATGGACGCCGACTCACCGCTGCTGTGGAATTCGTATTGCAATGGATATTCCGGATGGGGCTTGGGAGACGGGATTCGCGAGCTTGTACGTCAAACGGGAATTCGTACATCAGGCGGGCGCTTACCGCGCGTGCATGATATGAGGCACTCCTTCGCAATTCGTGTTCTCCTTCGCTGGTATAAAGCAGGCATCGATGTACAAGTCAAGCTGCCAGCGCTTGCGACCTACATGGGACATGTATCCATCGCGTCGACCGAGTACTACCTTCCGTTTGTTGCCGAGCTTGCCGCTGCGGCGAGTAACCGTTTCGCGGATCGCTACGGCACGCTTGTGCAGCCGTTCTCCCATGGAGGTGCAGCATGAAAGCCTCGTGCCCCAATACCCTGGCGCGCTCAGTGCGCTCATTCTTCAACGAGTATCTGACCGAACAGCGCGGCCTAAGCCGGCATACTGTGCTCAGTTACCGTGATACTATGATTCTCCTCCTGCGCTTCATTGCTGCGTCCCGGCACTGCGATCCAGTGATACTTGATCTGGACGCGATCTCGCCAGAGGCTGTTTTGGGGTTCCTGAACTATCTGGAGCAAGGGCGTCACAACAAGACTTCCTCGCGCAACGTGCGGCTCGCCGCAATTCATGCGTTCTTCCGCTACGTGGCAACCCATGCGCCGGAGAGAATAGAGCAGGCTCAGCGAATTCTGGGAATCCCTTTCAAGCGCACACGAACCGGATCGATCGACTATCTCGAGGAAGACGAAATCCGTGTCATCCTGGAATGTATCGACCGGAACACCCCGCGTGGCCGTCGCGATTACGCATTACTCGCCATCGTGTTTAACACCGGCGCGCGGGCCCAGGAGATCGTCGATTTAAGTGCCTGCGACCTGCAGATCGACCCGCCACCGCAGGTAAGTCTATTCGGCAAGGGACGCAAGCGGAGAATCTGCCCCCTCTGGCCCGAAACGGCACAAGTCATGAAGCAGTTTGCCGAGGAAGTTCATCTTGACATGCGTTCAAATACGCCACTCTTCTGCAATCAGCGAGGGCAGCGGCTCACTCGATCAGGTCTCGCATACATCATGTCGAAGTACTACAAGGCAGCGGCTAGCAAATGTCCGTCCATGGCTAACAAACGACTTCACCCGCACAGCGCCCGGCATAGTACCGCGATGCTATTGCTCAAATCTGGGGTGGACCTCCCATCGATCAGCCACTGGCTCGGTCACGTCAGCATTAACACCACCAATCGATATGCAAGAGCCGACCTGGAAATGAAGCGTCGTGCCATTGCTCGAGCAGGGACACTTGCAAACTCCATCACCCCGCCAGCTTCTTGGCGATCAGACGCCTCCCTCGTTGAGTGGCTCGCTTCCCTGTAGCGCTGCGTTAATAATGGAGAGCCCCGTCGCTCGGACTCTCCACCCCGTCGGCAATGCCATGGCCTACTTCACATTAGAAAATGCTGGACATTAGTCGAGAATCAGCGTATCAGCAAGCGCGCAGATTTCCAGAAGCCGATGCCAGTCAGCATTGTTTCGGGCCAGGCGTGACACCTCCAGGCCCATGACGATGCCTGCGCGGCCCATGCCCACGTCAGTGACCAATCGTTGAAACCCCTCCCGCCAGGACGCCGATGCTCCCGACTCCCCTTGGTCGCTGTCGATAGTGACGATCTGGTCATCACGCCAGCCGAGCGCCGTCGCGCGTCCACGCAGGGCATATTGACGCTTTGTGCTCTCGACGTTCTCGAGGACTTGCCGCATCGACGACTGCCGGACGTAGAGGTAAGCGCTCCGTTCGAGGTGGTGAGGTTGAACTTTAAGGGACGCGTTCACGGTGATCTCCGCTCATTGACCGTCACAGCCATGCCTGCGAGCACGTAGATAAAGCCTTGACGCTCGATTGGCTGAGCGTTCGACGATGACCGAGTTACATTTGGTTCGGGCGGTGCACGCCCCGGAACCATCATGCGTGCCCACGCCCACATCCCTCGCGCAAGGAAGACGCTGAGTCCGCGCCTGGCTTCTACAGGCAAGGCGTGGCCAAGAGCGGCAGAACGCATCACCTCATATTGCGCGGTGATCAGCGCCGACACGGCCGACGGCCAGGCACTGCATCCCGCTATTCCACCGTTTTTTTTACACCGAACGCTCGCTCGATCGTTCTCGGGTGTACATCCAGACCAAATTCTTTGCGAACCAGCTTTGCCAGTTCGCGCGCCCGAAGTGGCTCTCCGGGCGTGTGTTGTAACTTGAGGAACGCCAACACCTCGCCCTGGATCTTGTGCGGACCGTGCGGCCCTCGTTTCCTCGGAACCAGCCCTGCGATTCCTCCTTGCTCGAAGTCCGCCCGCGCCTGATAGAAGGTTGGCCGCGAAACACCATATTCGTCGGAGATCTGCGTTATGGAGGCCTTCTCAACAGAAACGCGACGCAACATCTCGTACTTGACCTGCACAGCGTCATGGGGATCGAAGAATCCACCCTCCTGGAACTTGGCATCGAGAACGTTCGACGGCGTTGGATTCAACGTACCGTCCTCCGCGAGGACATCCGTCTTCGAGCGCTTGCGTTCATTGGGCGGCACATTCACTCCAAATGGTTGCATTTCAATGTAATCAAATTATGCCGCTAAACAGGCTTTGTCAAGCTCTGTGCCGTCTTGTCGTTAACCCTTCTAAAACCTATATATGCCCTACGTTTAAGACAAAGCCCCCGAATTCAGCGGCGTTAATTACCTTACACATGCGGCGTAAATCTCTTTACGGTCAAGTACCGCTCCCCGTACGCCTGTACGAAAGACGTCTCACGAGTAGCGCAAGCTCCATCAAGTCGTTGACCGTGAACAACGCGCGCTCTCGTCCCATAGAGATCTCGGGATCAGGCTCGCTCATATCGGTCCACTTCGGAGGAACGGAGCAATAACTCTTGTCGTCGATGCGCAGTAGGAGACGTCGGCCAGAACGGTTATAGCGTTCACCGACACAAAGAAGTTGCTGTCCGCTGAACGGGTGGAACGGGTGAGTGATGCGGACAAGATGTTCTGTGGCAGCCCCAGAGCCTGCATTTCGAGGTATGTTACAAGCGACTTGAGCGCGGACGCTGCGTGTGGCCGCAGGCGAACTCGGGAACGGTCCATCTATCTGCCGCGCAGTTGTCGATGCTGCTCGAGGGGATTGACTGGCGGCATCCAGAGCAAACGTGGCAGCCAACGCACGCGGGATAACGCAGGGTGCACGAACCCACAAGCGCGTAGGCTTCATTTACACTGGCATGCATGCCAGCCAGCCATCTGCCCGATGACGTCGCCGCCCTCAAGCGCATCGTTGCCTCGCGCGACGAGACCATCGCGCAGTTGCTGGCCGAAATCTCGCGACTGTAGCGGTGGCAGTATGGCCGTTCATCGGAGCGCATGACCGAACTGATGGACCAACCTGCAGCTCACGCTCGGTGAGCTTCCCATTCCTGAATCAACCATGGCCGCAACGGCGAAGGTGTCCGATACCGACGTGACTCCGGATACGTCGGCTACAACGAACTTGTTCCGCTGCGCCGCAAGCCACGGCACTTCCCCGCCGATCTTCCCCGCGAAACGGTTGTTCATGCGCCGACGGATTGTGGATGCGCGGAGTGCGGGCAACAGTTGCGTGCGCTGGGCGAAGACGTCTCGGAGGTGCTCGACTATGCGCCGGGTTACTTCAAGGTACTGCGTCACGTACGTCCGAAGCTGAGCTGCGCGCGCTGTGCTGGAGTGGTGCAGGAGCCGGCACCTTCGCGGCCGATAGCACGCGGAATGGCGCGTGCCGGGTTGCTCGCGCAGGTCGTCGTCGCGAAGTACGCTGACCATACGCCGCTATACCGGCAGGCCGGCATCTATCGCCGCGCGGGCATCGAACTGGACCGGGCAACACTGGCTTCGTGGGTGCGTGAAGCCGCTGCGCTACTGCAGCCGCTGTCCGATGCACTCGGCCGTTACGTGCGCGACGCAGACAAGATCCATACCGACGACACGCCCGTGCCTGTGCTGGAGCCGGGCGTGGCAAGACACGCACGGCGCGCCTGTGGACCTAGGTGCGGGATGACCGCCCGGAAGGAAGCCGCGCACCACCAGCAGTCTGGTACCGGTACTCACGCGACCGCAAAGGTGAGCGCCCTCGGGAACATCTGGCGGGCTGCACGCGAATCCTGCAGGCAGATGCCTTCAGCGGGTATGACGCGCTGTACAAGCTGGACAGCTCACCAATTGCCGAGGAAGCACTGCGCCGCAAGGGGCGCTGTATGCTGTCGAACGCGAGGTTCGCGGCCGGACGCCAGACGTGCGCCTGTCTGCGCGTCAGCAGCGCTCGGCACCATTGCTCGCTGAACTGAAGGCCTGGTTCGAACACACGCTGTCACAGGTATCGACGAAGTCGGGCTGGCGAAGGCGATCAGATACTCGCTGGGGCAACTGGCATGCACTTACACGCTATTGCGAAGACGGGCGCGTCGAGGTGGACAACAATACGGCGGAGCGCGCGATCAGGCCGCTCGCGACGGGGCGTTCATTGTGCACCTCCTTCTGAATCGTCGATAAACATTGGGAGTTGCCCTTCGATGGCGCTGCGAC
>NZ_JAGIPX010000221.1 GCF_017814945.1 Paraburkholderia sp. LEh10
TGAAGTTGACCCGCCAAAACGGACACCTATCCTTTTACAGGAGGTGCCGAAATGGGCAAGACGCGTACACCGTACCCGGCGGAATTCCGGGCGCAGATGGTGGAACTGGTCAAGGCGGGGCGCACACCGCAAGAGCTCGCTCGCGAGTTCGAACCGACGGCGCAGACCATCACCAACTGGGTTGCGCAAGCCGAACGTGATGCGGGGGTGCGTCATGACGGGCTGACCACGGCCGAGCGGCAGGAACTTACGCGGCTGCGCCGCGAGAATCGCCAGTTAAAAATGGAGCGCGACATCCTCTCTCACGCGGCGGCCTGGTTCGCGCGGGAGACGGGAACCGTGCCACCCAAGGGTACGGATTCATGAAAGCGAACCAGGCCCGTTGGCCCATAGCCACGATGGCGCGGCTGCTCGGGGTCTCGACGAGCGGCTATTACGCGTGGCTGATATGCGGGCCATCGCAGCATGCTGGCAGTGATGCGCAGTTGCTGGCGCGTATCCGCACGCTGCATGCGAGCTCGCGCGGCACGTACGGGGCGCCACGTATCCATGCGCAACTCGCGCGCGAAGGCGTGCACGTTGGGCGCAAGCGGGTAGCGCGTCTGATGCGCATGGCCGGCCTGTGTGGTGCCAGCCGGCGGCGCTGGCCACGTACCACACGGCCAAGTGCGGGGGCAAGACGTGCCCCCGATCTGGTGCGCCGGCACTTTAGCGCTGACGCGCCGAACGTACTGTGGGTGGCAGATGCCACCTACATTCCGACCGGCGAGGGGTTTCTATATCTGGCTGTGGTGCTCGATGTGTTTAGCCGGCGCATCGTGGGCTGGGCGATGTCGAACCATCTGTACACGGAGCTGATGTTGCGTGCACTCGACATGGCACTGCTGCAGCGACGCCACGAGGGTGTGATCCTGCATTCGGACCAGGGCGCCCAG
>NZ_JAGIPX010000222.1 GCF_017814945.1 Paraburkholderia sp. LEh10
CCAGCCGGAGGTGCGCGAAATCACGAACAGCGGCGTGAACATCGCGGTCGGCACGCCCATCATGTGGTACGACACGGCGCTGAACCAGTCGAGGTTCGGGAACATCTTCTTGACGTCCCACATCACCGTCTCCAGCCGCTCGGCGATGTCGAACAGCTTCATGTTCGATGCTTCCTTCGACAGCTTCTTCGCCACTTCCTTGATCACCTTGTTGCGCGGATCGGAGATCGTGTAGACGGGGTGGCCGAAGCCGATCACGACTTCCTTGTTCTCGACGCGGCGGCGGATGTCGGCTTCCGCTTCGTCGGCCGTCTGGTAGCGCGACTGGATGTCGAACGCGGCTTCGTTCGCGCCGCCGTGCTTCGGGCCGCGCAGCGCGCCGATCGCGCCCGTGATCGCCGAATACATGTCCGAGCCCGTGCCCGCGATCACGCGGCCCGTGAACGTCGAGGCGTTGAACTCGTGTTCCGCGTACAGGTTTAGCGACACGTGCATTGCCTCGACCCACGACTTCGACGGCGCCACGCCATGCAGCAGATGCAGGAAGTGGCCGCCGATCGAATCGTCGTCGGTCTCGACCTCGATGCGCTTGCCGTTGTGCGAGTAGTGATACCAGTACAGCAGCATCGAGCCGAGCGAGGCCATCAGCTTGTCGGCGATGTCGCGCGCGCCCGCGAGGTTGTGATCGTCTTTTTCCGGCAGCACCGTGCCGAGCACGGAGACGCCCGTGCGCATCACGTCCATCGGATGCGCGGCGGCGGGAATCCATTCGAGCGCGGCCTTCACGTTCGCGGGCAGGCCGCGCAGCGCCTTGAGCCTGGTCTTGTAGGCGCCCAGTTCGGCGGCGTTCGGCAGCTTGCCGTGCACGAGCAGATACGCGACTTCCTCGAACTCGCACGCCCCCGCGATATCGAGGATGTC
>NZ_JAGIPX010000223.1 GCF_017814945.1 Paraburkholderia sp. LEh10
GCGACGGGGCGTTCATTGTGCACCTCCTTCTGAATCGTCGATAAACATTGGGAGTTGCCCTTCGATGGCGCTGCGACACGGGCGAAGCTTCCGGGTGGTCAGCGCAACACCCACCGCCTCGGTATGCAGGTCGCTTGCGCGGATCTGCCATGGAGCGTCGGGCATTACTTGCTCTGCGGGCAGAATTCGGTCCTTGATCAGGCGGCGGATCACATGATTGGTGACGCCAAGCACTTCCGCTGCCTCGGACATCGTCAACCAGTCACCATCCTTCTCAGCCGATTTATAGGCGCGGATGTCACGCACGTGCCGTACGGATCTAACCCGATGCGCGGTCCAGGTCTTGCCTTGGCCCGTCCGTATTCCCATCCGGTTTAGCGATGCGGCGATGTCCTGATCAGACCATCGGGTTACCATGCTGCGGATAACTGCGAGCGCTCCGTCAGACGTGCTGCATCCGTGTTCGCCGGTCTTGGGCTTTCGGATGCGCAACTGTGAATGTTGGCCGCCTTGCCAGTGAATCGTGAGAATAACTTCACGCGTCGTCTCATCCACGTCCGCAACGATATCAACGATCAGCGCCCGAACCAGTTGTTGGCGCATGCGCATGGTGACACCCGGAGCATTCCAGGCGGCGTCGAGGTTCTCGGCAAGCTTGGTGAAGTCAGGAGCAGGGCGAGCTGGCGCTGGAGTGCGCGCCGTCTCCAGACGCGCCTGGCAGGCCTGAACACGACGCAACGCTGCTTCCCAGTTCTTCTCCAACTGCGAGGCAATCAAACGGTTATCGGGATCGCAGGCGGCGTAGCGTCGCTCTGCCAGCGTGGCTTCGTACTGAGCCTGCTGCAGGTCGAGTTCGATAATCCGCCGCTGCTCATT
>NZ_JAGIPX010000224.1 GCF_017814945.1 Paraburkholderia sp. LEh10
ATGATCTCGCCCGTCAGCGGCCACTTCGCCCAGTACAGGATCAGCGAAGCGCACACGAATGCGAACGGCGCGATCACGCTCATGCCCGGAATATGCAGCGGGCGCTCGAGGTCCGTCGCCGCGCGGCGCAGCGCCATCAGGCTGATCGGACCCGTCAGGTACGAGATCACCGTCGCCACCGAAATCACGGCCGCGAGCGAACTCCAGCCGCGGAAGAAGAACAGGAAAATGAACGACACCAGCAGGTTGAACCACATCGCCGGGCGCGGCACGCCGTACAGCGGATGCACGCTGCCGAAAATCTTCGGCATCGTGTTGTTGCGCTCCATCGCGTAGATCATCCGCGTGGTCGTCGCCATATAGGTCGTGCCGGTGCCGCTCGGGCTCACGAACGCGTCGATATACAGCAGGATCGCCAGCCAGTTCAGGTTCAGCGCGATCGCCAGCTCCGCGAACGGCGACTTGAAGTTGAACTGATTCCAGCCCTTCGCCACATCGGCGGGATTCACCGCACCGATATACGCGAACTGCAACAGCACATAGATCACCAGCGCCAGCAGGATCGAGCCGATCACCGCGAACGGCACGCTCCTGGCCGGGTTGCGCGCCTCGCCCGCGAGGTTGATCGGGCTCTGGAAACCGTTGAACGCGAATACGATGCCGCTCGTCGCCACCGCCGTCAGCACCGCCGACCAGCCGTACGGCGCGAACGTGCTCGTTTCGCCGAGATTTTCCTTGTGAAAGCCGCTCATCATCAGGCCGAGGATCGTCAGGCCGGGGATGAGGAACTTGAAGATCGTGATCGCCGAGTTGGCGCGCGCGAACACCTTCAC
>NZ_JAGIPX010000225.1 GCF_017814945.1 Paraburkholderia sp. LEh10
CGCACTGGTGGACAAGCCATCGCGGGCAGGTACCACCCCTGCTATGCAACGAGATCGAGCGCGAGAGCGCGCGGCTTGCGCTGGTCAGGCAACAGACCAGGATGCTGGAATCCGCGAGCCGCGCCGAGCTGGCCGAGGGCAAGCACCCGCTGGTGGCCCAACTGGCCCGGCTGCGCGCGATCGGGCCCAAGGGTGCCTGGGTGCTGGTCAAGGAAGTGTTTGGCTGGCGACGTTTCGGCAACCGGCGCGAGGTCGCCGGGTGTCTCGGACTCACGCCCACGCCCTACGACAGCGGTGATAGCCAGATCGAACAGGGCATTAGCAAAGCGGGCAACAGGCGGGCGCGCACGATGCTCGTCGAACTGGCCTGGCGCTGGCTGCGCCTGCAGCCCAACAGCATCCTGACGCAGTGGTTTAACCGCCGCTTTGCCGGCAATGGCAAACGCATGCGGCGCGTTGGCATCGTCGCGTTGGCACGGCGTCTCGCTATCGCGCTATGGCGCTACCTGGAGCACGGCGAGATTCCAGCCGGTGCCTCGCTCAGACCTGCGGCGCCGTGAAATTCCAGGGCAACACGGTTCCAATGGCTGGGCAAGCAACACATCCTGATCAAAGGTCGACGCGCCCGCAATGTCCGCTGGTCACCACATCACGGTGACTGCCCCAAAAGATGGGGTGCGCCGGTAACTGGGGTTTGCCAGTGCGCCTTGTGCGCATGCTGCATGAGGTGCAGGAGCTCAACGTCCTGCACGGATAGAAGTTCGTTCCGGTACTGGCTGGAACGCTCGTCACACCCCGACCCTGGATCAGACGTTAATCACACGAAG
>NZ_JAGIPX010000226.1 GCF_017814945.1 Paraburkholderia sp. LEh10
CCGCGCCAAGCATCTGGGTTCCTTTGAACAGGGCAAGCCCGACTGTGGGGTGAAGTCCAACATCAAGTCGCTGCCCGCTGTAATGGTCGGGCGACGGCACGCTAAATGAACTCGATAACACACTTGCATCTATTGAAAGATTCCGATTCCATTGCAACCGGCCGTTTGCTCATGCGTATACGATCGCCAACATGGTTCGGAATTGGTTCGTGGCCAACATGGACGAGGCGCACAAGCGGGTGCGCGTACGGCAGTAGTACGCTGCCCGCCGAAGTCGGCTTCATGTCGCGCGGCGAACGTTCGAGCAGGCGTCGGCCGACTTCGTCTTCAAGACGACGAAGAGGCATGCTGACGGCAGCCTGGGTGAGATGAAGTGCCATTGCAGCGTTACTCACGCTGCCGGCCTAAACCACCGTCACGAACGTACGCAGCAGCGTGCTGTCGAGATCTGGAATCATCAATTTCCCTCATGCACACATAAAGATTTCCAGCTTATACCACGCATACATCTGCGGTTAGTATCCTTCCTTCACTCACGCGAGAAATATGGATGAGCGGGGAATTTAACGCAAAACACGCCAAATACGCGTTGTCGAGAGCGTCCGTGCTATTCTCGCACGCTATCGCGCTGATGTTCGCCTTCGCGTCGATGTGCAGCATTCAACTCGGTGCCGCGCTATCGCTGTCCACGACGACAAAACAGGCTCTTTTGAAAATGCAGTGGGTAACGGCCGTCAGCGGGCATGCGAGTTGAATGCGGAGAAGTCGAGTTTGCCC
>NZ_JAGIPX010000227.1 GCF_017814945.1 Paraburkholderia sp. LEh10
GTGTTATGAACTTTGAAGTACTGGCACTGCATGCACGAGCATAAGCATGGCGAAGACCACGAAATGAAGCCCGGCAAGAGTTTCAGGTAATCGCTCATAGTCCCGCGCGAGGCGGCGAAAGCGGTTGAGCCAGCCAAAGCTGCGCTCGACCACCCATCGCCGGGGCAGCAGCACGAAACCTTTCTTTGCTTCCTGCAGTTTGATGACCTGCAGATCAATGCCTTCATTGCTGGCGGCCTGCGCAGCGTCTTCACCTGTGTATCCTTGATCCGCGAAGGCCACCTTGACCGTTTCTCCCGTGATTTCCTGCACCTGTCGCGCGAGTTCTGCCACCTGCGCGCGCTCCTGCTCGTTGGCGGGCGTTACGTGCACCGCGAGCAAATGTCCCAGCGTGTCGACTGCAATATGGACCTTGCTGCCACGCTTGCGCTTGTAGCCGTCATAGCCCGCGCGCGGACCGCTCTCGCAGGTGGACTGCATTGTCCGGCCATCCAGAATCACGGCGCTGGGCTGGCCCTGCCGTCCTTGCGCCACACGGATGATCGAGCGCAAATCGCAGACCATGTTCTCAAAGCAGCCTGCCTGCAGCCATCGCTGGGTCTGCTGGTACACCAGTTCCCACGGAGGAAGGTTGTTGGGCATCATTCTCCATGGCGCACCAGCACGCACGATCCAGCGCAACGCGTTAAACATTTCTCGCAGTTCGTACTTGCGCTGCGGTGCTGCTTCATCCATCAGCGTCAGATACGGCGCCGCGAAGCTCCACTCTTCGTCG
>NZ_JAGIPX010000228.1 GCF_017814945.1 Paraburkholderia sp. LEh10
GGACAGCATTGATCCTTCAATGCACATCCCGCGCAGTCCAACTGGCTTGATCGATAGACGATCGTGTTGGCCTTGGTGATGTGCGTGCGCGGATTCTTGAACGGGCGTCGTTCGCTGCGCAGTGCGTGTCCGGCGGGACAGCGATACTCATTGCTTTGCTCAAGCCACTGGAAATCGCTGTTCGCGAACGTCTCGTCGCTCCGCGCCCCTTTCTCCCACACGGGGACGTGCGGTTCGATCGCCTTGTCATTGATCATCCAGGCAAGCATCGATGCTGTGCCGTATGCAGTGTCACCGACCAGACGTTGTGGCTTGAGCCGGAAGCGCCGCTCGACCCGATCAATCATGGTCCTGGTTGCGTCCACCTCCTGTGTGCGGTATGCGGGTGTGGCCTCAACATCCATGATGATTCCCGCCTGCAGATCGATCAGGTAGTTGGTCGAGTAGGCATAGAACGCCGGGCCACCGGGCGCTGCTGTCCAACGTGCAGCCGGATCGGTCAGAGAGATGTTCTTTGGCTGCGCTGCAGGTTCCGGCGATGCTTCTACGGCTTGGGCATCAGTGTCGTTTGCATCGAGCGTCGCCAGATACTCACGCACCGCGCGGCTGGGCCCTTCGCCACGACTCCAGTCAACTGCTTCGGTCCCGGCGATGCCTCGGGTGCGATTGGCGTCGGCTTTGATGACACTGGCGTCGATCGCGAACCCTTCACCGCCCACGAGGCCTTCGCTCATGCAGCGACGCAAAACTGATTCGA
>NZ_JAGIPX010000023.1 GCF_017814945.1 Paraburkholderia sp. LEh10
ATCAGTTCTGACGGCGCAAGGCGCCAGCTGAATCAGACGCATCAAATGACAACGGCGCCCATGGGCGCCGTTGTTGCATTTGGAAGCCGTAGCGGCAGCACGTACATCCCGCCGTTCCCCAAAGAACCCAACCCGCGTGCGGCCGCGAACGTCCCTTTCCTCACGCCGGCCTTTGCGCCGACCCGCCGCGCGCGTCTACTCCATCTTCGCGCTCAATCCCTTCAATCCCTTGATCACGACGAGCAACGCGCGGCCGTGCTCTTCCGAGCCGTCCCACGCATCGACGATCGCGTTGCGCAGCAGCTCGTTGTAACCCGCCGCCGCCCGGCCGCCCGGCCGGCGCGCTTCCATGCCGTAGAAACTGCATAGCTTATTGAATGACGCGCTTCGGCGCACGCGGCGTCCCTTCGACAGCCGCAGCCTCGATACGGTCGGCTGGCTCACCCCTGAAAGCCTCGCAATTTCGCTGGACGAGCGCGTGTCTGCCATCAACCGGCGCAACAGGTCCTGCACGGGAAAATCGTTGTTCGGGGCTTCCATTCCATGCATTATATCTATACATTAACGCTTATTGAATTGACCGGCCAAAATCGCCGTCGGCGAAACAGTCGGCGGCGTCCCGAGGAAGTTGATGACACTGAAGCATTTACCGCCCACGTTCTGCTGGACAAGGACAAGCACCGAGTCCGGCGAAGAACTCCCCACCATCGTTCTTCAGAAAGAATGGGAGAGGCGGCTGGGCGGCGGGCGCTTTCTGTGGGGTGTCGGTCAGTCGCTCGGCAACAGCGCGCAGGTTGCGGCGCACCGCACGGGCTCGCTGCTCGCGCTGTTTTCGCCGGCGCTGAGCAGGCCAAGGCCCGCCGCGCGCAAGCGCGAAGACGTGTTGCTGTGGAACGCATGGATAGACGGCACGGGCCAGGTGCGCCAGCTTCCGCCGCACGCGTTCATCGTCAGCCGCGCGCTGCTGCCTTCCGGGCGACGCAGGGAACAGCATTACGCGCTGGTGTGTTCGTCGCCGGCCGAGTTGAGCATGGGCACGCGGCTGCGCGTCCATCCCGAGCATCTGCGCAGCGTGAGCACGGGCAAGCCGCTCGGCGCGGCGCAAGGCACGGCCGTGGTCGATTGCATCGCGCGCGACGGCGAGCAGAGCGGCAAGCGTTATCCCGTCGCGCTCGCCGTCGAACTGGAAGCGCCGTATGTCGTGCGGCTCACGCAGCCGAGCGTTCTGAAGGCGCGCGATTTCGCCGAGGTCAACAAGGCCACGCGCGACGGGGATTTCGCAACGTTCATCGAGCTGGTCGGGCGCTTGCGCAGCCGTCCGCCGCAAGAGCGCATGCGCGGCTTCACGCGCGACCTGTTCGATATGCCGCCCGTCGAGGCGATGGCGGCGTTCGTCGGCGCAGCGCATGCGCAGGCGAGCTTCGCGCTATGACGAACGAATATGCCGGACGACTCTCCGGCGCATAAAACCTGGGAACACTGAATGTCGTGGCCCGCGCGATAAAAGCGCGTTGTTGCGTTTTGGCTCTGGCGCTCTTTCGCGAGCCGAGCGACAATCGGCGACACACCGCAGCAGTTCTCTTGGCAGTTCTCTTTTAACGCGCTGAATCGAACGGGCGCCATCGTGGCGAGCAACGCTTTTACGTAAAGCGGACTATCCGAACCTGAAACCAGATGGAGGAATGCCTATGTCGGCGGTGACGCACTCAAGGCAGGCTGAGGCCGCGCAACGTTTTGTCGAAGCGACGCGCAATGTCGATCTGGCGTTTCGCGCCGTGCGCGGCGACCCGGACGACGGCGTATCTCAGGTCGGGCACGCGGCCGCCGTCGCGCGACTGGACCGCGCGCTCGATGAACTGGCGCGCGCCCAGGCACTGTTCGATTCGGCCGTCCGCATCGACGTGCGGCGGCGCAATTGAGCACTTCGGAAATGGCTACGCCCGTACGAAAGAATCGCTGATCCCATCACACTTCGCATCGCACGAGCAATGTCTACTTCAATCGCAAAACTCGACGGCCAAGCCAGAGAACGCCTGATCGTGTGGATCCAGCACCGGATGCATGAATTCGGCATCACGGTCGACGCGCTCGAACGCGCACTCGCCGAAGACGAGGCAGCCCGCGCCACACGCTACCAGGATGCGCTCGGACACGTGTGGGATGGAAGGGGCGATATGCCCGACTGGTTGCGCCGCGCGGTCGCATCGGGGCAGAGCATCGAATTTTTCCGTTGCGGATAAGGCGGACTCGAATGGCGCCAGTTGGGCGCGACGCGCTTCAATGGCAAGCGCGATCCAGGTTTTTCGCCGCGATCTTCGCTGTCTAGCGGCGGCATGACATCCAACCGTTATCTCACGCCGTAAAGCGGATGCCGGGCCGTCGATGCCCGGGTCAGCTTTGCGCATTCAAAGCTCGTCACCCATTCGATCCTCGTGATCAACGCGTCAGTCGCGGCATCGGCGTGCGCAGGCTGCGCAGCGTCAGCGCGGCCAGCACGCCCATTACGAGCGCAGTGAAAAGATAGAGGCCGGCAGGCCCGGCCATCGCCATTGTCGCGGACGCGAGCGTCGGGCCGCCGCATGCGCCGAGCGAGAAGATCAGCAGCAGGCCGGCGCTGACGGCGATCCGCTGGTCGGAGGGAATGCAGTCGTTCACATATGACGCGACCACGCCGTACATCGAAAACGCCACGGCCACATACACGTAGCCGATTGCCTCGATCAGCACGCCGTCGCGCAGCAGGAACAACAGAACGCTCAGCGACCCGGTGAGCGCGGCGAGGCACAGCAGCACCTTGCGCCGGTCGAACAGATCGGCGAGACGCGCGACGGGCCATTGCGGCACGAGCGCCGCAAGCAGCGCGAAGCCCATGAAGTGCGACACGTCCGGCACGGAATAGCCGACGTGCCGCATGAACACGGGCTGCATCGTGTAAAACGAACTGGTGAGCAAGCCGGCCGCGAGACACGCGGCGACACCGAGCGGCGCCCAGCGATAGATGGTCTGCAACCCCGACAGCCCGCGCGCGAGCCGCGAGCCGCAAGAGGCGCTATGCGCATCGTGTGCAAGCGTGGGCGCGGGCGCGGTGCCTGCGAGCGCGACGGGAATCAGCGACGCGGCAAACAGCGCGCCGACGGCGCTGAAAAGCTCGAAGCCCGCCGGGTCGGCGAGGCCGATCAGAAACTGCCCCGTGCCGACGCCGAGATAGTTCGTGATCAGATAGGCGGAGAACACGCGCCCGCGCTGCGCATTGCTCGCGACCTGATGCAGCCAGCTTTCGACCACCGTAAAAATGCCGACGAGGCAAAAGCCCGTGATGAAGCGCAGCGCGACCCAGATCGCGGCGGCGTCCCACACCGCGTAGCCGAGTGCGCAGCACGCGCTCGCCGCGGCGAAGGTGACGAACGCGCGATGATGGCCGACGCGCCCGATCAGCGCGCCGCCGTACACGGCGCCCAGCATGAAGCCGACGTAATACGCGGACTGCACGACACCGACTACGATCGACGGCGTCTGCTGCTGGATGAGCCGCAGCGAGATCAGTGTGCCGAGCAGGCCGTTGCCTGTGATGAGAATCGCGTAGCCGACCAGCAGGATCGCGGTCGAGCGCAGGCTGGATGGCGGCGCGGACGCGGCAATGGGCGCGACGGGGGCGCTCGGGGAAGCGCCGCCGTCGACGAAATCGGCAAGCGGCTGGGCGTCCGGCAAAGGGAATGCGCCGCGCGGCGGATGCGCCGCCGGATCGTGTGCCTGTTTCATTCGTGCTCAGTCTCGTTCGATTCTCGCGGCACCCGGAGCGCGACATTTGCGGGCTTGGTCTTGTCGAATGTAGCGGGCCGCCGTGTTGGCGGCATGGCAGCAATGCGACATTGGATTGCGGTAAAGCGACTCGCAGTAAAGCGGCTTGCGCTGCGTCGTGCAACAGCGCCTGTCGCGTGGATTGTAATGCTCCGCGGCTGATTTGGACGCTTTCGGAAGCTTGCTGCGCACGAGCGAGGCGCCCAGCGCGATTGCGCTGACGGCGCTACCATGAACGCTCGCTGGGTTCGAAGCTGTGCAATGATCACCCGACACGGAGCTGCCGACCATGCCGAAGCACGTGAGCACCGAACTGCTGGACATCGCCTATAAGGAATCGGGCGATCCTCAAGGCTGGCCCGTCGTGCTGCTGCACGGCTTCCCCTACGACGTCCACGCTTACGACGATGTCGCGCCCCTGCTGGCCGCGCAGGGCGCGCGCGTGATCGTGCCGTATCTGCGTGGCTACGGCACGACGCGCTTCCTGTCGGCCGACACGCCGCGCTCGGGCCAGCAGGCCGCGCTCGCCGCCGACCTGCTCGCGCTGCTCGACGCGTTGCGTATCGAGCGGGCGCTGCTTGGCGGCTACGACTGGGGCGGGCGCGCGGCGTGCATCGTGGCGGCGCTGCATCCGCAGCGCGCGCAAGGGCTCGTCACGGTCAATGGCTACAACATCCAGGACATCGCGGCATCGGGCAAACCGGCGTTGCCGGAAAACGAACTGCGCCACTGGTACCAGTACTACTTTCACGGCGAGCGCGGCCGCGCCGGACTCACGGAAAACCGCCGCGCGCTGTGCCGTCTGCTCTGGGCGCTCTGGTCGCCGACATGGCGGTTCGACGACGCGTGCTACGAGCGCACGGCGGCATCGTTCGATCACCCAGATTTCGTCGATGTCGTGATTCACTCCTATCGGCATCGCTACGCGCTGGTGGACGGCGACCCGCGCTACGACGCGATCGAACGGCAGCTCGCCGCGCAGCCGCCCATCACGGTGCCGGCGATTTCACTCGACGGCAGCGCCGACGGCGTCATGTCGATCGGCGGGACCGCGCATCATGCGCCGCACTTCACTGGGCCTTACGAGTACCGTGTGGTCGACAATGCGGGACACAATCTGCCGCAAGAGGCGCCCGCCGCATTCGCCGATGCGCTGCTCGCCGTGCGGACGCGGGCCTCAACGTGATCGATGAAAATGCCGTCGCCGGTTGCCGCCTGGGACGCGTGCGCCGTGTGTGATAACTTTCGACGGTTCCATTCGCTATGAGAGAGCGTTGCATATGAAAGTCGCGGTAATGGGCGCGGGCGCGGTGGGCTGCTATTACGGCGGCATGCTGGCGCGCGCCGGCCATGAAGTGGTATTGATCGGACGCCCTCAACATGTCGAGGCCATCGGGCGTCGCGGATTGCGCCTCGAAACGCAGGCGTTCGACGAGTACATCCGTCTCGACGCCAGCACGAAAGCAGGCGCCGTGCAGGGCGCGAGACTCGTGCTGTTCTGCGTGAAATCAACCGACACGCAAAGCGCAGCCCTCGAAATCAAGCCTTTTCTCGCGCCCGATGCGCTGGTGCTGTCGTTGCAGAACGGCGTCGAGAACGCGGACGAAGTGCGCAAGCTGGTGGCGCAAGAGGTTGCCGCGGCCGTCGTTTACGTCGCGACGGAAATGGCCGGGCCGGGGCATGTCCGACATCATGGGCGCGGCGAGCTGGTGATCGAGCCGTCCAGCTTCAGCGTCGAGATTGCGCAGGCGCTCATCGCCGCGGGCGTGCCGACGCAGATTTCCGATAACGTGCGCGGTGCGCTGTGGGCCAAGCTGATCCTCAATTGCGCGTACAACGCGTTGTCGGCCATCACGCAGTTGCCGTATGGCAGGCTCGTGAAGGGCGAAGGCGTGACGGCCGTGATGCGCAATGTCGTCGACGAATGCCTTGCCGTCGCGAAGGCCGAAGGCGTGACGATTCCCGGCGATGTCAATATGGCCGTGCGCATGATCGCCGAGACCATGCCGGGGCAATTCTCGTCGACGGCGCAGGATCTGTCGCGCGGCAAGCGCAGCGAGATCGATCACTTGAACGGACTGATCGTGCGGCGCGGCGAAGCGTTCGGCGTGCCGACGCCGTCGAACCGGCTGCTGCATGCACTCGTCAAGCTGATCGAAAGCAAGTAGCGCGGATGCGCTTCACACACGTGCGGTTTCAGCGCGTGCGCGGCGCGCATCCGGCGTGCGATTCGAAGCGTCAGCCGCAGCCGGCCGCTCTCCATCGATGGCCGTGTGCTATCCGGCATTCGCCAGATAGTCGAACGCGACTTCACCGATATCGAGCGTCAGATGGGCGATCACCTGGCGCGCGCCGACCACGCGGCGCACGGGCAGATCCGCGACGGGCGCAAGCGCGTGATGCCGCAGTTCGAGCGCGGCGGGGCCCGCCCACGCGCCGAGCACCGTCACGTCGCGCAGGAAAAAACGCACCAGTTCGCACACGCGCGCCGTGCCATCGACATGCGGAATCACCTTCAGCAGATAGTTCGGCGTGTCGGCGAGCTTGGCGCGCTCGGTTTCGATGTCGATCGTCCAATGCTTGTAACCCATCGTGCCCGTCGCCACGCGCTGCGTGCCGTAATCGAGCGTGCCGAGCAGCGTGTCGTTTCCATCGACGCTGATGTGCGGCCGCGCGAGCTTCTTCGGAAAGCCCCAGATTTCGCGGCCCGCCGCAATCGGGCCTTCATCGTCGAGATACATCGAATGCGTGTAGTTGCCGAGCCGGCCTTCCTGGTCACGCACGGAAATGACCTGGCCGCTTTCGGTGTAGTCGCCGAATCCCGACGAATCGGGCATGCGGATGAACTCGTAATGCACCAGCGAGTTTTCCGGCTTGAGCGGCGCCGGCACGGCCGCGGCGATCGCATCCGGCTCGCTTTCATACGAAATAATGAAGTACTCGCGATTCACGAATCGAAACGGCGGGCGCGGAAAAGCGGGGTTGTGTACGGGCATCGCAAACGCGTTCTTGCGGATAGAGTCCAGGTCCATGGATGTTCTCCCGGTGAGCAGCGCACACTGCGCGGGTCAATGGTAAAGCGAATGCGCGCGCCGTGGTGTGTCCGTTCTATGGCAATCGCAGGCTGTTCGCGCGCACGCCCGAAGGCGGTGCAAATGTGATGCGAGCAGCAATGCGAGCGGCGATGCGTGTATGTACCTTTCGTTATTGCTGCGCCAGTTCCTCACGATACAACGCGATTTCCTCGGCCAACGCCTTAGCCACCATCGGGCGCTGCACGATGCGCTTGTAGTACGCATCGACAGCGGGCCATTGCGCAAAATCCACGTCGCAATGTTTCGCCCAGTTCAACACGGCTATCAGATATGCATCCGCGACCGAGAAGCGCTCAACGAGAAATTCATGCGCCGACAGATGCGATTGCAAGTAGTCGAATCGCAACGCGATCTTCTGGCGCGCGTAGTCATGGGGCCCGACGGGATCGAGCAGCGGCACGAAGATGCCCTTGTGCAATTCCGTGCTGATAAAGCCCAGCCATTGCTGCAGCTTCGCGCGCTGCGGTGTTCCCGCTGAAGGCGCAAGCTGCGCGGCCGGAAAGTGGTCGGCGACATACGGCAGGATGGCCGTGTTCTCGGTCAGCAGCCAGCCTTCGTCCGTACGCAGCACGGGCACCTGGCCGAGCGGGTTGATCGCATGGAAATCGGACCCGTCGCGCAGCTTTTTCTTTTTCGTATCGACCTGAATGAAAGCCGCTTGCGCGCCGGCTTCGTAGAACGCGATGCGCGTCGCGAGGGTGCACGCGAGCGGCGAGAAATAAAGATACATGGCGATGTCTCCCGTTCACCGGATTGTTTTTGTACTATAGTGAACAAAATTCGAGTGTCAAATATTTATATGCGAGACAGTACAAAAACCGAGAGGCGCGCCCGCGGACGCCCGCGCGCTTACGATGCGCAAGAAGCCTTGGACCGTGCCACGGATGCATTCTGGCTCGGCGGCTATTCGGGCACGTCGCTCGATACGCTGAGCGACACGATGGGCATGAACCGTCCGAGCCTGTATGGCGCGTTTGGCGACAAGCATGCGCTCTATCTGAACACGCTCGACCGTTACGTCGATGCCGGCGCGCATGCGATGGAACGCGCGCTGAGCGACGACATACCGTTGGCGCAAGCCTTGCAACGTGTTTATGACGGGGCGCTCGCGCTCTATTTGCCGGCAGGCGGCGAGCCGCGCGGATGCTTTCTGATCGGCACGGCCGTCGTCGAATCGAAACTCGACGAAGCGGTGCGCGCGAGGCTGGCACAAGGTCTGAAATCGTTCGATCGCGCGTTTGAAAAGCGCATGCGGCGCGCCCAGGCTGACGGCGAGCTTTCGCGCGAAGCCGACGCCGCCGTGCTTGCGCGTGTCGCGTCGGCGATCATGCACAGCCTCGCGCTGCGTTCGCGCGCCGGCGACTCGCGGGCTTCGTTGCGGGCGACAGCCGCTGAAGGCGTCGCGCTGATTTGTGGCGCGCGCAACGACAACGTGCGGGAGCCTTCGTCAAAAAGCGCTTCTATTACGGGCGCCAAACGGCGGGTCAAAAAAGAGCAGGCGCGCTAATGCAAACATGATTCATGCGCCATTCGTGGCGTTCGGCTGTACAGCGATTGCGCGATCAACGGCGTACTACCCACTTCATGGAGGAACTGGCGAAACTGCCCAAGCAAGCCGCCATTCTTGCCGCCGTGACAGCGAAGAATGTGCATGTGATGTGATGGAAGGCGGCGCCACGGTAAAGATGTCCGTGGCGAGTCAGCACATCGCATGCCTTGCTTTCGCGTGATGCGGCGGGGCAGTCGAGAAGGGAGCTAGGCCCGTGATAAAAAAAGCCCGCTCGAAAGCGGGCTGTAAATGCGCCTGACGCGGGAATCGCGTCCGGTTTGCTACTGCTGTTGTTCGCGGGCAGCCCGTTCAGGCTGCGTGCGACGTGTTCGTTGCGTGGCGGGTCACGACATCCAGGTTGCTTTCCGCCGCCTCGATTGCCTGGCGCGCGGTTTTCCAGACACTTTCGTAGAAAGCGTTCGCTGCTGTGATGGCCGAGTTCATCGCCGTCACCGCGACTTCGGCGCTAGCGGGCGCGCGTTGCGCGGCCTCGTCCAGATTGGCTTGAACGGCGCCTATCCGCGTTTCATATTGAGCCGTCGCACGCTTGATGATGGCCGCCTGCGTGCTGGCGATGATGTCCAATGCCTGGCGGTTGTAGAGCGCAACGCGCTCGATCGCCGACAGATCGCCGCGTCCAATCGCGCTCGCGCCCGGCAGTTCGCCGTTCGCCAGCGCGGTCATCGCGCGCTGCATGCCGCCGTGCAGTTCCTCGAGGTTCAATCGCACCAGCTTTTCGAACCCGCTGACGGCTTCGTTCGCTACGTCAAAACACGTCTGCACCGCGGCTTTCTGTGCGCCCGTTACTTCTTCGTTGGTCGTGAACATCGGAAGGCCTCGCATGGTTGAATGCACGAAATGGTCGACGGGCATCCATCGTCACCGACGACGGGTGCCGAATGCCTGCGTGAGGGTAGCCGCTACTCGCTTATCCGTATTACAACGGCCGCGCGCTCGCGGTGGGTGAGGTCATTGCACACCGTTGAGGCGCGCGAGCAGCGCATGTCCGCGATCCGTGAGACGCGGGGGCATGCTCGCCTGGGCGCGGCCAATGGTGATGAACTCGCGATCGGCGAGCGCAATTAGATCTGCCTGGTCAAAGTCCGACTGAGGCGTCGCGTCTTTGATCAGCATGAGCGTCGCAAATTCGTGTGGGCTCAGCATATTAATAAGTCTCCTGACGGGCGCATCGCTTCCGTTCGCTTGTATAAATGACCCGCAGTACATTGCGAACGGTAAATCTGATTGGGAGTTTTCCCTACCCTGCCGATACTTTGGTATCGACGGGGACCTCATCCTAATGCGGCGATTTTTAAAATTCAATCAGAATTCGCAGCAGGTGCAGAAAATCGTTTGGTCGGCGGAATTGGCGGCAATTATTGCGTGTGAAAAGCAGGCGTATCGGGAAAATACTGCCGTTATCTGTCCGAATCGCCATGGTTCGGACGCTGCGATCGCCGGAAAGTCACACTTTTTTAGCCGATCCATGCTACCGGACTGGCGAATGAAACCCGACGTGCGGCCGCGCTTTAAAGGCCGCTTTAAAGCGGGCGCGGCGGATGCGCATCACGGATAAAATGGCGTTTTAAAGGCGGATAACCAAGCCGTCGCGCTTGGTAATATTAGTCATATTTATCCGTCGCGCGCCGCTAATCGAAAGCGGTTAAATGGTCGGATTTGCCGGGTTGTAATCGGACAGTTTCCCGTGGGGGAAATCGTTTTCCAATTTGCATCCGGCCATGTGGCTGGATGACGCAAAAGCCCCGCCGTTCGCGCCCCTTCTCGCCCAAGACGATTTTCTCCATGTTATTTTCACGTAGTCAGGCGCGCATGAAACGCGACTGACAGCCGGAACGACGGTGCGTCGATCCGTCCGGCACCGCAGGGGTGCCGCGACAGCCGTATGCGTCGTCACATACAACGACAGGGCAAAGGAAAATGGACCGCTTCGAGGCAATGGAGATCTTCACGCGCGTGGTGGACGCGAACAGCTTTTCAAAGGTATCTGAAATGCTCGATTTGCCGCGCGCAAAGGTGAGCAGGACGATTCAGGCGCTGGAGGAACACGTCGGCGTGCGGCTGCTCAATCGATCGACGCGTCAGGTCAGCGTCACGGAAGACGGCGCGCTGTTTTACGAGCGATGCGTGCGCATCCTTGCCGAAGTGGCGGACGCAGAGTCGTCGCTGTCGAACAAGCGTGAGAGTCCTGCGGGGACGATACGCGTCGATACGTCGGGCACGCTTGCGCGCGCGCTGCTGCTGCCGTCGCTTGACGAGTTCTATCAGCGCTACCCGGAAATCGATGTGCGCCTCGGCCTTGCCGACCGCAATATCGATCTGATTCAGGACGGCGTCGATTGCGTGATCCGCATGGGCATGCTCGAGGAGTCGAGCCTGGTTGCAAAGCGCATCGGCAATGCGCGCATCGTCACGTGTGCGTCGCCAGCCTATCTGGAACGGCACGGCACGCCGAAGACGCTCGACGAGCTAAGCGAACATCAGGCCGTGAACTACGTATCGGCGCGCACGGGAAGGACCTTTCCGTTCGAGTACAACGTCGACGGCGAAGTCGTGAAAGTGCAGATGAAGAGCGTGCTGGCCGTCAATGACGGCTCGGTCTACATCAATGCGGGCGCATTGGGGCACGGCATCATCCAGCCGTCCCGCTTCATGGTGGCCGAGCTCATCAGACAGGGCTCGTTGCGCGAAATACTCGCCGGGTACAACAGCCCGTCGACGCCGCTGTCGGTTGTCTATCCGCATCGCCGCAATCTCAGTTCGCGGCTGCGCGCGTTCGTCGACTGGGTCTCGGAGATCGCGGAGAGGAACCCCGATCTGCGCATCGCGCACGACTGATCTTCGTGCGCTGCCCGCCCGCCGCGCGAAGCGATGCGCGGCGATGGCGGCGCCTAGCCCTTGCAATCCGCCCGTGACGATCGCGATCTTCGAATCGAATTGCCCCATGCGCGGTCTCTTTCAAGGTTGAGCGCAAGGCACTGCAATGGAGTGTGAATCCCGCGGCTTGCTGCGTGCGCGGCGTCGATGCGATGATTGCCGGTATTCCCGTGACAACCAGACCGATCATGTCCGACCCCCGCCGCCGCAAGACGAGCATGAGCGACATTGCCCGCGCAGCGGGCGTCAGCGAGGCGACAGTCGATCGGGTATTGAACGGGCGCGGCGGCGTATCGCGCGACAAGGAAACACGCGTGCTCGAATGGGCGCGCAAGCTGAAGATCGACCGCGCGCTGGGGGCCGTGCCGGTGCGTTGGCTGCGCATCGCGATCCTGTTGCAGCAGCCCGTCGCACAGTATTACGTGCATCTGAAGCACGGCTTCGAACTTGCGCAAAAGACCTTCGAAACGCAACGTGTGATTTGCGCCGTCACGTACTTCGACAGCCTCGAACCGCATGCGGTCGTCGACACGATCGGGCGAGCGGCGCGCAAGGCGGACGCGCTCGTCATCGTCGCATACGAGCACCCGGACATCACGGCGGCGCTGCGTCAGTTGAGCCACCGAATGCCCGTCGTGACGCTCGCAAGCGACCTGCCGGGCACGGGGCGGCTTGCGTATGTGGGCATCGACAACCGCTGCGCGGGCCGCGTTGCAGGCGAACTGATGGGCCGCTTTCTCGGCGACGCGGGCGGCAAGGTGCTCGTGATGACGGGCATGCACGACTTTCTCGGCCACGAAGAGCGCGAAAGCGGCTTTCGTTCCGTGCTGCGGCGGCGCTTTCCCGATTGCGACATCGTCGAGACGGTCGAAAGCCGCGAGCAGTCGTCGATGACGGAGAGCCTGACGCGCGACGCGTTTCGGCGCTACCCGGACTTGCGTGGCATCTATAACATCTCGGTCGGCGATGAAGGCATCGGCAATGTATTGCGCGCGCTCGACCGCGTGCACAAGACAGTGCTGATCGGACACGAGCTCAATGACACGTCGCGGCGCTTGCTGATCGAAGGCGTGCTCGACGCGGTGCTCGATCAGAACCCGGTCGGCGAAGCGCTGCATTCGATCGAAATCATCCTGCGTCACTATCATCGCGATCCCGGCGTGACGTTGGCTCAGCAGATTCCCGTGACGGTGCTGCTGCGTGAGAACCTGCCGCTTATCGATTGATGGCGAGCATGGGCGCCGCGTCTGCCGCTGTGTCTGCCGCTGTGTCTGCTGCATCGTCCGTCGCGACGTCGTCCCACAGCTTGCGTATCCAGTCGCGCATCATCAGCGATTCGGCCCAGCGGTCGGTCGTATCGTTGCCGTCGCGGCCGATGATCGCGACTCACGTCCGGTTGCAGGTCGATGTGATGGGCGCCCGATTCGACGGCATGTTCGAGAACCGGGCACAAGTCTTCGACCGTGCGCGCAAAGCATTGCGCCTCTGCTTGCAGGCCATAGGGCGCGAGCGCTTGCGCGAGCCGCCGCACGACTTCGCGCGATTCATACGATGTGCTCACGCCTTCGAAGCCCGCTTGCGCGATCATCGCGACGTTGTCTTCGAGCGAGCGCTCGAAGCCGTCCGTATGACGGCGCTCCATCGCCCATAGCGACTGATAGACGGCAAGGCGCTGGGTCATAGCGCCTCCGCGGCCACGAGTCCTTTCAGCTTGACGTTGGCGTCTGCGAGCGAGGCAGGCTCGATGCGCGCGCGTTGCGCAATCAGCGCTTGCGCGACGCGCACATCGCGCGCGATTTCGCTGACCTTGCCGACGCCGCTTGCGCCGACCAGCACGCCATCGCGGTCCAGCGCGAAGAAAATGCGCGACGTGCCGCCCGTTTCGCGCACGACGCTTTGCACGCCGAATGCGGGCATGCCGGCGATCTGGATCGTCATGTCGTATTGGTTCGACCAGAACCACGGCACTTCCGAGTACGTCTCGCCGCGCGCCAGCATGTTGCGCGCGACGATGCGCGCATGGTCCTCGGCATTCTTCCAGCATTCGAGCCGCATGCGCCGCCTGAACAGACGATGCGGAAACGAACACACGTCGCCCGCCGCGAAGATGTGCGGATCGTTGGTGCGCAACGTGTCGTCGACGGCGATGCCGTCCGCGACATCGATGCCCGCCGCCTCGGCAAGCTCCGTGCGCGGCTTCACGCCGATGCCGACGACCACGCAATCGCAATCGATCTGCGTGCCGTCCTTGAGCTTCACGCCCGTCACGCGCGTCGTGCCCAGCAGCCGTTCGATCTGCGCCGCGAAATGAATCTGCACGCCCATTTGCCGATGCTTGTCGATCAGATAGCCTGCGACGACTTCGGGCACGGCGCGCATCAGCGCGCGTGGGCCCGCTTCGATGACGACCGCACTGCAGCCCCGCGCCACCGCCGATGCGGCGACTTCGAGGCCGATAAAGCCCGCGCCGACAATCGCAATGCGCCGCGACGTTTGCAACGCCTGGGCAAGCGCATTGGCGTCGTTCGCCGTGCGCAGCAGATGCACGCCTTCCAGATTCGCGCCTGGCACGTCGAGCCGCCTCGGTTCGGCGCCCGTCGCGATCAACAGACGCTGATAGTCGATGCTGCCGCCGCCGCGCAAAGCGACCTTGCGCGCGCCGCGATCGATCTGCTGCACGCATGCATCGACACGCAAATCGATGCGCTGATCGCGATAGAACGCGTCGTCGTAGTACGCGCATTGCGCCGTGCTTCGTTCACCGAGCAGCACGGCTTTCGACAGCGGCGGCCGGTCATACGGCGCGATGCCTTCGTTGCCGAGCAGCGTGATTTCGCCGTCCCAGCCGTTCTCGCGCAGCGCGTGCGCGGTGCGCACGCCACATTGGCCTGCACCGACGATCACCATCGCGGGCTGTGTGCTCATGATGCGTCCTGCACGGGAAGGCCAAGCAATACCTCGCCGTTTTCGACGCGCACCGGGTACGTCTTCAGATGCACGCACACGGGCGCGCTCTTCGCCTTGCCGCTCGGAATGTCGAACCGTCCCTGATGCAACGGACATTCGATCTCCCGATTCACGACGAAGCCATCGGCAAGATGCGCGTGCTCGTGCGTGCACCAGCCATCCGATGCGTAGTAGCCGTCGGCGATACGATAGACCGCGTAGCTCGCGCCGTCGTGGTCGAAGCGCATCACGTCTTCTTCGTCGATATCATCGGACTCGCAGGCGGCAACCCAATGAATCCTCGCATTCGTTTCGATGCTCATGGCTATCTCCTCCAATATGCTTGCGTGTCAGACCGTGGGCGTGATTCGTTCGATCACGTGCGTGGGGTCCGCGCGCTGCTTCCACAACGCGGGCAGCATCTCGCGGTATGCGGCATAGACGCTCGGATAGGCGGGCGGCAACTGGTCCTTGATTGCCTCGTGCAGGCGCGGCAGTGCATGAAACGGCACCATCGGCAGCAGATGATGTTCGAGGTGATAGTTCATGTTCAGGTAAAGAAAGCGGAACACGAAGTTGGTATGCACGGTGCGCGTATTCAGGCGATGGTCTTTCACGTTGACGGCAAGCCCCGCATGCTGGGTGAGACCGAGCAGCTGATGCAGCCAGCCGCCGTAGAAGCGCGGCGTCCACACGAACATCAGCGGCAGGAAGCTGTGCGCCGCAATGGCCAGTGCGATCGTGCCCGTCACGACGGCCAGATAGATGCGGCACGACCAGATCATCTTCGGCTTCTCGGTTGCGGGCAGAAATGCATCGGTGGCGGCATCGACGCGGCCGAACGCGTGGCGCACGACCTTGCCGATTTCAAGCGGGCAGCCGGCCAGTCCCACGAAATCCGCGATGATGGGCAGCACTTTCGTCGGACGCGTCACCTGGATTTCCGGGTCGCGCGTCTGGAAGTACGTATGCGTGTGATGGCGCGCATGACTCCAGCGCCACCAGTAGGCTTCGCGGATCGTCATGAACGACGCCAGGTGATAGAGCGCGTCGTTGATCCAGCGCGTCTTGAAAGGAGTGCCATGCGACAGCTCGTGCCAGCGCGCGTCGCTGGAAGAGTAGATCGTGCCGTACGCGAAGAAGGCGGGCACGGCCCACCACGTGCCCCATGCGAACGCGGCCAGCGCGCCGGATGCGACGAGCAGCACGAGCCACGGAATGAAATTGCGCAGGCCGGCCGCGTCGTCGCGCTTCATCAGTTCCTTCAGCACGGCGCGTGGAATGCGCGGCTGATACCACTGTTGCGCGATGCGTGCGTCGAGCGACGGATCGGCGGGGCCGGGCGCCGTGCCGTTGCTATCGACGGCGGAGGTCGAGGACATGAGTTGTCTCCTGCAAGCTTCGTGTTTGCGGGGATTCCATCAGCGCGACGCATCAGGAACATATTCCGTTTGCACAAAGATAGTTGAAGGAGAGCAATGCCTCACGTCGAAAAATGATGGTTTTCCATCAGACCGCGGCGTGCGCCGTCAACCGTGCAGCGCGCCGCGCCGCTCTTACGGGCGCAACAGGTCGTATCCGCCGAACACCAGGACACCGCTCAGGACGATCATCGAGAGTGAGTGCTGGCCGAAATAGAGAAGGGCTGCGGCGGACCACGTCGTCAGACAAAATGCGGCAATGCGTTTCATGCTGGTGCTGCTCTTTACTGGGAGAACTGGAATTTACGGGTTTTCCCTGTATATCACAGTCGGGCCGGATGGGTATGTTGCGCTGCCCGAAACGGGTACGGGCGGCATCGCCCTTGAAAGCCGTGCCGCCCGCCGCGTGCGCTGGCGGCGACAAAAAAGGGGCGGCCCATGGCCGCCCCCCGCTGACAGTTCCTATAGTGCCGTTCGCTTAGGCGCGATCGATCGAGTACTTGCCCGGACCCGTCACGAACAACAGCAGCAGACCGCCGATGATGCTGATGTTCTTATAGAAGTTGATCATGTTGATGTACTGCTCCATGCCCGTTTGCGTCCAGAAGTGATGGCCGATAAACGCGGTGCCGAGCGTATAGAGCGCCAGCAGCAGCGCAAGGGGACGCGTCTTGAAGCCGATGGCGATCACGATGCCGACAACCAGCTCCATCACGATCGCAATGATCGCCGCAAGCGCGGGGACGGGCGCACCCGTCGATGCCATGTACTGCTCGGTGCCCGAGAAGCCCGTGAGCTTGCTCCAGCCAAACAGCACGAAAAGTACGACGAGCAGCACGCGTGCGACGAGCAGCAGTGCATCCTTGCGTTGTTCGATGAAGGCGTTCATGTTCAATCCTCTTTCAATGTAGTCGTGTCCAGGCGTCTGCCGCTCAGGACCACAGTTCCGATACTTCGTTGTTGCGCAGGTCGAAGACGAGCACTTCCGCGTCCTGTCCGTCCGTGAACTGAAGCTGGCGCTCGTTGCGAATGCGCGCGCCATCGCCTTCGTTCAGCACGATGCCGTTCACTTTCACGCTGCCGCGTGCGACATGCACATACGCATAGCGGTCGGCGGCGATATCGACGCTTGCCGCTTCGCTGCCGTCGAACAGACCGGCGTACACACGCGCGTCCTGACGCAATTCGAGCGAACCGTTCGCGCCGTCCGGCGAAAGCACGAGGCGCAACGTGCCGCGCTTGTCCTGCGCCGAAAAGTTCTGCTGCTGATAGCGCGGCGTCGCGTTCTTCACCGACGGCGCAATCCAGATCTGCAGGAAGTGCACGGGATCGCTGGCCGAGTGATTGAACTCGCTATGCGCGACACCCGTGCCGGCGCTCATCAGTTGCACGTCGCCCGGGACGATTACGGAGCCCGTGCCCATCGAGTCCTTGTGCTCGAGCGCGCCTTCCAGCACGTACGAGAAGATCTCCATGTCGCGATGCGGATGCTTGCCGAAGCCGCGGCCCGGCGCCACGCGGTCGTCGTTGATCACGAGCAGGTCGGAGAAGCCGATCTGCTTCGGATCATAGTAGTTCGCAAACGAAAACGTGTGACGCGAGCTGAGCCAGCCGTGCTCGGCGCGGCCGCGTTGATTGGCGTGTCTGATGTCGATCATTTCCCATCTCCGTTTATTGATGCCTTTGCCTCTCGTGACCGCGACGGCGTCGTTGTCTGAAGCAGTGATGCAAGTGTAGGTCAATCAGGGCAGCCATAATCGACGTAAAATGGGAATCACTGTCACATTGACGTTGACAAAGGCGAACATCCCTCATGCAACTGGACGATCTGAAAATCTTCGTCGCGACCGTCGACGCGCGTAACTTCACGGCGGCCGCGAACCGCCTGCAACTGTCGAAGCAGTTCGTCAGCCGCCGCGTCATGGCGCTGGAAGCGGGCCTCGGCGTGCGCCTGCTCGTGCGCAACACGCGCAAGCTCGCGGTAACGGACCTCGGCTACGAGTTCTATCAGCGCGCGTCGCGCATCCTCGGCGAAGTGGAGGATGCCGAGCAGGCGATGTCCTCGGGCCGTTCCGATCCGCGCGGGTTGCTGCGCGTCAGCGCGCCGATGTCGTTCGGCACGGTGCATCTGTCGCCGCTCGTCGCGGGGTTCTTGCGCGCGAATCCGGATGTGCGCGTCGACATGGAGCTGAGCGACCGCGTCGTCGATGTGGTGGGCGAGGGGTTCGACATGGCGCTGCGCATCGGCACGCTCGCGGACTCCACGCTGATCGCGCAAAAGCTTGCCGAGCTACGCATGGTGTCGTGTTGCAGTCCCGCGTATCGCAAGGCGCGCCGTCCGCCCGTGGCGCCCGCCGACCTCGCGCGTCACGCTTGCCTGCTGTATGGACAGGAGGCGCGCAGCGGCTGGGAGTACATCGTGGATGGCGCGAGCCAGACCTTCGAAGTGCGCGGCCCGCTGCGCGTGAACAACGGCGAAGTGATCCGCGACGCCGCCGTCGCGGGGCTCGGCATTGCGCGCCTGCCGGAATTCATCGTGGCCGATGCGCTTTCGAGCGGCAAGCTTGTCGAAGTGCTCGACAACTTCGTCTCGCCGCCGTTGACGCTCTATGCCGTCTATCCGCAGCACCGGCAGGCTTCCGTGACGATACGGGCGTTCACGCAGTTCTTGCGCGAGCGCTTTGCCAAAGCAATGCGCAAATAGCGAAGGCACGCATGCTTGATCCGTCGGCCACGGTGTCCCCGACGGTCCGTCACCGCGCCAGCAGCTTTAGACGTTTTCGCAGATAATGCGCCACCTTTGCGGGCGTGCGCGCGGAATAGGTACTTTCGCGCGTATTGATAAGGCACTAGACGCATCAGCAAAGCGGAATCAATCAGATAGACCAAAGAGGGACAAACGTGGAACCTACCGAACCGGCCGGCCGCTCGTGGCTATGGCTCATCTTGCTGATCCCCTATGTCGCGTTGCTGTGGCTGCCGTTCTATAACGACACGCGCCCGTCATTCGCCGGCTTTCCTTTCTTTTACTGGTATCAGTTTCTGTGGGTTCCGCTCACGTCGCTGCTGATCTACGTCGTGTACCGGGGCATTAAATGAGCGATATCAACCCAGTGAATCCCGTTGCGATGACGGTATTCGTCGCCTTCTTTGTCCTTGTCACCGTTCTTGGTTTCGTCGCGGCGCGCTGGAAGGCGGGCGACCTCACGCAACTGCACGAGTGGGGCCTCGGCGGCCGCCAGTTCGGCACGATCATTTCGTGGTTCCTCGTCGGCGGCGACTTCTATACGGCCTATACGGTGATCGCCGTGCCCGCGCTGGTCTATTCAGTGGGCGCGTATGGCTTCTTCGCGCTGCCTTATACGATCATCGTCTATCCGTTCGTGTTCGCCGTGATGCCGAAGCTGTGGAAGATCGCTCACGCGAAAAACCACATCACGGCAGCGGACTACGTGCACGGCGAGTATGGCGGCAAATGGTTTCCCGCAGCTGTCGCGCTCACGGGCATCGTCGCGACGATGCCGTATATCGCGCTGCAACTGGTCGGCATGCAGGTCGTGATCAAGGGGCTTGGCATCACGGGCGAGGCGCCCCTCATCATCGCGTTCGTGATTCTCGCGGTCTATACGTATACGAGCGGGCTGCGCGCGCCCGCGATGATCGCGTTCGTCAAGGACATCATGATCTATATCGTCGTTATCGCGGCGGTATGGCTGATCCCGGTGAAGCTCGGCGGCTACGGCCATGTGTTCGACGCTGCGGATACCTACTTCCAGGCGAAGGGCGGC
The DNA here is from genome assembly GCF_017814945.1 of Paraburkholderia sp. LEh10. Classification (GTDB taxonomy): domain Bacteria; phylum Pseudomonadota; class Gammaproteobacteria; order Burkholderiales; family Burkholderiaceae; genus Paraburkholderia. The sequence goes on from NZ_JAGIPX010000023.1 coordinate 19,493, forward strand.
GCGACGGGCATCATCCTGAAGCCCTCGCAGTTCACCGCGTATGCGTCACTCGCGCTGGGCTCGGCGCTCGCGGCATTCATGTATCCGCACACGATGACGGCCGTGCTGTCGTCGTCGTCGATGCAGACCGTGCGCAAGAACGCGATCTTTCTGCCCGCTTACACGCTGCTGCTCGGCCTGATCGCACTGCTCGGCTATATGGCGATTGCGGCGGGCATTCACGTCAAGTCGGCATCCGATGTCGTGCCCACGCTGTTCGGCACGCTGTTCCCGTCGTGGTTCGTGGGCTTCGCGGCCGCGGCGATCGCGATCAGCGCGCTGGTGCCCGCCGCCATCATGTCGATCGGCGCGGCCAACCTGTTCACGCGCAATCTGTGGCGTCCGCTGGTTTCGCCGGACATGGCGCCGGCTCAGGAAGCCTCGACGGCGAAAACTGTCTCGCTCGTCGTGAAGTTCGGCGCACTGCTTTTCATCGTGTTCCTGCCGACGCAATACGCAATCGACCTGCAACTGCTCGGCGGCGTATGGATTCTGCAGATCTTCCCGGCGATCGTGTTCTCGCTGTACACGCGCCGCCTGAACACGGCCGGGCTGTTTTTCGGCTGGCTGGTCGGCATCGTCGTCGGCACGGGCCTCGCGATCTCGCAGGGCCTCAAGCCCGTGTTCGCGCTGCATATCGGCGATGCGACGTGGCCGGTATATATCGGCCTGATCGCGCTCGTCGTGAACGTCGTCGTGACGTTCGTCGTGTCGATGGTCACGCCGAGCCGCGTTCACGCGCCGGCTCGCGCCTGAAGCACATCACGGCTGAACCCGCCCGCGCACGCGGCGCGGGTTCGGCCGTTGTTCTCTCCGGCCGGGCTTTCCAGTCTGGCCACCCGCGTGGCCGTCCATTACCGCAAATCGCGCAAGTCGCGCAAAACGCCTGTACGTCCACGCTGTTTTGGTAGGATGCAGCCTTTTCTGCCGATGGTGCGTTAGCGTGGGACGGTCGATACTGTCGTTTCTCCGAAAAGTGTTACTTGGGGCATGGGCCCACGTGAAGCCGCTCGCGATGCGCGCGGCGCAGCGTGTGCGCCATCCGACGCGGCGCGGCGTCGCGTTGTCGATCGCCGCCATTCCCGTGCTCGTGCTGCTTTATGTGCTGATCATGATCCCGTTCACGCCGGGCATCGGAGACATCCGCAAGGCGAAGATCGAACAGCCTGCGCGGATCTACTCGGACGATGGCAAGCTGCTCGCCGAATACAAGCCGACCAACCGCGTGTGGATGAAGCTGTCCGACATCTCGCCGCACGTCGTCGATGCATTGATTTCGACGGAAGATCACCGCTTTTACGAGCATCACGGCATCGACTTCAAGCGCACGGCAGGGGCGGCGCTGCATACCTTTTCCGGCGACCGCCAGGGCGGCTCGACGATCACGCAGCAGCTCGCGCGCAATCTCTATCCCGATGATATCGGCCGCGCGCCGACGCTCACACGCAAGATCAAGGAAGCGATTACGGCATTCAAGATCGAGGCCGTCTATACGAAGAGCGAGATTCTCGAAACCTATCTGAACACGGTGCCGTTTCTCTACAACGCGTACGGCATCGAAATGGCGGCGCGGACCTATTTCGACAAGTCCGCCGACAACCTCACCGTGCTCGAAAGCGCGACGCTCATTGGCATGCTGAAGGGCAACAGCTACTACAACCCGGTGATCAATCCCGAGCGCGCGCTCGACAGGCGCAACATCGTGCTCGCACAGATGGTGAAATACGGCCGTCTCACGCCTGCGCAATTCAACTCGCTCAAAGGCAAGCCGCTGCGCATCGACTTCGAGCGGCAGACGGAGCCGCCCGGTCCCGCGCCGCACTTCGCGCAGCAGTTGAAAAAATGGCTGATCGCATGGGCCGACGCGAACGACTACAACATCTATTCGGACGGCCTCGTCGTGCGCACGACGATCGACGCGCGCCTGCAAGGCATGGCGACCCAGGCGCTGATGTTCCAGGGCAACCAGTTGCAGTCGATTGCGAATGCAGCATGGAATGCGCGCGGCGCGTGCTCCGGGCACAAGGATCTGTTCGACGCGTTCATTCGCGAGACGCCCGAATTCCACAGCGCGAAAGATTCAGGCATGAGCGACGAAGATGCGCTCAAGCATCTGTCGTCGGACCGCGCGTTCATGAAGTCGCTGTGCGATAGCAAGACGCGCGTGCAGGCGGCGTTCGTCGCGATGGACCCGCGCAATGGCCAGATCAAGGCATGGGTCGGCAGCCGCGACTTCACGCAGGACCCGTACGATCACGTTTCGCAGGCGCGCCGCCAGCCGGGTTCGACGTTCAAGCCCTTCGTCTATGGCGCGGCTTTTGAACAAGGCGCAAAGCCCGACGATACGTTCCCTGATCAGGCCGTCGAAATTCCGCTGGCAGGCGGCGAAGTCTGGAAACCCAACGACGAAGACGCGCCCAGTGGCCGCCCGATCACGCTGCGCGACGGCCTTGCCTACTCGCGCAATCGGATCACCGCGCAATTGATGGAGTCCGTCGGGCCCGCGAAGGTCGCGCGACTCGCGCGCGCAATGGGCGTGCGGGAAAGCCAGCTCGACGCCGTGCCGTCGCTCGCGCTGGGCACGAGCCCTGTCACGCTGAAAGAGATGGTCTCGTCGTACGGCACGATCGCGAACGAAGGCGCCTACGTCGCACCCATGCTCGTCACGCGCATCGAGGACGCCAAGGGCGAAGTGCTCGCCGAGTTTCAGCCGGCGCATGCCGATCAGGTCATGCCCGTCGCGAGCGCGCAGACCTTGCTCGACGTGATGCGCTCCGTCGTCAACAAGGGAACGGGCTCGGCGATCCGCACGCGCTTCGGCATACGCGCCGATGTCGCGGGCAAGACGGGCACGACGCAGGACAACGCGGACGGCTGGTTCATCCTGATGCACCCGCAACTCGTCGCGGGCGCGTGGATCGGCTTCAACGACAGCCGCGTGACGCTGCGCAGCGACTACTGGGGGCAAGGTGCGCATAGCGCGTTGCCCATCGTCGGCGATTTCTTCCAGCGCTCGCTGCGCTCGCGCCTGATCGACCCGCGCGTGAAGTTCGCGCAGGAGCCGCCGCCCGGCATGTTCGATACGTTGCGCGACAAGCTGCGCGCGTGGATGCAGCATCTCTTCCCGGCGTCGAGCACGCCTGAAACGCCCACGCCCGCGCCGCGCGCGAAGCCGCGTCCCGTGGCGCCTGCCGCGCCTGTCGTGGAGAATGCTTCGCCCGTTGCGGAGGCTTCTGCGCCGACGGATGTCGAGCCGCCGCAGATCGTCTCGCCCGCCGCATCGCAGCCGCCCATTCTGCCGTCGCCGGGGGATGCGAGCTCGGCGGCGGCAAGCGCGCCGGCCGCCGTCAATGGCGAGCCGCAAGCGCCCGCTTCACCGCCTGCCGGCAGTCCCGCAAGCGCGCCGTTATCGCAGCCCTGAGACAAGCTTATTACTTCCCCTTGCGCTTGCGCGAAGCGGCAGAAGAGGAAGAAGCAGAAGAAGCCAGCGCAGCGGGCTCGATGATCGGATACGTGTGAGGCGTGGTATAGCGGCCTATTGGCTCGCGTCCATTGAACTTCTCGAAGTACTCGTGCCAGTAGTTGGCCGCGGCCCAGATCGCTTCAGGACATGACGCCCTCGATTCGAGCCCCGGCGTCAGATCGAAGTTGGCGGCGGCGCAGACGGTTTCGATCATGCACGTCGATGGCAGGCCATAGTTTTCGTGCAGCGGATTCGGCGTGCGCGCCGCGCCCCACGCATAGGCGAGCCAGCGCAATACATGTTCGAGCGCATCGAGCGTCGCGCGCGACTGCCGGAAGCTGTCGACTTTTCCGACCACCTTGTCCTGCTCGACAGGCAATGCGATCACGGCGATATTCGGAAAGCGCTCCGTGTCGTCGAAATCCGTCAGCGGACGCGCGACCACGCCGTTCACGCGCGCCGCAAACTCGGGGCCTTCGGGCTGGTGCAATGGCACATGCAGCGCTTCGGCTTTCTTGAGCGTCGCGCCCGCCAGCCGGACGAGAATCGAGTCCGACCAGAACGACGGCAGCATGTCGTGGCGCAAATGCGATTGCGCAATGCGCACGCGAAACGACAGCGTATCGCTGCCGCCCAGCAGCACGACGTAGGTCCATTCGCCGGGCCCGCCCGCTTTCATGTCGAGCACGGCGCGCTCGCCCCATGCGGTATTGCCCTCGCCGCTCTTGCGGTCGAACGGCGTGAACTGCGGATTCGATTGCGTCGTGGTCGATCGTACGATCTTGAGCATGGCCGTGCCTCGTATTCTGATGTTCCCATTAGCGCGAGCGCAGTTCGAAGCGCTTCGTAGATACGGATTGCGATATCGCCTTGTCGCTGGAAATGCCGTAGTAGCTGACCTGCATATCGACGCCGCTGCCGACGCGCGTGAACGAGACGATCGCCACCTGATCGCCGCGCTGTCCGTATTCCGCATTGAGAACGAAGCGGTGATTCAGCCCGAAGCGGTCGGGCACCGGGTCGGGATCGGAATGGCGCGGCCACGGGTTGCTCTTGCCGAAAATGCCTTTGATCGAATTGGCCGCTTCTTTGGCCGTGTCGAGAAACGGCACGCGAATCAGCCGCGACGGCGAGGCGATCACTTCATAGATCTTGATGCCCGTTTGCAGATCCTGGCCCGATGCGACGCGTCCCCAATGCACGTCGCCCGTCATGTAGACGACGGGGATGCCGTTGTCCGCGAGCTTGCCGATGGCCGTTTGCAACACATCGAATTGCGCGTAGTTCGGCATTTCGGCGTCGAATGTCTTCTTGCTCCAGTCGGTGGCGGGCGGGTCGATGAAGAGCGCCTGCCCCGACGCTAGCAGGCCGACGGCCGGCTCGCCCGCCGCGTGCGCAGCGATGAGATCGGCGACCCACTTGTTCATTGCGTCGACGCCTTTGGGGCCCATCAGCGACGTGAACTGATTGTCGCGGTCGCAGCGCATATCGACGAACAGCATTTTCAATGGGTCGACGTTCAGGCGCACCGCGCCGCCCGCGCCGCCAGGCGCACCCCCCATCTGATAGTCCTCGTAAAGCGCGCGCGCCGTATCGCCGAGCAGCCGGCGAGACGCGTCCGTCCACGTGTCGGGTAACTGCTTTTGTGCAAACGGGTAGTTGTTCCAGAACTCGTGATCGTCGGGAATGCATACGACGGGCGCGCGCTCGAGCACCGCCTGCAGCCCCGGCACGCGCAGCGCGCCGGACAGCCAGTTCAGGTAGTACTTGTTGGCGAGCAGGTGCGCGCGCTCGGGGTTCTGGTCGGGCACGCGCTGTGTGAGCGGCTGGTCGAGATACACCTGGTCGCCCGCCAGAACGGTCAGATGCGGTTGCACCTTGATCTGCGAGACGATCGTGCCGAGCAGTCCGTCGATGTCTTCCGGTTGCGAATAGCACGACGACAGCAGGATGTTGAAGCTGCCGTCCATCAGCGTCGGCACTTCTTTCGGCAGCGAAGTACTCGCGAACTCGAACGACTCGCCGCCGGCTTCGATACGGATCTGACGCGGCCTCGATTCGTCCGGCACCTTGAAGTGCAATACGCACTGGTGATTGATGGGCTGGCCCGCGCCATCGACGCTGAAGTCGCGGATCGGAAAGAATGCGGGCGGCGCATCGGGAGCGGCGGCTTGCCGGTCGATAAAAACCTGCGGCGCGGGCGGCGCGGCTGTGCCGAACATGCCGATCCATAGTTGCAGGATGCCCGGCTCCGTGGCCTGCACGTAGCCGCTCAGCAGCATCGAAACGCCTCGGCGGTATCGTCCATGAGCGTCGCTTTATCGTCTTATGAAAGTTGTCTGTAATCCGTTTGAATAAGACGAGGCTAGTCGATGCAAACTGAATTGCAACCGGAAAAGATCTAAAGCATGCCGAATGGAAATGCGCGCATTGAAGCGGCGCTTATGCAAATCGCTCCTGCTGCAGGATACGGATCATCGAATGCGCATTGCGTTGCGCGCAATCTTCAAAGCAATTGTTGAAGACCACATGCGTGCGTCCCGAGCGTTTGGCGATCTCGCGCACGGGCACGGCGATCTCTTCCAGCTCCTGATCGCTGTAGACGTAGTTGAAGCGGCCTGCTGCCGTCGTGCTGCCGCTCCATGTATCGGCATTGCGGCCGTGCAACCGCACGATCGCGAGTTCCGATGACGTGGCTTCCCACACGGTATGCGCGCGATTCGGCACGCCTTCGGGCGCGTCCATCACGACATGCACGAGCCCGCGCTCGCGCTCGAAGGCGAGTGTGCCTTCGCGGTGCCGATCGTCGAGCCAGCTCGCGTTGCGAAACTCGAACGCCGTCAGATACGGCTTCATCCGGTCCGCGCACTGCGCGACATGCGCGCGATCGCGCGGCGCGGTGGAGATCCACGGCGCGAACTGGAACAGGATCGCGCCGAGCTTGCCCGCCGCCCGCAATGGCTCGACCGCCTCGAAGAAGCGCCGCCACATCTCGTCGATGATGTCGGGCGGCACGTCACGGTAGTAGAGATTCTTTTTGCCGGTCTGCGGGAGCAGCGGCTGAATGTCGGGCGGAAAGAATTTGCGCTCCGTCTGGTGCCCGGTGAACAGACGAAATGCCTTGACGTTGAATGTGAAGTCCCCGGGCGTGCGCTCGGCCCATTGCGCGCAAGTCGTCGCGCTCGGCATCGCGTAGTACGACGCATCCACCTCGACTATCGGAAACTGGCTCGAATAGAAGCGCAGGCGCGCTTCGGCGCTCGTGCAGCCCTTTGGATAGAAGCGCCCGGATTTGATGAGCGTGGCGTCCGCCCACGACGCCGTCCCGACTTCGATCGACATGGCTTGTCTTCCGTGCAGAGTCAGTCCGGGCATCGTACTTCACTTTGCAGACCCGGCTTGTGCGTGCTGCCTCACGCATGCGAGCAAACCCGCGTTCGGACCGCTTTGCGCACGACCGTTATAGAACAGCGGAAGCCTTCGAAGTTGCCGTCATGACGGCCTGGAAGCTGTCACGCGGCGCTCGGCGCCGCAGAGTACCCGCGGACAGCCGCCGCGCGCAACGCAGCGCTCGCCTTCGAATGGGTCCATCGGCGTGCGGGCCGCGTTCCGTCTTGTCGTGCGTTGGGTGTCGCGCGCGGATTGCGACTGTGCCGTTTCGGCGCTGCTCCGAAAGCCACGTGATGCTTGTCTGCTTCGTCTAACCTGTCATAAGTGCTACGATGCCTGGGTGACGACGATGGAGGTGGAAATGGCGACCTATGCTATCGATGCCGTACGCATTAACCCTATGACTGACCGCGTCACCCACGTCCGTTGGGCCCTCGTCAATCCTAAAACGAATGAATGGCTTTCGCCGCACGAGATCGTCGAAGTCAGGGACGTCGTGACGGCGATCCACGCGGGCAATGCCGTCTGGTCGCTGTTCACGCTGGGCGGCATGAATCTGCTCGGACCCAAGATCAAAACGGTTTCGCACGCCGACGGCAACGACGGGATTGATACCGACGTGCCGGACGGCCACGTCGAAAAGTTCATCGACGATTTACCGCGCGTCTGAGCGCTTCAGCGCCCGCGATGTCCCGCGCGCGCTGCCCGATTCCCGGTTTCGCGCGCCGCCCGCGTTTGACGCGGGCGCTGCGCGCGCGGCATCGCGCAATGCGGCTTCGCACAAAATGCTGCGTTCCGGCACTACATTCAATTCCGGCAGCCGATAATAAGCATTGCGTTTCGCATGCGGATTGGCGGTGCCTTTGAGTGGCGCAGCTTCACGCTGCCTTGTATCCGGCACCGCTGCAATCACGGGAAAACAACCGAACCGATGGGCGGAGCCAAATGTTCCGCAGGAGACAGCCATGACGCATATGTTCGATGCGGGACTCGGCCGGCGCGAGGCCAACTACGTCCCGCTGACGCCGATCGATTTCATCGCGCGGGCGGCTGAAGTCTATGGCGACCGGCTCGCCGTCGTGCATGGCGACGTGCGCCGCAACTGGCGCGAAACCTACGAACGCGCGCGGCGTCTCGCGAGCGCGCTGCAACGCGCGGGCATCGGCCGCGGCGATACGGTCGCGGCGCTGTTGCCGAACATTCCGCCGATGATCGAAGCGCATTTCGGCGTGCCGATGGCGGGCGCCGTGCTGAATACGCTGAACACGCGGCTCGACATCGCGTCGATTCTCTATATGCTGCGCCATGGCGATGCGAAGGCGCTGATCGTCGATACCGAATACGGCGAGCTTGCGAGGTGCGCGGCGCAGGAGTGTGCGCAACTGCGCATCGTCAGCGTGAGCGATGCGATGCCCGCCGACGCGCAATGCTTTGAGCACGCAACCGACTATGAAGCGTTTCTGCAAGGCGGCGATCCGCAATTCGCGTGGACGCCGCCCGCCGACGAATGGGACGCCATTGCGCTGAACTACACGTCGGGCACGACGGGCGAGCCGAAGGGCGTCGTCTATCACCATCGCGGCGCGTATCTGAACGCGCTCAGCAATATCCTCGAATGGGACATGCCGAAGCATGCGGTGTACCTGTGGACGCTGCCGCTCTTTCACTGCAACGGCTGGTGCTTTCCGTGGACGGTCGCGGCGCGCGCGGGCGTCAACGTATGTCTGCGCAAGTTCGATCCGAAGCTCGTGTTCGACCTGATTCGCCGCGAGCAGGTCACCCACTATTGCGGCGCGCCCATCGTGCAGAGCGCGCTCGCGAATGCGCCCGCGCAATGGCGCGAAGGCATCGCGCATCGCGTGTCGACGATGGTCGCGGGCGCGGCTCCGTCGCCTGCCGTGATCGCGCGAATGAAGTCGATCGGTTTCGATCTGACGCATGTCTACGGCCTGACGGAAGTGTACGGGCCGGCGTCCGTGTGCGCGAAGCAGGACGCATGGGATGCCCTCGCCGACGATGAACGCACGCGGCTCACCGCGCGGCAAGGCGTGCGTTACCACCTGCAGGCCGCCATCGACGTGCGCGATCCCGATACGCTCGATCCCGTGCCGCGCGACGGCGAGACGATCGGCGAGCTGATGTTTCGCGGCAATATCTGCATGAAGGGCTATCTGAAGAACGAGCGCGCCACCGATGCGGCTTTCCGCGGCGGCTGGTTCCATACGGGCGACCTCGGTGTGATCACGGAAGACGGCTACGTGCGCATCAAGGATCGCAGCAAGGACATCATCATTTCCGGCGGCGAAAACATTTCGAGCATCGAGATCGAAGATGCGCTGTACCGGCATCCCGCCGTATCGGTGGCGGCCGTGGTCGCGATGCCGGACGCGAAATGGGGCGAAGTGCCATGCGCATTCGTCGAGTTGAAGGAGGGCATGGACGCGAGCGTCGAAGAAATCATTGCGCATTGCCGGCAATTTCTGGCGGGCTTCAAATTGCCTAAAGCCGTCTTCTTCGGAGAATTACCGAAAACATCGACGGGCAAGATTCAGAAATTCGAATTGCGCGCGCGCGTCAAGTCGTCGAGTGCAATCGATCAGGAGCGCGGGAACACGTAGCATGCTTATGGTTCGATCCGCGCAAACGTAGAGCCCGCGCCGCTTTGCGCGCATGTCGGCGTTGCGGACCCGGCAATGGGTGCTAGAATCCCGTTCAAATCAGGGAAGCGGCCTTGGCTCATCAGGGCTACATGGGGAAATTGCGGTAAGCATCGTACGACTTTTCGCCACCATTCAGTTTGTCGAATATTTCCAGTATCCGCGAGTGACTTCCAAGGTTCGCGGATATTGGCGAATTCGTATTAAGGCTTGCTGGAAGCGCAAAGCCTTTAATCTATTTAACGCGCGCTTGTCAGGCCGCGTAGTTCGATACGTTATCGGCACGTTATGAAAGAGCGAGAGGAACATAGGACGCTCGACCTCGACGGTCAAGCGCGCGAGCGGCTGATCCTGTGGATCCGGCGGCGCATGGAAGAATTCGGCATTACGCTCGATGATCTCGAAGCGGCACTCGCCGTCGACGCCGCCACGCCGAAATACCGCGACGCTTTTGGACACGAATGGGACGGCAGGGGCGAGCGCCCCGACTGGCTCACGCGCGCCGTCAACGCCGGCCAGGACATCGAGCACTTCCGCGTCTGAAGTGCAAGCAATGGCGCTTTGCTTTTCCGTTTCCCTATCCGTTTGAGCGCCGCGCGACTCTTCTCACGGAGATTGTGATGTCCGACACCACCACGCCGCATGCCGGGTATGGCAGCGAAGAATGGGCGCTACGCTGCGAGCTTGCCGCGCTTTATCGGCTCGTTGCGCATTTGCGCATGACCGACCTGATCGACACGCATATCACCGCGCGCGTCGCGGGTCCCGAGCATCACTTTCTGATCAACCGCTATGGCGTGCTCTTTCACGAAATGCGCGCGTCGGATCTCGTGAAGATCGATCGCGACGGGCGCGTCGTCGAAGCCGCGGATCGCGTCGCCGCCGAGCCGCAGCGCTATCGCGTGAATGCGGCGGGCTTCACGATTCATTCGGCCATTCATATGGCGCGGCCCGATCTGCGCTTCGTGATTCACACGCACACGCCGGCGGGTTCGGCCGTATCGGCGCAAAAACAGGGCTTGTTGCCGATCAGCCAGCATGCGCTGAAGTTCTACGGTGCGCTCGCGTATCACGACTATGAAGGCATCGCGCTCGATCTCGGCGAACGTGAGCGGCTCGTCGCCGATCTGGGTTCGCACAATGCGATGATCCTGCGCAATCACGGCTTGCTCGCGGGCGGCAAGTCGGCGGCGATGGCGTTTCAGGAGATCTACTTCCTCGAACGCGCGTGCCAGATCCAGATCAACGCGCTTGCCGGCAACGCGGAATTGACGCTGCCGCCCGAGTCCGTGCGCAAGCTCACGGCGAGCCAGTTCGCGCGCGACGACGAGGAAGGCATCGCGCAGCTCGCATGGGAAGCGGCGCTGCGGCTGATCGATACGTCCGTTGCCGATTACCGCAGTTAATGCGGAAGAACCAAAAAAAAGCCCGCGTCGAAGCGGGCGTCCAAAACTGCTCGGAGTTTCGTTGCGCGATTTGACTCGCGCAACGCATCGTAGCGCCCGCTTATGAATACGTGATGAACCTTGCATAAGATGCATGCAAGGCAGGGCGCTTTGCATCGCATCAAACGTCGAAGAACACCGTTTCGTTCGATCCTTGCATATGGATGTCGAAGCGATAGACGGCGTTGCCGCCGCTCGTCTCACGCCTCGCAACCAGCGTCGCGCGGCGTTCGGCGGGCACGCTTGCGAGCACCGGGTCCTTGTCGTTCGCGGCCGCTTCGTCGTCGAAGTAGATGCGCGTGAACGTGTGCAGCAGCATGCCGCGCATCGTGACGATCACGTTCAGATGCGGCGCTTCATCGGGCGATGCACGGCCCGGCTTCACCGTTTCGATGATGAAGCGTTTATGCGGGTCCGTGCCCGTGCCGAAGCGCGCAAAGCCGCGAAAGCCCGTCTTTGCGACTTCGTCACGCGATTGCGGATAGCGGCCTTCGCTGTCCACCTGCTGCACTTCGATCATCGCGTCGCCGATCGCGGCGCCGTCGCCGTCGAACACCTGGCCGACCACGGTGATGTGCTCGCCTGCTGCCTCGCGGTCGGCGAGGACGCCCGAAAACAGGCTCTTCAGGTCGAAGTTGTATTGCTGCGGGCACAGGCCATAGGCGAAGTACGGTCCGACCGTTTGCGAAGGGGTCTGCTTAAGCGTCGTCATGATTAGCGCTCCATCGGGGTTTCGTTCGGACCGCGCAGCACGATGTCGAATTCGTAGCCGAGCGCGTAGTTCTCTTGTGTCACGTCGAGCGTGAAGCGCGAGATCAGCCGGTCGCGGGCGCCTTCCGGCGTGCCCTGGAAGATGGGATCGTATTGCAGCAGCGGATCGCCGGGGAAGTACATCTGCGTGACGAGCCGCGAGCCGAAGTAGTCGCCGAACAGCGAGAAGTGAATGTGATTCGGGCGCCATGCGTTCGGGTGATTGCCCCACGGATACGCACCGGGCTTGATCGTCATGAAGCGATAGCGGCCTTCGTTGTCGGTCAGGCAGCGGCCGGCGCCGAGGAAGTTCGGATCGAGGGGCGCGTCGTGCTGGTCGTTCTTGTGCACGTAGCGGCCGGCGGCGTTCGCCTGCCACACCTCGACGAGCGTATTGCGCACCGGGCGGCCGCCTTCGTCGAGCACGCGGCCCGTCACGATGATGCGTTCGCCGAGCGGCTCACCGTTTTTCGCGGCGTTGCGCGTCAGGTCGTTGTCGAGCGGACCCAGATCTTCCGCGCCGTAGACGGGCACGCGCTGGTCGCGCAGACGCTCCTTCAGTGGAATCAGCGCACGCGTGGGGCCGCGCTTGACGGACGAGCCATACGGCGGGTGGATATAGGCGGGATGCGAGGGAAAGTCACGCGGACTCAGAATGGAATCGTCCATCAGATGTCTCCTTGGGGATTCGTTTATGGCTAGTGGATGACGTGACTTTATAGAAGCGAAGAAGTTATGCAAAATGACGTTTTTTCGAATCTCGTATAACGATCCGTTATGCAACGCAGCCTCGCGGACAGCCGCGTCAAATTCCGGCATCTGCAGTGCTTTCTGGCCGTCGCACAGTTCGGCGGCGTGCAGAAGGCGGCCGAGAGCCTGTCGATCACGCAGCCCGCCGTATCGAAGACGGTCGCGGAGCTCGAAGACATTCTGGGCGTGCGTCTGTTCGAGCGCGGCCGCCACGGCGCCGTGCCGACCCGCGAAGGGCAGCTTTTCATGTCACACGCGAGCGCCTGCGTGAGCGCGCTGCGGCAGGGCGTCGATCTGCTCTCGCGCGCCGAAGGCGAGGCCGCCGCGACGCTCGATATCGGCGTGCTGCCGACGGTGGCCACGTCGCTCGTGCCGCCCGTGCTGCGCTTGTTCCGCGAGCAGTGGCCCAATGCGATCATGCGGTTCGCGACGGGTTCGAACACCGAATTGCTGGAGCGCCTGAAGGCGGGCGCGATCGAATTCGCCGTCGGCAGGCTGGCCGATCCCGAGCGGATGGTGGGGCTCACGTTCGAGCAGTTGTATAGCGAGCCGCTCATCGCCGTCGTGCGCGTGGGGCATCCGATGACGACGGCCGCGGTGTCGCCCGCCACGCAGCTTTCCAACTTTCCCGTCGTCGTGCCGCCTTACGGCACGCTGATCCGGCAATCGGCGGAAAGCCTGCTGCGCGCGTGGGCCGCGCCGCCGTTGTCGTCGTTTGTCGAGGTGCTGTCGGTGTCGGTGGGGCGCGCGCTCGCGCTCGAAAACGACGCCGTGTGGTTCGTGCCGCGCAGCGCGATCGAGTACGAGCTGGCGCATGGCTTGCTGGCCCCGCTACCGTTGCCTGTCGCGGGCACCGAGGAGCCTGTCGGGCTGATCCTGCGCTCCGACACGCAGCCCACGCCAGCCGGCCGCGCGCTGATCGACGCCGTGCGCAAGGTCGCGCGTGAGAGGCTCGCACGCAACGCCCAGGCGCGTGCCGAAGAAGAGAATGGAAAGGCGGCCGCAAAGAGCCGCGCCAGGAAAGACGCGAAGGGCGGCGTCAAGGCGGATGCGAAGCGCGGCGCGAGGGCGCCGAGAGGCGGCAAGGCCACGCGCGCACCGCGCCAGAAGATGCAGCTTTGAACTGGTTAGTACAAAATTGTGGTTGCGGGAGTGCCCGTGCGCGGTGTAAAACACGGTGCGCGGCAAGCCCGATCCGTTTGTCTGTCGAGTTTGAATAGCACGATCCATGGAGATGCACATGCCCAGCGACCTGCCGACCCCCAACGACGCCCTGAAGGCCGTCGCGGACCCGGAGCACAATCCGCTCGGCACAGCCGGTATCGAGTTCGTAGAGTTCGCCGCACGCCATCCGCAGGTGCTCGCCGATACCTTCGTGAAGCTCGGCTTCAAGCCTATCGCGCGCCACATCAGCAAGGACGTGACGCTGTTCCGCCAAGCCGAGATGAATTTCCTGCTGAACGCGGAGCCCGATTCGTTCGCCGAGCGTTACGCGCAGGAATATGGCGTGGGCATCTGCGCAATCGGCATTCGCGTCGCCGACGCACAGCGCGCGTACGACCGCGCGGTCGAGTTGGGTGCGTGGGCCTTCGAAGGCGAGCGTGTCGGCAAGGGTGAGCTCGTCATTCCCGCCATCCAGGGCATCGGCGATTCGCATATTTACTTCGTTGACCGCTGGCGCGGGCGTGGCGGCCAGAAGGGCGGCCTTGGCGACATCTCGATCTTCGACATCGACTTTCGTCCCATCGAGCCCAGCACCGCGCAGGCCGATCTGAGCCACGCGGGCACGGGCCTCGTCGCCGTCGATCACCTGACGCAAACGGTCGGCGCGGGGCGCATGCAGGAATGGCTCGACTTCTATCGCGAGCTGCTCAACTTCCGCGAGATCCACGAGTTGCATGCGAACTGGCATGTGTCGGCGGAATCGCGCGTGATGGTGTCGCCGTGCGGCGCGATCCGCATTCCGCTGTATGAGGAAGGCACGCGGCGCACGAACCTGATGCACGAATATCTGCCCGATCATCCGGGTGAAGGCGTGCAGCACATCGCGCTCGCCACCGACGATATCTTCGCGTGCGTCGATCAGCTGCTCGCCAACGGCATCGAACTGGTCGAGCCGCCGCCGCGTTATTACGATCAGATCGATGCGCGCCTGCCGGGGCATGGGCTCGATATCGAACGGCTCAGGCGCGGGCGCATTCTCGTCGACGGCGAGATCGGCGCGGGCGGCGTGCCGCTGCTGTTCTTCCAGACGTTCGTGCGGCGGCGCGAAGGGGAAATCTTCTTTGAGATCGTGCAGCGCAAAGGCCACCACGGTTTCGGCGAGGGCAACCTTGGCGCGCTTGCGCAGGCGCGCGCGGCTTCCGCGGCTTCGTAAGGAGCCTTGTTTCAGGGCGCCTCGCCCGTTATTTCTTCGATGCTCCGCCGTTGCCCGCTTGCGGCAGATCGGCGTTCGTCGCCATCCACAGTACTTCGGCGTCTTGCTCGCTCGTCGAAACGGCCGCATGTCCCGTGCGGCTGTCGAAGTAGATGCTGTCGCCCGCATTCAGATGTGTCGGTGCGTAAAGCTCCGAATACAGGCAGACGCTGCCGCTGATCACGTACAGAAACTCTTCGCCTTCGTGACGGCCCCAATCGTCGAACGCATCCAGCGTGTGCGCGGTGATGCGGATACGAAACGGCAGCATCGCCTTGTGCGCGAGGTCCGTCGCGAGGAGCTCCATCTGGTAGCCGCGATACGCGTGACGCTGTCCCTCGTCCTTGCGCGTGAGCGCGCGCCGGCCGCTCGCGTTGACCTTCGGTGTTGAGCCGAACAGTTCGCCCAGATCGATCTTCAGGCCGACGACGATCTTCTGCAGCACGTCGAAGGTCGGCGACATCAGGCCGTTTTCGACCTTCGACAACGTGGAGCGCGACACGCCGCACAAACGGCTGGCGGTTTCGAGCGTCAGGTCGTGTGCGAGCCGCGCGGCGCGCACACGCCGGCCGAGGTCCGACGTTGAGGGTTCGGGCGACTTGGTGAGCGAGGTGTCCATGAGCTTGAATGCGAGGGCGGCGCAATGCCTGGGGTGTTTCCGATCATAACATCCGCCGTTTCGCGAGCCGCCGCGCGGGCGGCGCGGCGCGGTTCGCGGACACGCGGATTTCCGATCTGAAACTAACCTCGAGAGTGTGCACGATGACCGGCCGCGCTGAGAAGCGCCGCGAGCGCAAACCCGGGAAAACCCTCATTTTTCGTTGTTTCTCACGTGCAATGGGATACGCAGCTTCATGTCGCAACGCGGCTTGTCGCCATACATGCCGGCGTGTATAGTTTCCGAACTTACTTTTGTTTCGTATCGGAAATCAAAGGAACCCAGATGAACGCATCGAGCATCCTTGCCGATCTCGGCATTGCAGGCGCAGCACAAGCGGGCGATATCGCCGTCCATTCGCCCATCACGGGCGAGCTCATCGGCCGCGTGGCCAGCCAGACGGCGGCGCAAGTCGATACGGTGCTGGCCAACGCGAAGCAGGCTTTCGAACAATGGCGCAACGTGCCCGCGCCGCGCCGCGGCGAACTCGTGCGCATTCTCGGCCAGCGCCTGCGCGAGAAGAAGCAGGCGCTCGGCAGTCTCATCACGCTCGAGATGGGCAAGATCCTGCAGGAAGGTCTCGGCGAAGTGCAGGAAATGATCGACATCTGCGATTTTGCCGTTGGCCTGTCGCGCCAGTTGTACGGCCTCACGATCGCGTCGGAGCGCCCCGGCCACCGGATGGCCGAATCGTGGCATCCGATGGGCACCTGCCTCGTGATCTCGGCGTTCAATTTCCCGGCCGCCGTGTGGTCGTGGAACGCGGCGCTCGCGCTGGTGTGCGGCAACGCCGTGGTGTGGAAGCCATCGGAGAAGACCCCGCTGACGGCGCTCGCCGTCAATCACATTCTCAACGAAGCATTAAAGGAATTCGGCGATGCGCCCGCGGGCCTGACGGCCGTCGTCAACGGCGGACGCGACGTCGGCGCGAAGCTCGTCGCGGACCCTCGCGCGTCGATCGTCAGCGCGACGGGCAGCACGGAAATGGGCCGCACGGTCGGCGTCGAAGTGGCAAAGCGCTTTGGGCGCTCGCTGCTCGAACTCGGCGGCAACAATGCGGGCATCGTCACGCAGACCGCCGATCAGGAACTCGCGCTGCGCGGCATCCTGTTTTCGGCTGTCGGCACGGCGGGCCAGCGCTGCACGACGCTGCGGCGCCTGTTCGTGCACGACAGCGTGTATGAGCAGACCGTCGAGCGTCTGAAGCAGCTCTATGCAAAGGTGCCGATCGGCAATCCGCTCGAAACGGGCACGCTGATGGGGCCGCTGATCGACAAGCAGTCGTTCGCGCGGATGCAGGAAGCGCTGCAACAGGCGGCAGCGGAGGGCGGCAAGGTATTCGGCGGCGAGCGCGTCGAAGTGAAGGGCCATGAAGGCGGCTACTATGTGCGTCCCGCGCTGGTCGAAATGCCGTCGCAAACGGCCGTCGTGCTGAAAGAGACCTTCGCGCCGATTCTCTACGTGCTGCGCTACAAGGACTTCGGTGACGCCGTTGCGGCGAACAACGCCGCGCATCATGGCCTGTCGTCGTGCGTATTCACGAACGACCTGCGCGAAGCCGAGCGCTTCATGTCGGATTCCGGCAGCGACTGCGGCATCGCCAATGTGAACATCGGACCGAGCGGCGCGGAAATCGGCGGCGCGTTCGGCGGCGAGAAGGAGACGGGCGGCGGGCGCGAGTCAGGCTCGGACGCGTGGAAGGCCTATATGCGGCGCGCGACCAACACCGTCAACTATTCGTCGGCGCTGCCGCTCGCGCAAGGCATCGACTTCAACATCGGCTGATGTCCGGACGCGGCGTGCATCGCGCGCCGCGCTTTCTTCGATAAAGGCTGCATAGCGTTTCTCAACCCGTCGCGGGCATTCGATGCCCGCCGACCCGCTTCGTCTGGAGTGGCCTGTGAGTTCGAAAGTCGTCATTGTCGGTGGAGGCGTGATCGGCAGTTCGATCGCGTATTTCTTGCGCCTGTCGGACCCGACGGTCAGCGTCACGGTGATCGAGCGCGATCCGACGTATGCGCGCTCGTCGTCGGCGCTGTCGGCGGCGTCGATCCGGCAGCAGTTCTCGACACCGTTGTCGATCCAGATGTCGCTGTATGGCATCGAGTTCTTGCGCTCGATCGGCGAGCGGCTGGAAATCGACGGCGCGCAGCCCTCCATCGATCTGCACGAAGGCGGCTATCTGTTTCTCGCGACACCTTCGGGCGAAGCGACGCTGCGCGAGAATCACGCGCTGCAAAAGCGCCTTGGCGCAGACATCACGTTGCTCGACAAGGCGGCGCTCGGCGCGCGTTTTCCGTGGCTCAATACAGAGGATCTGAGCGCGGGCGCGTTCGGCGAAACGGGCGAGGGCTGGTTCGACGGCTACGGTCTCGTGCAGGCGTTGCGCAAGAAAGCGCAAGCGCTCGGCGCGCGCTATGTCGCCGACGACGTGGCCGCGCTGCGTCGCGAAGGTCGGCGTGTCACGCATGCCGTCACTGCACGCGGCGAGACGTATGCGTGCGATGTCGTCGTGAATGCGGCGGGCGCGTGGGCGCGGCGTGTGGCGTCGATGGCGGGCATCGAGCTTCCCGTGTACGCGCGGCGCCGCAGTATCTTCAATGTGAGTTCACCGGCGAAGCTCGGACATTGCCCTTTGCTGATCGATCCCAGCGGCGTCTATTTCCGCCCGGAGGGCAGTTCGTTCATCTGCGGGACGTCGCCTTCGGCGGATCACGATCCCGACGATCTGCCGCTCGACGAAGTCGATCACGCGCTGTTCGACGAGGTGATCTGGCCTACGCTTGCGCATCGTGTGCCGCAATTCGAGGCGCTGCGAGTCGAGCATTGCTGGTCAGGGTATTACGAGTACAACGTGTTCGATCAGAATGCGATCATCGGGCATCACCCCGATGTCGATAATTGCGTTTTCGCCAATGGCTTCAGCGGGCACGGATTGCAGCAAGGCCCCGCGACGGGCCGCGGCATCGCCGAACTCATCCTGCACGGCCGATATCTGACGCTCGATCTTTCTTCACTCGGCTTTGCACGCGTACTGGAGAATCAGCCGATCGTCGAGAAGAATGTCGTATGAGGTGATTCGCTAGCTGCCGACTTGTTCGCGCATCGCGGCTTCCTGCGTGTGCGCATGCGCGGTGCCGCTGCGCTGAGCGGCTGTTCAGGTGTCCGTGCGCACGCCGATCTCTTTGACAGGAACGGGCCGCCGCGTGTCGCGCGGTAGTGAGCGAGCGGCTTGCAGAATCTGAACGGGAGAGCTATAGCAAGCGCTTCAACATCGTCAACGGAGCAGCACCATGCATCCAGACGTGCGAAACCACGAACCACGCTCCCGCCCACGATGCAGCCACCACAATCAGATCGCAATGTCCGCTGTTCCAGAGATTCAGCGAATGACGTCCCAGAATCCACGGCACGCCTAGCGGGTTCGGCCAGTCGGCGAGCAGGTGCATCACGCCACCACAAGCGAAGCCGAACGCGACAGCCGACACGGGATGATGCGGCATCGCGTGCCAGGAAAAGAACAATGCCGCAAGCCAGCCGACGCCCCAATGCGTCGCCGTGCGATGCGTGATCCACAGACGCTTCTTGCGCGACCACCACGCGAGCTCGAGCCAGTCCGGCGCAGTCGCGCCCGCGATGCCCGCCGCGAACGTCAGCCATAGCCACACGTGAAACGGCCCCTGCGATGCATGGTGCGCAGCCAATGCCGCGGAGATGATGCCGGCCGCCCAGCCCGTCGCGTGATGTGCGTTGCTCGATGCCATTGAAGTCGCGCGCCGCTCTGTGGCGCGGTGGTAAACGGGGCGGCCATCTTCGCAGAAGCACGCACAAAAAAACAGCCCGTGGATCGCGCGGACTGGTGCTGTTGGCAGCGTGTTACGAAGACTTACACATCAGGTCGTGCAACGTGCGATTGCGAAGCGCAATTCCTCTTCGGGCGGATCGTCGCCCGTGCCGCGCACGGCCTTGATGACCGAGCCGCTGCCCGAAGGCGTCAGCGTAATGAAATACGATCCGTTCGACGACGAGCCGATGGTCAGATCGGTCGCGCCATTGTTCTTCGACACATGCACGCGCGACAGACGGCTGTCGAGGCAGCGCGCAATATCGGCAGCCGGCCGCGCCGACGACGCATAGACGATCGGTTCGGCTGAAGCGCTGGACTCAGGGCCGCGCGATGATCCGCAGGCGGCGAGAACGGCTAACGGGGCAACAAGGATGAGTCGTTTCATGATGGTGTCGTCTGTGTCGTGCGTGCGGTGGGCTTACGTTGAAGTATAGCGACGCAGGCCGCAGGCTAATGCCGCATTGTGTTAGCAATTGATTCGAACGCGCATGCCGCTTCGGCGCTCAGTCAACCCGTCTGCAGAGTTCCGGCGTGTCCCAGTCGCGGATAGTCGCGTTTCGCGGCTTGCGCACTGGCTGCCAACGATAAGACTAATCCGGATACGTCCACTTTGAAAATTCAGATCGATGCTCCTTGGGCCAATTTATAGGAAGGTTTAAAAAGTGGGTAAGTGACTGAATTTACCTACGCTTATGGGAGTTTTCGTATATGGGATCGATCCGTACCTGTCGATAATTCGCTGTCCGCTGTTTAAAGGGGCTGGGGTGCTGGATTCGCTGCTCCAGCGCTTTCATTACGAATAAATTACTTAGGATCACTATGAAAAAAATCACTATCTCGATGATCGCCGTGGCGATGGCTCTGGCCACTGCCGGTGCGCATGCTGGGCCGGCGAGCAACGGCGGCGTGGTGACCATCAATGGTCAACTGCTTGCCAATACGTGCACCGTGAGCGGCAACGGTCAGGGCAACAACTTCACCGTCACGCTGCCGACGCTGTCGACTTCAGAACTGTCTGCTGCGGGCTCGGTCGCGGGTGCCACCGGCTTCAACATCGCCTTGACCAACTGCACGCCGACAACGGGCAACGTGCATACGTTCTGGGAATACGGCCCGAACACGCTGGCCGACGGCAATCTGCAGAACAACGGCACCGCCACCAAGGTGGAAGTGCAACTGCTCGACTACAACGGCGCCATGAAGGTCATCGACGTGAGCAAGGCCGATGGCGCGCAGAACTCGCAGGTCGTCGCGATCACAACCGGCAACGCCAGCCTGCAGTACGCAGCGCAGTACGTATCACCCGTTGGGAGCGCAACGGCCGGTACGGTGACGACCACCGTCACCTACTCGATGGCGTACCAGTAATCACCTGTTGTGCGAAAGGGGCGCTCGCGCCCCTTTCCGTCCGCAAGGACGCGTCAGGAGGAATCGGCCGCCGTGAGGTCCGTGCCGCCCTCTGCGGGAGCGGCGAGCGAGTTGCGTCTCGCGCCCCCGTGCGCTTCATTCCGAGTCGTCGCCCTCAGGCCTCGAGTGCCAATGTTCCGGCACGCCGTGCCATGGGATGCGCAAGAGGCCATGTAGGCCATGTCATCGAACTTCGTTATCTGGTTGAGCGTCATGAATATCCGAAAACTTGTCAGCGGCGCATTGGTCGCAAGCGGGCTGGCCCTGGGCGCACTGCTGCCATGCGCGGCGCAGGCATCCGTCGTCGTCGCGGGTACGCGGGTGGTCTATGACGCCATGGATACCGAAGTGACCCTCAAGCTTTCCAACGTCGGCACGTCGCCGGCGTTGACCCAGGTGTGGCTCGACAAGGGCGACGCGAGGGAGGACCCGAGCAAGCTCGACCTGCCTTTCGTGCTGACGCCTCCCCTTGCGCGCATCGACCCGGACAAGTCGCAGACCATCCGCATCTCCTATACCGGCGAAGCGATGCCCGAGGACCGCGAAAGCCTTCTTTGGTTCAACCTGCTCGAAGTGCCGCCCAAGCCCACGGCGGCGCAGGCGGGCGCGAACTAGTGCAGCTCGCATTCCGCTCGCGGCTGAAATTCTTCTTCCGTCCCGCCGGCCTGCCAGGCAAGGCCGACGATGCGCCCGAGAAGCTGCGCTGGCATCTGGTTCAGGCAAACGGCAAGCCCGCATTGCTGGTTTCGAATCCCACGCCGTATCACGTCACCATCATCGAGGCCCGGGTGGGCGAGGATCCAAATGCGCCGAAATTCGACGAAGGCGGCATGGTGGCGCCGGGCGCGCAGCTCGCGCTGCCGCTCACGGCTGTTCCGGGCGGCGGCGGAAAGGTTTCGTTCACGACACTCAACGATTACGGCGGCCCGATGAAGCACCAGGCGGCATTGCAATGACAGCGCGGCTTGCGCGGCCGCAGGCCGAACAGATTGGAGCTGCGAAGGAGCCCTAAGCCTTCGTCAGCCGGACAAGGTGGCGCCGGACGGGGCAGGAATTCCGGCGTACGTGTTCAGCATCGACTCGTCGCGGGGCAGAAGGTCTGGGTGCCGATGGCTTGAGCCATCGGCAGGGGCCGGTATTGCCTGCAAATCCGGCTCACTATGAAAACTCGAAACGCAAAATCCGACTCCAGGCGCACTCGCGCCGACTTCCTCTCTGAGTTCCTCTCTCTGAGCCAGGCCAGCGCGGCCGTGCTGCTCGCGTTCACTGCTGTACACGCAAGCGCAGACGGCCTGGCGAATGCTCCGGGCGCGGCGCAGCCGGAGCCCGCAACGTCCGCCGATACACAGGGCCCCGCGCTGCCGCCCGGGGAAACCGCGAATCCGGCGGACACTGCCCAGCCGGCCGCTCCCATCAAGTCGACGCTGGCATCCACAGCACTCGCCGCCGTCGAGTTCAACTCGCGGTTCCTGACGGGCAGCGATGCGGCGAAGGTCGACATTTCCCGCTTCGACAAGGGCAACATCGCGCTGCCGGGCCACTATCGCGCCGCGCTCTATGTGAACGGCATCTGGATCGGCGTAACCGACGTCAACCTGCGCGAAGTGGCTGGGCAGAGTCGTAACGCACAGCCCGTGTTCGACCGCGACCTGCTCGCGCGCGTGGGTGTGGACCTCACGCGCCTCACCGATGCAGCGCGCGCGAAGCTCGACGCCGTCGGTAACGGCGGCAGCGTCGCGCTGCTGCCCGATCTGATCCCGCAGGCGACGGCGGCGTTCGACATCGGCGAGCAGCGTCTGAATGTGAGCGTCCCGCAAGCGATGATGATCCGCAATGCACGAGGCTGGGTCGATCCGAAGTTCTGGGACGACGGCGTGCCGGCGGCGACGCTCCAGTACAACGCCAACGTCTATCACACGAACGGCCGCGGCCTGTCGATCACGCAGAGCTACCTCGGTCTCAACGCCGGTGTGAACGTGGGCGCGTGGCGCTTCCGCTACAACGGCGCCATCACGAACTCTTCGGGTTCGGGCACGCAGGTGCAGAGCATGCAGACCTATCTGCAGCGCTCGTTCGAGCCCATCAAGAGCCAGTTGACGGTCGGTGATTCGTACACGGACGGCTCGATCTTCGACTCGTTCGGCGTGCGCGGCGTGCAGATCGGCACCGACGACCGCATGTACCCGGAGTCGCAGCGCGGCTATGCGCCGACCGTGCGCGGCATTGCGAATTCCAACGCGAAAGTCCAGGTCAGGCAGAACGGCAACATCATCTACGAGACGACAGTTGCGCCAGGTCCGTTCGAAATCAACGATCTCTATCCGACGGGGTTTGGCGGCGACCTGCAGGTCGTCGTCACCGAGGCTGACGGCAGCCAGCACATTTCCGCGGTGCCATATGCCGCGCCCGTGAATGCGCTGCGCGCGGGCCGCTGGCGCTACAACATCTCGGCAGGGCAGTACCGCAACACGAGCCTGAACAGCCATCCGTTCGTGTTCGAGGCGGGCGTGCAGCACGGCCTGAACAATCTCGTGACGCTGTATGGCGGAACAGTTCTCGCCGAAGACTATCTTTCGGCAGCCGTGGGCGCGGCGCTCAACACGCCCGTTGGCGCGTTCGCATTCGACGTGACGCAGGCGAACACGCATCTGCCGAACATGGCCAGCCGCAGCGGGCAGAGCTTGCGTCTGTCCTACTCACGCATGTTCGAACCGACCAGCACGAATGTGACGCTGGCCGCTTACCGGTACTCGACGAGCGGCTTTCTGGACCTCCAGGACGCGATGACGCTGCGTGACCTCGCGCTGCGCGGCACGGCATACATGAACAACGGCATCCAGAAAGGGCGGTTGCAGCTCACGCTCAATCAGAGGTTCGACAAATACGGCTCGGTTTACGTGTCGGGCTACACGCAGAACTACTGGAACAAAGAGAGCCGCGACACGGCGTTCCAGGTCGGCTACAACACGAACATCGGACGCGTGGGCGTGGGTGTTTCAGTTGCGCGCGAGCTTGACGTCGACACCGCGCGCTGGGACAACCGCGTGATGCTCAACCTGAGCGTTCCGCTCGATATCGGCGCGAAGCCCGTCAGTACGATGACGAGCTTTACGCACGATACGCGCGATCACAGCAACCAGCTTCAGGAAACCTTCACGGGCGTCGCGGGCGCAGGCAACGAATTCAACTACGGCGTCACGGCGGGCTATACCTCCGGCAGCGGGGCGGGCGGCAGCGTCAACGCGAACGTGGGCTATCTGAATCAGGTGACACAAATGCGTGCGAATGCCGGTTATGGCAACGGCTATACGCAGGCGGGCGCGGGCCTTACGGGTTCGATCGTCGCGTTCCGCGACGGCATGGTGTTCTCGCCGCAGACGGGCGACACGCTCGCGATCGTCGAGGCCAAGGATGCCGTGGGTGCGCGCGTGTCGAGTTCGCCGGGCGTGCGCGTAGACCCGCATGGGCTCGCGATTGTCGCCGGCATGCAGCCCTATTCGCTGAACACCGTCGACATCGACACGAAGGGCCTGCCGATGGGCATCGAACTCAAGAGCACGGAGCAGCACTTCGCGCCGACAGCGGGCGCCGTGGTGCGCGTGAAGTTCGACACGGATGACCGTGGCCGCGCGGTGGTGATGCGCCTGCGCCGCACGAATGGCATGGCGGTTCCGTTCGGTGCGGACATGCTCGACGAGAAGGGCGACAACGTCGGCACGGTGAGCCAGGGCAGTCGGGCGATGTTCTATACCAAGGTGGCCGAAGGCGATCTGACCGTCAAATGGGGCGAGGGCGTGGAGCAAAGTTGCAAGGTGCGCTACGCGTTGCCGGTTGCCGCAACAGACAAATCGGCGCAGACAGCATTTGCGGATGCAAGCTGCCAATGATGGAACAAAGACCTGATTTGATAAAAGACCCGGAGAAAAAATGAATCCATGCGTTACGAGATTTCTTTGCAAGATCATTGCGATATGTTCACTATGCTTCTGCGGTCATGCGTATGCAGTCACCAATTGCCTGGCAACTTCCGGATTGCCGAATGCACTTGGCTTTCCCGGCTCGGTCAAGGTAACCAGCGACCTGCAGCCGGGCGACACTATTCCGGGCACAACCCAATCATTTGCCATTACCGGGTCCTGTGTTCTTGGAAAGGGCTCCCCAAGCACGATACAGGTCGGCTCCGGCATCGTGGCCTGCACGCTGAACGGCGGCTCTGTTGAAGTCATGCCGGGGGTTTATTCGACTCCTGTGCCCGGTATAGGCATACGGCTGCGTGATGGTTCCGGAAACCCGGTTACGAACGCAGGCGGACAAGGCTGTCATTCAACTATTTCGACCATCGGCTCTGGAGGCAGCTATGCTTTTTCAGGTAGTCTGGAACTGGTCAGAATCTCCGGCACTATCCCTCAGAATGCCACGCTGTCAGGCGGCCCAACGGGGAATGGCGCCTTTGCCTTTGGTGTCTACAATACAGGCACCGTGCTCAATGATGACAAAGGCGGTATCAATACTGGGAACAGTTCGATTTACCCGACGGGTAATATCGTATTCCAGAACATCACCTGCACGACTGACTATCCGTTGGCGGTAACGCTGCCCGCGGCATCCGTAGCCGATCTGCCAGCTGTAGGTTCCACTTCGGGTACGACACGCTTCGATATCGGCGTCATTTGCGACAGCAACGCGGTGGCCAGCATCTCGATGGGGCCCGCGGCGGGCATCAGCGCGATCAATCCTGGTGCGGGCATTGTCGGGTTGCAAAACAATGCTGGCAGCGCGTCGGGTGTAGGTATCCAGATTCTCGATCAGAATCGAAATCCGTTCTCGATGGTGTCGTTCAACAGCCTCGGTAGCGTGTCAGCGAATCTGCGCTCCGCTTTTCCCTTCTTCGCTCGTTACAACAGGGTGAGCAGTTTGTCGCCGGGCAGCGTGACAAGCGCTGTCGTGTTCACGATGAGTTATCAGTAGAGGTGAGAAGCTCGCAGTTGCGTGGGCGCGACGACACCCTTCTGACACGGGACCGTCCCTCACGTGCGAAAGGCCGCTGAGCAAGCATGACATGCGTCAGGTCGGACGTGCAGCGATAAAGGCCAGCATTGCCCAAGCGTAAGTCTCTGCGCCAACCCTTTCCGGCGAGCACCCGGTATAGGCGCAGAAGTGCCGAAAGTCATCCATCGCCGTGTGCCCGAATTCGTTCGTCGCTAACTGACGATCAGTTAGCATCCTGGCCAGAATCTCGTCAGGCTTTCCAGGGCTCATGGCCACCTCCATTGCTGCCTGGAACTGCGATCTCCGCGCACGCGAGCGTCTGCTGCAGCAGCGTCGCATTTTGAATTTGCCGTTACACAGCCCTATAGCGCTTGATGCAAATGACTGATCCACATAGTCAACATTGCGTTAAACCGCAGCCAGCCCCGCTTCCTTTTTATGAACTGGTTGTTGCCGACGGAAGCGACGACGGAGGTTCTCTCCTTGAAACGCTAGTAGTCCCCATCGTGAGTTTGCGATTTGCATACTACACATGGTCAAAATGTTGTCGCGACTCCAGTATCCTTTATGCTTTTCCGAGCCGGCGCCGAAGTCAAGGTCGAGATGATGTTCGAGCGCCCATTTAACACAATGCTCTGTCGCAATGGCACCGGGCGACTGCCGCGAGTAGGCAGGATCAAAACCCGCTATAAGATTGTCAACGCAGGTCTTGCCCAACCCGAAAATGTTCACCGCAAGCGGGGCGCCATCGAGGCTGACGACCACTAGCCGAGCAATGACTTCGCTATCGGTCTGATTGAGCAAGGCGACAAGAAAATTTCGGTACTCCACCGAGTATAGCCATTCTCCCTTTTTGTCCGCGCGATCGGCCCACTGGCGCTTGCTTTCAAGCATCCAGTCAACCAAACGAGCATTTTCTTCGCCGTCCTCGGGTCCAAGAAAGCGAATTCTCACATCCCCCTTTTTCGATAGGCGCCGTTCCAGTGCACCAGGCTTGTTTTCAAATAATCGTCCAAGCGACGAGCTGAAGGTGTTCCAGTCGGCCTCACCGCGCAGCATTGCGACGGCGACTGGATGCACGGCCTTCGTCATAACACCACGCTTGCTCGACGCCAGTTCGAACAATCTGGAATCGGCATTCAGAAATGGCAGGAGGATGATATCGGCGCCGCATCGCTTTTGGACCACGTCCCACGCACGTGGAACCGCCTTCAAAGCCGTGGGTCCGTCCTGCACAAGGATGTTCGTATAATCAGTAGATTCGCTCGCAAGCGGACGCACAACTGTCCACCAGAGCTTCCGGTACACCACGAGCGGCCATACCATGACTAGCCGCCCTTGCTCCCGCAAGGTGATGCAGCATAGTTTCCTGCCGCGTGGTTGGGCGACTTTGGTCCAGCACAACCAGCATACTGCGAAAGCCTGGTGGTGGCGGCCTTCCGCTCTTGACCACAACTCGTTCCATTCCGGCTCCAGGGCACGAAACTCGACAGGGTTACTGACAATATCAAGACGTAGACCCGGTTCATCCATACGTTCCTCCGGTGATGCCCAAAGGTAGAAGCTGGATTGGAATCGTCGTCTGTAGCAAACGCGAGGCTTCAGGCAGACAATACAGTGAGGTGCAATCTTAGGCAAATGAAGGTTAGATTCCAGTGCAGGCTTACGTGCTGTGTGCGGGAACTCACATAAACATGAAACGATTACCCGGATTTTGCTACAGTTGGATCCTTACCGGATGCAACGCCAAGCATCTGAGGCGTAAGCGATCCAGCAAATCCGGGCTCTATCGGGCATCCGGCGGGTTCTGGAGTGGACAGGCCGTTCGAATGACAAATTGTGGGATGAATGAGCGGCAACTATTGGCCGACTATCGCGCGACGAGCGAGCGCGGCGATCGCCTCTGCCGGGTCGCCCAATGCAAAAAGGCCTAAAGAGAGCCGGAGCTGCCTTTCGATATGCTCCGGAACGGACCCTCGTCCCATGTTTCACTTTCGCTGCGTCTTCGGCACGTCGATGGGATGCCTGCCCATGCAGACTTCGGCGCGACGCCTTGACCACGACACTTCGTCACGCGCTGAAACATATCGCTCGGTGCTGCGTTGAGAATGGGCGACTTTCAATGAACAAGAAGCAGATGGGCTACCGATTTGAGCGTGACACGTTTCGATGTGCAAATTTGAATACGAAGGCTAGCGAATGTATCGCACCCGATAGGGTTGCCGAATGTCCGACTCAGATCGAAGCGTAGGTTGTTCGCATCCACAAGATCGGGAGTGACGATGAGGCTATGGTTGCCGCAGAATTGAAGGCTTTGCGAATTCATGTCCACACTGACCTGCCGGCGGCGACCGGCCGGGTCGATATGAAACGATGGAGGCCATTGCACTATGTATTTCGACACGACTACACGTTAGGCGACTGTCTCGGCAGAAATTTTAGGGCGTAACAGATTCCGACCCGTCGAGGTCTGACCGGAGATAGTCGGTCGCACATGCGTATCGCCGCTGGTGTATTGGGGGAACCGATTGACGCGAATGTCATAGCCCGCGTAACCGTGCAATCACACGCCCGCCAACAATGGCAGGCGTCCAACAACTGTGACGTAACGAGCAGGCCGAGCATCGAGGAAACCTTGCATCCTCCTCAAGCTGTTACTCACCCAGGATATCCGAGGTGGCGCTTTTCGCGAGCTTTGAACTGCGCATATTGACGCTGTTGCTAAAAGCCAGCGCATTCAACTCCGCAACGCAAGGACGCGCTTCAGCTCCAGTCGTCCATATCGTGCTTGATGGTATGCCGGTTGGCGATCAGCATGTCGACGCTCGGCTCGTTGTTCATCGCCCGGTGAATGGCAAGCTTGGTCGCCTCGTAGTTCGTGCGGTACATGTCCTTCTTGTCGAGGTTCGTCGCTGTGGCGCAGCGCGGATCGATCCACACGAGACTGACGATGCATAGCTCGTTGGCCTGGTCTTTCGGCAAGATGCCGTCGATCAGGCAATCGACTATTGCATCCGCCGTCGCCGACTGTACGACGCCACCGAATAGCTCGATGGTGGCCATGTCCCTGAGCGTCACCTTGGGGACGATCATCGTAGCAGGGCGCACCATCTGATTGCAGGCGCGGATCGCGAACATGGCCGTGTGTCCCTTGCTCTGCGCCATCATGTTGGCGAACGCGTGACCGACCGGTCCGTCGACACGGCCTATCAGGATTTCGGGCATCGCGTCAGTCACCTGACCGGGCGCGGCGAACACAGTGGCTTCGCCTGCGCGGAACGTCAAATCGAGACTCATCGTCGACCTCCTCTGTAGTTGGACAATGAAGATTTGCGGCATGCAAGGACAATGCCATTCGATCCGACGCGCTCAAGCAAGCATGGCAATGCGCAACATGTATCGTCTTCGTGACAAAGTGGCAAACACGAGTCGCGAGCGGGTGTTCTGCATATGCGACGAATGAGTCCCGGTTTGCCATCGGCGGCGTCGGTGCCTACCGCTGGCCCGAATGGCGGCATCATCGCTCGCCTGAGCATCTCGGTACGGGTACGACTAAACCGCCCGCCGCTTCGACAGCATCGAGATGCTAGAAGGTGCCGGAGTACGCCAGTCCGACCGTCGTGCTTCGCGCATTGCGGTGATAGACGATCGCCCAGTGAGTCAGCAGCGCGCCCGTCAGCGCGCCGAGCGCATCGGCTGTCAAGTCCTTGTACGAAAAGCCGTTCGTCGTGCAAGTGCCGTCGATCACTTCTTTCGCCAGACCCGGCACCGTGCCGATCAGCGTGCCATAGACGACGGGATGCTCCGTGTCGCGTGCGAGATGCGCGCCCAGTGCGCCAAACGGTGCCGATACCGCGAAATGTTCGAGCTTGTCGGTGCCCGTCCAACTGTCCGACGTCTGCCACCGCCAGCCGCTATGCGCGCCGTTGCAATCGAAACCTGCATGCGCCGTGGTACCGGCGGCCAGCATCAAGGCGAGCGCACCCGCCTGCTTCAAGGCTGTCGTCATATTGCTCTCCGATTTTCTTGTTAGGTCGCGCATCTGTCAGATTGAGGGTGCGCGTGTAAGCATTTAACGACGGACAAAAGCAGGTCTTTAGTAAACCGAACGAAAAGTGTCAACGAATGTTTCGATAACCGGCGGACGTGGGCGAATGTTCCCGCGTGAAAGATAAAACGCGCGCGTCAATACTGCACGCGCGCGTTTTGTGTCGATGACCGTGCCCGACGGATCGGATCGTCATCCGATCCGCATGCCGGCCCGGTCGGGGGATAAGGCTTAGAAGCGGTGACGCAGACCCACTGCGACGGCCGTCTGGTTTTGCGTCGACGACGGCGTCAGCGTGTTGATTGCCGCGACGTTCGCGCCGAAGTTGCCGAGGTTGCCCGAAGCATGCTGATAGACGCCTTCCAGGTACACATCGGTGCGCTTGCTCAGCGAGTAGTCGCCTTGCAGCGACACCGTGTGCCACTTCGGCGAGCCATCGCCGTTCGAACCCGAAACCTTGCCGTCCGTGAACGTGTAAGCGGCCGCGAGGCTCAGAGCCGGGCTCAGCGCATAGCGGCCGTTGATTTCGTAGTTGTCCATGTGCAGGTTCGTGCCCGACAGCCCGTTGATGAACGTGCCGCCGACATTCGCGCTCTGCAGGTTGTCCAGTTGCGTGTGCGTCCACAGCAGGCCGACAGTTGCCGGGCCATACGCGTAGTTCGCGCCGACGCCGTACGTGCGCTGCGTCTGCGCGGCGAGTTGCGCCGCGCCGCCCTGGCCTGCCGAGATCGCGCCGTTGGTGTTGTTGCTGCCCGCGTTGTTCAGTTGCAGGTAAGCGGCCGCGACGTTCAATGGACCGTTCTTGTACGTAGCGCCCGCGCTCCATGCCCGGTTGTCCGCGAAGCCGTTGGCTTCATTCGAGAAGCCGTACAGGCCGCCGAACTGCAGGCCGGCGTAGTTCGCGCTCGTGTACTTGACCGAATTCTTGATCGAGAACGAGGTGGCGAGGTTGTCATTGTCGAACGGGTGGCCGGCGAGGTTGTTGCCGTAGTTCGAGCCTGCTGCCGCGAGCGGGGAGAGGAAGTCGACCATCGAGTCATATTGACGGCCGAGGGTCACCGTGCCGTACTGATTGCTTTGCAGACCGACGTACGCCTGACGGTTGAACAGCGTGTTGTTTTCCGTCAGCTTGCCGTTGTTCAGGTTGAAGCCATTCTCCAACGTGAAGATCGCGTGCAGGCCGTTACCGAGGTCTTCGCTGCCGCGCAACCCGAAGTACGTATCCGACAGCGCGCCGCTGCCTTGCTGCCAGTTGCTGTGGCCAGCCTGGTTGTTCGTGTAGACGAGGCCTGCGTCGAGCGTGCCGTACAGGGTCACGCTGCTTTGCGCGTTGGCGGTTGCTGCGAATGCGCCGAGAATGCCCGCGACGAGAAGGGTTTTTTTCATGCTTTATTACTCCGAGACTTTGCGTGGAGATCGCGATACGGAACACGTGCTGTATTGCGTGCCATCGATCCGGAGCGAAGTGTATTACCGTTATTCGTCAGTTTATTTGCATCCGGCGCAACAATACTTTCCAGAATCCGGAATAGACCGATTTAATGAGGCTAAGTATTTTGCTTTTAAAGGTTTTTTTGAAATCGGCGGCTGGGGCCGCGACCATTGTCAATGGCCGGATTGTTGCAATCGTGCGACGGACGGGTCCGAAACCGGCAGGGTTTACCCGTTGAAAAGTGGCCCAAACAGCAATTGCAAGGCTTGATTCCTGCGATTTATTGAAAGGTACTTTTCCATCCGGCGGACTCGTTCCATACGCACGCACCTTATAGAATTCGTCCCGCCCCTTGACCAAGGGTTGTCTTTTTCATCTGTTTTTACGCGGCCGCCCGGCCGCGTTTTTTTTGCCTTTTAACAAATCGCAATTCGATTGACGTTAATCGGCGGAAAAGACTATTTCTCAAATCGATCAGCAATTCGATTGAACTTTTGATTTGGGCCGCGAATTGTCTTTCTCTTGTCCGTTCGATATAGGGGAGTGCCGGCGCCCGTCTTTCCGCAGCTCGCGCGGGTAGAATGCGGAGCCTCGCGCCGCCGATGCATCGCGCGGCGCCCGACGAACGCGAGCATTCCTGTCATGACCGATACCCATCACTCTGAAACCGACGCCGCCAGCGCGCCGGAAGCCCTGCACGAAGACCGCCTGTGGCGCGACAACGGCTGGACCGCACGCATCATCAAGAACGAGGACGACGACGGCTGGGCCGTCGAGATGATCAAGGACGGCGAGGCCGAGCCCGCGCTGGTCGGCCCGTGGACGATGGGCCGCGATAAGAAGAATCCGAAGCCGCTGGATGTCGCGGCATTCAACACGCTCGTGAAGACAGCGTCAGAAGTATTGCGCCGACATGAGCAGCAACTGCACGCTCAATTGCACAAGCGGCTGACGGTGGAGTCGGGCGGCGAAACCGTCGAGGTGACGCTCGATATCGTTCCCGACGAGGACGATCCCTACGCGACGCTCACGGCGTTCGGCCCGCTCGGCGAACAGCTCGCGCAAGTAAAGGTCGCGCCGCACTTCAAGCTCAACAGGACGAGCGCGGCGTCGTGGGTTGAAAACGAGTTTCGCCGGCCGGGCTGACGGCGCGTCGTCGGCTGGCGACACGAGAGGCGATTACGCGGACGCGGTCTTCTCCAGCTCCGCCTTGATGCGCTCGGCCAATGCGCGCAGTTCGTCGAGGTCGGCACGCACGGCGGCGTGGATCTTGAGCGGGATGCCGTCGTGGCGCGGAATCACATGGAAGTGCACATGCGGCACGGTCTGTCCCGACGCGGCGCCGTTCAGCTGCGCGATCATCATGCCAGGCGGATTCAGCGCGGCCTTTACAGCAATCGCCACCTTGCGCGTCGTGCGGATCGCGGCGGCCGCCGCGTCTTCGGACAGCTCGAACAGCTCCGCGGCGGGCTCCCTCGGCAAAACGAGCACATGGCCTTCGGCCTGCGGCATGATGTCCATCAGCGCGACGGTGTGTTCGTCTTCATAGATGCGAATGGACGGCAGTTCGTCACGCAGGATGCGGGCAAACGGGTTCTGCTGATCGTAGGGCATGAGGGGCTCCGGTGGTCGGGCGCATTGGCTTTCTGTCGAAGGCCGTGCGGAAAGGTTTTGGGGATTTTATCCGACGAAGTTTTCCATCTGTATTCACGCGGTCATCAAGCGCAACGGTTCCCGTTGCACCGTTTGCGAGTCGCGCCGCACTCTTCCTTTCGCACCATGCACTTGCGTGCCGTGTGCCCATGTTGTCCACAACCTTCTCCACGCATTCTGTGGACAACCGCGCTGCGGGTCGCCGCGCGGCGAAACGAGCGCGCGGCGAGCAGCAAGGCCAATTGCAATCACATCAACGACTTGCGTGTGCCGTGCCCAGGATACTCACAGGCTTACCCACTAAAAGTGTTGATAACCGCGCACCGTGTCCGGCCCCGCTACGACGGCTGGCGACGCGTCAGCTGCGCTTGCAGAAGATCGCCGTCACGTGCGGCGCGACGTGATGAACGATAGCCGTGCTGCCCGCAGCAGCGACGGCCGTTTGCACCTTCTCGTCGCTGCCCCAGACGACCGCGCCGTAAGCCGACTTTGCAAGCGGTTCGCCGCTGCCTGGACGAAACAACGGATCATCCTGTTCATAGCCGACGACGGCAAACACACTGAAGCCATACGCCTCCAGGCTGGCGCCGCGCACAGGACGAAAGGCGTTGATTGAGTTGCTCTCGACGCGCATCGGCTTCGGATCGATCAACTGCTGCGCGGCGAGATCGGCGATGAACTTGTGAGCCGATATGTCGCAGGCGAGGGCGGCGTCGAGCGACGCGGCGCGGGCGGCGATGGGCAGGATCGAAAGCAGCAGTGCAATGACGGCGGGACGGACAAAGAGGCGTTTCATGATGTCGAAGAACGTCTGCGCGGGAACGGGAGGGCGCGGACAGGCAAACGGGTAGACAGCAGTCGAGCCGCGACGGGAACAGTTCTCCGGAATCGGTAACCTCGACGCGGCAGACGCGCACTCTACCCGCGTTCGGCAATTCGTGCTGCGAGGCCACGGGCAGACCTTTGAAAAGCAACAGATTTGTGAGCGACAGAGGCAAGAAATCGCGATCCCGTATATATTTCCGGGTTATGACTTCGCAATCTAACCCTCCCCGGAACGTCCCGGCGCCCAGAATGTGGGACGCCCGGCTTGCCCGGCGGCTCATCATGCCGCTCGTGCATACACCCGTAACGCCGAACCACCTGACGACCGTGCGGCTGCTGATCGGCCTTGCAGGCGGACTGGCGTTGGCGCGCGGCGGTTTCGCGTGGACCAACGTCGGCGCGTTCCTGATCGTGCTGTCCAATTTCGTCGACCATACGGACGGCGAGCTTGCGAGGGTCAGCGGTAAGACGAGCCGCATCGGTCATTTTTACGATCTCGCGTGCGACGCGCTCGTCACCGTGCTGCTGTTCGGCGGCATGGGCTATGGCATGACGTCGGCACAGGTCAGCAATCTGATCGGGCTGTCCATGCCGCCGTTCGTGCTTGGCACCGTCGCAGGCATCGCGGTTGCGCTGATCTTCTTCCTGCGCATGCGCATCGAAGAAATGGCGGGCAAAGCCGGCACCAAACAGGCTTCCGTCGGCGGCTTCGAGACGGAAGACATCCTTTATCTGTTGCCCCTCGTCACGCTGACGGGGGGAATCGCGCCGTTTCTCGTGGCCGCGTCGATCGGCGCGCCGCTATTCGCTGCGTATGTGGTCATCGACTACCGGCGCGTCGTGCGCCGCAGTCGCCCGGCGCAAAAAACCAGTCAGGCATGGTTGAGCCGATGAGCACACCCGCACAAGAAGACGTGATTACATCCAATTCGCTGAACAACGCTGCCGGCCTCGCGCCGGCTTCTGCCGTTTCTGGGGATGCGGGCGCATCCGCTGGCGCGGCGGACCCGGATCGCGCCGTCGCAAGCCGCATCCGCACCTTCGACAACGCGAAGCTGCGCAAGGATTTCGACGATCAGAGCGCGTTCCTGTATCTCGAAGATTTCCTCGCGCCGGAAGTGACGGCGCAACTGATCGCAGCGGCACGCGCGCTGCTGCCCGAAGTAAACCGCAACTATCTGCCGGGTCACAAGCAGGGCGGCAGCGTCAGCCGGCATACGATCGACCGTCTCGCGCCGTTCATCGCGCAGTTGTACCGCTCGAAGGAGCTGATCGGCTGGCTCGAACACCTGACGGGCGACAGGCTGCTGCTGTCGCCGGCCGATGATCCTCATGCATATGCGCTCTACTACTACACGAAGCCGGGCGACCATATCGGCTGGCACTACGATACGTCTTACTACGACGGCCGCCGCTATACGCTGCTGCTCGGCGTGATCGACGAATCGTCGTGCCGTCTCGACTACGAGCTGCACACGCGCAATCCCGACAAGGCCGACGAGCCTGGCTCGGTGCAGATTCCGCCGGGTGGCCTGGTGTTCTTCGACGGCGACAAGCTGCGTCACCGCATCACGCCCGCGCTCGAAAACGAAATGCGCGTCTCGCTGACGTTCGAGTACGTGACCGATCCGAACATGCGCCCGTGGCGCCGCGTGATTTCGAATCTGAAGGACGCGATTGCGTACTTCGGCTTTCGCCAGGTGTTCAGCCAGTTCGCGCGTCGTCGTGGCGGCAATGCAGGAGAAGGCGTGTGACACGTGCCGCCATGATCCTGCTGACGATCGGCGGCGCGCTGTTCGTTGCATTGCTCGCGTGGCAGGGGTTCGGCTCGGTCGTGTCGACGCTGATGGCGGCCGGCTGGGGCCTCGCGCTCGTCGCGGCGTTCCACCTGCTGCCGCTCGTGCTCGATGCGGGCGCGATCTCCGTGATGTTCGACAAGAACCGCAAGGAAGTCACCGAGCGTGACGCGGTGTTCGCGCGCTGGATCGGCGAATCGGTGAACAGCCTGCTGCCTGCCGGCCAGATCGGCGGCCCGGTGATGATGGTGCGTCAGTTGTCGCAGCGCGGTTTGCGCATGCGTGACGCCGCTGCCGCGATCACTGTGAGCACCACGTTGCAGGCGCTCGCGCAGATCGTCTTCGCGATGCTCGGGCTGCTGCTGTTCGGCGCATCGGCGGCGCACGGCGCGATGCGCGATCTGCAGACGGCGGCGCTGATCGCAACGGGCGTGCTCGCGGTGCTGATCCTGGGCTTCTACGTTGCTCAGCGACGCGGCCTGTTCGGCAAGGCGCTGCGCGTGCTGTCGAAGGTATTCGGCAAGCGCGACTGGTCGTCGCTGACGACGCGCGCCGATGCCGTCGATACGGCCGTGCGCGAACTCTACGACCAGCGCGGCAAGGTCGCGGCGAGCTTTGCGCTGAGCCTTGCGGGCTGGATCGTCGGCACCGTGGAAGTGTGGCTCGCGCTGCGCTTTCTCGGCCATCCGGTCGGCTGGGTCGATGCGCTGCTGCTCGAAAGCCTCGGCCAGGCGATTCGCGGCGCGGCTTTTGCGATTCCCGGCTCGCTCGGCATTCAGGAGGGCGGCTATCTGCTGCTCGCGCCGCTCGTCGGCCTGCCGCCCGAGGCGGCATTGGCGCTGTCGCTGGTCAAGCGTGCGCGCGAGTTGCTGCTCGGCTTGCCGGGCCTGCTCTATTTGCATTTCAGCGAACGTAGCTGGCAGCGGCGGCGCGCGACGCGCCTGCCCGCTGTCGATTGATATTTTTAGAAAGGACCGCGAATGCGCGCCATCATTCTTGCTGCAGGTCTTGGCCTGCGTCTCCAGCAACCGGCCGGAGAACAGTTTCCCAAATGCCTGCTGCGTTTCGACGGCGTGACGCTGCTTGAGCGTCATTTGCAGATGCTCGATGCGGCGGGCGTCGATGACGTCGTACTCGCACTCGGCTTCCAGCCGGAGTTGGTCGAAGCCGAACTGAAGCGGATCGAATGGCCGCACAAGGTCGAGATCAAACTGAATCCGCGTTTCGATCTCGGCAGTGTGCTGACCGTGCACACGGTTGCGGATGCGCTCACGCGCGGCGGCGATGTGCTGCTGATGGACGCTGACGTGCTGTACGACGAGCGCATTCTGAGCGCGCTGGTTGCGGGCGAGCATGCGAACCGGCTGCTCATCGACTGTGATTTCGAAACGGGCGACGAGCCGGTCAAGCTGTGTCTGAAGGACGGCGTGCCGGTTGAGCTGCGCAAGCAGGTGGCCGTGAATCTCGACTACGACACGATTGGCGAGTCGGTTGGCTTTTTCCGTTTGCGTGAAGAAACGGCGAAGCGGTTTGCGGAGATTGTTGCCGGCTACGTCGACAGTGGTCGTGCGAACATGCCGCACGAGGAGGCTGTGCGGGATTTGCTGCTGGAGCGCAGCCACGTGTTCGAAACGGCGGATGTCACGGGCGCGCCGTGGATCGAGATCGACTTCCCGAATGATGTCGAGCGCGCGGCGGCGGAGATTCTGCCGATGCTGGTGCCGCTCGTTGGGGCGGCGCGATAGGGGTTTTTGATTTGCCGCTATTTGGCATCCGCGATGCGGTTTGTGTTTTGCCGCTGTCGCTGGCATCCGCGATGCGGTTTGTGTTTTGCCGCTGTCGCTGGCATCCGCGATAGCGCCTCGCGGCGCAGGCGTTGCCCCTGTGCGGGGCGGCACTTACTTTCTTTGCCGCCGCAAAGAAAGTAAGCAAAGAAAGCGGCTCACACCGCCAATACTTGACCCTTGTCCACGGGCTCTCAACGTCCCCGCACTTCGCACGGCAGCGTGCTGAACTTGCCCGTTGCCCGCGCGCTGATTGAATGCCTCACCCGCTTCACGCGCTCGTACAGCGCCTACCCGTCCTGGTGTTTCAATGCCCTGTGCGGCAAACATATGTTGGTTGTCGCACCTCACAGGGCAGCGCTCTAACTGGCAGAGACATCGCGCAGCGAAGGTGTTCTGATGGCGCGAAGGCCTACATAGGTTTGCCGCATGGGGCACGGGACAATCGAGGGCGTGGTCAGCAACGCGGGTGCCGAAGCGGTTGAGGCGCTAGTCAGTGCGCTGGCAACGAAAGTGCGCCGGTACGCTAGCGCAAGAAGTATTGGAACGTTGAGAGCCCGTGGGTAGGAATAAGAGTTGGCGGTGTGAGCGGCTTTCTTTGCCTCCTTTCTTTGCCGCGGCAAAGAAAGGAGGTGCCGCCCCGCACAGGGGCAACGCCTGCGCCGCGAGGCGCTAACGCGGATGCCAGCGATAGCGGCAAAGCAAACCGCATCGCGGATGCCAGCGACAGCGGCAAAACAACCCCAAACAGCATTTGCGAATTTTTGCCGCCGCAAACGCAAAAACAAAGGCAAAGACAACCCATTCCATGCCCCTGCCAATAGGCCCCTTCCTCGTCCCATTGATAATCGCCTCTGCGATGTTCATGGAAAACGTCGACGCGACGGTCCTCGTCACATCCTTGCCCGTCCTCGCCCGCGATCTCGGGCATGATCCCATCACACTGAAGCTCGCGATCACCAGTTACGTGATCGGCCTCGGCGTCTTCATCCCCGTGTGCGGCTGGGTCGCCGACCGCTATGGCCCGCGCTCTGTGTTTCGCACGGCGATCGGCATCTTCATGGCGGGCTCGCTGATGGCGGCGGCCTCGACGACCCTGCCGCTCTTCGTCGCCGCGCGTTTCGTGCAAGGCATTGGCGGCGCGATGATGGTGCCCGTCGGCCGCATCATCATTTTCCGCTCGGTGCCGAAGTCGGACTTCATTCGCGCCGTCAACTACCTGACCGTGCCCGCGCTGCTCGGGCCCGTGATCGGCCCGCCGTTGGGCGGATTCATCACGACGTACCTGCACTGGCGCCTGATCTTCATCGTCAACATTCCGATCGGCCTGTTCGGCATCTGGCTCACCAACAGACACATCGCGAACCTGCGCGAAGCGCATCCGGGGCGGCTCGACTGGACAGGCTCCCTTCTGTCGGCGAGCGGCGCGTCGCTGTTCATGCTGGGCCTGTCGCTGATAGGCGGCGAGCTGGTGCCGGGCACCGTGTCGGCGACGATGTGCGTGCTGGGCGCCGTGTTGCTGCTGGTCTACGGATGGTACGCAAGCCGCGTGGAGCGGCCAGTGCTCGATCTGAGGCTGCTGCGCATCCCGAGTTTCCATGCGAGCGTCGCGGGCGGCTCGCTGTTTCGCATCGGCCTTGGCGCGGTGCCGTTTCTGTTGCCGCTCGCGTTGCAGGAAGGACTCGGCATGACGCCGTTCGCCGCGGGCACGATCGCCTGCGCGTCGGCGTTCGGCTCGATCTTCATGAAGACGGTCGCGTCGTCGGTGCTCGCGCGCTTCGGCTTTCGACGCGTGCTGATGTGCAACGCCCTGCTCGCCGGCCTTGCGATCGCGAGCTATGGACTCTTCGCGCCCGGCACGCCGCACGCGCTGCTCTGGTGTGTCGTGCTGATCGGCGGAATCTTCCCGTCATTGCAGTTCACGTCGCTGAACTCGCTCGCCTATGCGGACATTGCGAGCCCCGACGTGGGACGCGCAACGAGTGTCGCGAGCGTCGTTCAACAGATCTCGCTCGGTCTCGGCGTGACGATCGCAGGCATCATCCTGCAGATCTCACACGAGCTGCAAGGACATCCGACCATCGTCTGGACCGACTTCTGGCCCGCGTTCCTCGCGATCGGTCTGTTCTCCGTCGCATCGATACCCGTGACCGCGAAGCTGCCGCACGACAGCGGCGACGAACTGGCGCGCGGCGGAAGAGGGCAGGCGTGACGCATCCGTCACGCGCCGGGGGAGACGGGAGACGTCAAACCGCCTCGTGAACCGCGCGCAAGAACTGCTGCGTGCGCTCGTGCTGCGGCGATGTGAAGAACTGCTGCGGCGGTCCCTGCTCGATGATCTTGCCTTGCGAGAAGAAGCACACACGGTCCGCGAATTCGCGCGCAAAGCCCATCTGATGCGTGACCATCAGCATCGTCAGATTGTGCTCCGCGCCGAGCCGGCGAATCACGTTCAGCACTTCGCCGCATAGCTCGGGGTCGAGTGCGGACGTGACTTCGTCGAACAGCATCACCTTTGGACGCATCGCGAGCGCCCGCGCAATCGCGACACGCTGCTGCTGACCGCCCGACAGTTGCGACGGATAGTGATTGCACTTGTTCTCGAGACCGACGAGCGTCAGCAATTCGCGCGCGCGATCGGTCGCTTCCTTGCGCGACAGGCCGAGCACCTGCATCGGCGCTTCGATCGTATTGGCGAGCGCCGTCATGTGCGGGAACAGATTGAAGCTCTGAAACACCATGCCGATCTTGCTGCGCACGCGCCGCAGATGCGCGGACGAAGCGGGCACGAGCGCGCCGTTCTTGCGCATGTGCGTGAGCGGTTCGCCGTCCACTTCGATCATGCCGCTCGTCAGCGGATCGAGCGTCATCAGCACGCGCAATAGCGTCGATTTGCCCGATCCGCTCGGGCCGATGATCGCCACTTTCTCGTTGGGCGCGATTTCCAGATCGAGTTCGTCGAGCACGGTGAGCGTGCCATAGCGCTTCGTCACGCCGGCGAACCGGACCATCGGCTGTTCACCCTTTGGATTGCGCGTTTCGCTCAGCACGGCAACGGGGTCTCGCTTCATCTCTTTCTCCATCACGGGGGACTCGGACTGCAAACGGGTGTCGGTGTCTGCGTGTGTCTTTGCATGGGTCTTCATGGCAGCCTCAAGCGGAATTCCAGCCGCCGCACGAGTTGCGCGAACGTAATGCTGATGACCAGAAAGAACAGGCCTGCGAGTGTGATCGGCTCCAGATAGCGGAATGTTTCCGAGCCGACATTCTTTGCCTGCTGCATCAGTTCGACGACGGTGATGGCCGACAGCACGGGCGTGTCCTTGAACATCGCGACGAGATAGTTGCCGAGCGCGGGAATGATGGGCCGCACGGCTTGCGGCAGGATCACGCCGCTATAGGTGCGCCACGGCGACAGCGACAATGCGCAAGCCGCTTCCCACTGCCCGCGCGCGACGCCGTTCAGGCCCGCGCGGTAAACCTCGGACGTGTAGCATGCGTAATGCACAGCGATGCCGATCGTGCCAGCCATCAACGCGGACATCGTGATGCCGTAGGTCGGCAGCACATAGAACAGCACGTACACCTGGATCAGCAGCGGCGTGCTGCGGATGAACTCGACGACGAACGCGACGGTGCGCGAAACGGCCTTGATATGGCTGCGCCGCAGGATCGCGAGCACGAGGCCGAGCACGAGCGCGATCGCAAAGCCGACCAGCGTGATCAGGATCGTGTACACGGACGCGCGCGCCAGATCGGGCAGGATATGCGCGGCGTACTGCAGATCGAAAAAGTGATTCATGGCGCCGCCTTGTGTGTGGTGTGCACGATGATGCCGTGGCTCACGCGCCGTTCGAAATGACGCATCAGTGTGGCGAGCAACTGTGCGAGTACGAAGTAGATGACAAGCGTGAGGCAGAAGATCTCGGCCGTCTTGAACGTCGCTTCGTCGAGCTGGCGCGCACGGAACGTGAGGTCCGACAGCGTGATCAGCGAAACCAGCGAGGTGCCCTTCAGCAATTCGATCATCAGATTCGTCGCGGGCGGCAGCGCGTTGATCATCGCTTGCGGCAGGATGATGCGGCGCATGCGCGTGAGCGCGGACATGTTCAACGCGAGCGCGGCTTCGAACTGTCCGCCAGGCACCGAGCGCAATGCGCCGCGCAGAATCTCCGAACCGTACGCGCCATAGTGCAGGCCGAGACCGACGATCGCCACGGTGAACGGCGTCAGTTCGACCCTGAACGGCGGCAGCGGCAGCACGAAGAAGAACCAGAAGAGCTGCACGAGCAATGACGTGCCGCGAAACACTTCCACGTACACGTTGCCGATCCAGCGCACGGGCGCCCACGGCGCGAGTTTGGCGGCCGTGGCGATGAATGCCATCGCGATGGCGAGCAGCGTGCCGAGCACGGCGATCTCGATCGTGACGAGTGTGCCTTGCAACAGCAATGGAAACAGTTCACGCATGGCGTTTGGCCTCGCTTGCATGACGGCGCACAGGCGCGCCTCGATTGAAAACGGGAAGCATACGTAGTGCCCCCCAGGACGCGCGATTCACGATGCCGCGTGGCGCAGTGCGCCGGCGCAACATGGAATCGCGGCCCTGACGATCACACACGTTCGGCCGTGTGATCGCGACGGCTCATTTGCCGCAGATTTCGGCAGCCGTCTTCGTGGTCAGATTCGACTTGTCGAAGCCGAACGGCCCGACGGTCGCGAGATGATCGGGCGTGCCGAGCCATTGATGCAGCTGCTTGTTCACGGCATCGCGCAGATCCGTGTCTTCGGGCCGGAACGCGAGCGCCCCGTAGCCCGTGTGCTTCGGATCGTCCTTGAAGAAGGAGACCGTTTCCACCTGGCCGGCATCCTTGGCCGCGAGGCCCTTCATCGTCAATGCCGTGCCCGCCGCCGCATCGGCGCGGCGCGTGCGCACGGCCTGCAATTGCGCGGTCGTGTCGGGCACTTGCAGCAATTGCGCATCCTTTATGCCCGCGTCGCGCGAATTGGCGACTTCGACGGCGCCCGCCATTACGGCGAGCTTGATGTCCGGCTGCTTGGCCACGTCACCATAGCTGTGCAGATTCTTCGGGTTGCCCTTCGTCACGAGCAGCGTGTCCTGGATCTGATACTGCGGATCGGCAAAAGCGACCTGCTTGCAACGCTCCGGCGTGATGTACATACCGGCTGCGATCACATCGAAACGTCCCGCGCGCAGGCCTGGAATCAGCGAGCCCCATTCCGTCAGCACGGCGTCCACTTTCTTCACGCCGAGTTTCTCGAAGATCTTGCGGGAGATTTCGGGCGACTCGCCCGTGACCTTGCCGTCGGGTGTCGTATAGGCGAATGGCGATTCGTTTGCATAGCCGATGCGTACTTCGCCGGTGCGCTGAATGCGCTGCAACGTCGTTTCAGCCGACGCGAACTGGGTGTGCATGGCAAGGCCGGCTGCCGCGAGGCAGAAGGCGCCAAGCATGACTGACGTGCGCTTCGATTTCATGTCGATTCCCGATTCCGTGTGAACACGGACAGAAGTAGTGAACGGCGCGATGCAGCGTGCGCCCAAATCCGGGAAAACCCGGTGTGGCAAGCATTCCGGCGTGTTCGACATGTCCCGGATGCAACCCATGAACGCAGCATACAAAGCCATTTTTTTGTTCCGATTGCTCTAGGACAATAATTTTCAGAGGCTCTTTGATCGCACTATGCATGGTGTCCATGACTTTCGATGGACAAGTTCGTAGAGGACCCAGGGTAAGCGATGAAGCGCCAACTCGGGTCGGCGCGGCATGGGAGGCGGCAGGTGATCGAACAGTGGCGGGAAGCGGTCGGCGCGGTGCATGGCGTCGAGTCGAAATACAAACGGCTGGTGAAGGCGATTGCAGGCGACATCGAACGCGAGGCGCTGCGCGCGGGCGCACGTCTGCCGCCACAGCGCGATGTGGCGTCGGAACTGTCGATCAGCGTGCAGACGGTCACGAACGCCTATAAGGAGCTGGAGCGGCAAGGGCTGATCCGCTGCGAAGTGGGACGCGGCAGCTTCGTTGCGGAGCGCGTCACCGAGACGATGTCGAACTACATGCTCGATACGGCGGAGCGCTCGGTCGTCGATTTTTCGATTGCGCGCATCATCCATACGCCGGAGCACGACGCGATGTGGCGAAAGGTCTGCGCGACGCTCGCGAAGATCGACGACCAGCCGTGGATACGTGCGTTCAGGCCCATCGCGGGCTTCGAGCATCATCGGCAGGCGGGCATTGCATGGCTGAAGACCCTGGGCATGTCCGCTTCCGTGGATACGCTGCTCGTCACCAACGGCGCGGCGCATGGGATCTTTCTTGCGCTTGCGTCGCTTGTCGGTCCCGGTGATACCGTGCTGTGCGAAAGTTTGACCGACCATGGCGTGATCGGCTCCGCGAATGTCCTGGGGTTTACGTTGAAAGGGCTGGAGATCGACGAATATGGCATTCACCCCGAGCACTTCGAAGAGATGTGCGATAGCGAGCGCATCACCGCGCTCGTGTGCACACCGACGTTGAACAATCCGACCGTCGCGCTGATGCCCGAGTCGCGCCGCCGCGCGATTGCGCGCA
Source organism: Paraburkholderia sp. LEh10 (assembly GCF_017814945.1). Classification (GTDB taxonomy): domain Bacteria; phylum Pseudomonadota; class Gammaproteobacteria; order Burkholderiales; family Burkholderiaceae; genus Paraburkholderia. The sequence goes on from NZ_JAGIPX010000023.1 coordinate 63,435, forward strand.
TCGCCGAGCGCTACGGCGTGTACGTGATCGAGGACGACGTCTACGGACCGCTGCCTGCGACGCGTCCCGCGCCCATTTCGAGTCATATCCCCGAGTTGTCGTTCTACTGCACGAGCATGACCAAGTCGGTGCTGGCGGGCCTGCGCATCGGCTACATGACGACGCCGCGCCGCCTCGCGCTGCGCGCCGAAAGCGTGCTGCGCGTAAGCAGCTGGATGGCGACTTCGCCGATGGCGGAAGTCGCGACGCGCTGGATCAATGACGGCACGGCTGCGCGGCTCGTCGAGACGCAACGCGAGCGGCTCGCGAAGCGCCAGGCACTGGTGCAGAAAATACTCGGACCGTATGTGCTCGGCTCGCATCCTCAGGCGCTGTCGGCATGGCTGCGCGTGCCCGATCACTGGCAGGCGGACCGGCTCGTGCGCGAGCTGCGCAATCGCGATATCGCCGTCACGTCGCCGGATCCGTTTCTCGTGCGCGGTGCGGACAGACCGAACGCCGTGCGCCTGTGTGTGGGCGCCGAAGTGAGCGACGACGTGTATCAGGACGCGCTCGAAACGATGCGCGACGTGTTCGAGCAATATCCGCAAGTGCACGACTTCGGTTGAACGAGCGTTGATCGCTGCCGCAATGCGTCGCGCCGGATCGCGCAAAAACGAAATGTACCAGGACAATAGAAAACACTATTTAGAACATTAGACTGGCCGCACTGAGTCCGCTGTGGCTCGCGTCGAAAGGCAACGACGCAGCCGCATCGGTCGTGAACTCGTGCAGGGCCAACGTCAATGTCCGTACTTTCGCTTGCCGATGTCTATCGCGCGCGACGCCGTCTCGAAGGGCGCGTGCTGCGCACGCCGCTCGTCGAATCGCCTGCGTTGTCGACGGTTGCGAACGCGCCCGTCTATCTGAAGCTCGAAACCATCCAGCCGACGGGCAGCTTCAAGCTGCGCGGCGCGACCAACGCGCTCGTGCGTCTTGCCGAAGCGGGATGCAGGCGCGTGGTCACGGCATCGACGGGCAACCATGGGCGCGCCGTTGCGCATGCGGCGCGTGCACTCGGCATCGAGGCGTGCGTCTGCATGTCGTCGCTCGTGCCGCCGAACAAGGTCGAAGCCGTGCGTGCGCTGGGCGCGCAGGCGCGCATCGTCGGCAGGAGCCAGGACGATGCGCAGCACGAAGCGCAACGCCTCGTGCGCGAAGAAGGCTATGCGTACGTGCCGCCGTTCGATCATCTCGACGTGATCGCAGGGCAGGCCACGATCGGCATCGAGATCGCCGAAGACTTGCCGGATGTCGCGCAAATCGTCGTGCCGCTGTCGGGCGGCGGGCTCTTTGCAGGCGTCGCGTTCGCAGCGAAGCAGATCGCGAGCGCCGTGCGCATGACGGGCGTGACGATGGAAAACGGCGCCGCGATGCACGCGAGCCTCGCGGCAGGCAAGCCGGTGCTCGTCGATGAAGTGGCGACGCTCGCGGATTCGCTCGGCGGCGGCATCGGACTCGACAACCGCTATACGTTTTCGCTCACACGCGAACGGGTCGATGAAGTCGTGCTGCTCGACGAAGCATCGATCGCGCGCGGCATCGTGCACGCGTACGAAGAGGAACGGCTGGTGCTCGAAGGCGCTGCTGTCGTCGGCATTGCCGCGCTGCTCGCCGGACGCGTGAGATGTGTGAACGGGACGTCGGCTTCGCGAGGCCCGATCGTGCTGATCGTGACAGGCGCCAACATAGACATCGACCAGCATCGCCGCATCATCGGCGCGGCGTGACAGCAACCATCTTGCATGCGACGGGAGCAAAAACGCGAAAGCGTCAGTTCTGGTCAAAAGAGGAGACACTGCATGACTGCAATTACCCTGCTCGGCGAAGCGCAACTGCGCGAGCTCGTGCCGCTCGATCTTGCCGCGATCGACCAGATCGAATCGGCGTTTGTGTCGCTTGCGACGGAAGCCGTCGCAATGCCGCCGATCTTGCGGCTCGATCTTCCCGAGCATCGCGGCGAAGTGGATGTGAAGACGGCCTGGTTGCCGCGCTTCGACAGCTTCGCGATCAAGGTGAGCCCGGGCTTCTTCGATAACCCGAAGCTCGGCCTGCCGAGCCTCAATGGACTGATGCTCGTGCTGTCGGCGAAGACGGGCCTGACGGAAGCCGTGCTGCTCGATAACGGCTATCTGACGGCCGTGCGCACTGCTGCGGCGGGTGCCGTCGCGGCGCGCTGGCTCGCGAAACAGCATGCTTCGAACGTCGCGATTATCGGCGCGGGCGAACAGGCGCGTCTGCAATTGCGCGCGCTGACGATGGTGCGGCAAGTCGAGCGCGTCATCGTCTGGGCGCGCAATCGTGCGAACGCAGAACGATTCGCGGCGGACATGTCCGCGCAGTTGCGCATCGCCTGCGAAGTCGCACGCGACGTACACCACGCACTCGCGGAAGCCGACATCGCGATCACGACGACGCCGAGCACTGAGCCGTTGATCGATACTGCCGACCTTCATCCCGGCCTGCACATCACGGCGATGGGCGCGGACGCGGAGCACAAGAACGAGATCGCGCCGCAAGCGCTGGCGGCGGCGCGGTACGTGTGCGACCGCGTCACGCAGACGCGTGTGCTCGGCGAACTGCATCACGCGATTGCAGCGGGCGCAGTGGATGCGAATGCACAGCACGCAGAACTTGGACAGATCATCGCGGGACAGGCCAGGGGGCGCACGAGCGACAGCGACATCACGCTCTGCGACCTGACGGGCACGGGCGCGCAGGATACGGCCATCGCGACGCTCGCTGTCGCGCGTGCGCGCGCCGCCAACGCAGGCACCATTTTCCGCAACGACTTGAAGCGCTGAGAGAAGAGCATGTCAAATACACCTCAACTGGAGCGGGACGACGCGAAGCGGGTGGCGACACCCGTGGTCCGCTTGCCGTTCGATCGAAGCGAGTACGACGCGCGCATCGCGAAGACGCGGCGCGCGATGGAAAAGGCGCAGATCGATCTGCTGATCGTGACGGACCCGACCAACATGGCGTGGCTCACGGGCTACGATGGCTGGTCGTTCTATGTGCATCAGTGCGTGTTGCTCGCGCTGGACGGCGAACCCGTGTGGTATGGACGCGGACAGGATGCGAACGGCGCGTTGCGCACGGTGTTCATGAAGCGCGAGAACATCATCGGTTACCCTGATCATTATGTGCAGTCCACCGAGCGTCATCCGATGGACTATCTCGCGCGTGAAGTGATCGAAGCACGCGGCTGGCAGTCGCGCCGCATCGGCGTCGAAATGGATAACTACTATTTCAGCGCCGCCGCGTATGCATCGTTGCAGCGCAATCTGCCGAACGCGGCCTTCCGCGATGCGACGGCGCTCGTCAACTGGCAGCGCGCCGTGAAATCGCCGCGCGAAATCGAATACATGCGCATTGCCGCGCGCATCGTCGAGAAGATGCATGCGCATATCGTCGAGCGGATCGAGCCGGGCATGCGCAAATGCGATCTCGTCGCGCAGATTTACACGGCGGGTATCACAGGCGTCGACGGTCATGGCGGCGACTATCCCGCTATCGTGCCGCTGTTGCCGACGGGCGCCGACGCCGCCGCACCGCATCTCACGTGGGACGACACGCCGTTTGCGGCGAACGCAGGCACGTTCTTCGAAATCGCCGGGTGTTTCAAGCGTTATCACTGTCCGCAGTCGCGCACTGTCTATCTCGGCAAGCCGCCCAAGCATTTCATCGATGCGGAAAAGGCCGTGGTTGAAGGCATCGAAATGGGCCTTGCGGCAGCGAAGCCCGGCAATACGTGCGAGGACATCGCGAACGCATTCTTCGCGGTGCTGCGCAAGTCAGGCATCGAGAAGAACAGCCGCTGCGGTTATCCCATCGGCGCGAGCTATCCGCCCGACTGGGGCGAGCGCACGATGAGCCTGCGCCCCGGGGACAAGACGGTCCTCGAACCCGGCATGACTTTCCACTTCATGCCGGGACTGTGGCTCGACGACTGGGGGCTCGAAATCACAGAGAGCATCCTGATTACGGAGTCGGGCGTCGAGACGTTGTGCAATACGCCGCGCAAACTGTTCGTCAAGGAGTAGTGCAATGCGGGCTTCACCCATTACCGCCACGGTCGATTTCGAGGCCGACGGCGAGCAGCACGGCTTTCTTAAGCTGCCGCATTCGCATGACGCCTCAGCGTGGGGCGCCGTGATGATCCCGATCACGGTGATCCGCAACGGCGACGGTCCGACCGCGCTGCTGACGGGCGGCAATCACGGCGACGAATACGAAGGGCCGATCGTGTTGTCGAAGCTCGCGTCTACATTGAAGGCGAGCGACGTGAAGGGGCGCGTGATCATCGTGCCGTTCATGAATTACCCGGCGTTTCGCGCGGGAAGCCGTACGTCGCCCATCGATCGCGGCAATCTTAACCGCAGCTTTCCGGGCAAGGCGGACGGCACCGTGACCGAGAAGATCGCCGATTACTTTCAGCGCTATCTGCTGCCGCTCGCGGACTATGTACTCGATTTGCACGCGGGGGGCCGCACGCTCGACTTCGTGCCGTTTGCGGCCGTGCACGTGTTGAGCGATGCAAGGCAGCAGGCGCGCTGCGAGGCGGCGATGCGCGCATTCGGCGCGCCGTATTCGATGCGGATGCTCGAACTGGATAGCGTCGGTCTGTTCGACACGGCTGTCGAAGAAGCGGGCAAGGTATTCGTATCGACGGAACTGGGCGGCGGTGGGACGGCGACGGTGGCGAGCGTCGCCGTGGCTGGGCGCGGCGTGCGCGGGTTTCTCGCGAATGCGGGGGTGATTGGATGGCGTGATGAAGAGCTCGCGCCGTCGCGCACGACGACCTTGCTCGACATGCCTGACGGCACCTGCTATACGACGAGCGAGCACGACGGGTTGCTGGAACTGTGCAAGGACCTGGGCGACCGTGTGGAAGCGGGCGAGGTGATCGCGCGGGTTCACGATGCGACGCGCACGGGCGCGAAGCCCGTCGAGTATCGCGCGCGCCGCAGTGGTTTGCTCGCGGCGCGGCATTTTCCGGGCCTCGTGCAGATTGGCGATACGGTGGCCGTGGTTGCCGAGATCGTCGAGTGCGGTATACCTGTTACGGCGGGCAAGCTGGGCGCGCGCGGGAGCTAGGGGCATTCGCCGATGATGAAACTCGATCGCTACGATCTCGCGATTCTTCGCATCCTCGCGCGGGATGGGCGCATTACAAAGTCGCGTCTCGCCGAGGAGGTGAATCTGTCGATTTCGCCCGCGTGGGAGCGAGTGCGGCGGCTCGAAGAGAGCGGCGTGATTCGTGGTTATCGAACGGATATCGATTGGGCGAAGGTGTTCAAGGGCAGTCGCATTGTTGTTGAGGTGACGCTCGCGCGGCATACGGCGCAGGATATGCGTCGCTTTGAAGAGCGCGTTGCGGCTGCGCCTGAGATTACCCAGTGTTATGCCACGGGTGGTGGCGTCGATTACGTGCTGCATGTGATGGCGCGGGATATTGATCACTATCAGCGGTTCATTGATGTGTTGCTTACCGATGAGCTTGGTATTGAGCGCTATTTCACGTATGTCGTGACCAAGGTTGTCAAGGATGGGGGAGAGTCGGTTTTCGATTGGGAGGGGTGAGGTTGCTTTGCCGCTGGCGCTGTTTGCTCTGCCGCTGGGGCTGTTTGATCTACCACTATCGCTGTTTGATCTGCCACTGTCGCTGGCATCCGCGATGCGCCTCGCGGCGCGGGCGTTGCCCCTGTGCGGGGCGGCACCTACTTTCTTTGCCGCGGCAAAGAAAGTAAGCAAAGAAAGCCGCTCACACCGCCAATGCTTGACGTTTATCCACGGGCCCCCAACGTCCCCATCCTTCTCACGGCGACGTGCTGGCAGTTTCCGTTGCCAGCGCAATGACTGGCGCTTCACCCGCTTCAGCACCCGCGTTGCAGACCGCGGCCTTGATTGATCAGCGCCCTGTGCGGCAAACCTATGTAGGCCTTCGCGCCTTTAGAACACCGTCGCGGCGTGACGTGTTTACACAGTTGGAGCGCTGCCCTGTGAGGCGCGACAACCAACATATGTTTGCCGCAAAAGGACACTGAAAAATCAGGCACGGGTAGGCGCTGTACGAGCGCGTAAAGCGGGTGAGGCATTAATCCATGCGTTGGCAACTCACGTGGGCAAGCACGCAAACAGGAGAAGTGTGGGGCCGTTGAGAGCCCGTGGGTAACGGTCAAGGATTGGCGGTGTGAGCGGCTTTCTTTGCCTACTTTCTTTGCCGCGGCAAAGAAAGTAGGTGCCGCCCCGCACAGGGGCAACGCTTGCGCCGCGAGGCGCATCGCGGATGCCAGCGCCAGCGGCAGATCAAACAGCGCCAGCGGCAGATCAAACAGCGCCAGCGGCAGAGCAAACAGCGACAGCGGCAAATCAAACCGCCCCAGGCAAACCCAAAAAACACTTACCAACACATGAGAAAAACAGAAAAAACCGGCACCAGAAGAACCCCAAACAAAAAAACCGCCGGCCGCATGGCCAATAAAGTAGAGGCATCGCATACAGGAGATCATCATGTTGCTGGGTCATCCCGTTCTGTTCAAATCGCTGTGTTACGTCGACGGCCGCTGGATGCATAGCGAAACAGCATCCACGGTAGCGGTGCAAAACCCCGCCGATCAGGAAGTGATCGGCCACGTCCCGATGCTCGAAGCATCGCAAATCACGCAAGCCGTCGATGCCGCGCAGCGCGCGTTCGAAACCTGGCGCTGGGTTCCCGTCGCGAAGCGCGCCGCCTTGCTGCTGCGCTGGCATGAACTCGTGCTGCGTCATCAAAATGATCTCGCGGGCATCCTCGCGCTCGAACAAGGCAAGCCGCTCGCCGAAGCAGCGGGAGAAATCGCGTATGGCGCGAGCTTCATCGAATGGTTCGCGCACGAAGGCAAGCGCCTGAATGGACGCACGATTCCAACCCACATCGACGGCGCCCATCTCGGCACGATGATGGAACCCGTCGGCGTCGCCGCGTTGATCACGCCATGGAACTTCCCGAACGCGATGATCACGCGCAAGGCGGCAGCGGCACTCGCGGCGGGTTGCACGGTCGTCGTGAAGCCCGCACATGAAACGCCGTTCTCGGCGCTCGCGCTTGCGCAGCTCGCGGAAGAAGCGGGCTTTCCGGCCGGCGTGTTCAACGTCGTGCTCGGCGAACCGCAAATGACGATGGAGACGCTCGTGCGCGATCCGCGCGTACGCACGGTGAGCTTCACAGGCTCGACGCGTGTCGGCTCGCTCGTGATGCAGGCCGTCGCGCAAAGCGGCATCAAGAAGACGGCGCTCGAATTGGGCGGCAATGCGCCGTTCATCGTGACGGAAGACGCCGATCTCGAACAGGCCGTGCGCGTCGCCGTCGCCGCGAAATTCCAGACCTCGGGACAAGACTGCTGCGCGGCAAATCGCATCCTCGTTGCGCGCCCCGTGTACGACGCATTCGTCGAACGCTATGCGCAGGCCGTGCGCGCGCTGAAAGTGGGCGCGGCGTTCGAGGCGGGCAGCGAGGTCGGTCCGTTGATGCATCAGGCCGCGTTCGATGCAACTGCGCAGCGTGTCGAAGATGCGCGGGCCAAGGGCGCGCGCGTCGTCGTCGGCGGTGCGCCGCATGCACGCGGCGGCTGGTTCTTCGAGCCGACCGTGATCGCCGATGCGTCGAAGGGCATGCGCATCTACGACGAAGAGAACTTCGCACCCATTTCGGCCGTGTCGCCGTTCGACTCGCTGGATGAAGCGATCGCACGCGCAAACGACACGGAGTACGGACTCGCCGCGTATCTTTGCGCAAAGGATCTGAACACTGTTTTCCAGGTAATCCGCCAACTCGACTTCGCGATGGTCTCCGTGAACGGTGCCAGGTTCACGGGCGCGCCGATCCCGTTCGGCGGGATGAAGGCGTCGGGCCTCGGCCGCGAAGGCGGGCTCGAAGGATTCGAGCCGTTTGTCGAAACGCGTTATTTCTGCCTCGGTCAACTGGGCTTGCCCGTCGCCGACGCTGCTTCTCGTGCTCATCGGCCGCTTGCCGCATGAGCTCATCATTCAACTATCGATCAGAAACGGAGTGTCCCATGACCCAGCTCGACCAACTGTTCAGCGCGGATCGCGCGCATTTCATGCATCCGTCGACGCACGCTCACGATCACGAGAGCGGCGCATTGCCCGGACGCATCGTGAGGGGCGCCAAAGGCATCCGCATCGAAGACCATCAAGGCAAGTCGTTTATCGACGCATTCGCAGGTCTCTACTGCGTGAATATCGGCTACGGCCGCACGGAAGTCGCCGACGCGATCTATGAGCAGGCGAAGAAACTCGCGTATTACCACACGTACGTCGGACATTCGACGGACACGATCATCGAATTATCGTCGCGCATCATCGACTGGTCGCCGAAGGGCATGAAGAAGGTCTACTACGGCATGTCAGGTTCCGATGCCAACGAAACGCAGATCAAGATCGTCTGGTACTACAACAATGTAAAGGGCCGACCCAACAAGAAGAAGATCATTTCGCGCCAGCGCGGCTACCACGGCTCCGGCATCGTCACGGGCAGCCTGACGGGCTTGCCGAGCTTCCATCAGCATTTCGATTTGCCGATCGAGCGTGTCAAGCATACCGTGTGTCCGCATTGGTATCGCCAGGCGCCCGCCGGCATGAATGAAGCGCAGTTCGTCGACTATTGCGTCGAAGAACTGGAGAAGCTGATTGCGAAAGAAGGCGCGGACACGATTGCCGCTTTCATCGCCGAGCCCGTGATGGGCACGGGCGGCATCCTGCCGCCGCCCGCCGGTTACTGGCCCGCGATCCAGAAGGTGCTGAAGAAGCACGACATCCTGCTGATCAGCGATGAAGTGGTATGCGGCTTCGGGCGCCTCGGCTCGAAGATGGGCGCGCAGCATTTCGGCATCGAACCGGACCTCATCACGGTCGCAAAGGGTTTGACGAGCGCGTATGCGCCGCTGTCCGCTGTGATCGTCGGCGAGAAGGTTTGGGATGTGATCGCCCAGGGCTCGCAGGAATACGGGCCGATGGGACACGGATGGACCTATTCCGGGCATCCCGTTTGCGCAGCAGCCGCGCTCGCGAATCTGGATATCCTCGAGCGCGAGAACCTCACGCAAAATGCGGCGGACGTCGGCGGCTATCTGCTTCAACAACTGCATGCGGCATTCGACTCGCATCCGCTCGTCGGCGAAGTGCGCGGCGCAGGCATGCTTGCGGCGCTCGAATTCATGGCGCACAAGGAACAGCGTCGTCCATTCGAAGCCGCGTTGAAAGTCGGTCCACGTGTTTCTGCCGCTGCGCTGCAACGCGGACTGATTGCGCGCGCAATGCCTCATGGCGACATTCTGGGCTTTGCGCCGCCACTCATCACGACGCGCGCCGAAGTGGATGACATCGTCAAGTTGACGAAGGATGCAGTGGATGAAGTGGCGTCGCAAGTACTCAACGAAAAGGCGCTTGCGTGACAGCATCTTTAGCTGGGTTGCATCCGACGTAATCGAGTGAGAAGCGGCTGCATGCGCTGCGCATGGGCCGCTTCGCAATTGAGTGCATTGCGTGTTATAAGCCAAAGACAGGCCTTTCGTGCCTGAACCAGAAGAACGTCTTTGGAGACACGCATTGAAATCAATCTATAAAGCCAGCTTCTCCGCAACAACTCTCGCGGTAGCCGCGCTCTTCACTACCTCGGCTGGATTCCTCGAATCCGCACCCGCCTACGCCAAGGCGCCTCCCAAACAGCAATCCGTACTGAATGCGTCGGCTGTGGCCGTCGCGGACAGGTACAGTGCCGATGCTGCCGAGCAGATCTTCAAGGAAGGCGGCAATGCCGTCGACGCAGCCGTGGCGATCGCGTTCACGCTTGCTGTCACGTATCCCGAAGCGGGCAATATCGGCGGCGGTGGCTTCATGACGCTGTACGTGGATGGCAAGCCATATTTCATCGACTATCGGGAGCGCGCGCCGTTGACGGCAACGCGCAACATGTATCTCGATGAGCAGGGCAACGTCATCAAAGGCAAGAGCCTGTATGGCCATGACGCAGTCGGCGTGCCGGGCACGGTGGCGGGCATGTGGGAAGCGCAACGCCGTTTCGGCAAGCTGAAGTGGAAGCAGGTTCTCGCGCCCGCGATCAAGTATGCGCGCGATGGTTTCGAAGTCGATGCACAGCTTGCGAAGCGCCGCGAAGATGCGGAGAAAGACTTTGCTGGCAAGACGAACTTCACTCGCTATTTCGGCAATCTTAAAGAGGGCGTCAATTTCAGGCAGCCGGAACTCGCTGCTGTGCTGACGCGTGTCGCAAACCTGGGCGCGCGCGAGTTCTATAACGGCAAGACGGCCGATCTGATCGCGGCATCGATGAAGGGGCACGGCCTCATCACGAAGCGCGACCTGCAGGAGTACAAGGCCGTGTGGCGTCAGCCCGTGCAGGCGGACTGGAACGGCTATCGCGTGATTACCGCGCCGCCTCCGAGTTCGGGCGGCATCGGCCTCGTGCAATTGCTGAAGATGAAAGCGGACCTGAAAAGCGACTTCGCCAACGTCAACCTCAATTCGCCGCAGTACATCCACCTCGTAGCGGAAATTGAAAAGCGCGTATTCGCGGACCGCGCGCAATATCTTGGCGATCCCGATTTCTACAAGGTGCCCGTCGCGCAGTTGACGGACGACGCTTACATTGCGAAGCGCGCGTCGGAGGTCAATACGGAGTCGCCGACGGACACGAAGACGGTGGTCGCGGGCTTGGGCACGTCGATGCCGGAGAAAGCGGAAACGACGCATTTCTCGGTGGTCGACAAGTGGGGCAATGCGGTGTCGAACACCTATACGATCAACGGCTATTTCGGCTCGGGCGTCGTGGCGGAAGGCACGGGCATCGTGCTGAACGACGAGATGGATGACTTCGCGTCGAAGCCGGGCGTGCCGAACATGTTCGGCGTGGTGGGCAGCGACGCGAATTCGATCGAGCCGAAGAAGCGTCCGTTGTCGTCGATGACGCCGACTATTCTGACGAAGGACGGCAAGGTGTCGCTCGTGATCGGCACGCCGGGTGGCTCGCGGATCTTCACGTCGATCTTCCAGGTGATCAACAATGTGTACGATTTCAACATGCCGTTGAACGAAGCCGTTGCCGCGATGCGTTTCCACCATCAGTTGCTGCCGCCGAACACGATCTTCTGGGAGCCGTACCAGCCTATCGACGGCGAACTGGCGGTGAAGGTCAAGGCGAAGGGCTATCAATTGCAGGCGCAGAACTTCAACGGCGACATTCAGGCGATCAAGGTCGACGGACAGCGTCCTGAGCCCGTATCCGACCCGCGTGGACGCGGCGTGACGCGCGTGATACCGCAATAGTGCTGCGTCGTGCGCCGGCGTTGCCTGTCCGATGACGGCGTGACGCCGTTGTCGATTCGCCTGGCAGCGGGCATTGCCGGTGGCAGTGTCCGCTGTTTTCACATTATGCAGTGAGGAGGCCGCGATGAATCAGCCAGTATCGTCAAACGACAAAGACGACAAAGACGACGTGCAGTTCGAAGGATTGAGCGCTGTCACGCTTGCGACGCACGACATGGCGCGCGCCGTGGCGTTCTACCTGGCGCTCGGTTTTCCGCTTTCTTATGGCGGCCCGCTAGAGGCTTTTACGTCGTTTGCATTTGGCGGTACCTATCTGAATCTGATTCACGACACCAGGGGGCCCATCATGTGGTGGGGGCGGGTCATCGTTCATGTATCCGACGTCGATGCCGTCTATCACAAGGCGCTCGCTGCGGGCTTCAGCCCCGAAGCGCCGCCCGCCGACGCTTCGTGGGGAGAGCGATATTTTCATATCTGCGATCCCGACGGCCATGAAATCAGTATTGCAAAGAGGCTTTGATCCGTTGCTCCCACGGCGGCGCCTGACGGGCCGACTTTTTCGGTTGGCGTGGTTTGAAGGCCCGCAGCCCGAAGGAGTAATATGAATGACACCCGCGAACCTTACAATCACAAGAGCCCGCGCGCAGCGTCAACACTCTCCCGTGGAACGGAAAAACAGGAGCCACTGTGATGAAGGAATCCGAGCACGAACTTGACATCGCGTCGCTCGCCGCCCGGCAGCGCCGCTTCGAGGAGGACCTCGTCGATGCCTACGACGAGGAACTTGAAATGGAGATCGACGACCGAATCCTCGACGGCTCGGAGGCCTTTACGCCCGAGGCTCGCGAAGCACGCAAACACTATTTCCGCGAACTGTTCCGTCTGCAGGGCGAACTCGTCAAGCTGCAGGACTGGATCGTCAAGACGGGGCATCGTCTCGTTGTGATCTTCGAAGGCCGCGACGCGGCGGGCAAGGGCGGCGCGATCAAGCGCATCACGCAGCGCCTGAATCCGCGTGTGTGCCGCGTCGCCGCGCTGCCCGCGCCCAACAACCGCGAGCGCACCCAATGGTATTTCCAGCGCTATGTGAGCCATCTCCCCGCAGGCGGCGAAATGGTGCTGTTCGATCGCAGCTGGTATAACCGCGCGGGCGTCGAGCGCGTAATGGGCTTTTGCACCGACGACGAATACGAAGAGTTTTTCCGTTCCGTGCCGGAGTTCGAAAAGATGCTGGTGCGCAGTGGCGTTCAGATCCTCAAGTACTGGTTCTCCATCACCGACGAAGAGCAGGAAATCCGCTTCCAGGCACGCATCCACGATCCGCTCAAGCAGTGGAAGCTGAGCCCGATGGACCTCGAAAGCCGCCGCCGCTGGGAGTTGTACACGCAAGCGAAGGAGGTGATGCTGCAGCGCTCGCATATTCCCGAAGCGCCCTGGTGGGTCGTGCAGGCCGTCGACAAGAAACGCGCGCGCCTGAACTGCATCCAGCATCTGTTGAGCCAGGTCCCGTATCACGAGATCGAGCATCCCGCTATCGTGCTGCCGGAGCGCGTCTATCACGACGAATACAGCCGTCAGCCTGTGCCGGCATCGATGATCGTGCCTGAGGTCTATTGACGGGTTGTTCAAAGGCGCAAATGCAAAGCGCGGCGTCAGTGAACTGACGCCGCGCTTTTTTTGTTGCGCATTGCGTGCTGCTTGCTGCCTTCCGCTTGCCGCCGAGCGCGCCTTCCAGTGGCGGCGATGCCCGGCCCCCGCGGCATGCGAGGCCGGGCATGCGCGATCAGAACAGATGGCGTAACAGCCAGTAGAGCCCCCCGGACAGCACGATCGATGCCGGCAGCGTCAACACCCAGGCAAGGATCAGGCTGCGCACGGTGCTCCATTGCAGGCCGGAGCCGTTGGCCGCCATCGTGCCCGCGACATCCGACGACAACACGTGCGTGGTCGAAACGGGCAGGCCGTACACGTCGGCGGCGCCGATCGTGGCCATCGCGACGAGTTCGGCCGACGCGCCCTGGCCATAGGTCAGGTGTTGCTTGCCGATCTTTTCCCCCACCGTCACGACGATGCGCCCTCCTGGGCCAGTATGTCGGTACGATGACCAAGCGCATGACCGATATGCCCCTTAACAATCGGGTCCGTGCGCAACGGCGCTGATGCGCTGACTTCAGACGCTAAAATGCACGCTTGGCCCTTAGGCGCCGACCTTCAGACGAGACGTCCTTGAAAAGAAAAATGCCAGCGCTCAATGCGCTCAAAGCCTTCGAAGTCGCCGGGCGCACCGGCAGCTTTACGCGCGCGGCGGAATTGCTCAACGTGACGCAAAGCGCGGTGAGCCGTCAGGTGCGGCAACTCGAAGAGCAACTCGGCGAATCCCTGCTGCAGCGCCGGCATCATCATCTCGATCTGACGGCATCCGGCCGCGTTCTGCTTCAAGCGTTGCAGCAATCTTTCGACAAGATCGAATGGACCGTGCGCACCATTCAGGAGAAGACCCACCTCAACCGCTTGCGGATCAATGTTCCGCCCACGTTTGCAAGCCGTTGGCTTTTGCCTCGGCTGGGCCGCTTGCGCGCGGAGCATCCGGAACTCGAACTGAGCGTGTCGACGCGGCTCGAAGACGACCTCGCCGAATCAAACGTGCTCGATTGCGCGGTGCGTTTCGGCAACGGCGAATGGGAAGGCCTCGACAACCTGCTGCTGATGAACGAACGGCACATTGCCGTGTGCTCGCCCGGGCTGCTCGCGCGCCAGGCGGGCAATGACGGCATCGATCTCAACCAGTTCACGCTGCTGCATGTACTGGCCGGCGACAACCAGCGTTATTTGACATGGCAGCACTGGCTCAAGGCGGCGGCCATAGAAGGCGTCAATACGTCGGGGGGCTTTGAATTCGATCTTCTCGATCACGCGATTCGCGCGGCGATCGACGGTCTCGGCATTACGATCGCCGACCGTCATATGATTGCGCACGAGCTTGCCAATGGACAACTCGTGCAAGTGCTGAATGTACATGTCGATGGGCACCAGTCCTATTGGCTCGTGACGCGCCCCGAGCAGGGCGACTTGCCCCATGTCGCTGTCTTTCGCGATTGGCTGCAACAGGAAGTGTGGCTGACTCAGCGCAGCTTCGAATCGTCGGCGGCTTCGCCCGTGCCTTTGATCAGCGGCCACTGAAGCGCGGATCGGCTGCTTCGCTCTTGATTCATTTCTAGTGATTCATTTGCATCGTATCGCGCTGAAATGCACACTGCGCGAGCCTGCGGATTTCGTTCGATTCGTCAAGCAAACGTTTCAAATCCGGCATTCAGGCTGATGGGAAAACAACGGACGTACGACAGAAGCGCTTCCATCCCTTGAATGGACTAATTGCCAACTGCATATACTGGTATCATTTTTATACCGATCCATGACGTTGCGCCTGCATCTAAAGACGCGCAACGTTCTCGTCAAAGCGCAGCGCAAACACGAGCTTCAGCACGCGATGCACCATGACGGTCGTGCGTCTTCAATTTCTCGCAGTCACTTGCTCAGGGATCGATGAAGTTGGCAACGAATAGCAAAGCCGGGCAAGGGAAACGCTTTGTCGAGCGCATCTATCGTTTGCGCATTGCCGGGCTCGGGCTTGGTTTCTTTTGTGTCGCGTCGGTCTTCGCGCAACAGCATCGCGGCTATATGCTGTGGTCGCTGCTGGTATTGCATGGTTTCATCTGGCCGCACATCGCACGGCGCGCCGCGCTTGCGTGTGAAGTCCCGTATCGCGGCGAGCGCCTGAATCTGATGATCGATGCGCTGCTAGGCGGTTTCTGGGTCGTGGCGATGCAGTTCAATGTCCTGCCGAGCGTGCTGATTCTCGCGATGCTCAGCATGAACAATATCGCCGCCGGCGGCCTGCGTCTTTTTGCGCGCGGCGTCATTGCGCACTGGCTCGGTTTCCTGTCCGGGCTCGTGACGCTCGGTCCCGGGTTCTCGCCGATGTCGCAGATGCCGACCATACTCGCGTGCCTGCCATTCCTGATCATTTATCCACTTGCGTTGGGCCTGACTAGCTATCGGTTGTCCCTGAAGCTCGCGCAGCGCACGCGGGAACTGGAACATCTGAGCCGGACCGACGGTTTGACGCGGCTATGGAACCGGCGGCATTGGGAAGGGCTGCTCGCGCAGGAGTTCGAGCGCTGCCGTGAGAACCGGTACGCGTCGTGCCTGCTTTTGATCGACCTCGATCACTTCAAGCGGATCAACGATACGTTGGGTCATCCCGCTGGCGATGCAGTGTTGCAGGCGTTCGCCGATCTGCTGCGGCGTCATTTCCGTACGGGCGACAGCATCGGCCGCTATGGAGGCGAGGAATTCGGAGTCGTGCTGCCGGGCGCGACGCTGCGTGAGGCGCACACGATCGCCAAGGTGCTGGTGCAGCGCGTGCGTGAGAAGACCAGAGAGGCAGCCGCGGAATGCCCGTGCACCATCAGCGTCGGCATCGCCCAGCTGACGGACAGCGTGCCCGACTATCACACCTGGCTGCAGGAGGCCGATCGCAGTCTCTATCAGGCCAAGGCGACGGGGCGCGACCGGATCGTCGTCGGCGGCCTTGCGCCCGTGCAGGAAGCGGTGCGCGGCTGATCGGCAATACACCGCCGCGCTTTAGAGCAAACGCGCGGCTCTCAAAGAGCTGGCGCTTTAGTTCTTTAGTGCTTAGAGCGCATACACAATGCCGGCGAAAATCGAGCCGAACAAAACCCACTTGACGACGTAATAGGTCGGCCGATGCCACGCCTTCAGGCGCTTGCCGACGCGCCGGATCGCGTACACGTACTTGAAGGCGCGATTCAGGAAGCCGGTGCGGTCGCCTGCTTCATTCGGCGAGCTGGCCGCGCGCATCACGACGTTCGAGAACATCCTGTTCAACGCGGCTGCCCAGCGGAAGTACATGGGCCTTTCGACATCGCAGAACAACACGATGCGCGACACGTCGGTCTCGTTTTTCGCGTAGTGAATATAGGTCTCGTCGAACATCACGGTTTCGCCGTCTCGCCAGTAGTATTGCTGCCCATCCACGTCGATATAGCACCTGGGGCTCGCCGGCGTGACGAGGCCGAGGTGATACCGCACCGACCCGGCATAAGGATCGCGATGGCGAACCAGACTCGCGCCCGGCGGCAACTGCGCGAACATCGCAGCCTTGACGGTCGGAATTTCCTGCAATAGACGCGTCGTCACGGGGCAAAGGGATTGTGCCGATGGATGCGGCGCGTCATACCATTTCAGGTAAAAGCGGCGCCAGCCGGTCTTGAAGAACGAATTGAAGCCGATGTCGTTGTAATTCGTCGAGGCCGATATTTTTTGCGCGGCATCCACAGCCAATGCTTCTTCACGAATGACTTTCCAGTTGGCTTTGAGCGGCGCCAATTCGGGAAAACGTTCCTGGTCGATATAGGCGGTGGCCTTTAGCGGCGAAAACAGATAGCACAGGCAGTTAATTGGCGCCAGAAAGGTCGAATGATCTGACAGTTGGCGTGCGAACTTGAAGCGGGCATTGCCCCGCCTTATCACGTAAGCCACGCTTGCAACAAACCAGATAATGAATAACCAGCGCATTCCTTAAACTCCAGGGTTTTACCTGAGCACGCAGCTTTAACAGCTAACTTAAAGAAATGGATTTTAGCGAGAATTACGCCAGCGTGCCTTGAAGCGTACCGGGCGCGCGCAAATGGAAAAGAAGTACCAAAGAACTCAAATTTTCAACTCGAGACAGCGCCTCTTGGGGCAATGCCGCGCAACGTTATCGCGCGCTTGTCGGGCAGCGTGCGGCGCTTTTCGCGCGTGCGCGGCGCGGCGGCATAGTCGGAGCCGGTCGAGGGCTCGACTGTATAGCCGCGCCGCTCCCATGCGTCGAGTCCGCCCCTTAGCGCGCGAACTCGCGTAAAGCCTTTGTCGCGCATTTGCTGCGACAGCGTTTTAGCCGTGACGTCGTCGGCGCACACGCAATAGACGACGACATCGCGCGCAAGCAACGCGGCATCGACGGTGCCTGGCGAGTGAATGTCGAGCGGCAATGCGCCCGGAATGCGCTGCGGCGCCTGTCGCTTGACTTCGTCGGGGCGGGCGTCGAGTACGAGGGGCGGTTTGTCGGCGCGCATCATCGCGTCGAGTTGCTCGGGCGAAACGGGCGCGAACGACAGCGGCCGTTGCAGACGCCAGCGCTGGACGAACCGGAAAGCCAGATAGCACGCCGCGATGACGGCGAGCATATCGATGATCGTCCATCCATGCGCGCGGATTTCATGGAGCAGCATGTTGAGCTGCCGCTCGAATATCGCGCCGCCGAGCAGCCAGAACGTGGCCCATGCGACGATCCCGAGCGCATCCCATGCGAAAAAAAGCGTGATGCCGACGCGCGTCGTACCCATCAGCGGCGGGGTGATGATGGCGAGCCCGGGCACGAACTTCGACACGGACACGATGGCAAGGCCGAAGCGCATGAAGAGCACGCGTGCCTTGCGCATGTGTGCTTCGACAGCGGCCGACAGGCGGGCGAGCGCGTGAATCACCCGGCGGCCGAGCATGCGGCCCGCCGCGAACCATACGCCGTCGCCGATCAGCGCGCCCGCGAGAGCGGCCGTCAGGACATGCCAGAACGACAGATGGCCGTTCGCGACGGCCGTGCCTGCAAGCAGCAGAACAGGCACGGCGGGAATGGGGACCCCGAGGCGCGTGATCAGCACATTCAGGAACACGACGGCCGCGCCCCAGGTAGAGATTGCCGACGGATGGAATTCGACCAATTGCGTTGACTCCTCGCGCATTGCATCGCCTCGTCGCGCGCTTCCGGCCGCGCGGCCGGCGGCCGTTCATTGTTGCACGGCCCGGCCTGCCGGACATGCCGCGCCTGAATGTCAAACGGGTATAAGAGCCCTAACGGTCTCCCGATGCAATCAGCGTGACGGGAATATCGAGGCAGCCGATGGAGCGCGAAACTTCGAGTTCCCGCCATTCACTGTCGTGCGTTTTCGACGAGATGAGGGGATCGAGCTGCCTGTCGGTGCGCACCACATTGAAAGGCCACGATGGCCGCACCAGCCGTTCATGCACGAGCGAGCCGAGCCAGATCGGCGCGGGCGCGGCGCCATCGCGCCTCGCGACGGCATAGCCCGTGCGCCAGAAACGCAGCACATCGCGCTCGTCGCGCCGCTCCCGCTGCCGGCTGAATACGAGTGCGGACGGTTCGCCGTCGTTGAGCTTGGGCAGCACGGGCAGATCCATCACGGACACATCGGGCGACACGAGCGAGAACAGGCTGCGCGTGTTGAAACGCGAGCCCTCCAGCCAGCCCCGGCTGCGCAACTGCATGACGATCTGCTGCCGGTCGGCCGTCCATTGCACGGTGATCGGCTCGCGCCGGTCGCCCTTCATGTCGGAGCGATAGCAGGGGAACGTCTTCCACAGCGAGTCCGTCCACTGCGCCTGCGTGACGACGATGGGAGGACGCTCGTGCGCCTGCTTCGCCGCATCCGGCTGATGGCCGATGCCGATCTGCAAGCCGACGCTCGCGCACAGCACGGCCAGCAGCACGACAGGCATGTATTCGCGCGATGGCGGCGATTCCGGGTGCCGCCATACGGCAGTCAGCGCGACCACGGCGACCCAGACGGCCGCGAACGTCGCGCCGCCCACGGCATCGGAAAACGCAAAGCGGCCCGAGTACAGTCCGGCGAACGCAACGACGATCACGATCATGCTGGCAAGCGCGGCCACGGCGATGCCCGTCACCGTGCCGACGCGCCGCGCGACCACGAATGCGAGAAAGCCATAGACAGTGACGCTCGCCGCGACGTGGTTGCTTGGAAACGCGTAGATATCGGGTTGCGCGGCAGCGGGCGGCGTGTGATGAATGATGACCTGCATCGCGAAGATCAGCAGTTGCGAAAACATCACCGCAATCAGCCAGTAGACGACCGTGCGCCAGCGCTTCTCATAGGCCATCAGCGCGACTGACGTGACGATCAGCGCGGCGAGTGTCGGAACGCTGCCGAGCGTCGACGCGCGCGCGAGCGCTTCGCCAACCCACGGCGCGCGCGCGGACTGCAGAAAGCGATAGAACGACATGTCCACCTGGACGAGAGGGTCGCCGCTCACGACATCCTGCATCACGCCGAAAAAGATCCCTGCGCACAGCAGCACCAGAACGGATATCCCGACCAGCAGGCCGATGGCGGCGCGCTCAGGATCGACGATCCGATAGATCAGCTGGCCATAGGGCGCTTCGTGATCGCGCGCCCAGTTTACGATGCCGCGGCGCGACGCGCTCGCCCAGGCGCGTGCGTGCGACACGACCACGCGCATGATCCATATGCACAGCCACACGATGGCGACCACGATGGCGAGCGCGGCGACGAGGCGGAACGACACGGCGCCCGCGAGCTGGATCGACGCGCCGAACACGACGCCGGGAAGAATATGCGCGGGCGCCCACAGCAGCGCGGAGATCAGGTTCATCGCGTAGAAGCGCAGCGGCGGCATTTCGAGCATGCCGGCGACCACGGGAACGACGGCGCGCAGCGGCGCGGCAAAGCGCGCGAACACGACGCTCTTTGCGCCATGTCTGTCGAAATGCCTCTGGCCGCTTTCGAGCAGACCCGGATGCGTGCTGAACGGCCAGAGCCTGCCTATCCTGTCCTTATAGCGGCGGCCGACCCAGTAGCTCATTCCGTCGCCCGCCACCGCGCCCGCGATCGCGCACGCGAACAGCCAGCCGAGATTCAGGGTGCCCGTGCCGACCAGCGCGCCCGCGATGAACATCGCGGTGCTGCCCGGCACGAACGTGCCGATGATGGCGACGGCTTCGAGAAAGGCCGCAAGGAACACGACGACCAGCGTCCATGCCGTATGGCCTGCAAGCAGGTGCAGCAGCTGGACGTACGCGTGCTCCATCTAATTCTCCACGGATTGAAGCAGCCATCAAAGAGCACGGTGACGCGCGTCGATGCGCAAAAGGAAACGGTCGCTGAAAGTTTATCAGTGTCCTCCTGTTGGGCGCAGAGTTGCGGCCGCGCGGCAATCGGCATCGCGTAGCGACGTGACGCATTTGACGTTCTTAACGTTTGAAAGGGGCACATTATTCTCGCGGGATCGATGCCGGGTCGAACATGCTTGAGCGAGCGTTCAAAGGCGTTTAAGCGGTCGCGCGTTACAAAGCTGATACGAGTCTTAAGTGTAATGACATCCCGGTACTCAAAGCTTGCCTTGCCTGGGCTTTAAAACGATAGCGCTTCTAAGCAATTCCGTGGCATAGTCCGCGTATGTAATTTAAAGGGAGGTAATAATGGCTACATTGGAAAACATCCAGGCACGTATAAGGAAGCTGCAGACGCAGGCCGAAGCGATCGTCACCAAACGCGCCCAGGGCGCGCTTGACCAGATCAGGGAACTGATGATCAAGCACGGCCTCACCACGGAAGACATCGAGCGGCGCGCGAAGGCAAGGCGTGAACGAGAGCGCGCGCAGCGTCTTGGTCTCAAGAGCGGTGGGATGAAAACGGCGTCGGCTGCCAAAGGCAAATTGCCGCCCAAGTATCGCGATCCCGTTTCGGGGGCGACGTGGAGCGGCCATGCCCGCCCGCCGGCATGGATCAAGAACGTGAAAGACCGCAGCCAGTTTCTTATCGATCCGTCGGCGGCCGCGTCGCAATCCGCTGATACCGCCGCTGTGACCGTGAAGGCGGCTGCAAAGAAGACGGCGGCGAAGAAAACCGCTGCTAAAAAAACCGCTGCTAAAAAAGCTGCTGCTAAAAAAGCTGCTGCTAAAAAAGCTGCTGCTAAAAAAGCTGCCGCAGGGAAAACTGCAACCGCGAAGTCCGTGGGCCGAAAGGTTGCGAAGAAAGCTTCGGCGGTTGGCGCGAAGGCGGCCACCAAAAAGGCTGCCGTGAAATCGGCCTTCAAGACGACAGTCGCCAAAAAGGCGGCTGTGAAGTCGGCAGCAAGCTCAGCTCAGCCGGCTGCCGCCAAACGGGCCGCCGCGAAGAAGGCCGTAGCCAAGAAGGCCGCTGCGACCAAAGCGCCCGCGAAGAAGGCCGCAACCAGGAAAGTCGCAACCAAAAAGCTGAGCGCGAAGAAGGCGCCTGTGCAAAGCGTCGAGCCCGTCGTCGTCGAAGCGCCGGTGACTTTGCCGGAGCCCGCTGCGCCAGCGCCGGGCGAGGCCTGATCACGCCATTGAGCTAGAACCCGTCTGACGTCACGCCGTCAGACTGTCGCGCGGCGACCCGTTCGCCGCGCCCTGAACGCGAGCCGGTGCAACGCCGGCTCGTCGTAAGCGAGTCCCGCTTTTGCGCCTTGCAGTTCTCCCGCGCAGACGCAATTCCACATATCGGCTTGTTGCGCTGGCAGTTCCTTCGCCTGCCGGTTGCTTTTGCCCGTGATCATGAGTTTTTCGAATGTTTGTCGGTCGAATTACTCGCTTGCGCGGCATAAGGACGCAGAGAAGAATCCCGGTCATGCGCCGGCTGAATGTTTCAGATAGCCGCCGGTAATGTGCTTCAAGCACGCGTCACCAGGTAAGAACCATGCGACTCGACCGGAATTTCGTAAGCGGCCAGTTCGTCGAACCCGCGACCGACGAACTCATCTCCGTCTATAACCCCGCCACTGAGGCGCTGATCGCCCAGGTGTCGGGCGCGTCCCGCGAAGAGGCGCTGGCGGCAGTCGGCGCCGCCGCGGCCGCGCAGAAGAGTTGGCGCAAGCTGCCCGCCGCGGAGCGCGCAACTTTTCTGCACAAGCTCGCGGACGCCTTGACCGACTGCGCGCCCGCCATTGGCGCGGCGCTCGCGCTGGAGTCGGGCAAGAGCGTCGCCGACGCGACGAACGAAGCAATCTACGCCGGGCAGATTACGCGCTATCACGCGGAGTGGGCGCGCCGCATCGAAGGCGAGGTGATTCCGAGCGACACACCCGACGAAAATCTCGTGCTGCATCGCGAGCCGATTGGCGTCGTCGCATGCCTGATTCCGTTCAATTACCCCGTCTACACGTTCATGCGCAAGATCGCGCCGGCGCTGATCGCGGGCAACACGGTCGTCGTGCGGCCGAGCAACAACACGCCGACGTCCGCATTCGAAATCGCCAAGGCCGTTGTGCGCGCCGAATTGCCGCCTGGCGTCGTCAACATTCTGACGATGAGCCACGCGACGGCGGAAGCCGTTTGCACGCACCCCGCAGTCGGCATGATCACGCTGACGGGCAGCGTCGGCGCGGGCCGCAAGGTGCTCGACTATTGCAAGCAAAACATCGCGAAGCCGTCGCTCGAACTGGGCGGCAAGACGCCCGCCATCATCGAGCCGGATGCCGACCTTGAGAAGGCCGCACGCGAACTCGTCGGCTCGAAGACCACGCACTGCGGCCAGCTTTGCACGGCGATCGAGCGCGTCTATGTGCACGAGAGCGTGCACGATCAGTTCGTCGCGCTGCTGAAGAAGCATATGAGCGCCGTGAAGAGCGGCGACCGCAGCGCCGATGCGTCGCTGATGGGCCCGCTCGTCAACGAAGCGTCGCGCCAGTCGATTCACGCGATGGTCGAGCGCGCAATTGCCGACGGCGCGACGCTCGAAACGGGCGGCGTGATGCCCGAAGGCAAGGGCTTTTTCTATCCGGCCACGTTGCTGACGAACTGCCGTCAGGACATGGAGATCATTCAGGAAGAAACCTTTGGCCCAATCATGCCTGTCGTGCGTTACAACACGCTCGACGAAGCGCTGCAGATGGCCAACGACCACCAGTTCGGCCTGTCGTCGGTGCTGTACACCGAGAACTACCGCACGACGATGAAAGTCGCCAACAACATCGAAGCGGGCGAACTCTACGTGAACCGCACGCCTGCCGATCCGTACCAGGGCTTCCATGCAGGCTGGAAGCGCTCGGGCCTCGGCGGCGACGACGGCAAGCACGGCATGCTCGAATTCACGCAGACGCGTCTCGTCGTCATGAAGTACTGATCCTGTCAGAGCGCATCCCGCAGGCAATTCAACAAAAGCGGGTGCGCTCTTTTCTTAACCGCTATCAGCACACGCTGCATTCATAACAAAGATCTGGAGACACGACGGCCACGGCGCATGCCGTGCTCCTCGCGCGTCTCTTAGGAGCACCACAGTGGCAAGCCAACCTCTTCAAACGGGCGCCTCGAAGGCCCGTTCCGCCGACGCAATCGCGCAATCCGACAACAAGGCACAGCGTTATGTGCAACTGTTGTTGCTCGTCATTGCAGCCGGTGCAATCTATCCGATCCTGTATCTGCGCCAGGTCTATCAGCCGACGATGCTGGAAGTCTTCCACATCAGCGAAAGCGAGCTGGGCTACCTGTATTCGTCGCTGGGCACGATCTTCCTGATCAGCTACCTGCCGAGCGGCTGGCTTGCCGACCGCATCGCGCCGCGTTTGCTGATCAGCTTTTCGCTGGTTGCGACGGGCCTGCTCGGCCTGCTGTATTCGACCGCGCCGTCGTTCCATCTGTTGATGGCGATCTTCGGCGGCTGGGGCCTGTCGACGGGCCTGACATTCTGGGCGGCCGTCATCAAGCGCGTGTCGATGATCGCCGGCCACGACGAGCAGGGCCGCTTCTTCGGCTTTCTGGACGGCGGCCGCGGGCTCGTCGAAGCCATGCTCGCGACCATCGCGATCACGCTGTTCGCATGGATCACGCAGACGAAGGGCGAGCCGGCCGCCGTCGGTTTCCGTTTTGTCGTCTACATGTACGCGTTCCTGTGCATCGCGCTCGGCGTGCTGCTCGCGTTGATCAAGGACCCGTCGTCGAAAGCGGAGCAGGCAAGCCGCGCGCAGGCGGCAAAGCGCGGCAACGTGATCGCCGATCTGATCACGCTCGCGAAGATTCCCGAGCTGTGGCTCGTCGCCGTGATCGTGTTCTGCGGCTACCAGGTGTTCTGGGCGACCTACAGCTTCTCGGCGTATCTGCATGAAGGCGAGATCGGTCTGTCGGTCGTGATGGCGGGCACGATCACGACGCTCAAGCTGTGGATGCGTCCCATCGGCGGCATCGGCGGCGGCTTTCTCGGCGACCGTTATTCGAAAGTGACCGTGCTGATCGTCGCGCTCTTTCTCGCGTCGCTTTCGCTGGTCGGCCTGATCGCCGCGCCGAAGATCAGCAGCCATGCGCTGCTCGTGTTCCTCGTGCTCTTTATCGGCGTGCTCACGTATTCGATTCGCGGCCTCTACTGGTCGCTGCTCGACCGCTGCAACGTTCCCGCGCAAACGACGGGTCTCGCCATCGGCCTGATCTCGGTGCTCGGCTATTCCCCCGACGTGTTCCTGCCGCTCATCAACGGCTACCTGACGGAGACGTTCCCGGGCGTGCACGGTTATCAAATGTACTTCGGCTACGTGGCCGCCGTATCCGCCGTCGGCGGCTGTGCGGGCCTCGTGCTGCGCAATATGCTTAACAGGAAGGAAGGTGCGTAAATGAAAGTCGTCTCGCTCGAAACGCATATCGTCGCTGTGCCGCCGCCGCATATCGGCGGCATGTACTGGATCTTCGTCAAGCTGAAGACGGATTGCGGGATTGAAGGCGTCGGCGAAATCTATTCGGCGACGTTCCATCCGAATGCGATGACGCACATCATCGACGATGTGTTCACGCGCTATCTGCTCGACAAGGACCCGCATCACGTCGAACGCCTGTGGCGCGAAGCGTATTCGAGCGGCTTCACGCAGCGCCCCGATCTGACGATGATGGGCGTCGTGAGCGGCCTCGAAATGGCGTGCTGGGACATCATCGGCAAGGCGGCGAACAAGCCCGTCTACGAACTGCTGGGCGGCCGCGTGCATGAGCGTCTGCGCTCGTACACGTATCTGTATCCGAAGAACCGTCGCGGCGAATACGACTACGACGATCCCGATCTCGCCGCCGAATGCGCGGCGGAAAACGTCAAGCGCGGCTTTACCGCGGTGAAGTTCGACCCGGCTGGCCCTTATACCGCTTACTCGGGCCATCAGCTGTCGCTCGAAGTGATGGACCGCTGCGAAGCGTTCTGCCGCAAGGTGCGCGAGGCGGTAGGCAGCAAGGCCGATCTGCTGTTCGGCACGCATGGTCAGATGGTGCCATCTTCGGCGATCCGTCTCGCGAAGCGCCTCGAAAAATACGACCCGCTGTGGTTCGAAGAGCCCGTGCCGCCGGGGCAGCATGAGGCGATGGCCGAAGTGGCGAAGCACACGAGCATTCCCATTTCGGCGGGCGAGCGCCTCACCACCAAGTACGAGTTCCACAAGCTGCTTGAAGCGGGCGGCGCGTCGATCCTGCAACTGAACGTCGCGCGCGTCGGCGGTTTGCTCGAAGCGAAGAAAGTGGCGAGCCTCGCCGAGGTGTACTACGCGCAGATCGCGCCGCATCTGTACAACGGCCCCGTCGGCGCCGCCGCGAGCATTCAGCTGGCAACCTGCACGCCGAACTTCCTGATTCAGGAAAGCATCGGCACGTGGGGCGGTTTCCACGCGGAAATTCTCAAGACGCCGATCCGCTGGGAAGACGGCTACATCATTCCGTCGACGGAGCCGGGCCTTGGCGTCGAGCTAAACATGGAAGTCGTTGCGCAGCACACGCCGTACACGGGAGAGCGCCTGCATCTGCAAATGGCGTCGAAGCCCGCCGATGTGAAGGATCTCGCGCCCGCCAAGGGCTGATGCGCGAACGGTCTCAACGTATTCCAAGTATTGGACGCCTGCGGGCGAATAGAACATGAATTACGACTACATCATTGTCGGAGCGGGATCGGCGGGCTGCATTCTCGCGAACCGGTTGTCGGCGTCGGGCGAGTACTCGGTGCTGCTGCTCGAAGCGGGGCGCGCGGACGATTCGTTCTGGTTCAAGATTCCAGTCGGCTTCACGAAGACGTACTACAACGAAACGTACAACTGGATGTACTACAGCGAGCCCGAGAAGGAACTCGACAACCGCTCGCTGTATTGTCCGCGCGGCAAGGTGCAAGGCGGCTCCGGCTCGATCAACGCGATGATCTATGTGCGCGGCCAGGCGCAGGATTACGAGGATTGGGCGCAAGCGGGCAATAAGGGCTGGTCGTACCGCGATGTGCTGCCGTACTTCCGCAAGCTCGAATCGCACCCGCTCGGCAACACCGAGTATCACGGCGCGAGTGGTCCGATCGGCATTTCGCCGATGAAGGATGCCGCGCATCCGATCTGTCACGTGTTCCTCAAGGGCTGCGAACAGGCGGGCTACAAACGCACCGATGACTTCAATGGCGCGCAATTCGAAGGGGCCGGGATTTACGATGTGAATACGCGTAACGGCCAGCGTTCGTCGAGCAGTTTCGAGTATCTCCATCCCGTGTTGAATCGCAAGAATCTGACCGTCGAGCGCGAAGTGCTCGTCACGCAGGTGCTGTTCGACGCGTACAGGCGCGCGACGGGTGTGGCCGTCAAGCAGAACGGCAGTACGCGCCAGTTCACGGCGAAGCGCGAAGTGATCCTGTCCGCAGGCGCCGTCGATACGCCGAAGCTGTTGCAGCTGTCGGGTGTGGGCGACCGGGCGCTGCTCGAACAGCATCGCGTGCCGCTCGTTCATCATCTGCCCGCGGTCGGCCAGAACTTGCAGGACCATCTTTGCGTGAGCTTCTACTACCGCTCGAACGTGAAGACGCTGAATGACGAAATGCGTCCGTTGCTGGGCAAGATCAAGCTCGGCTTGCAATACATGCTGACGCGCAAGGGGCCGCTTGCGATGAGCGTGAACCAGGCGGGCGGGTTCTTCAAGGGTAGCGAGAGCGCGGCGTTGCCGAACCTGCAGCTCTATTTCAATCCGCTCTCTTACCGTATTCCGAAGAGCAACAAGGCGAGCCTCGAGCCCGAGCCGTATTCGGGCTTCCTGCTGTGCTTCAATCCATGCCGGCCGACGAGCCGCGGCTCGATCGAGATCGCGTCGAACCGTGTCGAAGATCCGGCGAAGATCCGCATCAACGCGTTGACGACGCAAAAGGATATCGACGAGGCCATCGAGGGTTGCGAGCTGGTGCGCAAGATCATGTCGACGCAAGCGCTCAGGGGCGTTACCGTCGAAGAAATTTCGCCGGGTCCGCAAGTGAACGATCGCGAAGGCTTTTTGCAGTACTTCCGCGAGCAGTCGGGCTCGATCTATCACTTGTGCGGTTCGTGCGCGATGGGGCCGGACGACGAGACCTCGGTGGTCGATGAGCGGCTGCGCGTGCACGGCATGTCGGGCCTGCGGATCGTCGATGCGTCGATCTTCCCGAACATCACATCAGGCAATATCAATGCACCGACGATGATGGTGGCGGAGAAGGGCGCCGAGATGATTCTCGAAGATGCGCAGCTTGCGGCTGGCGTGCAGGCACAACAATCGGCGCAGGCGTTCGCGGCCGCGCATTAGGCTGTTTTGGCTGATTCAGCGGCTCGCAACGGATAGCGGCCGCGTGCGGAGGAAGGTTCTCCGGCACGCGGCCGTTTTGTTTTGCATGTCGCCTGACACGTTCAGGCGTTGCCGTCGTCTTCAGGAAAAATCGCGCGGCCTTGTGTCATGTCGCGTAGCGCTGCGCGTGCGGCATCGATAGCCGTGACAGGCATGCGAATGGTCAACTGCACGCTCATTCCGTACGCGCTGTGTTCCAGCGCGTGATTCTCCTGTTCGATCCAGCGGCGCACGCGCGCCTCGTCCGCATAGCCGATTTCCACGCCAAGCGATGCCAGCGCGATCCGCTCGACGCGCGGCGCATCCTGGAGCGCGCTCGCGATTGCGTCGGTATAGGCGCGCACGAGGCCGCCCGCGCCCAGCTTCACGCCGCCGTAATAGCGCACGACAGCCGCCAGCACGCCGTCCAGATCATGATGCCGCAGCACTTCGAGTATCGGACGGCCTGCCGTGCCGGACGGCTCGCCGTCGTCGGACATGCCGGACTGGCCGCCCGCCAGCAGCGCCCAGCACACATGCGTGGCGGTGGGGTGTTCTTCGCGCAGGCGGCGCAGTTCGTCCATCGCGGCGTCGCGGTCGGCGACGGGTATCGCGTAGGCAATGAAGCGGCTCTTGCGGATTTCGAGTTCCGCATGAAGCACTGAGGGAAGCGTGAAAGTCGGCAAGGCGGCTGGATACCTGGATGACAGCGGATTCGCCATATTAACGGATGCGCGCGCGTGCCCGTCTGATGTTGCCGTCGGCGCGAACGTCAAGCGGCTATTTTGACTCGATTTGGAAGAGTTTCTTGCTCACTTGCGTAATGACGCGGGCTGAATGCCAGCCGATAATGCATCGCATGACGGATCTAGCTCTGGCTGGGGCGATGCCGGACTCCTCATCCGGTGATCCGTCAACCCTTCACTTCAATTCAGCGAGGTACTCTATCGCTGGAATCATTGCTGCGTTACGCGTTCCGCCTGAGTGACCCGTCCGCGACGACTATGCCCAGATTGTCCAGAGTCGCGAACGGGCAGTGGGCGGGATTGTGCCTGCGAAGCATTTCAACTTTGCAGGATTCTCTCCCACGCGCCCGATTGAGCCGAGCGGCACACGGCACTGATCACTCGCATATTTGCGCGTGAATCTTCTAACGGAATGGCCTGCGGGCTCCCACTCAAGATCGCCTCCGCGAACGTGGCAGCTGCCACGCCATATTGATCGCAGATCGGAAGTTCCAGCCAGCGATCAGTCGCGACACCCTCGCTTGTGTATTCACTCACTAACAGACGCGTCGGTCGATCATTTGGTGCATTGAATGGAATCTCGACCTCGATCCGCCCTTTGGTTCCGTGAAATTGCATCCGCTGGTAGGGATGGGTCTGAGTCGAGTAAAAGAAGCTCACCTGCACACCATCGAAGTCCATCAGCACGGAGCCGAGCCGGTCCACTTTGAATATCGGGTCCTGCTCCATCAACGCAACCACCCGCCTTGGCTCGCGCCCGATAATGAAGCGTGACGTTGTGATGGGATAACAACCAATATCGAGCAGACCGCCGCCACCCAGTTCGCTCTGGTTGCGGATATTGTGTGCGTCCGTGTTGTAATAGGTGAAGCCGCCGGTCACTGCCCGCAATTCGCCAATCACACCTTCGTCGATCAAGGCCCGCACCTTCAACCATTGCGGATGCGTGCGAACCATGAAGGCTTCCTGTATGTATCGGCCGTTCCTGTCGCGCTCAGCGATGAGTCGTTCAACCTGTTGAGCGTCCAGCCCAATCGGCTTCTCACATAGGACGTGCTTGCCCGCCTCGACGGATTTGATCGTCCATTCCATATGGATGTGATTGGGCAATGGAATATATACCGCGTCGATTTCCGGGTCCGCCAGGAGCGCTTCGTAACTGTCGTATGCGACAGCCAAACGATATTTGGCCGCGGCTTCCAGAGCCTTCTCCTGAGATCGCGACGCGATGCCCTTCACTCGACACTTTTGCGCGTTGTGCATGGGCACGACAACCTTGTCGTTGATCTTTGCGGTGCCCAAGATCCCCCAGACCATTTCATCCGTCGCCATGACATCCCTTTTTCCGATTGAGTTTCCAGGAGTCGAGCAGGTTGAAGATTCGCGTGCGTCGGCAAGTCCATGAGGCCGCGAACGACCAGAAGTGCTCAATCGTGCCAGTTTACACTCGGCGACTTCGGTGCGGAGCTGACGTTTAGATGACTGAGTGAAATTGCAGTCGAATGTCGCGTTCTGGCTGACTGCTGTCCGACGCGCTCGGCAGAACCCGACCCGGAGCGGTCTTTGACGTTGTTTAGTCAAACGTCGATTGCGCGCTCGGAAGCGGCCCTTTGCAGCCCCCTTTGCAGCCGGGTTTTTGGCAACCGTACCGAACAGGAATTTTGCGCTATCCGTCTACGTACGTTGGCGTCGATCGCATGGAGTACGTTTTCGCCACTCTACGATTGTTTCGTCACCCCAAAAGACCAAAAGCCCGCACGCGGCGAGCTTTCCTTTGTCCAGTTCTGTTGCTTCACTTACTTACGGCGTCATGCTCATGCGACATCGTGTAAGACAGCGGGTTGCTTTGGTCTTGCACGAGTGCGGGCCGCATCATTGACCTATTGGCCGGAATTTTGTGAGAGGTATATGTAACCTCCATCAATCCCCCGGGCGATACCTGCCTGATCTCATGGACAACCTGACGATCCGAATAGATGAACGCTTCCTTTACCGATTGTGCAAGCAAATGATTGTTGATCCACATCCGCGCATCATTCTCCCGCTTCATGACCTTGTAGCGATTTTCCACCTGGAGTCATCGTCTCCTTCTGGCCGACTGTACCCGTTCGTCATGCCGCACCGTCCGCTGACATTCGAAAACATTACCTTGCGCCAGCGGCAGCTTTGGGCGGCATCGCGCAGGGGTACTACCGGCCACAAGGCGACACCACGCCATTGCGCTCGGCGGATGCGACCGTTCGCTCCTCCCGTCAAAAACCCGTCATGACACGGATGGCGCATTTGTTACCGATACTGGACGACAGCGATTTCGGCACGCTCGATGGTCGACACATAGATGTGCCGATGCGTATTGTTCGACTCCCGATACGTGTGCGTGTTGTAGACGATAGCGGCATCGCCGCCCGCTTGCCGAACCGCATCGACGATCCGTGACGTCGTGCCATGCATGCCGGGCAGCGGCAGCCAGTTGGTGACTGTCGTCTGCGAGACGATGTCATACGGACGGGTGGGTATGCCGTGCGTCCAGATGTCGATTCCGTCGACTACTTCCGGTCTCTGATCGAATGTGGAGCGCGCAGAGGGTTCGCTGAGCAAGCTGTCCATAGGTTGCGGCAACGAGCAACCGGCGATGCAGAGCACGAAGGAGCACGAGACAGCCCAGCGTGAAGATAATGGAAAGCGCATGTGAGAGTTTCATATCGGGACGCACACGAACAGGTGCCAACGTTACCCATCACGTTACGGTAGCGGCAGCAGCGTAGCTAGCCTCGGACTCGCGATGGCGGACAAGGCGGAATTGCGATGCCCAAGCTCATTCTGGACGCCCGACAGCGCGACGGAAAGCATGACATGGTCGCAATAGCGGCCACGTTGATGTGCACGACGGCCACGCATCGGTAGCGTACTTCACGATGGCCGGAACCGTCGCCGTTCTGACCGTCAGCCTCATTTCGAGCACTTCATAATTTCTCCGACTGCTAGCGCTTCGTACGCAGCGGGCGGTCGTTTGGAAATAGCTGAAAATTGAAAGGAGTTTTGAATGGCATTGATTGAACTGCATTCGGATACGCTTGAATCGATCATCGCGCCGGACAGGATCGTGGTCGTCGATTTCTGGGCGCCCTGGTGCGGGCCATGCCGGGATTTTGCACCCGTGTTCGAGGCCGCCGCCTCGGCGTTTGCGGACATCGACTTCGTGAAGGTCAACGCGGAAAAACGCTGGGATCTCGCAGCAGCGGCCGGCATTCGGTCTGTACCGACGCTGATGATCGTTCGCGAGGGCGTACTCGTCTATCGGCAGACGGGCGCGCATTCCGAGCCGCAGTTGACTTCCGTCATCGCGACGACGAAGTCATTGAACATGAACGAGGCCCGCGCGCATGTCGCGTATTCGCTTGGCCACGACGAATAGCAATCGGGAGACGGCGTGTGCCGTCCGCCACGCGACGTCTTGCGCCGCCGGTAGCCGGAGCGCTGTGTCTCAAGCGGCGCCCATAGCCTGCCGCACGGTTTCCAGCAGCGCCGGACCCTCGCCGCGAAAGCGCTGGCGATATTCGATCGGCGTCACGCCGAGTCGCCGGATGAACGCGCGGCGCAAGCTGTTCTGGTCACTGAACCCGCACAGGTACGCCACTTTCTTGAGGGGCGTATCGCTTTCCTCGAGCATTCGTCTGGCAGCCTGCACGCGCGCGATCTCAACGAAATCGCCGGGCGTCGTGCCCGTCTCACGCTTGAACATCCGCGAAAAGTTTCTGACGCTCATTCCCGCCCGGCCCGCTAGCACCTCGACGGAAAGCTCCGCCGACAGATCGTTGAGGATCGATTCCTGAATGTCCCGCAACGGGCTGCGCTCCGTGACCTGCGCCGCCAGATGCAGACTGTATTGCGATTGACCGCCTGGGCGCTTGACGAACATCACGAGTTCACGGGCAACGCGCAATGCCACGCCACGGCCGTGATCTTCCTCGACCAGTGCGAGCGCGAGATCCATTCCGGCCGTTACGCCCGCAGACGTGTACACAGGACCATCCTTGACGAAGATATGGTCGGGTTCGACACGCACGTTCGGATAGCTCTGTGCGAGCCGTGCCGCGGAATTCCAGTGCGTGGTCGCGCGCCTGCCCGTGAGCAGGCCTGCACGGGCGAGCAGGAACGCGCCCGAACAGACGGACCCTAGCCGGCGCACGTAGCGGGACTGTCCGACGAGCCACGCAATCAACTCCCCATTCTCTTCATACTCGTTAATGCGCGGGCTTCCGGCCACGAGCAGGGTGTCGATGTCACAGGGCACGTTGGCGATCGACGCGTCAGGAAGAAACCGCATTCCATTCGACGCGGACAGAGTTTCCAGGGTAGGGGCGACGGTCAGCAGTGCGTAGGCGTTCGGATCGCCGAGTTGACAGTTCGCTTCGGTAAACACGTCCATTGGCCCGGCAAGGTCGAGCATCTGGACGCCGGGAAACACCAGGAGAGCGATTCGCATCATGACTCCGGACGCTGATCGATTGAAGCTATCTGCATTGTATGCGCCAGGACGCCGTCACCAGAACCGATGGCAGGAAATGGGCCGAGTGTGGCCGTTATTTCGCATCACGCGTCATTCGTGACCGATGCGGCGTTCCGCCTGTGCGTGTCCTGATGTTCGTTCAACTTGACCGTTTATGACGGCGCTTGACGGCTCACGTCGATGCTATTCGTTGGCAGAATGGGGCGGCCATGTTCTGGCAATTGAGTTTTCTTTTTTACGGGAGGTGCATAAGGTGGCTTGGTTCGGTGTGTTCATGGCAGGCGTTTTCGAGATTCTCTTCGCCACTGGTCTGAAGTATTGCGCAGGGTTCACACGCCTTTGGCCAACGCTCGGTACCGGGCTGTCGCTGCTGGCCAGCATGACGCTTCTGGCAGCTTCTGTGCGGACTTTGCCCATCGGCAGCGCATATGCGGTGTGGACAGGCATTGGCGCAGCGGGTACTGCGATTCTTGGCGTCTATCTGTTCGGCGATTCCGCTTCGCCCGCGCGCATGGCCTTTCTCGGGTGCATCGTCGTCGGCGTGATTGGCCTGAAGCTGGCTTCGTAGTCCCGACTCGCATTCTGATTTTGTCATCCGCACCGGCGGTTCAGTCTATTTTTTTTAGGTTCTTACATGCTAGACAAGGTTCTGGGCGCAAAGCTCCATGTCTGGATGGAGCGCGTTCGAAACAAGCTCAATCTTCCTGTTCGTTTGACTCTATGGAACGGCACCCGTCACGACCTCGGGTCGTTCGACCCGCCTCTCGTATCGCTGCGCATCAATGACATCGGCGCTATCGGTGCATTTCTCGACCCGAGCCTCGATACGCTTGGCGAGGCCTACGTGCGCAAGTCAATCGATATCGACGGCAAGCTGGCCGATATCATCGATGTCGCTTACAAGCTGGCCGAGCCGTCAGCGCAACCGACATGTACCGCTGATCCGTTTCACGACGCGTGACGTCCAAACATGCGTCACGCGGTGAGTGCGTTGCCGTAGCATCCATCGTTCATTCTGGGAGCGGCGACTTGCCATCCGCGTTCATCCCGCTCCTGATGCATTCCGGAAGACCGACTGAATGCATCATCCATTTCCGCTTACCCGTGTCATCCGATGACGAGCGATTCATCATCGCCGCGGTGGAACTGGTTGTTAATAGTTTCGATGCCGAACTGGCGTGGTCCCGAGCTGAAGGACGGCACGCGACGTGCGTTGTTCAGAATGAAGTCGTCGAATCGTTTCTGAATGCGCTGCTCGATGCTGTTCTCTTCGCTTCCGGGCAAGGGCATCAGCCAGTTCACTTTTGCACAGACGAAACAAAACCTCCACGCTCGTGACGATGCGTGGAGGTTGGTGTGATGCAAGACTTGCTGCGGCATGAAATCACGCCGCAGCATCCATGCTTATGCGCCGAGAAGCTTGCCGTTGAACAGGAAGTGCAGCGTCCGGATGAACAGCACGGCGATCGCAATGGTGAGAAGCGTGAGCAGAGCGATAGCAATGAACGTCACGGGCCAGGCTTGCACGAACATCGAGTACTTCAGCGACGCGCTCGTCAACGCGGCCATCGGAAAGCTGATCGCCCACCAGCCGGCCGCAAACGGGATGCCCTTACGGAACACCTTGAACGCCAGCGTCACGAACACGAATAGACCGAAGTAGAAGAGCAGACCAGCAAACGTATCGACGTGCTGCGTGAAGTTCGTGTACGCAAGGAAGCCGACCTCGAACGGCGCGATCAGGATCACCATCGACGGCACCATCCCGACGGGCAGCGGCTCGTGATGGATCAGGCGCGACATGATCATCGTGAAGAACAGCAGCGCGATCATCGCGCCAACGGCGAGCCCGAACAGGTTGACTTCATGCGCCCAGGGCATCGGCATCGTGCCGCCGGCCACGGCAATGTCGAGTGTCGCCACGCCCGGGATCAGCCACGCCGGAACCGCGTGTCCCGCATCGATCCTGCCTTGCAACAAGCGGCTCGCGATCACGAACGAGAGCGCTACCGTGCTGATGGTGCCGATCGTCCAGACCACTTCGGAAAGCAGGAGGCTGACGGGCGCGACGACGGATGACAGCAGCAGGATCGCGATCGTGATCGTGCCGAAGAAGTTGCCTGCAATCGGGTGACGGAATTCGCCGGCCACTGCACCGGGATGCCTGAGCCACTTCACGAGGTATCCGCCGCCAAGAAGCAGGAAAACCACGACGGCGAGCGTGCCGATTGCGCCTGAGATATAGCGGCTCGCGCCGAATTCGTGGCTCGCGAGCCGCCACGCGAGAGATAGTCCGGCAATACCCATCACAGAGCCAAACAGGTTCACTGGCAGATTTTTAATGGAAGCCCTATTTCGGACAACCTGTGAGCTAGGGGAAGAAAGCGTGGACATGATGAACCTCCTGAATATTCGAATCCGATCGGACGAGAGCCCGGTGTCTTGGAACAAATTCTGGTTCATGGATCGCGTGGCCGAAAGTGAATCAACGATCAAATTTCGGCCATCGAAGGGAAGGGAACGGCCAGTCGGCCACGAGGCGTTTTGAAGTTCGCTTTCGCTAGACGGCGCTCAGCGTTCAAGGGACGTTGTGTCGAGAACGGCCACCACGTTGCGCCTGAGCGTCTGTGCTCCGCTGAAACCGCACAGCTGGGCGATCTGCGCGATGGAATGAGTGGATTGGACGAGCAATCGCATCGCTCGCGTGACGCGCTGCGTGCGCACGAATTCGAGCGGCGTGGTGCCCGTTTCGCGGACGAACACGCGTGCGAAACGACGCTCGCTCATCCCGGCGCGGGCAGCGAGGCGGGACACGCAAAGATCCGCCGACAGATGCGACAGGATGTAATGTTGAAGTTCGCGGATGCAGGCGCGTTTGCCCATGCGCAGACAGGGTCGCGCGGCCCGTTTCATTGATGTCCGGCAGTAGGTGTCGACGCGTTGAGCAAGTTGCGACGCGGCGATCTGGCCGAAGTCGTCTCTGACGAGTTCAAGCGCAAGCCCTTCACAAGCGTGTTTGCAGCGTTCCGGCTCAACCCAGCCCGCGGCCGCCATCGACGATGATCGTCACGCCCGTACTGAAGGTGAGGTGGGTTGCGCACGCCTCGATAGCCGCGGCGATGTCGTCGGGCGTTCCGATGCGGCCCAGAGGTGTCGTTGCGGCGACCTTGTCGTTGAAGTCAGCGCCACGTCCAGGCACGAAACGCGTGTCGACGACGCCCGGCGACACATTCAGCACGCGGATGCGCGGCGCGAGCGCGCGGGCGAGCGATGCCGTCATCACGTCGAGTCCCGCTTTAGCCGCGCAGTAGGCGACATTGCTGCCGATGCCCGTGGTGGCCGAGATCGACGACACGTTGACGACGAGGCCATCGCCCGACTCGTCGAGCAACGGCCGGAACGCGCGAATCGCCGCAAACTGGGCGCGCCAGTTCACCTTCATGATGTCGTCGATCAGTTCATCGGTCAGCGCGTCGAGATCGCCATGCCCGACCGGCTTCGTGAAGCCCGCCGTATTGACCAGCATGTCCGCGCGCCCGTACGCGGCTCGCACTTCATTCGCGAGCGAAGCGAGCGACGCGCTGTCCGTGATCGACACGCTCTTCGCCAGGTGACCGTGGCCGGGCAACGAGTCCGCCACGTGCTGTGCTTTGGCAAGGTCAGTATGGCCGCAGACCACCACTTTGGCTCCCGCCACCGCGAGCCGCTTCGCGCTCGCGGCGCCGATGCCGCCTGCGCCGCCGACGATGACGGCTACTTTGCCGTCGAGAATACCGGACATGATGGAACTCCAATGAGTTGATTCGCGGTGTCTTCGCTTTTGATGCTATCGATTTCCCGATGGCCGGGGCGGACAACTGCTTTTGAGTTTCTGCCATCTTCAGCCGATGGCAAACCGTCGGGTGCACCGTACGCTTTGCCCTTAGACCGACACCCGAAATCAACGGCGAGGAGACGAAACTGAAATTCCCTTTTTCTTACGAGCGCTCAACATGGGAGCACTGGTGACGCTTTGCGCCGCAATGTGTCGCGCACGCTGTCCATGCGGGGCAGGACGCGCTATCGACGGCAAGAGTGCCCCTGTCGCCAGCTTTTCGCTGAGCTATTCCCAGTCGGTGAAGCTGATCGAGGCGGGTATCGCCTCTTCGCAAACTCGCCATCTGTCGATGAGCTTCGCGATAGTCGATCCCGCGGTCATCTGATTGCGGCAGCACGCATGGCTGTCGCGGCGGCTTGTGCGCGAGCCGCACGCTGGATGCCGAGCGCGCCAATCGCCATCGCGCCGAAGCCCAGTTTGAGCATAGTGCGCCGGCACAGCGCGGTCGCGTCCCGCGTCGTGTTCGAGATGAGATTGGTGTCTGCTGCCGAGCTATCGTTGGATTGGCTGTTTTCAGTTTCGCGTGTCACTGGGGACGGCACGTGGACCAACTGGGGCAACCGTTGCTCGCGCAGCCTCGTCGCGGCAACCCATACCGGCAACCCATACGCAGATGCCTTCGCGCATAGCGGGGAGGACCGCGACCACCGGATGCTCCTGACGCGCCTCGCCGTGCCGCTCGCGGACCGCGAGGCGAAGCTCGAAATAAACAACGCGGCCCGCTCACGCGCGGATCGCCGATGCTTGTCGATCTCCAACGCATGGCGGGTCCGTGACCGCGCGTTCCCAATAGTCGGACTAGTTACGGGTATACATGGAGTAGAAGGCGCAACCGCGTTGCACTAACATTTTTGCGGTATCGCACGGCGCAAATCGAGCGCTGTTGAATCGGGGTTTCACGTCTGCGCACTCCAGTCCCGCGCTGCAGGCGCTCTCCCGGTGCCGCCCAGCATCTGCACGCGATCGACTCAACGTCGACCACATCGACCAACGAAGAAGAGAACCGGAGGAAGAGATGGCACAGCAACGCGATGACGACCAGGAAAACAACAACCGCACCGGTTTCAGCGCGGCGCGGCGGGGGCTGATGCAGGGCACGGGGCTAGGCGCGGCGCTTTCGCTGATGGGTGCGCTAAGCGGCGCGGGCGGGCTGATCGGCGCCGCGCAGGCAGCGGAGGCGGCTTTTCCCTCGCACAAGAAGTGGAAGATCGTGTTTGTCAATCACGTCACCACTAATCCGTTCTTCGTGCCCACGCAGTACGGTATTCAGGATGCCTGCTCGCTGCTCGGCATGGATTATCAGTGGACGGGCTCGGCCACTTCGGACGCGGGCGAAATGGTCCGCGCCGTGAACTCGGCAATTGCCGCAAAGGCCGACGCCATTGCCGTCCCCATCGTCGATCCGGGGGCCTTCGACAAACCTATTCAGGCCGCGCTCGACGCCGGCATTCCCGTGTTCGCCTATAACGCGGACGCGCCGCGCGGCAAGAACAATCCGCGCCTCGCCTATATCGGCCAGGACCTGTATCTCTCCGGCTACCAGATGGGCGAGCGCATCGTAAGCCTCATTGACAGCGGCATGGTCGGGCTTTTCATCGCGACGCCGGGGCAGCTCAACATCCAGCCGCGTCTGGACGGTGCCAGCGACGCCATCAAGAAGTCTGGCAAGAAGATCGACATCCAGACGGTGGCCACGGGCGCGACCGTCAACGAGGAGCTTTCGAAGATCAAGTCGTTCTATCTGGGCCATCAGGACCTGAAGGGCATGTTCGCCGTCGATGCGGGCAGCACGCAGGGCGTCGCGCAGGTGATGAAGGAATCGAACCTTCCGTCGAAGGGCGTGCACGGCGGCGGCTTCGACCTCCTGCCGACCACCATCCAGCTCATCCACGAAGGTTTCCTCGACTTCACCATCGACCAGCAGCCCTACGTGCAGGGCTTCTATACGGTCATGGAGGCGTTCGTGTTCCTCGCCTCGGGCGGGCTGGTTGGGCCGGCCGACATCAACACCGGCCTGAAGTTCGTGACGAAGAAGACCGTCGAGCCCTACCTCAATACCTCGACGCGCTATGAAGGCAAGACCACCAAGCCGCAAATCGTTCCGATGAGCGGCGCAATCAGGTCGTGATGAATATAGTGAACGAAACCAGCAAGATCGAAGCGGCCCGCGCGCCCTCGCGCGCGGGCGTTTCATTCGCCTCGCACTGGGCGGCCGAGCTGCGTATCCTGCTCGTGGCCGTGCTGCTGGCGACCTACTTCGAATTCGCGAACCACGATTTCCTGCTCACCAACGCGAGCCTCGTCAACCTCTCGCAGTTCATCGCGCCGGTGGCGATCATCGCGTTCGGCGAAATCATGTTGATGATTGGCGGCGACATCGATCTGTCGGCGGGCATGGTGTTCGCATTCGCGCCGTTCATGATGGTGTTCGCGAACGACGCGGGCGCGCCCATGTGGCTCGCCGTGATCGCGGGGCTCGTGGCCGCGGCGCTCATCGGTTTCGTGAACGGCGCCGTGACGGTGTGGCTGCGGTTGCCCTCGTTCGTCACCACGCTCGGCACGCTGTTTCTCATCAACGGCATCACGCTCACCGTGTCGCGCGGCACGCCCGCGCCCGCGCCGGGATCGCCTGCGTTTTCGGCGTTCATGGGGGCGTGGGGCTACAGCGAAATCATCTGGACGTTGGTGATCGCCTTCGCGATGCACGTGCTGCTGCGGCATACACGCTGGGGTCTGCATACGCAGGCCGCGGGCGCGAATCCAGTCGGCGCGAGCGAGGCCGGCATTCATGTGAACCGGCTGCGCCTCGGCAACTTCATCATCGCCGCGGTGCTCGCGGGCTTGACGGGCATCCTCGAAGCCTTTCGCATTACCTCCATCGACCCGCAGGCGGGCGGCAACCAGATCATGTTCCTTGCTGTGGCCGCCGCCGTGATCGGCGGAACGCCGCTCACGGGCGGCTCGGGCACCATCGTGGGCGGCTTGATCGGCGCGGCGGTGCTCGGCATTCTCAACGACGGCTTCACGCTCATCGGCATCAACGCGTTCACGTTCAACATGATTCTTGGCGCCGCGATTCTGGCTGCGATGATCTTCAATATCCACGTAGGTCGCATTCGTCGCAAGGCAGGTCGCTGATGGAAGAATCGCAAACCTCTTTCACAGGCGCGAATGCCACACCCGATGCGCCGCTCGCGCTGCGCGGCGAGAGCCTCGTCAAGCGCTTCGGCGCGGTGACCGCGCTCGACGGCGTCTCGGTGACGCTCGGCAAGGGCGAAATTCTGGGCGTACTCGGCGACAACGGCGCGGGCAAGTCGACGCTCGTCAAGATTCTCACGGGCTTTCATCAGCAAACGGGCGGCACGCTTTACATCGGCGGCCAGGAGACGCTGCTGCGCTCGGTCGATCATGCGCGTTCGCTCGGCATCGAATGCGTGTATCAGGATCTCGCGCTTGCGAATTCGCTGAGCATTTACCACAACATGTTCCTGAATCGCGAGATCGTGCGGCGCGGACCGTTCAGGCTGCTCGATCACAAGCAGATGCGCGAGCGCGCAGCGCAATGTCTCGACGATATCGGCGTGCACGTGCCTTCCGTGGAATTGCCCGTGGAGCGCCTTTCTGGCGGCCAGCGCCAAGCCATCGCCGTGGCGCGCGCCGTGCATTCCAATGCGAAGATTCTGTTGCTCGACGAGCCGCTCGCCGCGATGGGCGCACGCGAGGCCGGGCTCATCATCGACTTGCTGATGCGCTTGAAGGAAAAGAGCGGCATATCCATCATCATGATCATGCACAACTATGCGCAGACGCTCGATATCGCCGATCGCATCATGTTGATGCAGCGAGGCCGCGTGACCTACGAGCAAAAGAGTGCGCTTACTTCCGTGTCGGAGCTCATGGACATCGTGCGGCGCGAATACCGGGCGATGCGCGCCGCCGGCTCGCATTGAACCCGTCAATAAGGGGACGTGCCCGACTCACGCAGCGCGAGGTGGTTCCAATGCCGGTCAATTGATCGGATTGCCGGTGAACTGGCTCGCGGTCCCGGAGGCCAGTTTCTGGCCGCACCATGACGGCCGGCCGGCGGATCAGCCGTCCCGTGCTACAGGTTTGCAATTTGGACTGAGCTTGAAAGTCACTTCCTACGAGGTGAGCTTCTATTTCTTCGAGTTCCTCCAGAACCTGGTGCATAGGGAATAGAAAACTTCGCCGTCGCACTTGGCCTCGGTACTGTTGCAGTGCCGCGCGCGGGCCAGCACGTTTATTGCTCGCATAGTTTCAACGGCCTTGTCGGTGCGGACCACCGCGGACGTGAAGGTGTTGACCCGTCCGGCGTCGCCGAACGCGGCAACGCCATCGATGGGCGCGAGCCCGGCGGAGTGTGACTGATGAAGTATCCGCGCAAGACGCAAAATCCGGCGCTGGACATTACCGTGTTTATAGTAGTCGTCGTATGTTTGGTGATGGCGACGCTGATGTACAACGCGATCACCGAAAAGCACGGGTACGTGCCCGACAATGCCGAGAGTATAACGGCGTCTGCTGCATCGGCGGTGGGCGCAGCGGCTGCGGCGGCGAACGCGGCGGCGAATGAAGGGGTG
Source organism: Paraburkholderia sp. LEh10 (assembly GCF_017814945.1). Taxonomy (GTDB): domain Bacteria; phylum Pseudomonadota; class Gammaproteobacteria; order Burkholderiales; family Burkholderiaceae; genus Paraburkholderia. The sequence goes on from NZ_JAGIPX010000023.1 coordinate 104,974, forward strand.
AATCGAGCCAAGGGCGCGTCGCCGTAAGAGGCGACCAACGGCTTGCGTCGATTCTATTCGTCTAGCCCGTCGAATCTTGCGAATCGGTCGACCGACTCACGCGGGATATTGAGTCGGTTTACGACGGAATCGTTATCCGCATAACCGAGAGACATTCCGCAGACTACTTCGTGACCCGGCTCGATCTGAAGATGGTTTGCAATGACTGTCTGGTAACGCGCGAACGAGACCTGCGGGCAAGTATCGAGTCCTCGAGAGCGAGCCGCAATCATGATGGTTTGAAGGAAGAGCCCGTAGTCGAGCCAGCTGTACTTCTTCAGACAGGCATCAACCGTGAAAATCATGCCGACAGGGGCTCCGAAGAAATCGAAGTTTCTGCCTGTAGCCCGGGATCGTGCAACGACATCTGTCTTGTCAATGCGCAGTGCGCCGTAATATCGAACTCCAAAATCTTCCTGCCGCGACCGGAACGAATCAGGCAAGGGTTCCGGCATATGTTGCAGCGGCGGGTGCGTTACATCTGCATAAGCAGTCGCTAGCGCATCGCTGAGTTGCTGTTTGAAGTGACCGCCTAGCACGTGAACTCGCCACGGCTGCGTGTTCGAATTACTCGGTGCAGTGCGTGCGACATCGAGAATAGCAATGACGTCCTCTTTCGATACTGCGTCTGGACGAAAGACGCGAACCGCTTTTCGCGATCGGATAACAGAGTCGACAATATAGGCATCCGAATTCATTTGGGACCGGTCTCCACGGCTTTGAAAATGTTAAGCCAATGATGACACAGGCCAACGACGGACTGCGGTGAAATAGCTGCAAGATCGACTTGCAGCAGACAGGATTGGGCCGCCTCCAATCCGGGCGATAGCAGCATACAGATCAGTACACGCGCGTTGCGCACCGATGCCCGCCGATGGCCGTCAGGAAACGGCCGCGCAATGCGAGCGCAGCTATCGCCCGGAGTTGCGCATGCACGTCATAAGGACGCGGCGCTTTGTCGATGCGCGCAGGTATGGCGCTTATAAAACCGCCTCTGCGACAAGCTGCAACGCAGGCGCGAGCTTCATATAAACCTCTGGGCGTTCCAGCGCATAAGTCAGATTTCTTTGCGCAATCTGCACATGCTCGGTCGCCAGCGACTGCGCGCGTGTCCCTTCGCCGCGTTCCATTGCTTGCACAAGGCTGTGGTGCTGCTGATGCGCGATGAAGAGCCATTGACGGCCTTCGTCGATGGCGGACTGCATCGGTAGCATCGCGCTTGCGGCGGCGAAAGGCAGGCGGTTGTTCATTTCAATCGCGCGGATCAGCGCCGCGTTGCCCGAGCCTTCGACAATCAGCTTGTGAAACCGGTTATTCATGTCCGTGTAGGCAGCGTAGTCGTCGAGATCCAGTTCGGACTTCGCGAGCAGCCGGTCGCCCGCGCGCAGACATTCGTTTATCGAATTCGACAACTGGCGCGGCACGCCATGTTCGGCCACGAGGCGCGCAGCCATGCCTTCGAGATGGCCACGCACTGCGATCGCGTCGGCGATCTCGGCGGCGGTGATGCGCCGCATCACATAGCCCCCTGCCGGAGACGGTTCGACGAGGCCTTCCTGTTCGAGCGTGGTGAGCGCGAGCCGAACGGGCGTGCGCGACGCCTGCAGCCGCTCGGCGAGCGCGACTTCGCCGAGGCGCTCGCCGGGGGCAAATTCGCCCTTGAGGATCAGATCGCGCAGATAAACCAATACACGTTCCTGTTGGGATTCCATTTCATTCTCCGGTGCCCTTCGCCGAGTCGGACGCGGCGGACTTGATGCGCCTGATTGTAGGGCATGCGCCGCAGAGTGAGGTCGAAAAACGCAGGCCAAAGCGAACTGATGTTCATTGTTGTATGCAACGCGTGTCAGCGACGCGGTTTTCAGCCCCATGCACGTACGCTAGGGAAAATCCTACGGTGCGGACAAATATCCATATATATCAATGACTAATGCGTGATGGTGGGTAGATTCTGCGTGTCAAGACCGACGTCCTGGCGGGGAAGAATGCATACAAGGATTGATAATTTGAATTCTTCGATCTAATCTTCGTTCCCATCAGAGGCTACTTTGCATACAACGCGCAGCCTCCTGCATTCAGGCCAACCGGAGACAGGTCATGATGAGTTCGCAGCAAAACGACACGATCACGCGCGTGAGCAAGGGCACGCCCGCCGGACAACTACTGCGCAACTACTGGCAACCCGTGGCGCTCGTGGAGGAGTTGCCCGCGCAGCGCCCCGTCCGTGCGGTGCGGCTGATGGGACAGGATTTCGTCGTATTCAAGGACGAGCAGGGCCGCTACGGGATGCTCGATCGCGATTGCCCGCATCGCGGCGCGGATCTGGCGGCAGGCCGTCTGGAGGCGGGCGGCCTGCGGTGCGCGTTTCACGGCTGGCTCTTCGATGTCAACGGAAGCTGTATGTCGACGCCGGGCGAACCCGTCGGCAGTACGCTTTGCAAGAAGGTCCGCCAAAGCGCGTATCCCGTGGTCGAGCGCAGCGGCATTTTGTTCGCGTACATCGGGGGCGGCGAGCCGCCGGCGTTTCCGAACTTCGACTGTTTCGCCGCGCCCGGCGAATACACGTTCGCCTTCAAGGGGCTGTTCGAATGCAACTGGCTGCAGGCGCTCGAAGTCGGCATCGATCCCGCCCACGCATCATTCCTGCACCGCTTCTTCGAAGACGAGGACGTGAGCGAAAGTTACGGCAAGCAGTTTCGCGGCGCGTCGGCGGATTCGGATATGCCGATCACGAAGGTGCTGCGCGAATACGAGTCGCCCGACATTCTCGTCAGTCCGGCTGATTACGGGCTTCGGCTGATCGCGAAGCGTCCCCTCAACGACACGCAGACGCACGTGCGCGTGACCAACGTCGTGTTTCCGCAGGCATTCGTGATTCCGATGAGCGCGGAGATGACGATCACGCAATGGCATGTGCCCGTCGACGACGAGAACTGTTACTGGTACGCGATCTTCACGAGCTTCGGTGCGCCGACCGACAAGGCGCAGATGCGTGCGCAACGGCTCGAACTGTACGAGCTCCCCGACTACACGTCGCGCAAGAACAAACGCAACCACTACGGCTTCGATATCGACGAGCAACAGACCCAGACCTATACGGGCATGGGCTTCGACATCAACGTGCATGACCAGTGGGCCGTCGAATCGCAGGGCGCGATCCAGGACCGCACGCGCGAGCATCTGGGCACGACCGACAAGGGCATCATCGCGTACCGGCGTCTGCTCGTCGACGCGATCGAAAAGACTCGAGCCGGCGAGAAGACGCTGATGATGATCGACGAACAGCAGGCGGCGCATCTGACCGGGCCGGCATCGATCGACGGCATTGGGCCCACCGATGGCTGGGACGACTACTGGAAGGCATCCGACGTCAAACGCCGCGATGCCGCGCCGTGGCCCGCGCCCAAGGCTTGACGAACGTTTCCGCAATCACAATGGAGCGCGCGGCCGTTCAACTGCCGCGTGAAGCACGATGTCTTTTGTTGAAAACCATGGTTTGTGGACGGACGCCCAGCATGCTGCGTACGCCGAGCTGCTCGATCGGCTGAAAAAGAGCGACGTGCAAGTGGTCCGTTTCTCGTTTCCCGATCAGCACGGACTGCTGCGCGGCAAGACGCTCGTCGTCGACGAGGCGATCAGCGCATTCAAGTCCGGCGTCACGTTGACGAGCACGCTGCTCGCCAAAGATACTTCGCACCGCACGGTGTTCCCCGTGTTCACGGCAGGCGGCGGCTTCGACATGCCTGAAATGCAGGGCGCCTGCGATACGTTGATGGTCGCCGATCCCGAAACCTTCCAGATTCTGCCGTGGGCGCCGCACACGGGCTGGGTGCTGTGCGACGTCCACTTTCCGAACGGCAGGCCCGTTCCGTTCGCCACGCGTCATCTGTTTCGCCATGCGCTGCAGCAACTCGGCAATCATGGTTTCGAATTCGTGTCCGGTCTCGAAGTCGAGTTTCATGTCTTCAAGGTCACGGACAGGAACATGAAGCCCGAGCATTCGGGGCAGCCGGGCATTCCGCCCGACGTCGAGCTGTTGTCGCACGGTTATCAATATCTGACGGAACTGCGCTACGACGCCGTCGATAACGTAATGGAGATGCTCAGGCGCGGTATCGACGGTCTCGCGTTGCCTGTGCGCTCGCTCGAAGTCGAATACGGCCCGAGCCAGTTCGAGTTCACGTTCGCGCCGACCAGAGGCATCAAGAGCGCCGACGACATGATTTTATTTCGCAGCGCGGTCAAGCAGATCTGCCAGCGCAACGGTTATCACGCGACGTTCATGTGTCGCCCGCGCATCCCGAATGTCGTGTCGAGTGGATGGCATCTGCATCAGTCGCTCGTACATCGCGCGGACGGCAGCAACGCGTTCATGCCGACGAATAAGGACGCACCGCTGTCGAGCGTCGGCGAGCGGTATCTCGCAGGATTGCTCGCGCACGCACAGGGCGCAGCGGCATTGTCGACGCCGACCATCAACGGATATCGCCGCTATCGGCCGTATTCGAATGCGCCCGATCGCGCCAACTGGGGGCGTGACAACCGCGGCGTGATGCTGCGCGTGCTGGGCGGACAAAACGATCCCGCCACGCGCATCGAAAACCGCATTGGCGAACCGGCCGCGAATCCGTATCTGTATTTCGGCTCGCAAGTGCTCTCGGGGCTGGACGGACTCAGACGCAAACTCGAACTGCCTGCATCTGCGGATACGCCCTACGAAACGCAGGCCGATGCATTGCCTCGCACGTTGAGCGATGCGATAGCCGCGCTATATGCCGACGAATCTTTGCGCGAAGGATTCGGCAGCGCATTCATCGACTACTTCTGCAAGCTGAAGGAAGCGGAGATCAACCGCTTCAACCTTGAAGTGACCGAGTGGGAGCACCGGGAGTATTTCGAAACGTTCTGATGGCGTTCCCATCGAGGAGAGAAGTCATGCCTATTGTCACCTACATTCTGCGCGACGGTGATCGCCGCGAAATCGACGTACCCGCCGGCACCAGCGTGATGGAAGCCGCGATTCACGGCAACCTGCGCGGCATCGATGCCGAATGCGGCGGCTGCCTGTCGTGCGCGACGTGCCACGTCTATATCGATGCATCGTCGACGGCGGACCTGCCGTTGCCCGACGACTCCGAACTGGGACTGCTCGACGGCGTCGCCGAGCGCCGTCCCGAGAGCCGGCTGAGTTGCCAGCTCGTCATGATCGCCGCGACGGAAGGACTGGTTGTCCGGATTCCGCCCAAGCAAGGGTGACATCATGAATCGCACGCTTGTGATTGTCGGCGCGTCGTATGCGGGCGTCCAGCTCGCCGCGTCCACGCGCGAACTCGGCTTTGACGGCCGAATCGTGCTGCTCGGCGACGAGCCCGACGCGCCGTACCAACGTCCGCCGCTGTCGAAAGGCTTTCTGACGGGCGGCTTTGCAAACGAGCGTTTGCCGCTGCGTTCGCAGGCGTTTTTCGATGAAGGGAAAATCGAATGGATGCCGTCGACGCGCGTCGTGCGCATCGATCGCGAGCATCGCGAGATCGAACTGCACGACGGCTCGCGCATCGCATATCACCACCTTGCGCTGACGACGGGCGCGCGTGTGCGCAAGCTCGATTGTCCCGGCGCCACGCTCGCTGCCGTTCACTACTTGCGCGATCTGCGCGACGCAAGGCGTCTTGCGCAGACGACGCACACGGCGCGGCGCGCGGTCGTGATCGGCGGCGGCTATATCGGTCTCGAAGTGGCGGCTTCGCTGCGTCAGCAGGGACTTCAGGTGACGGTGGTGGAGACCGAGCCGCGTCTGCTCGCACGCGTCGCATCGCCTTGGCTGTCCGGCTTCATGCTGCGTGCTCACACCGAGCATGGCGTCGCGTTCGAGTTCGGCCGCAAGGTCGTCGCGCTGCACGACATGGATTGGAGCGTATCGGTTGAACTCGATGATGGGATGCGGCTGGTTTGCGATCTCGTCGTGGTCGGCATCGGCGTGGTCCCGAATACAGAACTTGCAGCGGACTCTGGACTGAAGGTGGCGGGCGGCGTCATCGTGGATGCCTGCGCGCGCACCAGCGACCCGTCGATCGTCGCCGCCGGCGATTGCGCTTCGTTCGTTCCGCATTGGGCGCCGGCGGGGGCGCGCGCATGCCGCATCGAATCGGTGCAGAACGCAAACGATATGGCCAGGACGGCGGCGGCAACGATAGTCGGGCGGCCGCAACCGTATCGCGCGCTGCCCTGGTTCTGGTCGGACCAATACGATCTGAAGCTGCAGATGGCCGGCGTGAACGCGGGCTTTACCGACTACGCGATCTGCGGTTCCGTCGAAGAAAGACGTTTCTCGCTGTTCTACTTTCGCGACGATGAACTGATCGCCGTCGATAGCGTCAACCGGCCGCAAGATCACATGTTCGCGCGCAAGCTGCTCGCAAACGGCGCGCGAGTTTCGCCGCAGGCAGTGCGCGATCCCGCATTCGACCTGAAAACAGTCGCGAGCCGAGACGCGCCTGCGCCACGAGGAGTTGCGCAATGAGCGCTGAAAAACACGGGCGTCCGCTCGTCGGACTGGTATGTGACCGCTTTTTCCTCGGTGAACACGACCAGCATGGCGCGAAGCATAGCTATGTCCGCGCGCTGATGTCTGACGCGAACGTCAGTCCCGTGCTGATTCCTGCAGTGCGCGAGATCGAATCGATGGACGCATATCTCGATGGCGTGAGCGGGTTGCTGTTTCCGGGTGGCGCATCGAACGTGGAGGCGCACAGATATGGCGGCGAGGTCAGTCGCGACCAGCTCTGCGATCCCGATCGCGATCACGTCGCGCTGGAATTGATGCGCGGCGCGGCGGCGCGCGGCATGCCCCTTCTCGCGATCTGCCGCGGCTTTCAGGAAATGAATGTTGCCTTTGGTGGCACGCTCCACGCGGATATCTACGCATCCGGTCATTGCGCGGACCATCTGGAAGATCTCGCAGAAGATCTGCCCACCCGCTATCGATACCGCCACGAAGTCGAACTTGCGCCCGCTGGCATGTTGACGACGCTCGCCAATGCGCGGCGCGTGCGTGTGAATTCGCTGCACCGGCAGGGCGTCGCCGTGGCCGCACCGCGGCTCGTCGTTGAAGCGCGGGCGCCTGACGGGCTGATCGAAGCGTGTCGTCTGAATGGGCACGACTTCGCGCTCGGCGTGCAGTGGCATCCGGAAGTCATGACGCAACACGATGCATTGTCGCGTTCGATCTTCGATGCATTCGGCGCGAGCTGCCGTGCGTATCGTCATCCAGCACAGCGCGCAACCGATCATCATGAGGGTTAGGACCATGTCGGCGGATCGCATCGACCTGAACCTGCTGCGCGTATTCGACGCGATCTTCGAAGACCGCAATCTCGCCTTGGCAGGCAAGCGTCTGAATCTGAGTCAGTCCGCGATCAGTCACGCGCTTGGACGCATGCGGCAGGTTCTCGGCGATGACCTGTTCGTGCGCACGGGCAAGGGCATGGAGCCGACGGTGCGCGCAGTTGGCATGGCTGCGCAGGTGCGCGGCGCGCTGGCGCAGATCAGGTCGGCACTGGGCGTCGATGCATTCGATCCGCGCGTTGCCCAACGCAAGTTCGTGGTGGCGGCGAACGACTACATCACGTCGCTGGTGCTCGGGCGTCTCAGTCAACGGCTGCGCTCGGAAGCGCCTCTAGTGGACCTGGTGGTCCGTCCATCGACGCGGCTCGATCTCGCAGGCCAGATCGACGTCGGCCGGATCGACGTGGCGATCGGCATATTCGCGGACGTGCCGGCGCGCTTGCGCTCGGCGCAGCTCTGGGAGCAGACGGACGTGGTCCTGCTCCATCGCGATCATCCCATCGCCGAGCGGTCCGACCCGTCCATTACGCGCGACGATCTGCTCGCTTATCCGCTTGTCGCGATCTCGCAGGGCGGCGAGGAAGAGGGCGCGGTGAGCGGCTTTATCGTCGAGCGTGGACTTGCGCGGCAATCGGAGATGTTCAACCGCGACGCGCTCAACCGCGCGTTCGCCGACGGTACCGAAATGCCGCGCATGCGCATGTCCGTTGCGCATTCGCTGGCCATTCCCGCGCTGCTTCGTCACAGCGATATGCTCGCACTCGTGCCGTCATCGCTCGGCCGTGAACTGGAGCGCTACGGCGAACTGAAAATGTGCGCGACGCCGTACGAGTGTCACAACGCCGACGTGCGCGCCGTCTGGCACGAACGTAACGACACCGACCCCGCGCTGCAATGGTTGCGGCACCAGCTCGCCGATGTCGCGCGGCAGGTTCGCAGCTGTTGAGCCGGGACGTGCAAGATCGGTATGCAAACAATTCACTGCGCGCGTGCAACGGCGCGCAGTCTCGTCAACGTCGTCGAAACGGCCTCAAAACATAGGTCTTCTCGATTCGATCCGGATGCATCGCGCGTTGCTTGCCACGCCGCGCGACGGGCATGCGCGGGCCGCGTGCGTGCTTCGCCGGGTTGTTGGCGATAACTGGCGCACTTAACCTTGGCCCTCGATAGATCGGCGCGGCGCGCAGCAAGTGCTGACGCGGCGACGCCGGCAGTTCAATCCCATCAGTGAGGATGCAATGGAAGAGACCCGGACTGTCGATATACAAGCGCTCATCAATGAGCACCCTTTCTCCCGCTTTCAGTGGCTCGTGTTTGCGATGTGCTTCGTCATCGTGCTGATGGATGGCTTCGATACGGCTGCGATCGGCTTTATCGCGCCTTCGCTGCTGTCGGAGTGGCATATCGGCAAGGCGGCGCTTGCGCCTGTACTGAGTGCCGCGCTTTTCGGGCTCGCTTGCGGCGCCTTGCTTTCGGGGCCTCTGTCGGACAGATGCGGGCGACGCCTCGTGCTGACCGTCTCCGTGCTGCTGTTCGGCGCGTCGTGTTTCGCATCCGCTTTCGCGCAGGACTTGAGTGCGTTGACAACGCTGCGTTTCGTCACTGGCGTCGGACTCGGCGCCGCGATGCCGAACGCCGTCACGCTGATGAGCGAGTACTGCCCCGACGGCCGACGCGCGACGATCGTCAATCTGATGTTCTGCGGATTTCCTTTGGGCGCCGCCGTGGGCGGGTTTCTCGCTGCGTGGCTGATTCCGCACTTCGGTTGGCGCAGTGTTCTGCTGCTCGGCGGTGCAGTGCCGTTGCTGCTTGCCATCGTGCTCGCGTTCAGGTTGCCGGAGTCGATCCGTTACATGGTCGCGCGACGTCGGCCGGCAGAGAAGATTCGCAAGGTGCTGGCTCGCATTAGCGCGGATGGGCGGCTCGCGCATGTTTTCGTCATGCAGGAATCCGTCAGGCATGCAGCGGGAAGCGGCGGCATCCGCATCGTGTTGTCGCGTTCATTTCTTCTCGGCTCTGTGATGCTGTGGCTGTGCTATTTCATGGGCCTCGTCATCTTTTACGGACTGGTCAACTGGATGCCCGTTCTTCTCAAGGATGCGGGACTGAGCCCGCAACGCGCGGCGCTCGTGTCCGCGCTGTTTCCGCTGGGCGGCGTGGGTACGGTGCTGTGCGGCATGCTGATGGACCGCTTCAATCCCAATCGTGTCGTGGCGGCCGCTTATGCATTCGGTGCGATCAGCGTGTATGCGATAGGACAGGCGGTCGGCGAGATTGGCCTGCTGATGTGCGCGGTGTTTATCGCGGGTGTGCTGGTGAATACCGCGCAGGCGTCGATGCCCGCTCTGGCGGCTGCATTCTATCCGACGGCGGGACGCGGCACGGGTGTCGCGTGGATGCTTGGCATCGGGCGCTTCGGCGGAATAGCAGGTTCGTTTCTCGTCGCGGAGTTGTCGCGGCAGCAAGTCAGTCTGCCGGGCATTTTCACGGTCGTTGCGGTATCGGGCGCGATATCGTGTGTGGCGCTGCTGATCAAGCAGGCGACGTGTTCGAGCGCGGACGCGCCCGATGTGGCGGATGGCGAATCGCTTGCGCACTAGCGGCGAATGATTGAAACGGGATGCGATTGCTGAGAGCCTCGGTCGAGGCTCGCAGTACTTTTGTAGTTCAATGCGCGGGCGGGCTGATGTCGTATGCAATGCGTCCCGAAGGCAAGAAGAACAGCGCGATCACCGCACCGCCTTTTGCCTCGGGAAAGTGGTGGCTTCCCGGTGCGGGCGCGGTCCAGCCGCCGTAGCACCATCCGCTTGGGCCGGCGAGCGCGGCGCCTTCGTTGAGCGGCACGACGAGATTGAATTCGCCATAAGGGTGCGCGTGGTAGTCGCCGCGAAATGCGTCTTCGGGATTGTTCTGCCCGTTGTCGGTACTGTCCATCAGCACGGCCGTAATGCTGAAATAGAACGTTTCCGTGCAAGGCGCGACGAGCCGCGCCCGCCGATACTTCGGACCCGAAATCTCCACATCGGCCGCCCAGCCTTCTTTTACGCCGAGCGTAATGAGGCGGGCGAGATCCTTGTACAGCTCGCTATCGACGCCGTACTTCGTATTCAGCCATTGCTCGACCTCAACGCCTGCGGTCATGTCTTTCACTTCTTCGAGAAACGGCAGACAACGTGCGACGAGTTGGTCTTTGGTGCTTGTAGTGCGGGTTTGAGACATTCCATATCCTCCATAGATTGAGTGCCTTGCGCTCCCGGTTTGCGAAGATGCGCGCTTGCCGAAGTGCATGAATGGCCGTTTCAAGATGCCACAGCCGCGGCGCCCCAAAAAGCGAAACTATTGCAACTCCACAATGCACGTTGTTCATAGTGCGGTCGTGCATCTTGAACAGCGCGAGATGGACCGCGCAGCTATCGCCTGCAAGCCCGGGTTGCCGATATACCATCCGAACTTTTGTTGTGCGTTATGAGAACATGCCGGTCCACAATGGTCACTGGATGTTATGACTATGCACTTCACCGGTTCCGGTTTCTGGCGATTCCTTCCTCTCGTTCACGCAGGCGTGTTTGGCGCAACGGCTGTCGTCGGGCGCATATTGATCGCGCGGACGAACAAACACAATGCCGTATCGTTCTCGCGCGGCGAATCGGCACGCGACTTTGTCGCGCGATGCTTCTATTTATGGCTGCCCGTCATTGACGGGCTATTTGTCGTGTTCTACGCGATGAGTGGCGAGCGGGGACAACTCGCCGCGCGACTCTTCGGGCTGGAATGGACACGGTGGATCGGCGTCGTGTGCATGGTCATTGCGTTGGTATGGGTGGTTTGCTCTCAGGCCGCGATGGGAACTGCATGGCGAATGGGCGTCGATAGCCGCATGCGAACCGAACTGATCACGACAGGCCCTTTTGCTGTTTCGCGCAACCCCATTTACCTTGGCATCCGCGCAACGATACTGGGTCAACTGCTGGTGGTGGGTACGTGGCACGTGCTGATGATCTGGGCCATGTCCGAATTGCTCGTTCAAATTCAGGTCAGGTTCGAAGAAGAGCACATGTTCCGGTTGCACGCGAAACGGTACGCCGAATACTGTTCGCGCGTCAGACGCTGGCTTTGACATGCGATTGCTTTGGCGAATCGAACTTGCCGACTCGGGGCATTCAAGATTGGATTGAATACATTTCACGTTCGAATTTTTCATCGCAGAACGTTGCTCATCATCTCCGTATCAGTGGATTTTTACTGCTTATCGCACGGTGGATAGAAGAAATGCCAACCGTTCGATTTGAATTCGAGTAGCAAAATTCCGCGGCTCTTTTCTCGTCGCTTCGATCTGCATCGCGGCGTCGAGGTTTTCCCTGTTGTTGCTTTTATTGTCCAACCCTAAGCTCGCCTGGCATGCACTCATATGGATGCGATTAAGTTCGTCATCCAGAATAATGTTGCAGTCAAGGAGACTTCATGAAATACGGCAGGGTTGCGGCATTGGTCGCGGGACTATTCAGCGCGCCGGCGTTTGCGCAAAGCAGTGTAACGCTCTATGGCGTGCTGGACACGGGGGTCGAGTTTGTTTCGCATGCAAATGCCGCAGGCGATCATGTCATCCGTATGCCGGGCGTTACGGGTGAATTGCCTTCACGCTGGGGTCTACGCGGTGCCGAAGACCTTGGCGGCAGACTAAAGGCCGTATTCATTCTCGAAAGCGGATTCAATCTGCGTGGCGGCGACACAGGTCAAGGCGGGCGGCTGTTCGGGCGACAGGCGCTCGTCGGGCTCGAAGGGCCGTGGGGTTCCCTCACATTTGGCCGTCAATACACGATGTCGTATTGGGTGATGTCGGATGCCGATATTCTCGGGCCCGACATCTACGGTATTGGCGCATTGGATGCGTTCTTGCCCAACGCGAGAAGCGACAACACGGTCGTCTATAAAGGCAAGTTTTATGGATTCACGCTCGGCGCGTCCTGGTCATTCGGACGCGACGGCGCGGGGACGGGCAATTCTCCGGGGCAGGGCACCTGCGCGGGACAGGTGCCAGGCGACGTGAATCAATGCCGCGAATGGAGCGCGATGCTGAAGTACGACGGCACGTACTTCGGCGTGGCCACAGCGTACGACGAGCAGCGTGGCGGCACCAATGCGGCAGCAAACTTCTTCGATGGCGTCGCGCCTTTCCCGATTGGCAGCAGCGGCGATAAGGATGCGCGTCTCCAGGCGAACGGCTATGTGAACGTCGCGGGTGTGAAGTTAGGCGGCGGATGGATTGGTCGCCGCGTCGAATCGAACGCACCAGGCCGTGACGTGCGCTCGAATCTGTTTTACCTCGGTGCGCAATACTATGTGACGCCCGCGCTCGCTGTGGATGGAGAAGCCTACCGCGTTATCGTGCAGCAGCAGGATGCACGTGCAACGCTGGCGAGCCTGCGCGCCACGTACTTCTTGTCGAAGCGAACGGCCGTTTATGGCAATGTCGCCTACCTGTGGAATAGCACACATGCGCGCTATTCCGTCAGTGCGGGTGGCGGTGGCACGACACCGGCAGCGGGGATCGGCCAGCTTGGCGCGATTGTCGGACTTCGACATACATTTTGAAGCTCCTTTCGAACTAAAGAACTCGAAAACTGGGGCCAAATGGAGTGGTGATTTAAACGCACTCGATAAAGTCATGTGGGAGTCTTCGGTGCCTGCACATAAGGGCGCAAAGCGTGCGATGGGTTTCGCCCATAGCGGATCATCAATCGAAATTCGAGCCACATCAGGTTTGCCTTTAACCGGTTCAGGCGGCTTGCGAATGGCGAATCCGGATCGCTCGATGGCCGCACGGTCGTTCTGCCTGATGTGTTGGTGCCGGATGGCGCGCAGCCAGGGCGTCTGGATCGTAGGGTGCGCGCTGCTATTCAGCGGCGGCATAAAAGCGGCGCTGTTCGCGATCCGCAAATCGACGAAAAGAGGCCAGAAAAAAGGCCTGTTCGCGATGCAAACGCAAGCACATCCCCGCTAGAATTTCGTCCTATACCCGCGTTACGGACCGTCACGCGTCCGATACCTGTCGGATCGTTTTCTCACATCGGATTTCCGGTTAATTCAGCATGACACGGCTTGCACGGCACTACGTCCCAGAACAACCGCAGCACGTTATCTTGCAGGGGCTCACGGGGCCCGCATTCCTGGACGAAGGAGACTACCTGTACTTCCTCGCCTGCCTGGCAGACGCAGCGCGCGTCGCCGATCTGGCAGTTCACGCGTGGGTGCTCATGCCTGACGCGGTACAGTTCCTCGTCACGCCTTCATACGAGTCGAGCGTGGCCATGGCGATGCAGGCGGTCGGCCGTCGCTATGTCGAGACCTTCAACCGCCGCCATGGACGGCGCGGTACGGTGTGGCGTGGCGGATACCGGGCAACGGTGATCGAGCCCGCCCGGTATTTCCTGCTCGCGAGCCAGGTCATCGATCAGGCGCCGGTGCGCAACCGCCTCGTCGCCGAGCCGGGAAATTACCAGTGGTCGAGCTACACGCACCACATCGGGCTGCGTGTCGATAGCTTCATCAAGGACCATCCACTGTACCGGGCGCTCGGCGATACGCCGTTAGAGCGCCACCAGGCTTACCGCGATCTGGGCGCACAGCCCCTTGACGAACCGGAGGTCGACAACCTGATGCAGTCGACGCTCAACGGCTGGGTGCTGGGCAGCGCTGCGTACTGCGAGTGGGCGGCGCAGACAGCCAACCGGCGTTTGATGCCGCTGCTGCTGCGCGACCGGCCGCCCAGGATTCGCACGACACGCGCCCTCGCACGCGCGGGCTGATCACTTGCGAGAGGTTATGCCCTTCCTTTCGACCAGACGAACGCACCCGCAAGTGATGGACTTTACAACCAGGAGGCAAGCTAAGGCCGCGTGACTTTGGCCGGTCTACGTTGTATAAAAGCCGATGCCCTACTTGAGATCATCCGGATGTCGAAGTCCGGTGTTTGAGTTGGGAGCCACCGCTTGGATTGCTGAATAAATGCGATGTCCGTTGTACCCGTTGAGCCTCTTACTTAAAAGCGGCCGCTCGGCAACATTCGCGCGGGCCAGTGGCCGCTTTGCGGCGTGGTAGATCAGCGTGTTCAACCAGCCATGAAGTGTCATTCGCTCTCAACGTCGCTTAGAACGATGGGATAGACACGAGAAGAGCGACAGCCCTGCTACCTGGCAAAGCAGGGCAGCCATCGCGTCGCATTGCCACAGCGGCTCGAAATCGGCCCACAGCCTTCAGGGAACGGCACCCGCCATGCAAGCGGGTGGCTCGTTCTGCTGGAAGGCTGTCGGTCCCAAAGCAATATGGAAAACCGATGCGCGGCACGAAGCGCGCGTTCATTGCGTCTTTGGATAACCTACGTAGTAGATGCCGATAACGGTACCGCTGGCGTCGTGTATCGGCTCGTAGCCCGTCACATAAGGCTTGCCCAGAATGTCGGCGTCACCATAGTACGCGCTGCCAGTGCGAATGGCTGCGATGGCTTTGCCTTTTGGATCGAGGATGGTCCCAATCGCCCGAGATCCATCGTCTTTTTGCACGTTCGTTGCTACACGGACGAAGTCATCGCCGCTTTTCACGAACAACGTTGCGGTGCTGCCCATTTCTTTCTTGACTTCATCAACCACGGCAAAGTTGTTATTCATCTTCGTCGCACCAAAGTACAACGCCGGTACCTCCTTTCCCGCAATAGCGTCCTCGCCCTTTACGGCCGGTGCACCCAATTTGGCCGTCTTATTCTTCAGCAAAGTCATAGCTTGCTTCACCGACTCCGGTGATTGCGCTCGACTGACCTGAGGAACAAAAGCGGATGTAGCCATCGCGCACAGCGTCAATAGAACAAGGCGCCTGAGATGACTGGCATGGGTCCTGTTAAACATGATGTCGCCCTCCTATCGGTGTCGCCATTCCCGTGGGGCAGTGATCTGCCCATGACGGGCTGACGATATTCAAGTCTAGTGAGCGGCTTTATTTTTACAAATCACCCACTGAAGCATTTCGAGAACCTTTGATTGATTTTCAAGCGGGCCTGGTGGGTTTGTTTCACATCGGAGCTTACATACTGAGTTACTCGCGGCGCAGAAAAGGCTGCCTGGCGATTGGTGAGAATGACTCTAAGAGATGATTGCATAACGATTGTTGCGCGCGCGTTTTTGAAGCGATAGACGAAGCACCAACGTTTCACCGTGCGTGCTGCCACCGATTGCTTACCAGACAAGTTCGTTGTTTCATTTTCCAATTGACCCATCCCTTTGGAGGGCGCATGGAACATTCACTTCCCGACGTGCCGCAGCGTTTCGTTATCAGCCACTACAGCGAAGACGACTTCAAGACTGGCGGCCTGCGCGACTACTCGACTTACCGGGACCTGGGCGTTGCGGCAGCCACCAACGGCCTCGTTAAAGCGCACATCATCCGCATGGTCGCGCCGTTCCGTCCGGAACTGAGTGTGCGGCATCACCACGACTTGCAGTTTCAGTTGGTGTACTGTTTGAAGGGCTGGTTTAAGACCGACTTCGAAGGCATCGGGGAGCAGCAGCTGGTGGCCGGGTCGTGCTGGGTCCAGCCACCGGGCATCCGCCATACCGTTGTAGGCTGGTCGGATGATTGCGAACTGCTCGAGATTCTGATCCCGGCGGAGCACGAAACGGTCAACGACCCCTAAGCGGCAAGCGATGTTGTCGGGCGGCATCAGACTTCATGCGTCGGGTTGAAGGTCGTCGTTTTGGGGTCGTCGTTTTGGCCCAGACGTCGTGCATGCCAGTTGCGCTGTGCCGTATCACGCAGCAGCAGCCCGTTCGGGCGCGGCGCCAATATGGACGCCATCGTTTGTCGAACGTGACGTCGAGCAGCGCTTTAGGGCTGACTGTACATTGCGTTCCAGTCGGACTTCGATACAGCGGGGCGGCCGGAAGTAGAGCCGTTCACGGTGCCGCCGTAACCACTTGCTTCACTGTTTTGCGCGGCCACGCGCGCTTCAGCGGCCTGAATTTGCTCCGGGTACTGAGTCTGGTCTCCGTCGCCTGGTCGATAGCCCGCCTTCTCGAGTTGCACCAGCTCGGCGCGTACTTGCGCGCGTGTAAGCGGTGCGTTGGACTGGGCGAAAGAGACAACGGGTGCAACAAGAACAGCGGCGGCGATAACAGCCTTGATCAGCGATTTCATGGCGATTTACCTTCGAAGTTTGTTTGCGCTACGTGCAGCCTTGCTCGTAGCCAGTGATTGATGTAATTCGGGGGACGTCAGAAAGGTTTCGTCGGCAGGTACTTGCCGTCGAGCGTGATGACCGCGCGCGAGCCGCCTTCCGGATCGTCGACTTTCTTGATGTCGAGCTTGAAGTTGATCGCGCTGATGATGCCGTCGCCGAACTTCTCGTGAACGAGCGCCTTCAGCGTCGAGCCATAAATCTGCACGATTTCGTAGAACCGGTAGATCGTCGGATCGGTCGGCACACCACCCGGGATGCTGCCGCGCACCGGGATGGTTTGCAGCAGGCGGACGGCGTCGTCGCCGAGTTCGAGCTTGTCAGCCACGACCTTCGCGGCATCGGCGGGCAGCGGATGCTGGCCGAGCAGCGCGGCGGTGACGAATGCGAGGCTAAGACGGGTGCCCTCGTTGATCTGTTCGAATGTCAGGTTCTTGCGGACCTTCGCGTCGATGATTGCGTCGGTCAAGGCCTCACGGCGGGCCTGGCTAGATTGCGATTGCGTCATGATGATGCTCCTTGATATGAAGTGGAGAACTGAAAAGTAATAGTTCAGGCAGCGAGACCGAGTCGCGCCGGGGTTGCACAAGCATGCGGATGTTCTGCAAGCGAAACGAAGCGGTTCGTGGTGCCGTCGAGTGCGTCGATCGAACCGGTTTCGATGTCGTACACCCAGCCATGCAGAGCCAGACGTCCCTGTTCGAGCGCGAGCCGCACCGATGGATGAGTCTTGATGTTCACCAACTGGGCGATCACGTTTTCGCGGACCATCGAGTCGACCTTGTCGCGTTCGCTCTTGTGCTCACGCGCCTCATTGACGACCTTCGCGGAATCGGCGTAATGCAGCCAGTTGCGCACGGCCGGCATGTGGTCCATGCACTTGCACGTGGCGATGGCCGTCATCGCGCCGCAATCGGAGTGACCGCAGATCACCACATCGGTGACGCCAAGCGCGGCCACTGCGTACTCGACCGTCGCGCTTACGCCGCCCGGTTCCGGGCCGTACGACGGCACGATGTTGCCGGCGTTGCGGATAACGAACAGGTCGCCCGGTTCGCGCTGCGTAACCAGCTCGGGTACGAGCCGGCTGTCTGAGCACGAAATGAACAACGTGCGTGGATGCTGGCTCGCGGCGAGCCGCTTGAAAAGCTCTGAGCGCTGCGGAAACTCGTCGCGCTGGAACTTCAGAAAACCGTCGATGATTTCTTGCATGCTGGGCTCCGTCAGGATGTATGTCGAAAACCGATGGACGAATCATGCGCCGATCGAGGTATAGCGTCCAAGACCGATTTATTACTATGTCTATAAGAACGACCAATAGTAAAAGTGGCGGGTGTGTTCACGCTGCCGGGAACATCGCGTGCTGCGTCGAAAGGTGAATATATGCTTTCATCGGAGTTCGCATGGCCGGGCCGTACACGACCGAAGCATCCGTCGGCCGAATGATGCGCAAGGTCCTCGCGTGGTTCGTCGCCGTCCCGGTCATTCTGGTCGCTGTCGTTGCGCTATTCGCTCTCACATTCGACTGGAATCGCGCGCGGCCCTATGTCAACGACAAGGTGAGCGAGGCAATCGGCCGTCCGTTTGCGATCCAAGGTGATCTGAAGGTCGCATGGCGGCAGCCCGCCGATGAAACGGGATGGCGTTCATGGCTGCCTTGGCCGCACTTTTCCGCGCTGCACGTCATCATCGGCAATCCAGAATGGTCGAAACAGAAACGCTTTGCGACGCTCGATGAAATCGACTTTCAGGTGAAGGTGCTGCCGTTGCTCACGCGCGATATCGTGATTCCGACGATCAATCTGGTGAACCCCTCCGTCGACCTCGAACGGCTCGCCGACGGAAGAAACAACTGGACGTTCAAGCTCAGGTCGTCGGCGCGTCCGTCGGAATGGAAGCTCGACCTGCGTGATGTCCAGTTCAATAAAGGCACCATCGCGCTCTCCGACCAGCGGTACGGGATCGAGATGCAGGCTATCGTCGATACGCTCGGCCAGCCGATTGCAATAGGGCACGCGTATAGGGAAGGCGCGGGCACTTCGACGGCGGACGTCACATCTGCCAACACGCGCGAGAAACAACCCGCTTCGGCAACCCGCACGACGGACTTCGCGCAACACGGGAACGTGCCGCAATATGACCTGGGTTGGACCGCGACTGGGACGTACAACCACTCGCCTTTCTCGGGTAGCGGCAAGGTCGGCGGCATGCTCGCGTTGCAGCGCACATCACGACCGGTCCCGGTGCAGGCCGACGTGACGGCGGGTGACCTGCACATCATGCTGGTCGGCACCGTCACCGATCCCGCGCATCTGGCTGCCGTCGATCTGCAGTTGACGCTCCAGGGTACGAGCCTCGATCATCTGTATCCGTTGACGGGTATCGCGCTGCCCCGGACGCCGCCCTATACAACAAACGGCCATCTGATCGGCAACTTCAAGCAGGGCGCCGGCGTATTCAGATACGAAAACTTCGCAGGCCGGGTGGGCGGTAGCGACCTGAACGGCACGCTTGTCTACACGCAGCGTGCGACGCGTCCGCTGCTCGAAGGCACGCTCGTTTCGAATCTCCTGCAGTTCAAGGACCTTGCTCTCCTCATCGGTGCGGGTAACGAAGGCGACGTCTCCGTGCGTCGATCAGCGGACACGACGCTCTCGACCAGGGAATTCAGGACCGACCGCTGGAAGTCTGTCGACGCGGACGTCAAGTTCTCGGCCTACCGCATCATCAAGGACCCGGCGCTGCCGATCACCGGCCTCTACACGCACGTCGTGATGATCAACGGCGTGCTGTCGCTGGAGCCGCTGACGTTTGACGTGGCGGGCGGCTCGCTTGCATCGGCTATTCACCTCGATGGCCGCACGACGCCGCTCAAGGGCCGTCTCTCGACGCGCGCGCGCCACCTCAGGCTCAAGCAACTGCTGCCCGCCGTGAAAAGGCAGCAAGCCGCGCCTGGCGAGATCAACGGTGACGTGGTGCTGTCGGCGACGGGCAAATCGCCGGCGGCGCTCGCGCACTCGGCGAACGGTGACGTCAAACTGCTCATCACCGACGGCACGCTCAGCCGTCAGCTAGTGAAGGCAACGGGCCCGCGCGCGGCAACCGTCCTGTACAAAAGACTCTTCGGCGACCGTGAAGTGCATCTCAAGTGCGCGGCCGCGAATTTCACGGTGAAGGACGGCGTGCTCGATTCACACGTTTTCGCGCTCGACAGCCAGGATGCCGTGATAAACGCCGGCGGTAAGATAAATATGAAGAACGAGACGATCGACCTCCGCGTTCAATACGCGATGCACTGGAGCGTTTTCTCGCTGCGTTCGCCGTTGTATGTGACGGGCAGTCTTAGGGATCCGCATGTCGGCCTGGATGCTTCGGAGTTGGTTCTGCGCGGCGGCGCGATGGTCGTACTCGGACTGATCAACCCTTTCGCCGCGTTGGTTCCGTTAATCGAGCCGAGCAACAACAAGCTGCTGTCATGCCATCAACTGATGACGACGATGAACGAGGATCATCGGATGACGGCGCTTGCAGGAAAGCCGCGAAAGACCAGGAAGCTGGCGTCGCCGCCAAGGGTGGCAGGTGTGCTCGCAGTCGAACCGTCCGCGCCTGCTGCGTCTGTGGTTAAGCCGTCGGCCTCATCGAAGAAACCCGCCGACGCGGCGGGTCGCGCACATGCTGCGGACTACAGGGGAAGCTGAAAAGCGCGCACCTTCAAGCGCGGCGTGTTGACGAGGCCATGCCGGATTTTTCGAACTGACCGGGGGGCCGTCCGCGCAATCGTACGGACCAGGCGAGTCGTGCAGGCGGGGCCACTACCAGCCCGCGAAACGCAATGTCATGTGCGCGTGCCACAGATGCGGGTGATGCATGCGCACGAGCCGAGTGCAAATCAGTGTGCTGCAATTCTCCGCACACGTCAGGCATTGGTACAGGGTGCATGGCGATTTCCTGCCTTTCGAACGCGTATCTTGCCCATCGTGGTGCAGCAGTACGAGCAGCACGTCGGGGCCGTGTCGTCGACCGTGCGAAGCCATTTCAGAAAACCTCTTGCCTGATAATGCAGCGCAGTCGACAGATACGGGAGTGGGTCAATCCTGTTCAGGGCGTCCCCTGACGTGATCGGCGGGCAGGAATGACGGGATTCATTTTGCGCGGCGTTCGCGTGCGAGCCGTTGCAGGCTCGCCTTGTCCGGCTGTACAAACCATTCCGGTCAGAGAAGGCTCGAAATCAGCCGGCAGCCACACGTCGTATGATGCCTGTGACGCGCAACGGGAATCCCCGCATCGCAGATCGTTTCATCGCCCTCGACGATCAGGTTGGGATTGATGTCGGGATGCTGCGGACACGTCACCGCGTCGCCCTTGCGGGCGACACGCACGCCTCCATAGCGCATGGTGTCGGAGGCGGTGATGACTTTGCCGCCGTGGTCGGTGGTATCACCGAGACGGATTAGGTCGATCATGGGCTTGTTCTTTTATTGGTTGCGTCGGATATCCAGGAACTCAACGCTCCGAAGAATTCGTAATGCGTAAGGAAGCATGTCACTTTTGGCGTCGACTAGACGCTTTACTTCACCAAGCCCGCAGATAGCTTTTGTCTCGTGAAATAGACAGTATGAGATATGCCGTACGCGGCGATCTGGCTCTCCAACGGTTTCATCCTGAATCATATAGAAGCCATGGCCGTTCTTGGAAGTAAGCGGAAACGTTTTTGTCACTTTCCGCAGCCGCGATACTTCATCTGGAGAGGCACCCGGAAAAGCGGGAAGCCATTTGTTTTGTTCAGAGTTAAAATAACAGCCATAGTCTGTCGCGACTTCATTAATATCGCTAAAATTCGAGTGACACGAAAAATTAAAACCAAAAGATTCTTCCTCACCCGAAACCTTTACCGTGGCGGAATAACCGGCCCATTCAAAGTTGTTTTCTTCGCTGGGTCTATTTACCGAACCATCAAGTGCGTCTTTAAATCGGAAGACGCATGATTGAACCTGAAGTCCTACATCGAGAACAGACGTATCTCGGCTCTCAGCTGTGAAAGGCAACAATGAAGCAATTACACATACTGAAATCGTAAATTTACTTGACATTCCTAATCTCGTCTCGGTTGAAGTCCTTCGGGAAATTCCAGTAAATTGCCGTGTCTATCTGGAAATGAATATTCGCCCACAACTGCCGGTACGTGCGCAAATCCTCCATAGCGGGCAATGTATCCATTGAATGGATGATTCGGATGTCCGATGGCCGCAGGAAGATTCACTACTGCGGACGCGTCACGAAAGTTGTCGCTGTGATAATAGATTCTTGTTACAGCTGTTGCGCTATTTCGATGGAGATGAGGATTGGGTGGAGTCGTTGCCGAAACTTCTCTACGCTCCAGCCTGACATCGCGATCAGCGTAATTGACTCCCCATCTTCGACCAATAAAAACCCGCGCTATCTGACGGGGCTACCAAGTCGAGACTTATATCGTGGTCCCCGACGTGACTTCGCCACTGGATCATGATTGGAGTAGCTTCGTTGACGCTATCCGAGTTGTATTGTTGAGCTTGTGGGCGATGTGAGTTAGCCATTGCATGGGCATGCAAGACCCGGTTGCGAATTTCCTGTGAAATTTGATTCCCAATCCCTTTGAAGTCCCAATAACCAAGATAATTCTCTGGGTGTGTTAGCTGGAGAAAACCTCTTCCATCCCAGGGGTAATACCACATATTAGGATTGTTCTCGTGCAGCACGCTAAGCCAGATTGTTTCCTGCATCGCATTGCCGAAGAACGTAGCAACTCTCCGGGGCGAATTGACTGAATACTTTCGAAGCATTTTATTCAATGAGGGCCCGTGCGCGGCTATAAGAGACCGACGGGGGACAGTCCAATCTACATTTTCATAGTAGACGGCATGATGAGGGCCTTCACGCAAAACCTCTCGCGGGAGGAACTGTTTGAACTCGCTCGCACTGAACCATGCACAGGTCCTGAACTGCCTGATGAACGTCGTCGGCGGAAAATGCCAGCACTCGTTAGCTGGCGGCAAGTCAGCGTCGTGAATGTCTTCCCAGAACGCCAGGTCGCGCGCGTGGTCCATCAGCCTGTTGAAGTCGGGATCTGACAGCGGATTGGTGAGCGCTTCATGCGGACTCTTCAGCCAGTTGTAGCGCGCCTCCAGTCCGGCCTTGCTCCACTCAGTGGGAAACTTGCAGACCGCATGCGCCATACGCTGGCGGACCGCCTCGATGTCCAGCGCGCCCACTGCCTCGGCGTGAGTCACCTGACCAGAACGGTTGACGTCCAGCCACTTCTTCACGGTCGGTGAATCGCACAGGCTGTCGGGCGTCGGATCGCTGTCGAAGGCGGGCGTGCGCGTCTGCAGCGACGCCGATTTTCCTGAATGGGCTGGGTGGGGTTTCATCAGTGACGGTTGATCCATCCATCACCGTCTGGCGTCCTGACCTTACGCCGGTGATTGAAGCGTGCGCCATCGCCCAACTGGTCATGGATGCAGCGCCCGAAGCGGAGCATCTCGAAGATCGCACTCGGAGACGGCACCGCCATGCCTCCCATGATGTTGCCGAGGCTGTTCCTGTTATAGCGGCTGTTCAGTTCCGTGGCCGCTGATAGAGGCCATATTCCGCCTCATGTTCGGCGGACATCGCACCGAACACGGACCAGTCGCCGTTTGCATCCTGCACATAGGTTGTCAGCGTGCAGTCCCTCTCATAGTGCATGCGGATCACCATATCGCGACGGGTGCCTGCGGCGACAACGGGAGCCTGCGGCTGGAGTGCTCCGATAGCGGGCGCGGTGTCATCGTCACAGAAAGGATGCGGCTCACTGGCGAAGAACTTCGTGCTGTGCGGGACGAAGAACCAGATGTCCCCATAGACGGCGTCCGTGCGTCCCTGCGCGCCAACCGGCCCCGGCGCACGCCCGATGATCTTCTTCAGGTTCGCTTCGCTGCACACGATCTCGAAATGGATCTGGGCGTACTGCCCGTAAATCTGGCCGGGGGTGCCGACGATATCCTTGCGGTAAATCTGCTTGCCCACGCCGAGCGTCGGCTGCACGGTTTGCAGGTGCAGATACACCGAGTAGTACGTGATCTTCGCATTGTCGCCTTCGCCGATTTCCGTATCGTGCCGGATGACGACGCAGCCATCGTCGGTGCGCACGTTGCAGTGCTGGAGGGTCGCCTTGTGGGTCGTATCGGTCTTGCGCAGGTACACGACGTTGCCGTCGGCAATCGCGCGAACGGGCGCGGGTTCGTTGCCCTCGGTGGGTACCATCAGATGTACGCCGCCGTGCCAGCCGAGGTTGAAGCTGACGGGATAGGCACCGTTGCCCGGCTCGCATTCAAGCATGTTGGCAGCGCATACGTCGCCTGCGGGCACGATCGTGTTGCCTGCGGCCGCCGTGGGCATCGCATCGTTCTGTTGTGGATGGGCTGCCGAGAGAAAGGGTGGGCTGATTATCATTGTTTGCGTGTTAGTCAGAGTGAATGGAGGTAGCCATCGTCTGGCGTGCCCGATCCGAACGGCGCAAACTGAGGTACACGGCAATCCGTCCCTGGCTTGTCCCACGAGGGCGTCTTCTCCAGGATCGGCCCCGGCGATGCGTTGGTGATACCGCTGCCGTTGATCTGGATATACGAGCCGCCCGCGCCGATCCACACTTCCTTCGCTGCGGTGATGACGACCTTGCCATCCGAACTGCTGATGTTCACGTCCTTCAGCGCGGCCAGCGACATCGGACCGTTCTGCGCCTGCGCGATCCACGGGCCCTGGGCCGCGATGAACCGCGCCCCCTGCTGATAGGCGAACAGCGACACTGCGCCCCGCGCCGACACGTGGTACGAGCGCCCCACCGAATAGCTCACGTCGCGGCCCGCCGTCACCGCGTGATCGTTCTGGCTCGCCATGTGCGTGCTGTCGCTCGCGGTGGTCGCGATGCCTGCGGCGCTTGAGAACACCATGTCGGGCCGCGACAGTTCGGGGAAGTCATCCGGCCCGCCCGCGTTGCCGCCATGACCACGTATCGCGTCGTTCTGCGTCCTGATCGTGCTGGCCGCATCAGCCTGGCTGGCATCCGGCGTCTGCGCGTTGTGCTTGCTCGCAAGCTGCGACAGGTCCTCGTGCTGCTGGCGGGCGCGCGTCAGTTGGGCGATCGTCTCGGCCAGCTCCTTGAC
>NZ_JAGIPX010000229.1 GCF_017814945.1 Paraburkholderia sp. LEh10
TATGCGATGGGAGCGGATCGACTGGCGACGGTGTCGGCGCGCCGGCGCCAGGCCGACGGGCCGACAGGTGGCCCATCGAGACGATTACCGGTCAGTTCGTCGACTTCGCGGCAGCCTCAATCACCCGCGCGACTGCGGCCGGCTGAGAGATAAAGACAGCGTGGCTTGCGCTCACCTCGGTCACCTTGGCACCCGAGCGTTGGTACATCCAGCGCTGAAGCTGGGGGCTCACCATATGATCCTGGGTGGTCAGGATGGCGTAGCTGGGCTTGGTTCGCCATGCCGCCACGGAGACCGGCGCCCCCAACGCTTTCTCGGCGAGTTGGTCCTGCGAGTCCGCCAGGAATTGCGCGTCCGAAGGCGGGACGTCCGCGGCAAAGTTCTCACGGAATTTCGCTGGCGGGAGGAAGAAATACTTGTCCGGCGTCGCTCGCATCGCATCGTTTGGGGCGGCGAACTTCTGCAACAGCTGGCCGCTGGCTTCGCCGGCGTCGGGTTGCAGTGCGGCCACATAGACGAGCGAGCTGACCTTCGGGTCCGCACCTGCCTCCGTGATCACGGAGCCACCGTAGCTGTATCCGACCAGCACCACCGGGCCCGGCTGCTGATCGATGACATATCGACGTCCTCGGCGAGGCCTGTGAGCGGCTCTTGCACGATCGTCACGTGGTAACCATCCTTGACCAGGATGTCGTGGACGGCCCGCCAGCCGGAGCCATCCACCAGTGCGCC
>NZ_JAGIPX010000230.1 GCF_017814945.1 Paraburkholderia sp. LEh10
GACTGGACGCAGCAACTGAAGTACATCATCCACAACGTCGCGCACACGTACGGCAAGACGGCGACGTTCATGCCGAAGCCTGTCGTCGGCGACAACGGCTCGGGCATGCACGTTCACCAGTCGATCTGGAAGGACGGCCAGAACCTGTTCGCGGGCAACGGCTACGCTGGCCTGTCGGAATTCGCGCTGTTCTACATCGGCGGCATCATCAAGCACGCTCGCGCGCTGAACGCGATCTCGAACCCGACGACGAACTCGTACAAGCGTCTCGTGCCGCACTTCGAAGCGCCCGTCAAGCTCGCTTACTCGGCTCGCAACCGCTCGGCATCGATCCGTATTCCGCACGTGTCGAACCCGAAGGGCCGCCGTATCGAAACGCGCTTCCCGGATCCGATGGCGAACCCGTACCTGCTGTTCTCGGCGCTGATGATGGCGGGTCTGGACGGCGTGCAGAACAAGATCCATCCGGGCGAAGCCGCGGACAAGAACCTGTACGACCTGCCGCCGGAAGAAGACGCAAAGATCCCGACCGTGTGTGCCGGCCTCGACCAGGCGCTGGAAGCACTCGACAAGGATCGCGAGTTCCTGACGCGCGGCGGCGTGTTCACGGATTCGATGCTGGACGCTTACCTCGAACTGAAGGAAGGCGAACTGCAACGCGTGCGTATGACCACGCACCCGGTCGAATTCGAACTGTACTACTCGCTGTAA
>NZ_JAGIPX010000231.1 GCF_017814945.1 Paraburkholderia sp. LEh10
TCTTCTTTGCTTCGTCGATCATCGCGAGCGCTTCGTCGAGCGTCTTCGCCTTTTTATCGACGTAGCGCGTCTTCAGGCGGAAGTCGATGCGCGTCTCGTCGCATTCGACGGCGATCATCGAGAAGCCCGCCATCGTTGCCGCGAGCGGCTGCGCGCCGCCCATGCCGCCGAGGCCGCCCGTCAGGATCCAGCGGCCCTTCGGATTGCCGTTGAAGTGCTGGTTCGCCACCGAGAAGAACGTCTCATACGTGCCCTGCACGATGCCTTGGCTGCCGATATAGATCCAGCTGCCCGCCGTCATCTGGCCGTACATCATCAGGCCCTTGCGGTCGAGCTCGTGGAAGTGATCCCAGTTCGCCCAGTGCGGCACGAGGTTCGAGTTCGCGAGCAGCACGCGCGGCGCGTCGGCATGCGTGCGGAACACGCCGACGGGCTTGCCCGATTGAACCAGCAGCGTCTCGTTCTCTTCGAGGTCCTTCAGCGATGCGAGGATCTGGTCGAAGCAATCCCAGTTGCGCGCCGCGCGGCCGATGCCGCCATACACGACGAGCGCATGCGGATGCTCGGCCACTTCCGGGTCCAGATTGTTCTGGATCATCCGGTACGCGGCTTCCGCGATCCAGGTCTTGCAGGTTTTCTCGCTGCCGCGCGGCGCGCGGATCGTGCGGGTCGGGTCGAGACGCGGGTCGATGTGTTT
>NZ_JAGIPX010000232.1 GCF_017814945.1 Paraburkholderia sp. LEh10
ATGTCTCCGCCAAGTTCAAATGTCGCGCCTCCAGCTAAATAGAAATGTCGGGTTTTGCCTTGCTGTTTCTTATGGTTTGGGGGTGGGGCGGCGCAGCCGCCCCCCGTTCCCGCATTGCCTTGGCACTGACTTCCAGAACAGCATGATTGAGGTCGGTAACGTCAATGGCCCGCTGCTTCTTCAGTCCGATGCGCGCCTGCTTCGCGCGAACCTCTTCACCGCAATGCGTCCGTGACGGCGAGCCCGAGGCGCGGCGGTCATCACGCATGGCCTGAATCTGCCGTGCCACCTGGAGCGCGCTGGCCAGCCGCTTGTTGTCAAGCTCCGCGCCCTGATCGATGCGCGTGATGCGGTCGTACTGCCGGTACGGCAACACCACGCCATTGGCCTGTACCTCGACCATGCCATCGGGATACTCGACCACCTCGACGTACTCATGCATCAACGCACGACTGACGGGCGTGTCATCGAGCAGATACATCACGCGGTCGTACTGAACGGTCAGCGCATTGGAGACCTTGCGTGGCACGCGATAGGCGAGGATCTGCCGCAGATCCTCGTCGACATGCAACGCCCGGTGCGCGTCGTGATCGCTCCTGGGTGGTTTGCCGAACCGCCGGTTGAAGTCGGCGATGAAGGAGGGCGCATACGCATTGGCCGCCTCGCGGGTGCTGATGCC
>NZ_JAGIPX010000233.1 GCF_017814945.1 Paraburkholderia sp. LEh10
CCTTTTTCTTCGTATCGATGCTGATGACAGGCTGGCCGTCTTCGAGATATTCCGCCTTGAGTTGCGCAATACGCTGAAATTGCGCGTCGCGTTGTGCGTGGGATTTGAACGACTTCTTTTTCTGTGATTGCCGCCGCGAAAAACCGTTGCGCTTTAGCAGCTGCCGGACCGTTCGCACGCTCACCCGTGCGTCTACCTGCTGCGTCATCGCCTGGGCGATTTCGCGCGGCTTCAGATCTGTCCAGATGACGCCGTGTTGTGGATTGCCCGCCGTATGCTCTCGCACCACGTCCAGAAATACCGCGTTCCACTCCGGATGGTCCGTTAACCTGGATTTACGCTCCTTTTTTTCGGACCCGCTCTCCAGCCGGATCCAGTTCTTCTTCCAGGTCCTTCAACCCTTGCCTGATTGTTTTCGCGTCAATGTCAAACAGTTTCGCAATATATTCGAAACCGCCATGGCCCAGCTTGTCCGCCTCCACAGCCGCATACCGACGTCGGTCCTTCTCCGACAACCGCGCGTACAGCCGCTTCATCCGCGTTTCAACCTCAGCCCGGTAACCAGCCTGCATCGTCTGTCCTCCAGAAGGACCGCATCTTACCAGCGTCGCTTTGCACCCGCCAGGGCCACTTCTGGAAGTTATTTCTCACTCGTTCCATACCGC
>NZ_JAGIPX010000234.1 GCF_017814945.1 Paraburkholderia sp. LEh10
ATTTCTTCGCATGGTGGGATACGAGCGGGAGGATCTTGTCTCGGGTCGCGTGAGCTGGAGGGATCTGACGCCGCCAGAATGGCTCGAGCGCGACGAACGGGCCCTGGCGGAGATCGAGGCGACGGGGCGCGCGCAGCCGTTCGAGAAGGAGTACATCAGGGAGGACGGCAGCCGCGTGCCGGTCATGCTCGGTGCGACCGCTTTCGAAGCAAGCCGGAAGGAAGGTGTTGCTTTCGTGCTCGATCTGAGCGAGCGCAAGCAGGCGGAGAAAAAGGTCCGCGAGAGCGAGCAGCGCTATCGCGAGGTGCAGACGGAACTGGCTCACGCGAATCGTGTCGCCACCATGGGGCAGCTCACGGCCTCGATTGCTCACGAAGTCAACCAGCCGATTGGCGCAACGGTGACCAACGCCCAGGCGGCGCTGCGGTGGCTGAACGCCCGGCCTCCGAACATCGACGAGGTAGGGCAGACGCTCAGGCATATTGTCAAGGATGCAGGTCGAGCGGGGGAAGTGCTCCGCCGGATCCGCGATCTGGTCAGGAAGGCGCCGCCGCGGAAGGAGCCGGTGGACATCAACGAGGCGATCCGCGAGGTGATCGAGCTCACGCATGGCGAAGC
>NZ_JAGIPX010000235.1 GCF_017814945.1 Paraburkholderia sp. LEh10
TTATCGAAATTCGCCCGCGCGTAAGCGCGGCACGCATCGGCATCCGGCAGTTTCATCGAGCCATCCAGCGCTTTCCCAAGTCCATCGGCGATCGCATCGGCGCCTGTCGAAGGCAGCACCAGATCCTGCGACAGCCCCGCCACCGCCTCCGGTAATCCGCCCACGGGCGTCACCAGCACGGGCGTCCCCGAAGCCAGCGATTCGACGGTAATCAGCCCGAAGCCCTCGAGCGCCACCGTCGGCACCACGCTGATATCGGCCGCGCGATACAGCGACGCGAGATGCTCGTCCGGAACGAAGCCGAGCAGCTTCACGTTGTCGCCGAGCCCCGCATCGTCGATGCGCTGCTGCAATTCCTGCTGCAACCGGCCCTTCCCCGCGATCAGCAACAGCACATCGGGATGACGGCGCTTGACGAGCTTCACGGCATCGATCAGATCCTCGAGGCCCATGCGCCGCACGAGACGCCGCACGGCCAGCACGATCGGCCGGCCAAGCGGCAATTGCAGGCGCAGCCGCGCTTCGTTCTGCGTCAACGGCAGATTGAACTGGTCGACGTTCACGCAGCCCGGCACGACGCGGATGCGCTCGGCGGGAATGCCGTAGCGTGATGTGAG
>NZ_JAGIPX010000236.1 GCF_017814945.1 Paraburkholderia sp. LEh10
CGGTATATCGAGGTCTGGGAGTATCCGGACGGCCGGATCGAGATCCGGGCGGATGACCGGGTGCTGCCGTACCGGCAATACGACCGGCTCGCGGAAATTGATCAGGGTGTGGTCGTTGAGCACAAGCGTCTGGGTCATGTCCTTCAGGTCGCGCAGGCAATCCAGGCGCAACGTGACAACCGCCGCATCGGCAAGGCGCCCTCGCGGGCCCATCTCGGTGCCGCAACCAAGGCTGCCGGCAGTTCACCGGGCAAAAAGAAGCAACGCGAATTTACGCAGGTCGATGTCGAACAGGTGATCGTGGAGCTGGGTGAACAAAGAAAGGAGCAGCTTCAGAAAGGAGCAGCTTCAGCCTCGCAAACCTGGCCGGCGCTCTGCAGGGGACAGTGGAACAGGCGTAAGCGCCCTGCCGCTTCAGGCGCCATCCTTCGACACTGCGTGAGCTGAACCCCAGAGATACAGATTGCTAACCCCGCAAAAGCGGACATTTGAACTTGGCCGGCACGCGGACATTTGAATCTGGCTTTGACACTTGTGTAGGTCCCAAATAGAAATGTCGGGTTTCCGCTAAATAGAAATGTCGTGTTCCGGGTAGTTTGAGCGCCGGA
>NZ_JAGIPX010000237.1 GCF_017814945.1 Paraburkholderia sp. LEh10
GTCCATGTGCCGTCGCCGTAGCCGAATGTGTTGCCGAGCCACGACGTCTGCACGTTCAGCGCGGGTTCCGCGAGTGCAAACCGACAGACGAGGAAACAAACAAGCGCGCAGGCTGCTGCAGCGCGTAGCGAAAGAGCGGTCTTCATGCGTTCGTCCTTAATGCTCGGCGCGGGTGAGTGGCGCGCGCATCACCTTTTCCTGCTGACGACCGTGCTTCGCGTCTTCGCATACCAACACGTGTTGCGGGGCGCACTACGAGAACGGCAACATCACGCAGACTGTTTAGCATTACCAATCGTTTGTTGTGTGAGATCTAAGCGTGCATCTTGAGCGCCCGACAATTTGCCTGACTCGACGTTCAAACGCACACACGCTGCCACCGTGGAATCATCACGAAGACAGCAAAGGGTCGTTGAAGGTTGGATGAGAGCACTGAAGAATCACAGTCAGCCAACAGCAACCGCCTCGTGATAAATGGATGCAACCCGCGCAGCAATTACTGGGTTATCGAAATTCGCCCGCGCGTAAGCGCGGCACGCATCGGCATCCGGCAGTTTCATCGAGCCATCCAGCGCTTTCCC
>NZ_JAGIPX010000024.1 GCF_017814945.1 Paraburkholderia sp. LEh10
ACCGCGTTTACAAGAATTACGATCCGCGCGCAAAGCTGATGCGCGAAACGTGCCACGAAGTGCTGAACGAACTGGGCTTGCACGACGACCCGCTGTTCAAGCTCGCAATGGCGCTCGAAAAGATCGCGCTGGAAGACGAGTACTTCGTATCGCGCAAGCTCTACCCGAACGTCGACTTCTACTCGGGCATCGTGCAGCGCGCGCTGGGCATCCCGACGTCGATGTTCACGTGTATCTTCGCGATGGCGCGCACCGTCGGCTGGATTGCGCAGTGGAACGAAATGATCGCCGATCCCGAGCAGAAGATCGGCCGTCCGCGCCAGCTGTTCATCGGTGAAACGCCGCGCGAAGCAAAGCCGATCGCGCAGCGCTAAGCTGACTTTCGTGCCTGCGCAATGCGGGCGCGTTGCGAGCATCATGTGAAACACCCCAGCGGTTCGCCGTTGGGGTGTTTTGTTTTGGATGCCGTTTGGACATCCGAAACGCGAGGTCTTGCTATTTCGAAGAACGGCGCGCTCGAGGCGACGTCCCACGCTCCAGCGAAGGCGACCGCATTTCAAGCGTGGGCTGCGACGCGTCGGCGGGCGTGTGCCCATGCGTTTGGAAGAACTGTCGATACGCGCTTGGCGTCATGCCTTTTGCACAAAGGAACTGCCGGTTGAAGTTGGCGAGATTCGGAATTCCCGCTTTCGTCGCGATCATTAGCGCAGGCCGCGACTGTTCAGCGTCAGCGTGAGTTCGTATTCGGGATGGTGATGCCACTCGACCGGAATCTGCGCGAGCTGCGATGATAGACGCGCACAGAGCAGCCTTCACGAATCGGCACGCGTTCGTATTGGGGTTTCATCAGCGGGGGCCTTGCGAGCCTTCCTTCAGCTAGATGTCTGGATTTTATCGACAAATGGCGGGATTGCATTGCCGGCGCGGGCCGAAGATGCCTATCTGGTGGTACACGTGATGTACATCGCGTCCGCGCCGCGGTGCGCGAAGAACGAGGCGTATCTGAGGCGCCAGTTGGCGAGCTTTATCAGCGGCGAGAGCCCGCCCGTTTTCCGTCCGATCACTTCGAAACGGACTTCGTCGGGCGCGCGACGCAACGCGATCTGACGCCGCTTGGCTGCGCCCAACTCGGCATCGGCCTGTGACGGAGCCGTGAGCGGCGCACGCTGCGTCCGTGCACCGCTGGTAGTGGCGATACAGGTATCGGCACTACCAGCCAACTCCATGTTTTTTATCGGTTTTTTCGATGCGTGGTGAGCCTCTTGCGGCAACTGCGTGGCATAATCGACGGGACACGAACGGCCCGTTGTCATTACTACCCCGCATACCATGGCACAGACTCTCTACGACAAATTGTGGAACACGCACGTGGTCCACACGGAAGAAGACGGTACGGCGATTCTCTATATCGACCGTCAACTGCTGCATGAAGTGACCAGCCCGCAGGCGTTCGAAGGCCTGAAGATGGCGCAGCGCCCCGTGTGGCGCATCAGCGCGAATCTGGCTGTGTCCGACCACAACGTTCCCACCACCGATCGCAGCCACGGCATCGCCGATCCCGTGTCGAAGCTGCAGGTCGATACGCTCGACGCGAACTGCGACGCGTTCGGCATCACGCAGTTCAAGATGAACGACATGCGCCAGGGCATCGTCCACATCATCGGGCCGGAGCAGGGCGCGACGCTGCCGGGCATGACCATCGTCTGCGGCGACTCGCACACGTCGACGCACGGCGCGTTCGGCGCACTCGCGCACGGCATCGGCACGTCGGAAGTCGAGCACGTTCTGGCCACGCAGACGCTCTTGCAGAAGAAGAGCAAGAACATGCTGGTCAAGGTCGAAGGGCAGTTGCCGCGCGGCTGCACCGCAAAGGACATCGTGCTCGCGATCATCGGCAAGATCGGCACAGCGGGCGGCACGGGCTATGCAATCGAATTCGGCGGCTCGACCATTCGCGCGCTGTCGATGGAAGGACGCATGACCGTCTGCAACATGGCGATCGAAGCGGGCGCGCGCGCCGGCATGGTCGCCGTCGACGATACGACGGTCGAATACCTGAAGGGCCGTCCGTTCTCGCCGCAAGCCGCCGAATGGGACCAGGCCGTCGAGTACTGGAAGCAGTTCAAGTCCGATCCGGACGCGCAATTCGATCGCGTCGTCGAACTGAACGCCGCCGAGATCGTGCCGCAAGTTACGTGGGGCACGTCGCCGGAGATGGTCACGTCGATCGACGGCAGGGTGCCGGACCCGGAGAAAGAGAAGGACCCCGTCAAGCGCGACGCGATGGAGCGCGCGCTGCAATACATGGCGCTCGAACCGAACCTGCCGATCGAATCGATCAAGCCGGACAAGATTTTCATCGGCTCGTGCACGAACGCGCGCATCGAAGATCTGCGCGCGGCTGCGTGGGTCGTGAAGAAGCTTGGCCGCCGCGTCGCGTCGAACATCCGTCTCGCGATGGTCGTGCCCGGCTCCGGCCTCGTGAAGGCGCAAGCCGAACGCGAAGGGCTCGACAAGGTGTTCACGCAAGCCGGCTTCGAATGGCGCGAGCCGGGCTGCTCGATGTGCCTCGCAATGAACGCCGACCGGCTGGAGCCGGGCGAGCGCTGCGCTTCCACGTCGAACCGCAATTTCGAAGGCCGTCAGGGCGCGGGCGGACGCACGCACCTCGTGAGCCCCGCAATGGCTGCGGCTGCCGCCATCGAAGGGCATTTCGTCGACATTCGCAAGCTGGGGTGAACGCCACATGAACATCGATCGCATCGCGCTTGTGCGCCGATTCGCACTCGCGGCGCTAGCCGGGCTCCTGCTCGGCCTCGCCGGTTGCAACACGGTGCATGGCTTTGGCGAAGACCTGCAACATCTCGGCGGGGCGATCAGCGAGAAGGCAAAGTAAGCGTTTTTGATTCGCCGGAAGGCATGGGCGGCGCGCATGCGCGTCGTCCGAAGCGCAACGCGCGCGCTTCCGGCTTCGAACAGGCTAAAGCGTCATGGAAAAATTCATCGTACACACCGGCGTCGTGGCGCCGCTCGATCGCGAGAACGTCGACACGGACGCGATCATTCCGAAGCAGTTCCTCAAGTCGATCAAGCGCACGGGCTTTGGTCCGAATGCGTTCGACGAATGGCGTTATCTCGATCACGGCGAGCCTGGTCAGGACAACTCGAAGCGTCCGCTGAACCCCGATTTCGTGCTGAACCAGCCGCGCTATCAGGGCGCGTCGATCCTGCTGACGCGCCAGAACTTCGGCTGCGGCAGCTCGCGCGAGCACGCGCCGTGGGCGCTGCAACAGTACGGTTTTCGCGCGATCATCGCGCCGAGCTTCGCGGATATCTTCTATAACAACTGCTTCAAGAACGGCCTGTTGCCCATCGTGCTGACGGAACAGCAGGTCGACCATCTGTTCAACGAAACGTTCGCGTTCAACGGCTTCCAGCTGAGCGTCGATCTGGAAAAGCAGGTCGTGCGCACGACGGATGGCAGCGCTGAGTATCCGTTCGAAGTTGCCGCGTTCCGCAAATACTGCCTGCTGAACGGCTTCGACGATATCGGCCTCACGCTGCGTCACGCGGACAAGATCCGTCAGTTCGAAGCGGAACGTATTGCGAAGCAGCCGTGGCTGAACAATCGCCTCGAGCGCTGAAGCCGTCGTTGTCACTGACACAAACGCGCAAGCGCCTGATCGAAGCCAGATAGAAACCAAAGGAATACGCATGAAGATCGCAGTGTTGCCGGGCGACGGCATCGGCAAGGAAATCGTCAAGGAAGCAGTCAAGGTTCTGAATGTGCTCGGCGAAAAGTTCGAGCTGGAAGAAGCGCCCGTCGGCGGCGCGGGCTACGAGGCAGCGGGACATCCGCTGCCCGAAGCCACGCTGAAGCTCGCGAAGGACGCGGACGCGATCCTGTTCGGCGCAGTCGGCGACTGGAAATACGATTCGCTCGAGCGCGCGCTGCGCCCGGAGCAGGCAATTCTCGGCCTGCGCAAGCATCTTCAGCTGTTCGCGAACTTCCGTCCGGCGATCTGCTATCCCCAACTGACGGGCGCTTCGTCGCTGAAGCCGGAGATCGTGTCGGGCCTCGATATCCTGATCGTGCGCGAACTGAACGGCGACATCTATTTCGGCCAGCCGCGCGGCGTGCGTCAGGCGCCGGACGGCCTGTTCGAAGGCGCGAAGGAAGGCTTCGACACGATGCGCTATTCGGAGCCCGAGGTCCGCCGCATCGCGCACGTCGCGTTCCAGGCGGCACAGAAGCGCGGCAAGAAGCTGACTTCCGTCGACAAGGCGAACGTGCTCGAAACGTCGCAGTTCTGGAAGGACATCATGATCGACGTCTCGAAGGAATATGCGGACGTCGAGTTGTCGCACATGTACGTCGACAACGCGGCGATGCAGCTCGTGAAGGCGCCGAAGTCGTTCGACGTGATCGTCACGGGCAACATGTTCGGCGATATCCTGTCCGACGAGGCCGCAATGCTGACGGGCTCGATCGGCATGCTGCCGTCGGCTTCCCTCGACAAGAACAACAAAGGGCTGTACGAGCCGTCGCACGGTTCCGCGCCGGACATCGCGGGCAAGGGCATTGCGAATCCGCTCGCGACCATTCTGTCGGCCGCGATGATGTTGCGTTACTCGCTGAACAAGGCCGACCAGGCCGACCGCATCGAGAGCGCCGTGAAGAAAGTGCTGGAGCAAGGCTATCGCACGGGCGACATTCTCACGCCGGGCTGCAAGCAGGTCGGCACGGAAGCGATGGGCGATGCCGTCGTCGCTGCACTGTAATTGTTGAGCCGATGCGCGTGAATCTGCCATTCTGGCGCGGATTCACGCAAATCGCGGCGCCCGCGCCGCACAAAACGGGTTTTCGTGTAGACTCTGGCAATGGCGACGATTCCTCAAATCACCTCGATTTCGACACTGCGCGGCAAAACGGCCCGCGTGGTTGCGCTCGCCATTTCCATCAAAACGATTACCCCGAAAACGATCACGAAGCGCTGATCGTCCGTCGTGCCCGCCCATCTTCCCCGCGCGGTCACTGCGGGCAAAGATGCGGGGAAGTGTCCACTCGAAGGGTATGAAGTCATGAACGTAGGTCTCGTAGGTTGGCGCGGCATGGTCGGCAGCGTCCTCATGCAACGCATGCAGGAAGAGCGCGATTTCGATCTGATCGAACCGGTGTTTTTCAGCACCAGCAACGCGGGCGGCAATGCGCCGTCGTTCGCCAAAAACGAGACCAAGCTCAAAGACGCGACAAGCATCGACGACCTGAAGAAGTGCGACGCGATCATCTCCTGCCAGGGCGGTGACTACACGAACGAAGTGTTCCCGAAGCTGCGCGCGGCGGGCTGGAATGGCTACTGGATCGACGCGGCGTCGGCGCTGCGCATGAAGGATGACGCCGTCATCATTCTCGATCCCGTCAACCTCGACGTGATCAAGAGCGCGCTGGTCAAGGGCCAGAAGAATTTCATCGGCGGCAACTGCACGGTCAGCCTGATGCTGATGGCGCTGGGCGGCCTGTTCCGCGAAAACCTCGTCGACTGGATGACGGCCATGACGTATCAGGCCGCATCGGGTGCGGGCGCGCAGAACATGCGCGAACTGCTCAGCCAGATGGGCACGCTGCATGGCGCGGTGAAGGATGAACTGGCGAACCCGTCGTCGGCGATTCTCGATATCGACCGGCGCGTGCTGTCGGCGATGAATAGCGACAGCATGCCGACCGATCACTTTGGCGTGCCGCTCGCCGGCTCGCTGATTCCGTGGATCGACAAGGATCTCGGCAACGGCATGTCGAAGGAAGAATGGAAGGGCGGCGCGGAAACCAACAAGATCCTCGGCAAGCCCGCGATGGGCGAGCCGGGCTCGATCCCTGTCGACGGCCTGTGCGTGCGTATCGGCGCAATGCGCTGCCATTCGCAGGCGCTCACCATCAAGCTGAAGAAGGATGTGCCGCTCGACGAAGTGAACAGCATCCTCGCGTCGGCGAACGACTGGGTGAAGGTCGTGCCGAACGAGCGCGAAGCGTCGATGCGCGATCTGTCGCCCGCCGTGGTGACGGGCACGCTGACGGTCCCCGTCGGCCGTCTGCGCAAGCTGGCGATGGGCGGCGAATATCTGTCCGCTTTCACCGTCGGAGACCAGCTGCTGTGGGGTGCCGCGGAGCCGCTGCGTCGTATGCTTCGCATTCTGCTCGACAAGTAAAGTAAACTACGCGCGGTCAGGTATACGACGCGTAGAAAACTCCAAAGAGCGTCGCGATTCTCGCGGCGCTTTTTTTATTGGGCATTTCAGAATCTTGTCGCCAACACTAATCAACATGCGCCGCGGCAACGCGCAAAAGGTCTCGATGACGGCCCAATTCCAACCGCTTCCAGCCGCCACGCGCAGCGGCTCGCATCAGATCGCGATGGTCATGGCGATGGTTTTCGCCGGTGCATTGTCGATTCCCGGCGCGGCCTACGGGCAGACGGCGGCAGCGAGCGCCGCCAGTGCGGCGAGCGCACCGGCCGGGACGGTTGCTGGCGCCACGCAATTTACCGTTCAGCCGGGGCAATCGCTGAACGATGCGGCGATTGCGATGACGCAGTCGCACGATCGCGCCGTGCTGGCGCGCGCGGCGAAAGCAATCTTCGACGCGAATCCGAATGCATTCATGGGGCACGACCCGAGCCGGTTGCGGCTGGGCGCCGTGCTGAATCTGCCGCCCGTCGATGCGACGGGGGCGCCTGCGAGCGCCGCTTCGGCGGCGGGGGCAGCGTCGGCGCCGGGAGCGACGGCGCAGTCCGCGAATAGCGCTTCGGCGGCGACTTCGGCGGCGGCGTCCGCTGTCGGCGAGCAGATCGCACCTTCAACGACGCCGAATGCCGGCGTGAGCGCGGCGGCTGGCGCGGGCGCATCGTCGCCGGCGGCGGAGGTGCAGGGCGCGAGCACGCCGTCGACGGCGCAAGTGCCTCTCGCACCCGCCACAGGCGGACAGGCGACGAGCGGCGCGGTTGCGCCGTCCGCATCCGCTGCGAGCGGCACGCATACGTGGACAGGCTCGATCCAGGGCAGCGAATCCGCCGCCACCGCGCCAGCCGCATCGGCGGCGAACGGCGCGCAGCCGGCTTCGCAGGCGCGTCCGCAAGTGTCTAGCTTGCAGCAATTGCTGGCGCTGAAAAATCGCGTGCTGATGGAATTGCAGAAGCACGGCATCGGCAAGCAGCAGGCGGCGAGCGGCAATGCCGTAACTGCGCCAACTGCGGCGCCCGGCGCCGGCGCATCGGCGAGCGCGACACAGGCGGCGCCGTCAGCGGCTCAACCCGCCACCGCGCCAACTGGCATTCCGCAAGAGTATCTGGGCGCGGCGGCCATCGTCGGCGCGGGTCTCGTTGCGCTGCTGTCCGGTCTGACGATGCACCGACGCCGAAAGGCCGCGCGCGCCGCCGAGGCCGCGAGCGAAGAAGTCGCGACGGCGAACGAAGCGCCGGCCTTCGTGCCTCCCCCCGTTGAGCCGGAGGAACCGACTTCGGCGGTGAAAGAGCCGCCGCAAGATACGCATCGCACCGCGCCTGCAGAGGCGCCGGCCACGGCCGTTGCGCCCGCACCGGAGAGCGGCCCGAAACACGAGCCCGAAACGTTCGACGCCGCTGCCGCCGAAGCCGCGCTTGCGGCCGCGGCAACGCTCGGCGCGGATGCACTGCCGCGCGAATCGCTCGATCCCGCGCGTGACGAAGCGCGTGCCGCCGAGGCCATCGAGCAGGAGCAGGCAGCGCGCGAACAGGCACTGACGAAGGTCGAACCCGCCGCCGATTCGGCCTCGGCCGGGCACTCGCTCGACGAAGTGCCGATTCTCGCGGAAGAGTTGCGCGAGCCGTATCTCGACGAGCCGATGGAGGCGCCGCGCGATGCGCCGGGCGCGAAGACGCGCAAGCCCATCACGCTCGAACTCGGACCCGCGCCCGACACGACGCGGCAAGAGCCCGCGTTCGAGCAGCCGCTTGCGGCTTCGGTGCCGCCGATCCAGTTGAGCCAGGAGCAACCGGCGGCGCAGCACGAGCAACGGATCGAGCCGCTGCCCGCCGACCAGGCTCGCGGCGCGCAAAGCCAGCTGCACGAAGCGCCAGACGCTTTGCCTCTCGGCGCTCCGCCGCCGCTGGAACCCGTCGTGCCGGACGAATTCCCGCGCGACGCAATGCGGGCGCTCGACAGCATCGACGAGTTCGCGCTGCCGCCGCGCACGGAATCAACCGCCGCAGCCGCGCCCGTCGGAGCTGCCGCGACGCCGCCCGTCTCGCTGGCGACGCAGCCCGTCGTCGCGCCCGAAGTCACGGCGCAACAAGCGGTGCCGCCGAGTGTTGCCCAGCCGCGCGCCGCTGCCGACGAAATCATCGCCGGCACGGCGGGTGCGGCTGCCGTCGCGGGCCTCGGCGCGTCGCGCTTTGGTGCGCTGAAGCTCGATTTCGACCTCGAATTGCCGCCGTCGCCGTCGCAGGTCGTGCCCGCGTTCACGCCGGAGGAGCTTGCGCGGATCGCCCGCAACAAGCTCGATCTGGCCGTGGAATATATCGATCTCGGGGACGTCGTCGGCGCGCGCACGCTGATCAACGAAGTCATCGAATCGAACGATGCGGCCACGCGCGCCGACGCCCGCGCGCTGCTGTCGACGCTCGCGCCGCTTTCGTGATGTCTTTCGTGAAGCGCATCGCACTAGGCATCCAATACGACGGCGCCGCGTTTTGCGGCTGGCAGTCGCAGCCGCACGGCAAGACGGTGCAGGACGAACTCGAGCGGGCACTGCGCGAATTCGCGCAGACGCCGCTACAGACGATCGTTGCCGGGCGCACGGATACGGGCGTCCACGGCCTCGGGCAAGTGGTGCATTTCGATACGGAACTCGATCGGGCGGAGTTTTCGTGGGTGCGCGGCACCAACGCCTTCCTGCCGAAGACGGTCGCCGTGCAATGGGCGAAGCCAATGCCCGACGCGTTCCATGCGCGCTTCTCCGCCTTCGAGCGCACGTACTACTACGTGCTCTATGTGCATCCTGTGCGCTCACCGATGCTCGCAGGCCGCGCGGGCTGGATTCACACGCCGCTCGACGTCGACGCGATGCGCGAAGCCGCCGCCTGTCTGATCGGCGAGCACGATTTTTCGGCGTTCCGCTCGTCGGAATGCCAGGCGAAGACGCCCGTCAAGCATCTGTACCAGATCGACATCCGCCCGCAGGGCGACTTCATCCATTTCCGCTTCCGGGCGAACGCATTCCTGCATCATATGGTGCGCAACCTGATGGGCTGCCTCGTGGCCGTGGGGCGCGGGCGCTATCCGGCAAGCTGGCTCGCCGGCGTGCTCGTGAGCCGCGACCGCAACTTCGCGGCACCGACTTTCATGCCCGACGGGCTGTATCTTGCTCAAGTGGGCTATCCTGAGACGTTCGCCGTGCCTGCGCCCCAGGCCGGCAGCGTTCCGTGGAGCACCGTTTGGACCGACTCATGACTTCCGCCGATACCCAAGCCGCAGGCGGCTCGTCCGCTGACGACACCGTCCCGCACCGCACGCGCATCAAGCTGTGTGGGCTCGGCAACGCCGCCGATGTCGCGCATGCCGTCGCCCTCGGCGCCGACGCGATCGGCCTCGTGTTCTATCCACCCAGCCCGCGCGCGTTGAGCATCGCGCAGGCGGTCGAGATGACGCGCGTCGTGCCGCCGTTCGTATCCGTGGTCGGGCTGTTCGTGAATCCGACGCCCGAATGGTTCAGCGACGTCACCTGCAACGTGCCGCTGACGATGCTTCAGTTTCACGGCGACGAAACGCCGGAGCAGTGCGAGAAGCTGGCGGGCGTTGCGGGTTTGCCTTGGTTGCGCGCATTGCGCATTGCGCCTGATACTCGACCGGCCGATTTGGTAAAATCGGCGCTTAACTATTCAGCTGCCAGCGGTCTTCTGTTCGACACGCATGTCGAAGGCTATGGCGGCGGCGGGAAGGTCTTCGATTGGTCACTTATTCCAGCAGAACTCGCGCGTCGGGTCGTTTTGA
Source organism: Paraburkholderia sp. LEh10 (assembly GCF_017814945.1). Lineage (GTDB taxonomy): Bacteria > Pseudomonadota > Gammaproteobacteria > Burkholderiales > Burkholderiaceae > Paraburkholderia. The sequence continues at coordinate 10,021 of NZ_JAGIPX010000024.1, forward strand.
GTGGTGGGTTGAACACGCAAAACGTCAGTGATGCGATTCATCGCGTGCGTCCGTACGCGGTCGATGTCTCGAGCGGCATCGAGCTGACGGGCGCAAAGGGCGTGAAGGATCACGCCCGGATGGCGGCGTTCGTGCGCGCGGTGCGCGAAGCGGACGCCCGGTGATTCCCAGGCCTTGCGCAACCACCCTGCGTGGTTGCCGCGGCAAACTGAGAAGAGTGACGGAATATGTACAACTTGCCTGATGAGCGTGGCCATTTCGGCCAATATGGCGGCGTGTTCGTCGCCGAAACGCTGATGCATGCGCTCGACCAACTGCGCGGCGCATACGAGAAATTCTCCAAAGACCCTGACTTCATCGCCGAATACGAGCGCGAACTGAAGCATTTCGTCGGTCGTCCTTCGCCGATTTATCACGCGCAACGCTGGAGCGAACTGCTCGGCGGCGCACAGGTTTATCTGAAGCGCGAAGACCTGAACCACACGGGCGCGCATAAGGTGAACAACGTGATCGGCCAGGCGCTGCTCGCGAAGCGCATGGGCAAACCGCGTGTGATCGCCGAAACGGGCGCCGGCCAGCATGGCGTCGCCACGGCGACGATCGCGGCGCGCTTCGGCATGGAGTGCGTCGTCTACATGGGCGCGGAAGACGTGCGCCGCCAGGCCGCCAACGTCTACCGGATGAAGCTGCTCGGCGCGACCGTCGTGCCCGTTGAGTCCGGCTCGCGCACGTTGAAAGACGCGCTGAATGAAGCGATGCGCGACTGGGTAACGAACGTCGAAAACACCTTCTACATCATCGGCACGGTGGCGGGTCCGCATCCGTACCCGATGATGGTGCGCGACTTCCAGCGCGTGATCGGCGACGAGTGCAAGGTACAGATGCCCGAGCTGGCGGGTCGCCAGCCGGACGCTGTGATCGCGTGCGTTGGCGGCGGATCGAACGCGATGGGAATTTTTTATCCGTATGTTGACGACACTTCCGTCAAACTGATCGGCGTCGAAGCGGCAGGCGACGGCATCGATACGGGCCGTCATGCGGCGTCGCTGATTGGCGGCAGCCCAGGCGTGCTGCACGGCAACCGCACGTATCTGCTGCAGGACGAGAACGGCCAGATCATCGAGACGCATTCGGTGTCGGCGGGCCTCGACTATCCGGGCGTGGGTCCTGAGCACGCGTGGCTCAAGGACAGCGGCCGCGCCGAATACGTCGGCATCACCGACGAAGAGGCGCTCAAGGCGTTCCACGACTGCTGCCGGATCGAAGGCATCATCCCCGCGCTGGAGTCGAGCCATGCGCTTGCGTACGCGGCGAAGCTCGCACCGACTCTGCCGAAGGACAAAATCCTTCTGGTGAACCTGTCGGGCCGGGGCGACAAGGACATGCACACGGTCGCAGAGCGATCGGGCATCAAGTTCTGAGCGCCCCGACGATGCGTGACGAGTTCGAGGAGCCGCAGCCGCCCGCGCTGAACGGCGACGCCGAAGCAGGTGTCGCCGACGCGTTGCGGCCAGTGGGCGCTGCGCCGCTGTTGCCTGTCCCCGCAGGCATCCAGCTCCTGAACCGCGATTTTCTGACCGATGCAGCGAACCTGCCGGACGGCTCGATCGATCTGATCGTCGCCGATCCGCCGTATGGTCTCGGCAAGGACTATGGCAACGATTCCGACATGCGCACGGGCGAGGATTTTCTCGCCTGGACGCGCGGCTGGCTCGATCTCGCCATCGCGAAGCTCAAGCCGTCGGGTTCGCTCTATATCTTCTGCACATGGCAGTACGCGCCGGAAATCTTCGTGTTTCTGAAGGGCCGGCTCATGATGATCAACGAGATCATCTGGGACCGGCGCGTACCGAGCATGGGCGGAACGACGCGCCGCTTTACGTCGGTGCACGACAACATCGGTTACTTCGCGGTATCGAAAGACTACTATTTCGACCTCGATCCCGTCCGCATCCCGTACGATGCCGCCACGAAGAAAGCGCGTTCGCGTAAGTTGTTCGAAGGAAGCAAGTGGCTGGAGCTGGGCTACAACCCGAAGGACGTCTGGTCGGTTTCGCGTCTGCATCGGCAGCATGCCGAGCGCGTCGCGCATCCGACCCAGAAGCCGCTGGAAATCGTCGAGCGGATGGTGCTCGCGAGCTGTCCTCCGGGGGGCCGCGTGCTGGACCCCTTCATGGGCAGTGGCACCACGGCCGTCGCTTGCGCCCGTCAGAAGCGCCAATTCGTCGGTTATGAGATCAATGAAAGTTACTGCGCAATAGCGCGAGAACGCGTCGGTTTAGCCGCAAATCCGCCGGCGCCTGCCTCGCGAAAAAAGGCGGCCGCCGCGAACGCGACGACGGCTTGACGCTAAAGCGCGCAGTTATCGACTTCGAGAAAATTCCATGTCCCGTATTCAATCCACGTTCGCGGCGCTGGCCGCGCAGGGCAAGAAAGGTCTGATTCCATTCATCACCGCCGGCGACCCTGATCCCGCGCGCACCGTCGACTTCATGCACGCGCTCGCCAGCGGCGGCGCCGATGTCATCGAGCTCGGCGTGCCGTTCTCCGATCCGATGGCCGATGGTCCCGTGATCCAGCAATCGTCGGAGCGCGCGCTGGCGAAGGGCGTGTCGCTAAAGCACGTGCTGGCCGACGTGAAGCGTTTTCGCGAAACCGACGACAAGACGCCCGTCGTGCTGATGGGCTACGCGAACCCGATCGAGCGCATGGGCGCCGATGCGTTCGCGGTGGCCGCGAAGGAAGCGGGCGTGGACGGCGTGCTGGTCGTCGACTATCCGCCCGAGGAATCGGCTAACTTCGCCGAAAAGATGAAGGCTGCGGGGATCGATCCGATCTTCCTGCTTGCGCCGACGTCGACCGACGAGCGGATCGCCGAGGTTGGTAAAATCGCGAGCGGTTACGTTTACTATGTGTCGCTCAAGGGTGTGACGGGCGCCGCAAATCTGGACGTTTTGAGCATCGCGGGTAAAATCCCCGCCATCAAGTCGCGCGTGCCGTTGCCCGTGGGCGTCGGTTTCGGCATTCGCGACGCGCAGTCGGCGCGCTCAGTGGCCGAGGTTGCCGATGCCGTCGTGATCGGTAGCCGTATCGTGCAATTGCTCGAAGAAGCAGCACCCGAGTCCGCTGCGGGCGAACTGACGAATTTCATCGCCGAGATTCGCCAGGCGCTCGACAGCATCGGCGCGACTGCCCGATAAACAATAATTTTTGTCGCGGTTAGCATGGCGGCGCGGTCCAGACCGCGCCGCTTTGTATATCGCGAATCCTGGAAGGAATCATCATGAGCTGGCTCGACAAACTGTTGCCGCCGAAAATCAAGCAAACCGATCCGAAGAGCCGCAAGGGCATTCCGGAAGGGCTGTGGATCAAATGTCCGTCGTGCGAAGCGGTGCTGTACCGCAACGACGTCGAGGCGAATCTGCACGTCTGCCCGAAGTGCGACCACCATATGCGGATCGGCGCGCGCGAACGGCTCGACGGTTTGCTCGATCCGGAAGGCCGCTATGAGATCGGCCAGGAAATCCTCCCAGTCGACGCGCTCAAATTCAAGGACAGCCGCAAATATCCCGATCGCTTGAAAGAGGCGATCGACGAAACCGACGAAACCGACGCGATGGTCGTGATGGGCGGCGCGATTCACACGCTGTCCGTCGTCGTCGCATGCTTCGAGTTTGCGTTCATGGGCGGCTCGATGGGCTCCGTGGTCGGCGAGCGCTTCGCGCGCGGCGCACAGAACGCGATCGAGCAGCATGTACCGTTCATCTGCTTCACCGCCTCGGGCGGCGCGCGGATGCAGGAAAGCCTGCTGTCGCTGATGCAGATGGCCAAGACCACGGCGATGCTGACCAAGCTCGCTGAAGCCAGGCTGCCGTTCATTTCCGTGCTGACCGATCCGACGATGGGCGGCGTGTCGGCGAGCTTCGCGTTTCTCGGCGACGTCGTGATCGCCGAGCCGAAGGCGCTGATCGGCTTCGCCGGCCCGCGCGTGATCGAGCAGACCGTGCGCGAAAAGCTGCCGGAAGGCTTCCAGCGCGCCGAATTCCTGCTGCAAAAGGGCGCGATCGACATGATCGTCGACCGCCGCAAGCTGCGCGAAGAACTCGCGAAGCTGATGGCGCTGCTCACGCGCCAGCCGGCCGACGCGGTCGCCTGAACGCGTTCGCGCCGTGACGCAGTGCACGGCAGGCAGGTAATAAACAACGCGCCGCGAGACGTCTTTCAAGCGGCGCGTTGTCATTTCCAGGATAATTCGGGTCCGCACTTCAGTTTCATCCGATGACCACTTTCCCCACTCTCGACGCGTGGCTCACGCATCTCGAATCGGCACACCCCGTCGGCATCGATATGGGTCTCGCGCGCATCAGCAAGGTGCGCGACGCGCTGCAACTGTCATTTGCGTGCCCGGTGATCACCGTCGGCGGGACGAACGGCAAGGGTTCCACCTGCGCGATCCTCGAATCGATCCTGCTGCGCGCGGGCTACACCGTGGGCTGCCATACGTCGCCGCATTTGCTGTCGTTCAACGAGCGCGCGAGGATCAACGGACAGATGGCGACGGATGCCGAGCTGCTGCCGCACTTCGAAGCCGTCGAGAAGGCGCGCCAGTCGCTGGCTGAGCCCGTTTCGCTGACGTATTTCGAGTTCACGACGCTCGCGATCATGCACCTGTTCGCCGAGCGCGGGCTCGACGTCGTAATCTTCGAAGTCGGACTGGGCGGGCGGCTCGACGCCGTGAACATCGTCGATACCGACTGCGCGATCATCACCAGCATCGACATCGATCACACCGACTTCCTCGGCGATACGCGCGAGAAAATCGGCTTCGAGAAGGCTGGCATATTCCGCCCCGGTAAACCGGCGATCTGCGCGGATCCCGTTGCGCCGCAAGCGCTGATCGACCATGCGGAGAAAATCGGCGCGGACCTGTGGCTTTTTGGCCGCGATTTCCGTTACGAAGGACAGGCGGGCAGCGAGCGGCAGCAATGGAGCTATATCGGGCCGACGATGCGCCGGTCGGCGCTTGCCTATCCCGCGCTGCGGGGCGCGAATCAGCTGATCAACACATCGGCGGCGCTGGCGGGACTCGAAGCGCTGCGCGACCGTCTGCCCGTGTCGGCGCAGGACATTCGTCTGGGTCTTGCCAACGTCGAATTGCCGGGCCGCTTCCAGGTGCTGCCGGGCAAGCCGTCGATCGTGCTGGATGTGGGTCACAATCCGCACGCCGCCGCCGTGTTGGGCCAAAATCTGGGCAACATGGGCTACTTTCCGTACACTTACGCGGTGTTTGGGTCGATGCGCGACAAGGACATCGCGGGCGTGGTGAACCACCTGAAAGGCGAAATCGATCATTGGTGCGTGACCGACCTGCCGACGCCGCGCGCGGCGAGCGCCGAAGAACTGGAAACGGCGCTGCGCGACGCGGGCGTCACGGATGGGCCGGATAGCAGCGTGACGCGTTTCGCCACACCCGAAGAAGCTTTCCAGCAAGCGCTAAAACGCGCGTCTGACAATGATAGAATTGTGGTTTTCGGCAGTTTCTATACGGTTGCAGGCGTGATGGCCTACCGTAAATCGCAGCAACACTGAACGCGCGGGCCTCGAACCAAGCCATTCATGGGTATTTTCTCGTTCGGCAAGAAAGACGACGCACCTTCCCGGCGCGGCGCAAACTCCAGTTCCAGTCGCGGTAGCCGTGCCGAGCGCGCTGAACGCGCGGAGCGGGTCGACAGGCGCAGCCGCCGCACCGACCGTTCCGGCGACGCCGACGCGATGCTGCTCGATCCCACGCTTCCTGAAAAGCAGCGGGCGCGACGCCGCCTCGTCGGCGCAATCGCGCTGGTTATAGCCGCCGTCGTGATTCTGCCAATGGTGCTCGATTCGCATCCGAAGCCCGTCACGGACGACATCTCTGTCGACATTCCGAGCCGCCCGGCGCCCAAGCAGCGCGCGGCCGCGGACGACGCCGACACGCAAGCAGGCGTGGCGCCCGACAATCCGGCCGCGCCGGACGCCGCGCTGGCGGCTTCGAGCCTCGCCGCTGCGTCGGGGACGGCAGCATCCGGTGCCGTCGCGGCGCAGGGCGACAGCAGGAGCGCGCCGATCGCCATGACGCCCGCGAAGCCGCACGTGCCCGCCGTCGTCGCAAACAACGCAGCGGCTCAGACAACCAGCCCCGCTGCGAAGCCCGCAGCGAAACCGCAAGCTGAATCGAAACCTACGGCAAAACCCGACCAGAAACCCGCAGCCGCCGAATCCACGCAGGCAGCCGCCTCCGGCACCGAAACGGGCACGCCCGCGGCGCCTCCCGGCAACCGTTTCGCGGTTCAGCTAGGCTCGTTCCAGGACGATTCGAGTGCGCACTCGTGGGCGACCAAGTTGAAAGCGGCGGGCGTGCCCGCATATACGGAGCGCCGCAAGCAGGCTGACGGCTCCTCGCGTACCCTGTTGCGTGCTGGTCCGTTCGCGGACCGCGCGGCGGCGTCGGCGGCAATCGCGAAGGTGCGCGAGGCGGGACTGACGTCGGGTGCGAACAACGGCGCGGCGCAGTAATCCGGCGATGTTCACCGCGTTCGACTACGCTGTAATGGCGGTGATCGGCCTGTCGGCGCTGCGCGGAACGTGGCGCGGCTTTCTGTCCGAGGTGTTCGGGCTGATCGGCTGGATCGTCGCGTTTCTGGTCGCGGCGCGCTTTGTCGGCCTGCTGGTGCCGTTCATTCCGGCGAACTTGCCGGGCGGCGCATTGACGCAGTGGCTGATCGCGTTCGCGATCATCGTCGTCGGCGTGATGCTGGTGGCGAGCGTGGCGAATGCGCTGTTGAGCCGGCTGGTGCAGGTGTCCGGCCTGGGCGGTGTCGACCGCTCGCTTGGACTGATGTTCGGCCTCGTACGCGGGGTCATACTGGTGCTGATTCTGGTCGCCCTCGCCGGCTTGACCGAATTGCCCAAACAGGAATTCTGGCGCGACGCGCTGCTGCGGCCTTACGCCGAGCAGGGCGTGCGAGAGTTGAAGCCGCTGCTTCCCGAAACGCTCGCCGCCTACGTCCACGTGTAACGATCGCGTTGCACGCAAGGGACGAAGGCGACGAACACGGCGGGCCGATGGGGAAGCAGGCAGGACCACGGCACGCGCGGCCGCCTCCCCGGCAGCCGTCACTGATCGAATTTCGTACCCTTTGAAGGACATGCCATGTGCGGCATCGTAGGCGTAGTTTCCCAATCCCCGGTCAACCAGCTGATCTATGACAGCCTGCTGCTCCTGCAGCACCGCGGTCAGGACGCAGCCGGCATCGCTACGGCGAACGGCAATACTTTCCACATGCACAAGGCCAACGGCATGGTGCGCGACGTGTTCCGCACGCGCAACATGCGCAGCCTGCCCGGCACTAGCGGCATCGGCCAGGTGCGTTACCCGACGGCGGGTTCCGCGTCGAGCGAAGAAGAAGCCCAGCCGTTTTACGTGAACGCGCCGTTCGGCATCATCCTCGCGCACAACGGCAACCTGACTAACTGGCAGCAGCTGAAAGACGAGATGTTCCGCGTCGATCGCCGCCACATCAACACGAATTCCGACACCGAAGTGATGCTGAACGTGCTCGCGCACGAAGTGCAGACGGCAAGCTCGGGCCTTCAGCTCGATCCCGCTGCGCTGTTCAAGGCCGTGTCGGGCGTGCATCGTCGGGTGCGCGGCTCGTACGCGATCGTCTCGCTGATCTCCGGTTATGGCCTGCTCGGTTTCCGCGACCCGTTCGGCATCCGTCCGCTTTGCATCGGCAAGCAGGAAACGGCGTCGGGTACGGAATGGATGCTGGCGTCGGAATCGGTGGCGCTGGAGGGCATCGGCTTCGAGTTCGTGCGCGACGTCGCGCCGGGTGAAGCCGTCTTCATCGACTTCGAAGGCAATTTCCACGCGCAGCAATGCGCGACGAACCCGAGCCTGAACCCCTGCATCTTCGAACTCGTGTATCTGGCGCGTCCCGATTCCGTGCTCGACGGCGTGCCCGTCTATAACGCGCGTCTGCGCATGGGCGACTATCTGGCCGAGAAGATCCTGCGCGAGCTGCCGAAGGACGTGAAGATCGACGTCGTGATGCCGATTCCCGATTCGTCGCGTCCGGCGGCGATGCAGGTGGCAGCGAAGCTGGGCGTCGAATACCGCGAAGGCTTCTTCAAGAACCGCTACGTGGGCCGCACGTTCATCATGCCGGGGCAAGCGGTGCGCAAGAAATCGGTGCGCCAGAAGCTGAACGCGATGGGCATCGAGTTCAAGGGCAAGAACGTGCTGATCGTCGACGATTCCATCGTGCGCGGCACGACCTCGCATGAAATCGTGCAGATGGCGCGCGATGCGGGCGCGAGCAAGGTGATCTTCGCGTCGGCGGCGCCGCCCGTGAAGTTCCCGAACGTCTACGGCATCGACATGCCGACGCGCAGCGAACTCGTCGCGCACGGCCGCTCGGACGAAGAAGTCGCACGTCTGATCGGCGCCGATTTCCTCGTCTATCAGGACGTCGATGCGCTGAAAAAAGCCGTGCACGACATCAACCCGGCGCTGAAGGACTTCGAGGCGTCGTGCTTCGACGGCAACTACATCACCGGCGACGTGACGACGGAATACCTCGACCGCATCGAAACGGCACGCCTCGCGCCGTCCGCGCAATCGGACCGCGATGCGGCGAGCGAAGCGATGGATGGCGGCGCCGCGCGTTCGCAGCTGCATCTGCAACTGTCGGTGTAATGGCGCTGCCCGGGCGCGCGAGCCTGAAGTCATCGACGCATGCGCGCCGCGTTTCGGCCCATAAGGCGGAGCGCAGTGTTACTATCGGGGCTTGCGTCGATTTGATCTCAGCTTGCGGACGCGGGGAAACCCAAAACAGCTAAAGCGAACGGTGGGGCAGCAATACAGCCATCGACGCTCACAGCATCCCCGCACACGAAGCCCGCTTATGCCGACGCAAAGCGGGCTTTTTTGTTGCTCTCGCGCGCGTGAACCTCGGTGGAAAACGTGTGCCGCATGAAAAAACGGAACAGAACGAACATGGACGACTCCCTCAACTTCGACACTCTCGCAGTCCGCTCGGGCACGTTGCGAAGCGATTTCGGCGAGCATTCCGAGGCGCTTTTTCTGACGTCGAGCTTTGTCTTTGCGAATGCCGCAGAAGCCGCCGAGCGCTTTAAGAATTCCGAAGACTATTACACGTACTCGCGCTTCACGAACCCGACGGTCACGATGTTCCAGGAACGTCTCGCGGCGCTCGAAGGTGGCGAGGCGTGCATGGCGACGGCGTCGGGGATGGCGGCGATCATGTCGGTGGTGATGTCGGCGATGCAGGCGGGCGATCATCTCGTCAGCTCGCAGAGCCTGTTCGGTTCGACGCTCGGCATGTTCTCGCAGATCTTCAGCAAGTTCGGCATCACGACGACTTTCGTCGATCCGACGGATCTCGATGCATGGAAAAGCGCGGTGCGACCCGAGACGAAGATGTTTTTCCTCGAAACGCCGTCGAATCCGCTGACCGAGATCGCCGATATCGAAGCGATCAGCAAGGTCGCGAAGTCCGCGAATGCGCTGTTCGTCGTCGACAACTGTTTTTGCAGCCCCGCGCTGCAACAGCCGCTGAAGCTCGGCGCCGATGTCGTGATGCATTCGGCGACCAAGTTTCTCGACGGCCAGGGCCGCGTGCTGGGCGGCGCGCTGGTCGGCTCGAAGCAGTTCATCATGGAAAAGGTGTTCCCGTTCGTGCGCAGCGCGGGCCCGACGCTGTCCGCGTTCAACGCGTGGATTCTGCTGAAGGGCATGGAGACGCTGTCGCTGCGCGTCGAGCGCCAGTCGGCGAATGCGCTCGAAATCGCGCGCTGGCTAGATACGCATCCGGCCGTGAACCGCGTGTTCTATCCGGGCCTCGAATCGCATCCGCAGTATGAGATCGCCAAGCGTCAGCAGAAGGCGGGCGGCGCGATCGTTTCGTTCGAACTGAAGGGCGACACGCCCGAACAGATGCGCGCGAACGCATGGCGCGTGATTGACAGCACGAAGATCTGCTCGATCACCGGCAACCTCGGCGACACCCGCACGACGATCACGCATCCCGCGACGACGACGCACGGCCGCATCACACCCGAAGCGCGCGCGGCAGCGGGCATTACGGAAGGTTTGATCCGCGTCGCGGTTGGCCTGGAGAATGCCAGCGACATTCGTGACGATCTGGCTCGCGGTCTGTCGGGCTGACCGTTTGGAAGAGAAAAACCGGGCGTGCCTGCGCATCGCCCGGTTTGTCACGAAGAAATCAGTGCAGCAGCGCGCGCCACTGTCCGGGCGCCATCCCGAAGCGCCGCGTGAACGCATGGGTGTACGCGCTCTGGTCGCCGAAGCCGACTGCTAGCGCCACATCCGTCAATGAACGTTCCGGATGGGCGAGCAGCGTGACGGACGTGTCCAGCCTCAAACGCTGCAGATAGCGATGCGGCGTTTCGCCAAACGCCTCGATGAACAACTGATGAAAGCGCCGCATGCCGAAGCCGCAATGCGCGGCAAGGTCCGCGATGCGCAGCGGCTCGGACAGATGCGTGCGCAGCCAGGCGTCGATGCGCGCGAAGTCGAGGCCCGCGTCCGGCGCAGCATACGCGATGCCCGTGTCTTCGACGATCGCCGCGCATAGACGCGCGGCCGCGTCCCAGTTGAAGTGCCGCCATGCGGCGTCACCATCGATATCACCCGCTGCGCGGCCCGCGACATGCGTGACCAGTTGCGTGAGCGACGAGTCGATCGTGACGGCGCGCGCCCGGTCGAACAGACGCTGCGGCACGGCAACCGACGACGCGGGCAAGTCGAGCACGAGCTGCCGGTTCTCGCCGACGCCCGCGTAGTCATGCCGCGAGCCAGCCGGAACGAGCCACGCGGACGTGCGATCGATCTGGTGTGCGACGCCGTCCACGGCCATTACCATCGACCCGTCCAGGCCGAGCACGATCTGATGAAAGTCGTGTACGTCCGAGGCTTCCACAGCGTCGTAGCGGCGCAGGGAGACTTTGGGCGTTTCGATGATGGCGTGGCCCATGCGGCGTTCAGATCAAAAACGCAGAAACGCTCAGACGCCGAGCAATTCGACTTCGAACACGAGTGTCGCGTTAGGCGGAATCACGCCGCCTGCGCCGCGCACGCCGTAGCCGAGTTGCGGCGGAATGGTGAGCTTGCGCACGCCGCCGACCTTCATGCCCTGCACGCCTTCGTCCCAGCCCTTGATGACCATGCCGCCGCCCAGAACGAACGCGAACGGGTCGTTGCGGTCCTTGCTCGAATCGAACTTCTGGCCGTCCGTCAGCCAGCCAGTGTAGTGCACGCTGACGGTTTGCCCGGCTTTTGCTTCCGCGCCGGTGCCTTCCGTCAAGTCTTCATACTTGAGGCCCGAGGCAGTGGTGACAGTGGTCATGCGAAGCTCCTTGTAATCGTTCGAAACCGCTATTGTAGGCGTGTTGTCGTGCTGTCGCGAAGATTGGCCGAACGGCCATGCCTATAATGATCGGACTGCAATCAACCGATGAACCGCCAACGAGGATGTCGATCGTGACTACGTCCAACCCGTCTTCTTCCGGCAGCAACGAGGGGATGCATGCCGTCACCGAGCGCACTGCGCGGCGCTGCGCGGAAGCCGCGCTGTTCATGCGCGACCATGTGCTGTCGCTGGTTTCGCACGATCTGCGCAGTCCGCTGAATGCCATTCATAGTTGGGCGTACGTGCTCGAGCGCAAGATCGATGCGACCGACGCCACCGCGCAGCGCGCGCTCGAAGGCATTCGCAACGGCGTCGACCAGCAGGTGAAGCTGCTCGAATCGATCGTCGATACGACGCGCGCAGAAACAAGGACGCTCGTACTGGAGAGCGCGCCGTTCGCGCTGCGTCCATTGCTGGACGAAACGATCGGCGACGCGCGTGAGGCGCTCGCGGCGCGCCGCGATGTCACGATCGAGCCCCGTTCGTCGCTCGATTCGCAGCAGCTCGACGGCGACCGCGAGCGTCTCGCCGCTGCGTTGTGGCTGCTCGTCATATTCGCCGTCGAAGCGAGCGCGAGCGGCGCAACGGTCACGGTGGATGCCAGCGTCGACGCATCGATGTTCCAGACGACCGTCACGTACCGGCCTTCGCCTGCCGCGCTGACGGACCCCGCGCTGCCCCATGTGCTCGAGAACTTCGCTCGCGCACAAGCGACACATGCGCGCGAGGCGAGCCGCATTTCGTGGGTGCTCGGACTGTGCAAGCGCGTCGCGGAAGCGCACGACGGCGCATTCGAACAAGGCGAATGGGCGGACGGCCAGCCGGCGACCCTCAGGTTGCGCGTGCCGCTTTCGGGTGCATGAACGGCTGCATCCACAGATGTCAGCGCAGGCGCATGACCTGGCCGGATGGCCAGGTCATGCGCGCTCGCCTCTTTCACGCGCCTTTCGCGCTCTATACTGACGGCTTTTGTTGCCGGAGTCCTTCGCTTTGATCCAGGTCGTCGCCCTCATTGGCGCGTTGTTGCTCGTCGCTCTCAACGGTTTCTTTGTTGCCGCCGAATTCGGTCTCGTGAAGCTGCGGCAGACACGCGTGCAGACGCTCGCGGAGAAGCACGGCGTGCGCGGCAAGCTGCTCGCGAAGGTGCACGGCAGGCTCGATGCATACCTGTCGGCCTGCCAGCTCGGCATTACGCTCGCGTCGCTGGGACTCGGCTGGATCGGCGAGCCCGCTTTCGCCGAGCTGCTCAATCCGGTGTTCCATCTGCTCGGCATCGGCAACGAGAAACTGATGCACGGCATCTCGCTGTTCTTCGCGTTCTCGTGCATTTCGTTTCTGCATATCGTCGTTGGTGAACTGGCGCCGAAGTCGCTTGCGATCCGCCAGTCCGAGCAGATTTCGCTATGGGTCGCGATGCCGCTCTACGGGTTCTATTGGGCGATGTATCCCGCCATCTGGGTGCTCAACACGAGCGCGAATGCCGTGCTGCGCATCGCGGGCCTCGCGGCCGATCACGGCGGCGACACGCATTACTCGACGGAAGAACTCAAGCTGATCCTGCGCGGCCGGCGCGGCAGCGTCGCAAACGAACTCGACGGCTCGAAGGACGCCTATTCGCAGGACGAATGGAATACGATTGCCCATTCGCTCGACTTTTCCCGCATGACGGTGTCCGACCTGATGCGTCCCGCGCATGAACTCGTGAGCCTGCGCCGCGATCTGCCTTGGCGCGACAACATGCAGATCGTCGCGCGCCATCGTTTCAGCCGTTACCCGTTGCTGGAAGACGCAACGGGCGATCGCGTCGCGGGCACGATCCACCTGAAGGACCTGCTGCTTGCGCGTCACGCGGGCAGCACGCTCGACGACCTGTCACACTACGTGCGTCCCGTGCAGTATGTGAAGCCTGACATGCCCGCGCTCGAACTGTTCCGGCGCTTTCGCAAGGGCGCGCCGCATCTTGCGCTGGTCGGCCGCAAGAATGCGAAGCCAATAGGCTTTCTGACGCTCGACAATCTGCTGGGCGCGCTCGTCGGCCAGATTCACGACGAGTTCCGCCAGGGCGACGCCGACTGGACCCGCATGGACGATGGCACGCTGATGGGCAAGGGCAGCTTGCCCGTCGTGTCGCTGGAGCGCGCCCTCGGTATCGACATCGACGAAGGCAGCGCCGAATCGGTCGGCGGCCTTGTGATCAACGCGCTTGGCGATCTGCCGGAAGAAGGGCAGCGCGTGGATTTCGACCGCTTCGACGTGGTCGTCAAGAAGATGAAGGGGCCGCGCATCGTGCTGGTGCGCGTGTACCCGAAGGTATTCGACGACGAAGGCGGTTGAACGTCACACGCGCGGCACGCCGTCCTCGACCAGCACCGCGACGGGCATCGCCGCCAGCGCATCGCGCAGATAGAGCCGCCCCGTATCTTCCACCTTCGGCGCGCCCGGACTCAGCCAGTCGAACAGCGCGCGCCCGAACAGTTCTTCAGGCATCAGCACGGCCGTATCGTCCCAGCTGATGGCGTCGACGAGCGGCAGGTCGCCGTTGCCGTCGAGCAGCGCCATCGATAGCCGCGTCGCCACGACCACCGCCCAGCTATTGCCATGTCGCCGCGCGAACGCGATCACGCGTTCGGCGTGCCGGCCTTGCACCGTGAGGGGCAGATAGCTGCCCTTGCTCAGCAGCTCCGGCATCTGCAAGCGCAGCGCGAGCATGCGCTGGATGATCGCGAGCTTCACGCGGCCGTCGCGCCAGCTCGCGAGGTAGTCGGAAGGCGGCGTTTCGGCGAGCAGCGCCGCGCGCCGCGCGAAATCGACGGGCCTGCGGTTGTCGGGATCGACGAGGCTGAAATCCCATAGCTCGGTGCCCTGATACAGATCGGGCACGCCGGGCGACGCGAGACGCAGCACCGTCTGCTGCAAGCTGTTCACGGCGCCCGCGCGGCCGATGCGCGCCACGAACTCGCTCAGCTCGCGCAGGAAGCCGTCGCGCCGCTGCGGCGCCAGAATGTCGAACAGAAATTCGCGGCAGCCGTTCTCGAACGCTTCGTCGGGCGCGAGCCATGTCGTGCGCAGCTTCGCTTCGCGCAGCGCTTTCAATTGCCATTGCGCGACGCGTTCGGCAAGCGCCTTCACGCCCGCCTCGTCGTCGGGCGACAGGCCGGGCGGCCAGCAGCCTGCCAGCGTCTGATACAGCATCGCTTCGGCGGCCGGGCCGGGCGCCCAATCGTTTGCGTCGCCGCGGGGCGTGCGCCGGTGCGGCGTGTTCAGCGTCGTCCATGCGCGCAGCGTCGCGATCCAGTCGTCGGCGATTTCGCTCAGCACGGCAAGCCGCGCGCGCGTGTCCTCGCCGCGTTTGTGATCGTGCGTCGCCGTCGCCAGCATCGCGTGAGGAAAGCGCCGCGCGCGCTCTTGATTGCCCGCGTGAAACTGCTCGACCGACAGCGCGAACTCGCCCGGGTCAGCGCCCACTTCGCAGCGCGACAGCAGGCGTCCATAGCGATAGCAGGCCGTGTCTTCGATGGCCTTGGCGGCGACGGGCGCCGTCAGTTGCGAGAACAGCGTCTGCACTGTGCGGCGCGCCGACGTTGCGTGGTTGAACCCGCCGGCGTTGTTGCCTTGATGCTGCCCTTGCTGGAATGATGCGCTGCGCCCGTTGCCGTTTTCGTCCGCGCCGCTGCCGAGCCACGCATCGACGCGCGCCAGCACGCCGAGATCGGAGCGCGACAGCGCGTTCTTCGCGGCATCGAGCGCGATGTCGAAATACACGTTGTCGGCCGCGCTGCGCAGGCCGTTTTGCGGGTAGATGCGATAGACGGGAAATTGCGCGGCAAGCTCGTTGACGACGCGGCGGATCGCGGTGTACGTGTAATCGCGCGTCGTGATGCTGTCGCGTGCAATGCGATGTAGCGCGCGCGCGGCGCGGTCCAGTTCCGCCGGCAGATTTTCCGCGAGAATCTGCCGGCGCGCGCGCAGCGCTTCGTCGGCGAAGTGCGCGGGGCGGCCGCTCAGTTCCGCCCATGTGTCCGCGAGCGGCTCGGCGCCCGCCGGATCGTGCAGCAGCGCGCCAACGTCGTTCATGAAGTCATAACCCGTCGTGCCGTCGACGGGCCAGTCGTCGCGCAGCGCCTCGCCGCGTGCGAGTATCTTCTCGACGACGATATATGGCGTTGCACCCTCGCGCAGTTCCGACAGCCGCTGGCGCAGCCGCTGCGTGTACTCGCGCGGCTCCGCGAGCCCATCGACATGATCGACGCGCACGCCGTCGATCACGCCCTGCGCATAGAGGCGGAAGATCAGCGCATGCGCGGCGTCGAACACTTCGGGGCGCTCGACGCGCACGGCCGCGAGCGTGCTGATATCGAAGAAGCGCCGCCAGTTCACTTCGTCGGATGCCGTGCGCCACCACGCGAGCCGGAAATGCTGCCGCTCGATCAGCCGGTGCAGCCGGTCGCGCGTGACGGGCTCATTGGGCGAGTACGCTTCGAGCACGAACTCGATCGCCGATAGGCCGTTGTGCTGCACGAACTCGCACAGCGCCTCGCGGCCTTCGGCGGCGCGCGGATGATCGGCGGGCTGCGTCGTGACGTGCGCGAAGCGCTCGGCGAGCGCGCTCAGATCCGCGCGATCCGCCGACTGCAAGATCGCCGCGTAATCGATCGGGCACACGGGGCACGCGTGCTCCCCATAGACGATGCTGAAGCGCCCGCTATCGGCATCGAAGCGCAGCGCGATGCGTCCCGCGGCCAGCTCGTCGCCGTACGTCGCGCCGAGCACGGGCATCAGCACCTTGCCGCGCAACGCGGGGTCGGGCGAGTGCCAGTCGACGTCGAAGTAACGCGCAAACGCGCTGTGCCGCCCCCATTCGAGGATGTCCTGCCACCATGCGTTGTGCGTGCTCACGCCCATGTGATTCGGCACGATATCGACGATCAGGCCCATGCCGAGCTCGTGCAGCTTGTCGGTGAGGCGTCGCAGGCCCGTCTCGCCGCCGCATTCGGCGCTGACCTGGCTGTAGTCGATGGTGTCGTAGCCGTGCATCGAGCCCGGCGTGGCCGTCGTGATCGGCGAAGCGTACAGATGACTCACGCCGAGCGCGGCGAAATAGTCGACGTGCGCGAGCGCATCGTCGAAGGTGAAGCCGCGATGGAACTGGAGTCTGAGCGTGGCGCGCGGAACGGTCATGGTGTGTCGGACAACGAAGATGCGGAGGTTGAGTCGGTGCGCGCCTGCTCGATCGCGAGCAGACGATCGCAAAACGTTTGATCGGCGAACAGCGCGTCGACGGGCTGTTTCACACGGCGGCGCCAGTTCGGATGCTCGTCGATCGAGCCGGGCAGATTCGGCTGATCCGCGAGGCCGAGCAGATCTTCGAGCGGATACGTGACGAGCGGCGACGGCGTGATGGCGACGAACGCCAGTGCTTCATCGACGGGCGCATCGTCGGGCGGCGGCGGCTCGACGTCGCGCGCGGCGACGCCCGCCCGCTGGAATGCCTGCCACAGCGCGGCGCGGTCTTCCGCGCGCTCGGCCTGCGCGAGCGCGACGGGGTCGCGGCCGTCGGCGCGCGCGGCCGTCTGGCCGACGCGGTTGCGCCACACGATATCCTCGCCGCGCCACCAGCCCGTGACGGTGGGCAGGTCATGCGTGGTCGTCGTGGCGACGGCGTTGCGGTCCCATTCGGCGGGCGGCATGAAGCCTTTGCCGTCCTTCGTGCGCTCGAACCACAGCACGCGGATGCCCGCGAGGCCGTGCTCCGTGAGCCGCTCGCGAAAGCCCGGCGGCACGGTGCCGAGATCCTCGCCGATCACGATCGCGCGATGCCGCCACGATTCGAGCGCGATCAGCCGCAGCATGTCCTCGAGCGGATAGCGCAGATACGCGCCGTTTTTCGCGGGCTCGCCTTCGGGCACGAGCCACAGGCGGCGCAGCCCGAGGATGTGATCGATGCGGATGCCGCCAGCGTAGGCGAACGCGGCGCGCAGCATGTCGATGAACGCCGAGAAGCCCTGGTTGCGCATCGCGCGCGGCGAGAACGTGGTGAGCCCCCACGACTGGCCCGCCTGGTTGAACAGGTCGGGCGGCGCGCCGACGGACACGCCATGCAGCATGTCGTCCCGGTACGACCACGCGTGACTGCCCGCGCTATCGCAACCGACGGCGAGATCCGCGATCAGGCCGACGGCCATGCCCGCGTCGCGCGATGCATGTTGCGCGTGCGACAGACCCTTCGCGGCGAGCCATTGCAGGAACAGATGAAACTCGACTTCGTGCCGGTGCTCGTTCGCGAAAGCTTCGACCTGCGGGCTGCGCGGGTCACGCAGCGGCTCGGGCCACTTGCGCCAGTAGCCTTCGCCGCTTTCGCGCAACTGATGCGCGTGCAGAGCTTCGAAACGCGCGTGATCTTCGAGCGCGCGGCCGCCTCGCTCGCAAAAGCCGTGGAATTCGACCGCGCGCGGCGAGTCCTGCGCGCGGTCGTTCGCGCAGAAGCGTTCGAACAGCACGCGCAGCACCTTGAGCTTCAACGGCGTCGCCGTCTTCCAGTCGATCAGCGGCAGCGTTTCGAGTTGCGCCCATGCTTGCCTGGCGTCTGCCGCGTCAAGCGCGGCCTGCGCCGCCTGCGCGCCGAATGCGGCGGCGGGGTCGATATGCGTGACGTTCAGCCACAAACGCGACGACGGCGAATACGGGCTGAAGGATTGCGGCAACGCGCTGAACATCGCGTGGGCCGGGCTGATCGCGAGCGCGTGCGCGCCGCGTTTCGCGCTTTCGATCGCGAGCGTGGTCAGCGCGGTGTAATCGCCGATGCCGCCGTCGCCGACGCGGCGCAAGCCATAGATCTGCGCCGCGATGCCCCACAGCGGCGGCGGTTTGGCGTCGCCGCCGCGCATCGCGCGCCACGCGTCGGCGACGGTGTAGCTGCGCGCGGGCGCGACGGCGAGCGTCATCCGGTGATCGTTGAGCAGGAGCGTGTGATAGCCGGGTTCGTCGATGGGCGAGAGCAGCGCCGCTTCGCCTTTGGGCGCGGTGAAGCGGCCGTCGATCAGCGAGCCGCTCTCCAGTTCGATCCGGTAATGGCTGCCCGACTTGACGGCAGCCGCGGGCAGCGCGATGCCGCGCCCGCATTCGACCGTCATCAGCGGCGGCAGCTTGCGCCCGGACAGCTCGGCTTCGAGCGCTGCCGCGCTCTGGCGGATCTGCGTGGCGTTCCCGCACGGCAGGCCCATGCGTTCGAGCAGCGCGGAGAGCGTGCTGTCGGGCACGCGTTGCTTGCGGCGATGTGCGTCTTCCCATTCGACTTCGAAGCCTGCGCGCGCGGCGAGGGTGTCGATGGGAATGCCGGGGCGTCGGGTGGTGGCCACGCGTCACTCCTCGGTTGCGTCGGTGTGCTTGCGCGCGTCGTGGCCGACCGCGTACTCGCTGATGTCGCCCGTGAGCCACGCGACGAACGCATTCGGCGGCAGTTCGCCCGCATCGACGCGGTCGCGCACGCGCGGCGGCGTTTCGAAGATCACTTTGCCCGCCGGTCTGTCGTCGAGCTTCACGGGTTCATCGCCGAGGTGGAGCACGATCGAGAGCGTTTCGCCGTCGTCGAGTTTCCAGCGCGCGACGAGCGCATTGGCGTCCTCATCGGCGCGTCGCTTCAGCACTGTCGAGCCGAGCGCCTTCGCGCGCGCGAGCCGCGGCGCGATCAGCTTCGCGCGCACGGCGAGCGCGGATTTATAGAAGTGCATCCATTCGAGCGCTTCGCGCTCTTCGGGCGTGTCGTTGTGCCGTTCGGCAGGCGGCGATGATGCCACGAGCGTCTGCGCATCGTTCGGATCGGGAATCAGCGCGCGGCGCTTCTCGTCGGCGAAGGCGGAAAAGCGCGCGAATTCCTTGCGGCGCCCTTCACGCACGGCGTCCGCGAGATCACCGCTGTAGTCGGTGAAAAAGAGGAAGGGCTGCTTCGAGCCGTACTCTTCGTCCATGAACAGCAGCGGAATCTGCGGCGAAAGCAGCAACAGGCCCGTCGCGGCAAGCAGCGCTTCGTCGCTGCACAACCCGCGCAAACGCTCGCCCATCGCGCGATTGCCGATTTGATCGTGGTTCTGCAAAAACATCACGAACGACGTGGGCGGCAGATGGCCGCTCGGCTCGCCGCGCGGCGCGCCGTCGTGGATCGGCGACGGATCGCCCTGATAGCCGAAGCCGCTGACGAGTATCCGCGCAAGACGTTGAATCGGCTGGTCGGCGTAGGCCGCGTAATAGCCTTCATGCTCGCCCGTCAGCAGCACGTGCAGCGTGTTGTGCGCGTCGTCGTTCCATTGCGCGGTGAAATGCCCGTCGAGCAGGCTCGCCGTATTGCGCTCGTTTTCCAGCACCAGATGCACGTGACGCCCATGCTGCACATGTGCGCGGACGTGATCGGCAAAACGGCGCAGCCACGTGTCGTTGTCGATTGCATGCACGGCGTCGAGGCGCAAGCCGTCGAAGCGGTATTCGTTGAGCCAGTAGAGCGCGTTGTCGCAGAAGAACTCGCTCACTTCGCTGCGCTCGAAGTCGATGGCGGGGCCCCACGGCGTATGCGTGCCCTCGCGGAAAAAGGGCTTTGCATACTGATGCAGATAGTTGCCGTCCGGGCCGAAGTGGTTGTAGACGACGTCGAGAAAGACGGCAAGACCGAGACCGTGCGCTGCGTCGATCAGCGCCTTCAGGTCTTCGGGGCGCCCGTATGCGGAGTCGGGCGCATACGGAAGCACGCCGTCGTAGCCCCAGTTGCGCGTGCCCGGAAAATCGTTGAGCGGCATCAGCTCGATGGCCGTCGCGCCGAGCGCGGCGATGGCGGGCAGCCGCTTCGTGACGCCCGCATAGCCGCCCAGCGCGCCGACATGCAATTCGTACAGCACCGTCTCTTCCCACGGCCGGCCGCACCAGTGCGTTTGCTGCCACGCATACGCGCGCGGGTCGATCACTTCGCTCGGGCCGTGCACGTCCTGCGGCTGGAAGCGCGACGCGGGGTCGGGTATCAACAGCGCGCCGTCGAGCTTGTAGCGGTACAGCGTGCCCGCGCCGCATTCGACTTCCGTCTCGAACCAGCCGTTGCCCGTCGCGCTCATCTCGTGCGCGCCTTGAGCGGGACCGTTCTCGATGACCGCCTGCACCTTCGCGCACGACGGCGCCCACAGCCGGAAGCGCGTGCGCGGCTTCGCGCTCGCCGCGCCGAGCAGCTGCGCGCTGAACGGCAGGCAGTGCGCGTGATGATGCGCGTGAGGGTCGATCGGACGTTCATGCATGATGGTCACCATTCATCGACATGCTGTCTGGCGCACTGCCGCGCGCCATCGTCATGGGTTAGTGTGCTTCCGGCATTGAGCTTTCCAGCCGTCGCCTACGGGTGCTCGCCGCCGGAGTCCTCGGGCTCCGGCATCGACGTGCCCGGGTCCGGCGGCAGCGCCGTCAGCAGGCGCGGACCGTACTGCGCACCCGCGCGCCAGCTTGCCTGCCAGTCCGCGTCGCCCGTCGGCTGCGCCGCGATCACGACCATGCTGTGCGCGGCGACTTGCAGTTCGGGCGCGGCGAACGGCTCGGGCGGCGCGTCGGGATTCGCCGTATCCAGCAGCACATGCCATTCCAGGTGCGGCGGCGGCGGCGTGAAGCGCAGCGCCGCCGCCGATGCGTTCAACATCATCAACAATACTTCCGTTTCTCCGTTCAGACCCGTGCCCGCGCGCCTGAGCGTGAACGCGCGGCCTTCGGGGTCTTGCCAGGCTTCGATGGTCAGCGCTTCGCCGTGCGTGTCGAACCAGCCGACGTCGTAGAGGCCGGGCAGCACCTCGCGGTCGCCGAACAGGAAACGGTTTTCGCGCAGCAACGGATGCCGTTTTCGCAAAGCGATGATGCGCGCGAAGAACATAGTCATTTTGCGTCCGTGTGGGAGCGTGGCACGTTCCCAATCTAGCCAGGAAATTTCGTTATCCTGGCAATAGGCGTTGTTGTTGCCGCGCTGGGTGCGGCCCATTTCGTCGCCGGCGAGCATCATCGGCGTGCCCAGTGCGATGAAGAGCGTCGCGATCAGCGCGCGCGAGACGCGCTCGCGCTTTTCGGCGATTGCGGGCTCGTCGGTTGGACCTTCCACGCCCCAGTTTGAGCTGAAGTTTTCGTTGTGGCCGTCGTTGTTGTGTTCGCCGTTCACCTCGTTGTGCTTGTGCGAGTATGAGACGAGATCGGCGAGCGTGAAGCCGTCGTGCGACGTGACGAAATTGACGGACGCCGTCGGCTTGCGAAAACGCCGGTTGAAGAGATCCGCCGATCCCGTCAGGCGCGCGGCGAGATCGGGCCGCATGCCGGCGTCGCCGCGCCAGAAGCGCCGCACGGAATCGCGGAAACGGTCGTTCCATTCGCTGATGCCGGGCGGATGATTGCCGAGCTGATAGCCGCCGGGGCCGATGTCCCAGGGCTCCGAGATCAGCTTGCGCTGCGACAGGATCGGGTCCTGGCGCAACGCGTCGAAAAAGCCCGAGCCCGGATCGAAACCGGAATGCTCGCGTCCGAGCGTGACGCCGAGATCGAAACGAAAGCCATCGATATTGAACGCCGTCGACCAGTAGCGCAGCGAGTCCATCACCATTTGCAGCACGCGCGGATGGGGCAGGTTGAGCGTGTTGCCGCAGCCGGTGTCGTTGATGTGATGACGTTCGTCGCCTGGAATGAGGCGGTAGTAGCTGGCATTGTCGAGTCCGCGCCACGATACGGTGGGGCCCATTTCATTGCCTTCGCACGTGTGGTTGTAGACGACGTCGAGTATCACCTCGATTCCCGCCGCGTGCAGTTGACGGACGGCGATGCGCATTTCGTCGAGCCGGTGCGCCGACAGATACGACGGCTCCGGCGCGAAGAATGCGGCCGTGTTGTAGCCCCAGTAGTTGCGCAGCCCGCGTTCGACGAGAAAGCGGTCGTTGAGAAACGCGTGAACGGGCAGCAGTTCGACAGCGGTGACACCCAGCTTGAGCAGATGTTCGATGAACTCCGGCGACGCGAGCGCGGCGAAGGTGCCGCGTTCTGGCGTGCGCAGGTCTTTGCGCAGCATCGACGCGCCGCGCACGTGGGTTTCGTAGATGACGGTTTCACTCCACGGCACGTCGGGGCGCCTGTCGTGGGACCAGTCGAAGGCTTCGTCGATGACGACGCATTTCGGCATCGCGGGCGCCGAGTCACGCCTGTCGATCGACAGGTCCATTCTGTTCGAATGCACGCGATAGCTGAAGAGCGCGTCGGACCATCGGAACTGGCCGATGAGTTTTCGCGCGTAGGGGTCGAGCAGAAGCTTGTGCGGGTTGAAGCGATGACCGTGTTGCGGCTGATAGGGGCCGTGGGCGCGCAACGCGTAGACGGTGCCGGGATGCGCATGAGGCAGATAGCCGTGCCAGACCTCGTCGGTGCATTCCGGCAGCGCATAGCGTTTGAGTTCTTTTCTGCCCGTCGGCTCGAAGAGACATAGCTCGATTCTCTGCGCGTTCGCGGAGAAGACGGCGAAGTTCACGCCGAGTCCGTCCCAGCTCGAACCCAACGGATAGGGGTTGCCCGGCAACAGTCGATCTGGCAGTACGTGAGACATGGGTTTCCTTTTGTCTGCGACGCTGTTGGGATTGGTTTGCTTTGCTGTTATTGCGGACATCCGCGATGCGGTGTGTTTTGCCGATATCGCTGGCATCCGCGATAGCGGTGCGTTTTGCCGATATCGCTGGCATCCGCGATAGCGCCTCGCGGCGCAGGCGTTGCCCCTGTGCGGGGCGGCACCTACTTTCTTTGCCGCGGCAAAGAAAGTAGGCAAAGAAAGCCGCTCACACCGCCAACCCTTGACCGTTACCCACGGGCCCTCAACATCCCCATTGTTCTCACGGCAACGCGCTGGTCCATGTCCGTGCCAGCGCACTGATTGAACGCCTCAATCGCTTCATGCCCCCGCGTTGCAGAATACGGCCTCGACTATCCACCGCCCCCGTGCGGCAAACTTATGTAGGCATTCGCACCATCAGAACACCTTTGTTGCGCGATGCGCCACCACCGTGCGGGCGCCGCCCTGTAGTGCGCGACGGCCAACATAGGTTTGCCGCACAGGGCACTAAACCATCAGGGGCGGCTAGCTGCTGTGCGAGCGCATGAAGCGGGTGAGGCAATTACCAGATAGGTTGGCTACGAACATCGGCAAGCACGCTGCCATGCGAAGTGCGGGGACGTTGCGAGCCCGTGGATCGACGTCAAGCATTGGCGGTGTGAGCGGCTTTCTTTGCCTACTTTCTTTGCCGCGGCAAAGAAAGTAGGTGCCGCCCCGCACAGGGGCAACGTCCGCGCCGCGAGGCGCTATCGCGGATGCCAGCGACAGCGGCAAAACACACCGCATCGCGAATGCCCGCGCAAGGGCAAAGGAAAACAAAACCCCAACCACCAGCGTCGCAGACAAAGAACGAACCGCTTTAGTCAGCCCTCAGCACGATCGTCCCCAACGGCGGCAACACCAATGCAGCAGACTGCGGCCGCCCATGCGCCGCCACCTCCTCGGTATAGATCACACCCGCGTTGCCCACATTCGACCCGCCATAAACCCCGGCATCCGTATTCACCACCTCGATCCAGCGCCCCGGACGGGGCATCCCAACCCGGTATCCCTGCCGCGGCACCGGCGTAAAGTTGCAAACCGTGATCAGCTCTCGTCCGGCCCCATCCACGCGCCGCCACGCAAAAACGGAGTTCTCCGTGTCGTCGCCGACTATCCACTCGAATCCGCCCGGCTCGCAATCGAGCCAATGCAAAGCCGGCTCCTCGCGATAAAGCCGGTTCAGGTCTCGCACGAGTCTTTGCACCCCATGATGCAACTCATCGTCGAGCAGATTCCAATGCGGCGATCCATCGTGGTCGAACTCGGCCATCTGCCCGAACTCGCCGCCCATGAACATCAGCTTCTTGCCCGGATGCGTCCACATGAACGCAAAGTACGCGCGCAGATTCGCGAACTTCTGCCAGCGGTCGCCGGGCATCTTGCCAAGCAACGAGCCCTTGCCATGCACGACCTCGTCGTGCGAAAGCGGCAACACGAACTTCTCGGAGTACGCGTACACCATCGCGAACGTCATGTTGTGGTGATGCCACCGTCGATGGAGGGGGTCTTCGTGCATGTAATGCAGCGTGTCGTGCATCCACCCCATGTTCCACTTGAACTGGAAGCCCAGCCCGCCATCGTCGATGCGCGCCGTCACGCCCGGCCATGCCGTCGATTCCTCCGCCACCGTGATCGCGCCGTGCACATCGGGCATGTGCTGCACTTCATGATTGAGCCGCTTCAGGAATGCAATCGACTCGAGGTTCTCGCGGCCGCCGTAGACATTCGGCACCCATTCGCCCGCCGCGCGCGAGTAGTCGCGATACAGCATCGACGCGACGGCATCCACGCGCAAGCCATCGACGTGATAGCGCTTGAGCCACGCCAGCGCCGATGCGATCAGGAACGCGCTCACCTCGTTGCGGCCGAGGTTGTAGATCATCGTGTTCCAGTCCTGGTGATAGCCCTCGCGCGGATCGGAATGCTCGTAGAGTGCGGTGCCGTCGAATTGCACGAGCCCATGCGAGTCGTTTGGAAAGTGCGCGGGCACCCAGTCGAGAATCACGCCGAGCCCCGCTTCGTGCGCGCGGTTCACGAAGCCCGCGAACTGCTCGGGCGTGCCGAAGCGCGCCGACGGCGCGAATTGCGACAAAGGCTGATAACCCCACGATCCGCCGAACGGATGCTCGGCGATCGGCATGAACTCGATGTGCGTGAAGCCCATTTCCTTCGCGTACGGAATCAGGCGGTCCGCAAGCTCGGACCAGTTCAGCCCGCGATGCCCTTCCTCCGCGATGCGCAGCCACGATTCCGCGTGCACTTCATAGATCGAGATCGCGGATTGCGCGGTCTGCTTTGCCGCGCGTGTCTGCATCCAGTCGCCGTCCGTCCATGCAAAGTGCTCGACTTCATCGACGTGCGCGACCACGGACGCCGTCGCGGGCGGCTTCTCCGTCTGCATCGCACAAGGGTCGGACTTGAGCGGCAACGGATGCCCGTCGCTCGTCAGCATCTCGTACTTGTAGCGCGTGCCCGCGCCGATGCGCGGCACAAACAGCTCCCACACGCCCGCCTGATGCCGCAGACGCATCGGATGACGGCGGCCGTCCCACGAATTGAAGTCGCCCACCACCGACACGCGCCGCGCATTCGGCGCCCATACGGCGAAGCGCACGCCGGGCACGCCGTCCATCGTGTACGGCCGCGAGCCGAGGCATTCGAGCACCGCATACGGATCGCCCCATGCGACGCGCTGCAACGGCTCGTCGCCGAGCACAGGGCCGAACGAATACGTGTCCTCGATCTCCTGAACGGCGCCATGCCAGTCGATACGCAATCGATACGGCACCGCCTCTTTCACGGGTCCCGCGAACAGGCCGACGGGACTCAGTTGCTCCAGTTCGCCGAGCAGTCTGCCGTCGTCGCGCGCGATCACCGATACGCGCGCTGCGTTCGGCAGCATCACGCGCACGACAGGACCGGCGTCCGTCTGATGCATGCCGAGCTGCGAGAACGGATCGTGATGCCGCGCATCGACCAGTGCATCGAGGTCTACCCGGTGCAGGCCGGCGGCTTCCAGTTGAACGCTGCTTTGCTCACTCATAGTCACCCTCTGATGCCGCTGGAGGCGCCGAGGCGCTTGCCGAGGACTGCGGCGGTGCGCCCGTGTCGCCGAGCAGGCGGCTCGTCAGCGCGGCAAGTCCGCGCACCGGCAAGCTGAGCCATGCCGGCCGGTTGGCCGCCTCATAGCGGATTTCGTAGGCCGCCTTCTCGATCAGGAACAGATCGAGCAGCGCCTGTTCATGTTCCGGCGCGACGAGCGGTTGCGATGCCGCCGCCGTCGCCGCGCGATATTCGTTGAGGAATGTTTCGGCGGCCGCGAAGCGGAAGCGCTCGAAGAGCGCGCGCTTGCGATCGGCCGTCATTTGCGGCGCGGCTTCCATCGTCGATTGCGCGGCGGCGCTCGCGTACGACAGCGAACGCAGCAGGCCCGCCACGTCGCGCAACGGGCTCGACTTCGCGCGGCGCTCTTCGAGTTCGCGCGCAGGCTCGCCCTCGAAGTCGATCAGGAATGCGTCGCCCTGCGACACGAGCACCTGGCCCAGATGGAAGTCGCCGTGAATGCGCGTGCGCAGCGCGTGCGCGTCCGGCTTCACCAGATTCGATACCGCTTCGACCAGCTTGTCCTTGCGCTCGAGAATGCTGCGGCCAAGCAGCGCCGCGTCCTCGCCGAGCCGGTCGACATTCTTTTCGAGCAGTTCGAGGGCCGTGGCGAGCAGCTTCTGCGTGCCGTCGATCCACGCCTGCACGTGCTTGCCGTCGGCGGGCTCGGGATCGAACGCGGGGTTGTCGGACGGCGTCGCGAGCGCCACATGCAGCTCGCCGAGCCGCTTGCCGATGATGCCCATATACGACGCGTAGCCTTCGATCGCTTCTTCCTCGTCCACGCGGTCCTGGTTCGCCTGATTCTCGCTGGCCGCGGCGTCGACAGGGAGCGCGAGCTCGTCGATCGAACGGCGCAGCGTGTCGAGCGCCCAGTTCCACGCATCCCCCTGGTTGTCGACGAAGCCTTGCAGGATGCACAGCGTATGCGGCACGTCCTCCGGGTCGACGCGCACGACTTCGCCGTACAGCGGCGCGGTGTTCGCATAGCCGAGCTGCGTCAGATAGCGGCTCATTTCGGCTTCCGGATGCATGCCCTTCAGCAGCCGCCGCACGAGCTTCAACACGATCTTGTCGGCGATCACGAGCGAGCTGTTGCTTTGCTCGGCGGCGAGCCAGCGGATTTCCGGCTGGTCGCCGAGATCGAGCTCGGCGAAACGGTCGGTCGGGATGAAGTGGATCGTGCTCTTCTGCACGGTCGGCACGGCCGCGCGCGCGCGCAGCTTGCGCAGCACGCCATACGCGAACTGCGGCAGCGAGAACGCGTCCGTCAGGTGGCCGACATTGCGTCCGCGCCGCACGCGCGCGAGCGCGAGCTGCATGAAGAGCGGCGTCGTGGTGTCGGTGCCCCATGTGATCGCGATCGGCAGCACATAACGTTCGGTATGTTTGCCGACGTCCGCTTCGATCTCGGTGAACGCGAAGCCTGCTTCGGGAATCGTCGTGAGCGCGGCGAGCCGCACGGCGTGCATCTTCTGATCCTTCGACGCAAACCAGCGGCGGCGTCCGAGCCATGAAGGCAGCACTTCCGATTCGAGCAGCCGCACGTTTTCAGGCGTCGGGCCCGTTTGCCCTTCGCGAATCACGATGGTCACAAAATCGGGCAGCGGCTCGGACGGCGGCTGGCTCCATGTCGGACGGCCTCCGCCTTCGCAAAGAAGGAACCACAGGAAGCCGTACGGCGGGAACGTCAGCAGATAGGTCAACTGGCCAATCGCGGGGAACACCGAATCCGCCGTCATCTCGATAGGGACGGCGCCGTTGAATTCGGAGAGGTCGAGCTCGACCGCCTGCGGCGCGCGCGACAGGTTGGCGACGCACAGAATGGGCGCCTCGCCGGGCATTTCACGCAGGTACGCGAGAATCTTGCGATTGCTCGGTTTCAGGAAGCGGATCGTGCCGCGCCCGAACGAATGCTTCGCGCGGCGCGTCGCCAGCATGCGGCGCGTCCAGTTGAGCAGCGAATGCGGGTCGCGGCTCTGCGCTTCGACGTTGACGGCGTCGAAGCCGTATAGCGTGCCCATCACGGGCGGCAGCACGAGCTGTTCGGGGTCCGCGCGCGAGAAGCCGCCGTTCCTGTCCGACGACCATTGCATCGGCGTGCGCACGCCGTCGCGGTCGCCGAGGTGGATGTTGTCGCCCATGCCGAGTTCGTCGCCGTAATAGATCACGGGCGTGCCGGGCATCGACAGCAGCAGCGAATTGATCAGCTCGATGCGGCGGCGGTCGCGCTCCATCAACGGCGCAAGACGCCGGCGGATGCCGAGGTTCAGGCGCGCGCGACGGTCGCTCGCATAGGTGTTCCACAAGTAGTCGCGCTCGGAGTCGGTGACCATTTCGAGCGTCAGCTCATCGTGATTGCGCAGGAAGATCGCCCATTGGCACGACGGATCGAGATCCGGCGTCTGCTTCATGATGTCCGTGATCGGGAAGCGGTCTTCGCTTGCGATCGCCATGTAGATGCGCGGCATCAGCGGGAAGTGGAACGCCATATGGCATTCGTCTTCATTGCCGAAATATTCCTGCACGTCTTCCGGCCACTGGTTCGCCTCGGCAAGCAGCATCCGGTTCGGATACTCGGCGTCGATGGTCGCGCGGATCTTCTTCAGGATCGCGTGCGTCTCCGGCAGGTTCTCGTTGTTCGTGCCTTCGCGCTCGACGAGGTACGGCACGGCATCGAGCCGCAGACCGTCGATGCCCATGTCGAGCCAGAAGCGCATCACCTGCAGCACTTCGCGCATCACAGCGGGGTTGTCGAAGTTCAGATCAGGCTGGTGCGAATAGAAGCGATGCCAGTAGTACTGGCCCGCGACGGGATCATGCGTCCAGTTCGACGGCTCCGTGTCGATGAAGATGATGCGCGTGTTCTCGTACTTCTTGTCCGTGTCGGACCACACGTAGTAATTGCGATGATTCGACCCGGGCTTCGCGCGCCTCGCGCGCTGGAACCACGGGTGCTGATCGGACGTGTGGTTGATGACGAGCTCGGTGATCACGCGCAGGCCGCGCGCGTGCGCTTCCTGAATGAAGCGCTTGACGTCGCCGATCGAGCCGTAGTCGGGGTGCACGCTCCTGTAGTCGGCGATGTCGTAGCCGTCGTCGCGGCGCGGCGACGGATAGAACGGCAGCAGCCAGATCGCGCTGACCCCGAGCTCCGCGATGTAGTCGAGCTTTGCGATCAGGCCTGGGAAATCGCCGACACCGTCGTTGTTCGCATCGAAAAACGACTTGATGTGCACCTGATAGATGATTGCATCCTTGTACCAGAGGGGATCGTCGGAAAGCATCGAGACCTTGCCGCGCCGCGACGTGCGCGCCTTGGTCGGCGCGGCGGCGGCCGTCGTGTCGGTGATATGGGCCTGCGACGTGCTTTCAGCGGGATCGTCACGTTTCATATCGCACCTTCATCCATTGATTGTCGTGTCATGCGCGGCCCGATGCGCGTCGACATCGTCGGCAACTGCGTCGGGAACGGCCTCGCGCGGCAGGCCGCCCGCCGGCGCGATGCGCCAGATCGAGAACGGCCGCATGCCGGGATCGAGCCGCACGTGTTGCCATCGGCCCTGCCATTGAAACCGCTCGCCTGTCATCTGGTCGATCACGTCGATGGTGCCGTGATCGTGCAGGCCCCAGCGGTTGAATGTTCCCCACGACAACTCGATATCCGCGCCCTGTTCGTTGTATGGATCGAGATTGATCGCGACGACGATCACGTTGTCGCGTGCTTCCGTGGCTTTCTCGAAGAACAGGATGTGATCGTTGTGCGCCGGCAGGAACGTGAGGTTCAGATGCGTGTGCAACGCGGGGTTCGTGCGGCGGATGCGGTTGAGCGCCGAGATCTCGCCGACGATATTGCCCGGCCGGTTCCAATCCCACGCGCGGATCTGATACTTCTCGGAGTCCAGGTACTCTTCGCTGTTCGGCAGCGCGGCCGCTTCGCACAGTTCGAAGCCGCTATACACGCCCCACAGCCCCGAGAGCATCGTCGCCAGCGCCGCGCGGATCAGGAAACCCGGACGCCCTTGCGATTGCAGGTGCCGCGGGTTGATGTCCGGCGTGTTGACGAAGAAATTCGGCCGGAAGAATTCGCGCAGGTTGCTCTGCGTGAGCTCCGTCAGATACTCGGTGAAGTCGCGCTTCGACTCGCGCCATGTGAAGTACGTGTATGACTGCGAGAAGCCGAGCTTCGCGAGGCGCGCCATCACGCGCGGACGCGTGAACGCTTCCGACAGGAAGATCACGTCGGGGTGCCGCGCGCGCACGTCGTTGATCATCCATTCCCAGAACGGGAAGGGCTTCGTGTGCGGATTGTCGACGCGGAAAATGCGCACGCCCGCGTCGATCCAGAACAGGATCACGTCGCGCAACGCGATCCATAGATCGGGCTTCGCGTCGCGCGCATAGAAGTCCGGGTTCACGATGTCCTGATATTTCTTCGGCGGATTCTCCGCGTAACGCAGCGTGCCGTCGGGGCGCCACGCGAACCACGTCGGATGCTGCTTCAGCCACGGATGATCGGGCGAGCATTGAATCGCGAAGTCGAGCGCGATTTCGAGGCCGTGTTCGTGCGCGGCGGCGAGCATGCGCCTGAAATCGTCGAGCGTGCCGAGCTGTGGATGCACGGCGTCATGCCCGCCCGCGTCGCCGCCGATCGCATATGGACTGCCGACATCATCAGGGGCCGCCGTCAACGAGTTGTTGCGGCCTTTGCGGTTCGCCATGCCGATCGGGTGGATGGGCGGAAAGTAAAGCACGTCGAAGCCCATGTCGCGGATGCGCGGCAGCTTGGCGATCACATCGTCGAACGTGCCGTGGCGATGCTCGTCGTCGCTCATCGAGCGCGGGAAGATCTCGTACCAGCTGCCAAAACGCGCGCCGGCGCGCTCGACGTCGATCCGATAGACGATCGGGTCGCGCGACAGTCCCGGCCGGTGACGCGCGGCGGCGAATGCTTGCGCCGTGGTCGGCGCGAGCACGATTGCGAGCCGTTCGCCCAGGTCCGCCTTCATGAATTCATTGACGATTTCTTCGAGTTGCTGGGGCTGCGAGCCATCGGCCGTTTCCGCTTCGGCCAGCGCGAGTGCGAACAGATGCTTCGCCTCTTCGAGTTCGAGATCGACCGCCTGGTCCGCCTTCAGCTTCTTCTGCATATGATCGACGAGCGACGCGAAGTCGTCGCGCCACGCGATCACCGTGAACTCGTGCCGCCCTACACGCTCAAGCGGTATGCGCGCTTCCCAGATGTCGTTGCCGGCGGGCTGCGCGGGCGTCATCTGGACTTCGTGCCATGCCGTTTCGTCGGCGGCGCGCCAGATGACGGCGGCCGCGATCTTGTCGTGGCCCTCGGCAAACACGGCGGCCGTGACGGGCACGCGCTCGCCGACGATGCGCTTGGCGGGAAAGCGCCCGTGATCGACGGCGGGCGACACGCTTTCGATTGCCACGCGCGAGGTCGCGATCGCATCGAGCACGCTCTTGTGCCCCGAGGTCTTGCTGCCTGCCTTGTCGATGGGCGGCGCGAGCACGACGGGCTTGTCGGCGACCGCGCGGAACAGCCGGCACGCGCCCGGCGCGAGCGTGAACGCGCCAAGCGGCTGCGGCGCGCCGCGTGTTTCGGTGCCGAGCTGGATGAAGCGCGTGAAGCTGCCGGGCACGCCATCGAGGAAGCGCGCTGGATCGACGCGCACGGGCGTGCCGAGCTCGGGGTTGATCGCAATCAGCACGGCCTCGTCCGCGTCGCGCAGGTCGCGCTGGTCGCCGCGCAACAGGATGGCTGCGTGCGTGTCCGGGCCGGACAGCGAGCGCAGTTCGCCGTTCGTCTGCAATGACCACGTATCGCGCTGAATCGCGTTCGCATGACGCACGCGCTCGGCAAGATCGAAACGCGCCGCGCCGCGCAGGTTCGCGTAGTGATCGGCGCTGCCGAGCGTATGCGAGATCGGCTCGGCGATGCCGTATTCGAAGCCCATCGGCATCAGCCAGCCGGTGCCTGTCGATACCGCCGTCAGCAACGCGCGCCGGTAAGCGCGCTCGACGATCGCCGAATCGTGCACCTGCTCCAGATCCGCTGCGAGACGCGTGCCGTACGGCGCTTCGGGAAAGGCAATGGGCGAGCCGACGCGCATCAGCGCCACGTGCTCGTCGAGCAGCCACGGCGCGCGAAAGTCCCACCAGCGCGACGACGAGAACACGGCATCGAAGCCGATGCCTTCGAGCGCGGCGATGTCCTGGCGCGCGAGGCCGGGTGTCGCGGCGAGAAAGCGCGTCGACGGATGCCGCGACGCGCGCACGGCTGCTTCGAGACGCGGCCACGCGAACGCGGGCACGCGATGCGGCGAATCGAAACGGAATCCGCCGATGCCCGCGTCCGCGAGCGTATCGAGCGTGTTCGCCCACCAGTCGATCAGCGGCGCGGCGACATGCTCGTTGCTGAAGTTCGCATACGCGACGTTGTCTTCATGACGCGCGTGGCGCGGGTCGAGCCGCGCTTCTTCCGGCTCGAACGGATGAAACCAGTCGCGATGCTCGCGATACAGGTGGCCGTCGGCGGCGGCGCGATCGATCACGAGATCGACGAGCAACGTCAGGCCATGCTGGCTTGCCGTCTCCGCGAGACGCTGCAGCACTTCATGTGCGGGCTGATCGGTGGCGAGCGCGGGATGCAGCCGCTCGTGATCGCTGACGATCTGCGCATGCCCGGCCTGCCCCGGCTGGAACAGGCCGCCGATCAGCACATGATCGAAGCCCAGCGCGGCCGCATGTTCGAATTGCGCGGGCCAGGCATCCAGCCGTCCGACGAGGGGGGAATGAACAAAGTAGATCCGCGGCGCATAGGCGTGAGGAGCTTCCATCGGTCGTTTCCAGATTCGTCCTGCTTCGCGGCGTGGATGCACGTCCGTACGATCACCACCGCCTATTAGGCTTCAGAGCCGGATGCCGCGCGATGCGTCCTGCGACGGCGCGTACTGCTCAATGTAGTGCATTGATCGACATGCCGCGCGCCAGTTCAAGCCGTCCGAACCGGACAAAAAGCCGAACCTGAAGCGCTGCATGTCGCAGGTCGGGACCCATCGACAGGCGGTAAAGCAGCAAGCGTTGTGCCAGAAAGCTGACGGCAAATGCACGGCAACGGCGCGGCTGAAACGGCGACATGCATGCAACGACGGCTGGCGCAGCCGGGTATGGCGCGATGCAACAGAAGCGGGTGCGCCGTCGTTCATACGAATGACGGCGCGCACCTGACGGAAGACGTGTAATTCGGGGTGTCGTGCGCCGGCTGTTACATGGCATGTTGCCACAGCCGGATGAGCGCGACAGGAGAGCGCACCGGGCGCGTCTCGCGTGTGCGCGATGACGGTTGCATGACGGGAAAAAATCGGCGCGCAATGGCGCACATCGCGCACAAGCCGCTCTGCACGATTGGCCCGCTGGCAGGCGCCGGCTGCGATCGCGTGCTACGAGCCGAGCAGCCCCGCGGCCATGTTGATGCACAGGCCGAGCACGGCGACGTTGAAGTAGAACGACAGTACCGACTGCGCGAGGACCGCGCGGCGTATCTCGCGCGAACGTAGCACGACGTCCGAGGTCTGCGATGCAACGGCGATCGTGAAGGAGAAATACAGAAAATCCCAATAGTTCGGATCGAGCTTGTGATCGGGAAACTGCAGCGCCGTTTCGTGACGGTCCTCCGCGAAGTAGAGACGCGCATAGTGCAGCGTGAAAATGGTCGGGACCAGAAACCACGCGCCGATCAGTGTGACGGCCGTCACAACGTAATGCGCGAAGCCCGTTCCAGACGAGCCCGAGCCGCCCTTCGACGACGCCAGCTCCAGCACGATGGCCGCGACGCTCGCGACCGTCGCGAGGCAGACGATGAAGAGCACGACAGTCGCGTTCTCGTCCTCGCGCTGGGCGATTTCGCGCGCGCGCACGTGATCGGCGCGCGCCATCTGGATCCACATCAGCGCGAGGTAGCCCCACACGGCGGCATCCCACGAGACGAGCACACGGATCACCGGGCGCATCGGCGTGCCCGCGAGCAGCACCCCGAGCAGCACGCCGAACACGACGCCCGTGACCATGCGCGGGCGGTTGCGCAGTACTTGTGGATAGACGTTCATGGGCGCGTGTGGCTAACAAGAGGTTGTGACATGGCGATGTCGAGATGTGACATCGAAGGTTGCGGCGGTTCTACGGTTGCATGCGGCATGATTTGTCGAAATGAGTGCCTGACGTTATAGTTTTCCCGCAGTTTTGCTCAGTGGCCTTGCATGCGGCTTTCACCGGGCGCTTCATTCCCGCGTGCCGCGTGCCGCGTGCCGCGTGCCGCGTGCCTGCAGCGGCTTCAGCATTTCGACGATCGGGCATCGACGCTCGTGCGGCGCAACCGCTGGCGCCGCGCCGGGCGACGGCCAGATCGGGGGCGCAGGCGCAGCGCCAGTTGTGCAGCAGAGGCGTGAGTCCGAACGCGCAGCGCCAGATGTCCAGCATAGGCGCGTAGTCGGAACGCGCAGCGTACGGAGACTAACCAGAGACCGCAGCACAGCGGCGCAAGACCCGTATTGGGGCGGACGCCCGGCGCACTCGCATGGGTCGGCCATCAGCCGACGGCGCGCCGGTCGAATACAAACATCATCTGGAGCCCCCATGACAGATGTTGAACACCACGCTGCGCGTGCCGATGCCGCGCACGCCGGTCAGCGCGCTCACGAGGCGGCGCGGGCGGCGGACATGGCGAACGCGGTGCCGGGTATGCAGCCGGGTATGCTATCCCGCGCGCGCTCGCCGCAGCGCCGCGCGTGGTTGCTCGGCGCACTCGCGTCGGCGGCGAGCCTTGCGTTTGCAGCAGCGCGCGATGGCGCGGCGCCCGGCGTCGCGCGCGTTGCGGGCATCTCGCCCGCCTTTGCCGATACGCTGCCGCCCGCAGGCGGCGGGATCGACGCATTCATCGCGCTGTCCGGCAAGCTCACGGGGCACACCAGCTTCGATCCCGTGCACCGCAGGCGCGCCTATGAGGCGCTGTCGAAGGCGGACAGCCAGTTCACGCAGCACGTCGCCACGCTCAACACCTGGCTGCAGACGCACGGCGGCGTGCCGTCGGATACCGTCACGCAGGCGCTGCAGGCCGAGCAGCCGGAGCTTGCGAAGACCGTCAGCGCGATCACGCGCGCGTGGTATCTGGGCCTCGTCGGCGATTTGCCGAACGTGCAGGTGATCGCGTTCGAACGCGCACTGATGTTCGAGCCCGTCAAGGACATCCTGACGGTCCCGTCGTATTGCCGCGACGTGCCGTTTTACTGGACCCGGAAGCCAGCGAATGCATGAGCGCCCGCGCCTGAACGGGCGCCTGCGGCACACACGCGTCTCGCACGCCGCTCGCCTGCGGCGCGCGGCGGGGTTGTCCGATACACGAAAAGAACCAGGCCAGCAGATCAAGCCAACGGAAGAAGGCAAACAAGAGGCAAGCATGGCAAACGCAAATTCCGCCGACATCGTCGTAGTCGGCTCGGGCGTGGCGGGCGGTCTCGTTGCGCATCAGATGGCGCTCGCAGGCGCGTCGGTGATCCTGCTCGAAGCCGGGCCGCGCTTGCAGCGAGGGCAGATCGTCGAGAACTTCCGCAACTCGCCGGCGAAACTGGACTTCGCGACGCCGTATCCGTCGACGCCCCACGCGCCGCACCCGCAGTACACGCCCGCCAACAACTATCTGATCCAGAAGGGCGACTATCCGTACAACGTGCAGTATCTGCGGCTCGTCGGCGGCACGACCTGGCACTGGGCGGCCGCGACCTGGCGTCTTCTGCCGTCGGACTTCGGGTTGAAGAAGCGCTATGGTGTCGGCCGCGACTGGCCGTATCCGTATGAAACGCTCGAGCCGTGGTACTACGCCGCCGAAGTGCAACTGGGCGTGTCCGGGCCGGACGCGTCCGTCGATCTTGGCTCGCCGCGCTCGAAGCCTTATCCGATGGCGGCCCTGCCGCTGTCGTACATGGACCAGCGCTTTTCCGACGTGCTGAATGCGAACGGCTTCAAGGTCGTGCCCGAGCCCGTCGCGCGCAACAGCCGACCTTTTGACGCGCGCCCCACCTGCTGCGGCAACAACAACTGCATGCCGATCTGCCCGATCGGCGCGATGTACAACGGCATCGTCCACGCCGACAAGGCCGAGCGCGCGGGCGCGAAGCTGATTTCACAAGCGGTCGTCTACCGGGTCGAGGCGGACAACAAAGGGCTCATTACGGCCGTTCACTACAAGGACCCGAACGGCAACAGCACGCGCATCACGGGCAAGCTGTTCGTGCTCGCGGCCAACGGCATCGAGACGCCGAAGCTGATGCTGATGTCGACTTCCGACAGGTTCCCGCGCGGCGTCGGCAACAGCTCCGATCAGGTCGGCCGCAATCTGATGGACCATCCGGGCACGGGTGTCTCCTTTCTCGCGAATGAATCGCTATGGCCGGGGCGCGGGCCGATGGAGATGACGTCGGTGGTGAACTTCCGCGACGGCGCGTTCCGCTCGGACTATGCGTCGAAGAAGCTGCACGTGTCGAACGGCGTGCCGACCATTGCGATCGCCGCGTCGCTGCTCAAAGCAGGGCTGACGGGCGCGGAGCTGGACCGGCAGATTCGCGATCGCGCCGCGCGCATGGTGCTCGTCAACAGTTTCCATGAGCAGTTGCCCGAGCCGCAGAACCGCATCGTGCCTTGCGCCGATCACAAGGACGCGCTCGGCATTCCGCAGCCGGAGATCCACTACTCGATCAACGACTATGTTGCAAAAAGCGCCGCGCACACGCACGAAGTCTATGCGAAGATCGCGGGCCTGTTCGGCGGCACGGAGGTGTCGTTCGACGACCACTTCGCGCCGAACAACCACATCATGGGCACGACCATCATGGGCGACGATGCCGCCGATTCCGTCGTCGATGCCGACTGCCGCACGCACGATCACCAGAATCTGTTCATCGCGAGCAGCGCCGTGATGCCGAGCGCGGCGTCCGTGAACTGCACGCTGACCATCGCCGCGCTGTCGCTCAAGCTCGCCGACAAGCTGAAGAGCGAACTTTGACCGAAACCACGGAGAGACAACGGATGAAACAGCACAGGTCTCGCCAGTCGGGCGGGAGGACGGGCAACCTGGACACGGTCTTTTCACACAGCGTGCGCGCGGCGCTCCGAAGCCGCCGCCGCATCTGGAAGACGGCGACACTCGCCGCGGCGTTCTCGGTGTTCGCGCTATATCTCGCGTGGCTCGAAGCGTACGACGCGCAGCCGCATCACAACGACGAGTCGCCGCTTGCCGAAGCCGTCGCGCAAGGCGCGGCGTCTGCGGGCCGGGCGGCGGGACCGGGGCCCGATCTCGTCAAGCGCGGCGCGTACCTCGCGCGCGCGGGCGACTGCGTCGCTTGCCATACATCCGACAAGGGACGCCCGTTTGCGGGCGGACGCGCGCTCAGCACGCCTTTCGGCACGATCTACACGCCGAACATCACACCCGACCCGGACACGGGCATCGGCCGCTGGACGGACACCGACTTCATGCACGCAATGCACGAAGGCATCGGCAAGGAAGGCGAGCGGCTCTATCCGGCGTTCCCGTATGTCGAGTACACGAAAGTCACCGATCAGGACGTGCAGGCGATCCGCGCGTACCTGAACACGGTCGTGCCCGTGCACTACACGCCGCCGTCGAACAATCTGAGCTTTCCATTCAACCAGCGCTGGCTGATGTTCTTCTGGAACCTGTTCAACTTCGATGAAGGGCGCTTCGTGCCGGAGCCGAAGCAAAGCGCCGAATGGAATCGCGGCGCGTATCTGGTCGAAGGGCTTGCGCACTGTGGGGAATGCCACACGCCGCGCAACTTCACGCAAGGGCTCAAGACGAACGAACCTTTCTCAGGCGCGATCCAGGCCGGCTGGCACGCGTACAACATCACGCCGCACAGGACGAGCGGGATCGGCAAGTGGACCGATCAGGACGTGATCGGCTATCTGTCGACGGGCGTCGCGCACGGACGCGCGAATGCGGCGGGACCGATGGCCGAAGTGGTCGAGGACAGCACTCAGTATCTGAACCGCGAAGACCTGCGTTCGATCGCAACCTACCTGCGCTCGCTCGAGCCGATCGACAGGGGCGAAGCGAGGCCGCGCACCGAATGGGGCGCGCCCGCGAGCGATGTGGTTGCATGGCGCGGCACCCGCATAGACGGCGTGAACGGCGGGCAACTGTTCGTCGCGAACTGCGCGAGCTGCCACCACTGGACGGGCGAGGGCATCGGCGCGAGCGCGCCCGGCGCGAGCGCGCCCGGCGCGTATCCTTCGCTGATCCATAACAGCGTCTCGGGCGCGAGCGACGCGAACAATCTGGCGATGGTGATCCTGCACGGGGTCAGCCGCACCACGAAAGACGCCGATGTCCTGATGCCCGCGTTCGGCCGCGAACTGAACGACGAGCAGGTCGCGGCCGTCACGAACTACGTGACGAAACAGTTCGGCAATCCGCAATCGACGGTGAGCGCCGAGCAGGTCGGCAGGCTGCGCGCGACGGCGCAGTGACGCCACGCGCGCCCGGCGCCCGGGCGATCGTGTGCATCGCGCATATATTGCGCGCCGGGCATCAGACGCCGTCGGCGCCGCGCGAATCCCGCTGAAGATAATCGCGCGAACGCGAGATGCCGCGCATACGGGCTTGCTCGCTCGCACTATCATGCAGTAATGGATTCCACACTTGTCACCGTCGTCCAACATCATCCCGTCAACCGCACCGGACGCGATTTCGTCGTCGGCGACCTGCACGGCTGCGTCGATGCGCTGCGTTTCCTGTTGCGCGAGATCGAGTTCGATCCGTCGCGAGACCGGCTGTTTTCGGTCGGCGATCTGGTCGATCGCGGCACGCAGTCGGAGGAGGCGCTGGCGCTGCTCGACAAGCCCTGGTTTCATGCCGTGCTCGGCAATCACGAGGACACGCTTTGCGGCGTCGCTGAAGGGAAGCTGAAGCGGCAGTGGTGGTACGGCATCGGCGGCGTGTGGAGCGCTGAACTGTCGATCGAAAAGCTGAGCGTCTACGCGCAGCGTCTGCGCACGCTGCCGCTCGTGCGCGTGATCGGCTCGGGCAGCGAGCGATTCAATGTGCTGCACGCGGAGTTTCTCGGCACCGACGCCGAACTCGACGCAGACAACTTCTCCGACGAAGTCCGTCAGCAATTGCTGTGGGGCCGCAGCCTTGCGATGGGCACGGGCGACCCGCTGTGTCAGCGGGGCCTGTCGCTGACGTATTGCGGCCATACGCCCGTGCGCGAGGTGCAGCAGTTCGGCGCGCAGATGTTCATCGATACGGGCGCGTTCGGGCCGGGCGGCAAGCTGACGGTCGTCGAGGCGCGTACGACGAAGCGCTGGTCGGTGACGAACGAGATCGCGCGCTCCGTCGGGGCTTCGGCGATGGCGCTGCCGTAAGCATTGCCCCGCAGCGCATCGCCCGAAGCGTCGCTGGAATGGTCATCCGAAGCGTCACACGACCCGGTTCAGCTCGAAGACCATGTCGACGGCGCGGCCGTTCCAGTTGTATTCGAGATACGCGGCGTGATGACAGTCGCGCAGCAGCGTCGTCTTGAACGCGGCGAGGCATTCGCCCGCCGCATCCCGCACCGACGGATACACGATGCCCGGCACGCCCGCCTCGCGTGCCGCGCGGCCGAGCGCCTGGCCCGGCGCGTAGTCGTTCGGCGACAGCACGGAAGGATCGACCGCGCCGTCGCCGCGCAGATCGACGACGTCGCCTTGCGCGATCACCGTGTATAGCCGCATCTGCTGGCGTATCGGCGGCTCCTGTGTCGCGGCGAGAAAGAGTCCCGAGTGATAGCGCGTCTCGGCGATCGCGGTTTCGCGTGACCGCGCGCAGTAGAACACGCCGTACGTGCCGTCCGAGAAGCGGCTGCCTTGCGGATTCAGATGCGTGAGCGCGGCCATGATCGGCCCATAGCCGGGGCCGAAGCGCCGCTCGTCGCGCGGCACGAGATCGAGATCGCCGATTTCGGTGCGGATGCGGTCGTTGGTCATTGCTTCGAGCGCGTAGAGTGCTTCGAAATCTTCGGGTGAGGCGACGCGGTCGAACAGATTGACGGCGGGATAGCGCGTGGGAATCACGCGATACGCAGGCGTCCACGCGAGCGGTGCCGCGCGCCAGCCGTCTTGCCATTGTGGTTCAGTCACGCCCAGCCGCCTCGCATTGCATCGAGATACTGCCGCACGGCGACGAGGTCGCTGATGTTGCCGGCCAGCATACGGTCGAGCGCGCGGCGGCCCCCGAACGGCGGCGCGCTGTTGGGGCGCTTGATCCACGCGTCGGCGGCGGCGGGCTGCGGCAGAAGGATCTGCAGCGCCTTGTAGATACCGAGCAGAAGAGAAAGACGCTCCAGCGTGTCGCGGCCAAGGCGCGCTGTTTGCGGCTTTTGCTTCCAGTTGAACAACGTCGAGCGGCCGGGCGAGCCGAGCAGGATGATTTGCTCTTCCGTGCTCAGGTCCCAGGCGCTGGCGATTTTGAAGAACGCGCGCAGGCCGGCGGCGGACATGTCCGCGACGGAAGGTTCGGCGGGCGGTCGTCGGAGCCGTCGTTCGGCGCTCGAAAGATGCGCGGCAGAAGACATGATTGGAGTCCTGAGTTGAACTTTTTATCAATGTTAGTCTATATATGGATTATAGCAAGGCGGCCCGTATGATTCGCGCGTCTAAATGTGTGCGCGGAGAAGGCCGTGTCGTTCGATTGGAGGGTTTGGATGGCGGGATTGCCGTGCATGTCGATGGCCGGCCGCGCACGCCGAGTACAAGGAAGTCTGGAATCCGCCCGAGGCCGCGCAAGGCGTCAAGCACTCGAAGCATGCCGCGCCCGTTGATTCGGGCGCAGCGAACAGTGCGCATCGCGATAAAGTCGCGCCGAAGGTGAAGGTGACGCTGAAGCCCAAGGCGTCGCCGGAGAAAAAGGCGAGCGGCGCGGCGATCAAAACGGCGCGCGCTTCGGCGGCTCCCCGCAAGGCGGCGCTCGCGAAACCCGCCGCCGCTTCCGTCAAGCCCGCCGCGCCAGACAGCCGGCGCTTCAGGCCGGCAACGCATCGACGCCGCGTGAACTGCCGCCGATCATTGGGCGCTGAGCCCGTTCGTCACGAGCCGCAACGAATCCGCCGAGCGCGCGTCCCGCACACGCGAATGCAGTGTCACGCGCGACTCCGGCAGCGGCGGCAAGCCGAGCCGCACGCCTGAATCGACAAGGCCGCGCGGCGCGACCCGCCGCGCGAGCGGCGACACGGCGAGCCCCGCCGCCGCCGCCGCGCCGACCGCGAGCACCCCGCCGCCGACAAACGCCTCGCGCCAGGCGATGCCCGCGCGGTCGAGCGTGCGCACCGCAATCGAGCGCACGTTGCAGGGCGCGGCGAGCAGCGCGAGCGGCAGCGGCTCGCCGGCGCGCGGCTGCCATTCGGGTGTCGAAAGCCACGACAGCGGCTCGGTGAAGAGCAACTGGGCATCGTCGCGCGGTATGTCGTCGGGCTCGGCGCGCACGATCACGGCGTCGAGCCGCCGTTCGTCGAACTGCTGCAATAGCGTCGCCGACAAGCCCATATGTAGCTCCAGCACGAGCCCCGGATCGTGCGCATTGACGCGCGCCAGCAGCGCCGCGAGATCGGTTCCCGCTACGTGCTCACTCAGACCCAGCACCAGACGCCGCTTGTCCTCCGTCAACGCGCCGAGTGCCCGGTCGTGCGCGCTCAACAGATCGCGTGCGCCTTCGACGAACGCTTGCCCATCCGCCGACAGCCGCACGACGCGGGGCGTGCGCTCCAGCAGATGCTTGCCCAGATGCGCTTCCAGCCGCTTCAGCTTGAGGCTGACGGCAGATTGCGTGGTGCCGAGCGCATCGGCGGCGCGGGTGAAGCTGCGCAGGTCGGCGACCAGCACAAAAGCGCGCACCGCGTCGAGGTCGAGCACTTTCATTTCAGACGTAAATAGATGAAATATCAATACATGTCTGTTTATTATAGGTCGCGCGAACTACGCTGGATGCACTTTCTCTTCGATTCAAAGGAGTTCGCCATGCCGTTCACCCGTATCGCAGTGCGAGCCGGCAAGCCGGCCGCGTATCGTCAAGCGCTCACGCAAGGCATCCAGCGCGCGCTGATCGCCACTTTCGACGTGCCCGACGACGACATCTTCATGCTCATCAACGAGTACGACGACAGCAACTTCGTTTATGGACGCAACTATCTCGGCATCACGCGCAGCGACGATCTCGTGATCATCCAGCTCACCGTGAGCAACACGCGCACCGTAGATCAGAAAAAGGCGCTCTACCAGCGCATCGCCGACAATCTCGCCGAACACCCGGGCGTGCGCCGCGAGGACGTGTTCGTCAATCTCGTCGAAGTGCAGAAGGAGAACTGGTCGTTCGGCAACGGAATCGCGCAGTACACGCGTTGAGCGTGGCAGCGCGGCGGCTCGCGCGGGTTCTACGAAGGGATGCGTCGCTATAATGGCTCGCACCCTTCACCGCCTGTTGTTCGGCGCACACGCGAGCCATGACCACCGACCACCACGACATTTCACCTGATGCTCTACAGATTGGCGGTTCCGTCTGGTTCCGTGCGGGCGAACAGACGCTCGGTGGCGCGCATCGCATCGCGCTCCTCGCGGCGATCGGCGAAACGGGCTCGATCACGGGCGCGGCGAAAGCCGTCGGCATGAGCTACAAGGCCGCGTGGGACGCCGTCGACGCGATGAACAACCTGGCCGGCGAGACGCTCGTCATTCGTTCGACGGGCGGCAAGGGCGGCGGCGGCACGATGCTCACGCCGCGCGCGCTGGCGCTGATCGATACGTTTCGCGCGATCGAGCGCGAGCACCGGCTATTTCTGGAGCGCGCGGGTCAGGCGATTGCCGGATTCTCCGATGACTGGCAACTGATTGGCCGTATCGGCATGAAGACGAGCGCGCGCAACCAGATGTACGGCAAGGTCAGCGCGATCACGCGCGGCACCGTCAACGACGAGATTTCGCTCACGCTGCCGGGCGGGCATTGCGTCGTCGCCATCGTCACGCATGAAAGCACCGAGACGCTCGGGCTTGC
Source organism: Paraburkholderia sp. LEh10 (assembly GCF_017814945.1). Classification (GTDB taxonomy): domain Bacteria; phylum Pseudomonadota; class Gammaproteobacteria; order Burkholderiales; family Burkholderiaceae; genus Paraburkholderia. The sequence continues at coordinate 53,357 of NZ_JAGIPX010000024.1, forward strand.
CGTGGGCGCGCAGGCGGTGGCGCTCGTCAAGGCGTCGTCGGTGCTGCTCGTCGCCGATGACGGCACCGCGGACAGGCTGTCGACGCGCAATCGCCTGCGCGGAAAGGTGTCGGCGGTGCATCGCGGGGCGGTCAATGCCGAGGTGTCGCTGACGCTCGACGGCGGCGCAGTCGTGACGGCCGTCGTCACCAACGAGAGCCTCGCTGCGCTAGCGGTCGAGGAGGGGCAGGCGCTCGTGGCTGCGTTCAAGGCGTCGAGCGTGATTGTCGGCGTGACCGCGTGATGGTCCGGGGGCGACGCGGTCCGTTACGAAAACGTGCGCGCGTAGCCCGGATAGGGCGCGTGCTCGCGCACGCTGCCGTCGTACATCTGCACCACCTGGTCGCCGAATGCGGCGACATCGTCGGGATCATGCGTGATTAGCAGCATCGGAATGTCGAGGCGCGTCTGCAGATCGGACAGCTCGCGCCGCATGCGCTCGCGCAGCGCGTAATCGAGCGCGGAAAATGGCTCGTCCAGCAACAGCAGCCGTGGCTGCGCAACCAGCGCGCGCGCCAGCGCCACGCGTTGCTTCTGCCCGCCGGACAGTTGCATCGGGCGATGCCCGGCGACCTTCATCAGATCCAGCGCGTCGAGCCAGTAGTCGATCTGAGGGTGCGAATAACGCCGCCCCGGATTCAGCCAGCCCGCGTGCAGGCCGAAGCCGATGTTTTGCCGCACGTTCAGATGCGGGAATAGCGCGTAATCCTGAAACAGATAAGCGAGGCGGCGCGCCTGCGGCTTCTGGTCGATGCCGCGTTCGCTGTCGAAAAGTGTGTCGCCGTGCAGCGTGATTCTGCCTGCGTCGGGGCGCAAGAGGCCGGCGATCGCCTGCAGCGTCAGGCTCTTGCCCGCGCCCGACGGCCCGAACAGCACCATGCGCTGCGCACTCGCAGTGAACGACACGTCGAGCGTGAACTGGCGTTCGGCCGCGTGCAGGGTTTTGCGGATATCGACGGAAAGGGGCATGTCAGCGGGACGTCATCAGCGAATGTTGCGGCACGAGCCGGCCCGCGAGCAGCAGCACCACGACGCACGTCACCGAGGTGACGAGCACGAGGAAATTGGCCGTAGTGTCGTCGCCGGCCTGCACGGCGGCGTACACGGCTACCGACAGCGTCTGCGTGCGGCCCGGAAGATTGCCCGCGATCATCAGCGTCGCGCCGAATTCGCCGAGCGCGCGGGCGAATGCAAGCAGCGCGCCGGCGAGAATGCCGCGCGATGCGAGCGGCAGCGTCACGCGAAAGAAGATCGCCGTTTCGTTCACGCCGAGCGTCCGCGCCGCGCGCTCGAGCTGCGGATCGACCGATTCGAACGCCGCGCGCGCCGACTTCAGCACGAGCGGAAACGCGACGACCATCGACGCGACTACGGCACCCTGCCACGTGAACACCAACTGGATATCGCAGCGGTCGAGCCATGCGCCGACCACGCCGCGCCGGCCGAGCAGCACGAGCAGGTAATAGCCGAGCACCGTCGGCGGCATGACGAGCGGCAGTGTCAGCAGCGAGTCGATCACGTCGCGCGCGCCCGAGCGCCAGCGCGACAGGCCGAGGCCGAGCGCGACACCGAACACGATGTTCAGCGCGGTCGCCCAGCCTGCGACCTTCAGCGACAGCAGCAGCGGAATCCAGGCGTGTTCCATGGCGCTCGGCTTGGTGCGAGAGGGGCCGGCGCTCTCAATGCGCCGGCTTGAAGCCGTACTTCGCCAGCACGGCCTGACCCGCCGGCGACAGCACATACGCGATGAACGATTGCGCTTGGGCGGCGTGCCGGCTGCCTTCGACCTGAGCGATCGGGTAGGTGATCGGCGCGGTGGTGGGCACGGTCAGCGCGACCTTGACCCGGTCGGGCATCACGGCGGCGTCGGTGCCGAACACGAAGCCTGCGTCGACCTCGCCGCGCGACACGTAGTCGAGGCTCTGGCGCACGTTGGACGCGAGCACGCCCTTCGCGCTGACGGCATCCCACACGCCCGCAGCCTTCAGCGCGCCTTCCGTGTAGCGTCCCACGGGCACCGACGCAGGGTCGCCGTACGCGACGCGCTTCACGCTGGCCGTCGTCAGTTCGTTCAGGCTCGACGGCGGGAGCTTTTTGTCCGTCGGCACGATCAGCACCAGCGAGTTCGCCGCGAAGTCCTTGCGCGTGGACGGCACGACCACCTTTTGTTCGGCGGCCTTGTCCATCGCTTTCTGGTCGGCGGAAGCGAAGACGTCGGCGGGCGCGCCCTTCGCGATCTGCTGCATCAGCACGTCCGACGCGCCGAAGTTGAAGAGCAGTTTCGTGCCCGGATGATCCTTTTCGTACGCGTCGCCGACCGCCTTGAACGCATTGGTCAGGCTCGCTGCGGCCGACACGACGATCTCGTCCGCGCGTGCCGGCGCGCTGACGACAAATGAAATCGCGCATGCGGCGAGCACGGCGGGTTTCCAGAAGTGGTTCATCGACGGAAGTGACATGGCGGCGCGGGACTGGCAGGAACAGGAGTCGAAAACGCTATCGTAATATATGTAGGGTTATAGCGCTCGATGTGGAACATGTTGCCGTTGAAATGGCGGTTATCGTGCGATTTATGCGTCGGATTCGTAGAACGGGACCGCGACGTTGCGCGTTTTCTGCAACGGCGTGAGGACGGAAGGAGGCGATACGGGTGAGTCGATGTCGCGCGACGCCTTCCAGCGGGCGCGGACGAACGGCCGGTCGTGGCCGGAGACTTTCAACGCGAGGTGCGTAACCCAGCGATGAGTCGGCACGTGCACGTTATGCAGGCCGAACGTAATGCCTAGCAGGCTCAACGCGACGGGCACGATGGGCAGGCGCCCCGGTGTCGCGCTCCATGCGATGCGGATGAACACGAGCGCCGTCAGCGCACCGACGATACAGCCCGTGATTGCTTCGGAAGGCGAATGCGCCTCGATGACGACGCGCGAAAAGCCGACCACGGCGCCACACAACAGCGCGAGCGTCACGCCCGCGATGCGCACGGCAGGCGGCGCGGGCAGCAGGACAAGAAAGGTGGCGACGGGGAAGACGGCGGTGGCGAGCATCGCGTGTCCGCTCAGGCCGGTGAAATCCCAGACACGCACGCCGACCCCCCAGCCGAGAAACGCCACTTTGGTCGCCGTGACGAGCGCGACGGCGACGCCGAGCAGAAACAGCCAGCTCGTGGCGAGCCGCCATGAATAGCCGAACGCCAGCCAGAGGGCGATCGCGAAGGCCAGCGGCAGCGTCAGCCCGGCGCCGCCGAAGTTCGTAATCAGATACCAGAGATGAAAGGGCAGGTTAGGCATGGGCAATTCGCGGTCGACGATTTGGGCGGGCGCAGTCTTGCAGCAATGCAGCCCGGCGATTCAGGACGACAGGTGGCGGTGCCGAATCGAGCAGAACATATCGCCCGGGACGTATTCTATAAGTATAGAGGTAGGAGTTCCGCCGCAGACGCGAACGGAAAGCGCTTAAAACTGACAGATATTAGGACAATTCGGAAATCGTCAGAGCCAAGCCCGTCGTGTCGGGGCTTTCGTCTGAAAGCGGGCGGAGCGATCTCAGCATCGCACGGAGATTGATGTTATTGTGCATTGCACAACTCTGCTCAATGAGCAGGCAGCATCGATCCCTATTTGCGAGGAAATCCTATGCCGAAAAGCCTGACGAAAATCTGGCTAGGCGGCCTCAAGCGCCTGTTTGCGATTCAAACGGAGCACGCGCGCGCGACTACCAAGCGCGCAGCCAAGCGGCCCGCGACGCGGTCTGCGTCGACTGTCGCGAAGCCGTCGGCCAAAGTGCGCCCGACAGTCACACGTGACGTGCCGCAGCGCGGCGCGCGCGAGTCGCGCGTACGGCCGCGCGCCGCCGCATGGGCGAGCGGCACCTGGACGCGCTCTTTCCACTCGGCGCCCGCCGCGCCGGGCAGCCTGGTCAACCATCTGCAATACGGGCTGTATCTGCCCTCCGGCAAGCCGCTCAAACGCGCGCCGCTCATCGTGATGCTGCACGGCTGCAAACAGTCCATCGACGAATTCGCCGAGGGCACCCGCATGAATCTGCTCGCCGACCGCTACGGCTTCGCCGTCGTGTACCCCGAGCAGTCGAAGCATGCGCATGCGCACCGTTGCTGGCACTGGTACGACGACACCGACCGCGCAGGCCGTGCGGAGGCGCGCTCCGTCGTATCGCTCGTCGATGCGCTCGTCGATACGCACGGCTTCGACCGCGAGCGGGTCTATGTGGCGGGGCTGTCGGCGGGCGCAGGCCTGGCGGCGTTGCTGGCGCTGCATTTTCCCGAGCATTTCGCGGCCGTTGCGCTGCACTCGGGGCCGGCGTTCGGCGAAGCGCACTCCGGCATCGCCGCTATGGACGTCATGCGGCGCGGCACCCGCCAGGATCCCGTGGCGCTCGTCGATGCCGTCGCGGACGTGACGGCCTATCCGGGCATGCCGGCCATCATTTTGCAGGGCGAAGCCGATCGCGTCGTCGCGCCCGTCAACGCGGAGCAGTTGACGGGGCAGTTTCTGCGGCTCAACGGCATCGTCGATGCGCAAGGCGCGCGCAGGGTCGGCGACGTGAAGGAGGACCGCAAGGCGACTGTCACGACCCGCGATTACACGCGCGGCGGCCGGCGCGTCGTGCGCCTGTGCCGCGTGCACGGACTCGGCCATGCGTGGAGCGGCGGCGACGACGCCGTGCCGTTTCATTCGTCGAAGGGACCGGACGCATCCAGTCTGCTGTGGGACTTCTTCCGGCATCAGCGGCGTGCGGACGCGGCGCGTCCGGCTGCTCGCGCGGCTGACGGCCCCCGGCACCGCGCCAGTTGACAAATTGACACACTTCGAATCGGGGGCTGGCGCAAACCTAGGGTTTTCCCTATAATAGGGGTTATCCCTAGGTCGCCAGACGCCCAACGCCAAATTCGAGGTCCACCATGTATCTGATCAGCCGCTTTTTCCTGTTCCTGACGAAGTCCTACGACCAGATCGCCAAAGAGCGCAACGACGCGTATCTGGCGGAGGCCACAGACCTATACGACCTCGAATTCCGCATGCGCAAGGTCGACCGTGACGCGCAACTGCGTCATCCGTCGTGGATGAGCCAGCACTAAGCTGAAAACAGACTTGCCGGCGCATACGCCGGCCGTTGCGAGCCGCTCAACGCGAGCGCAGCACGCCATAGCGCGCCAGTGCAAGCTGGCGCGCTTTCACGTGATCGACCACAGGCTGCGGATAGTCTTTCCCCAGCACGACGCCCCAGTCCATCAGCTCATCGGTATTCGCTCGCCACGGTGCGTGAATCCACTTTGCGGGCACCTTCTCCAGTTCCGGCACGAAGCGCTTGATGAAGAGCCCTTGCGGATCGAATTTCTCCGATTGCGTCACCGGGTTGAAAATCCGGAACCACGGCTGCGCATCGCAGCCCGTCGACGCCGCCCATTGCCAGCCGCCGTTATTCGCCGCGAAGTCGAAGTCATTGAGCTTTTCGGCGAAGTAACGTTCGCCGCGACGCCAGTCGATGCCCAGGTCTTTCGCCAGAAAACTCGCCGAAACCATGCGCAGCCGGTTGTGCATGAAGCCCGTTCGATTCAACTGCCGCATCGCGGCATCGACGAGCGGATAGCCCGTACGCCCTTCGCACCAGGCGGCGAACGCTGCGTCGGCGTGTGTGCCCGTTTCCCAGCGCAGCGTGTCGAATTCCGGCTTGAACGACGCGCCGTCCGCAATCCGCGGATGATGCGCGAGGATCATGAAATAGAAGTCCCGCCAGATCAGCTCCGATAGCCACGTCGCCGCACCGTTCCCATCCGGCTGAAGCGACATCTGATAAGCGAGCCGCGCGAGCGTGCGAATCGACACCGTGCCGAAGCGCAAATGCACCGACAGATGGCTCGTGCCGCGCGCGGCAGGAAAGTCGCGCCGCTCGGCGTAGCTGTCGATGCGGGTCATGAAGTCCGCGAGCAGCGTCTGCGCGCCGCTCATGCCAGCCTGCAATTGCGCGTCGTCGAGCAGGCCGGGCGCGAAGCCCATTGCGGCGAGCGTCGGTGAGGCGTGGTCGAGCTTGCGCGGCGGCTTCGCGAGACTTTGCGCATGGCGTTCGACGGCGTAAGGTTTCAGGTCGAACGGCGTCAGTTGCTTGAGCCACGCGTTCTTGTATGGCGTAAAAACGGCGAACGGCTTGCCTTGTCCATTGAGCAATTCATCGCGCTCGAAGATCACCTGATCCTTGAACGGGAGCCATTGCCGTCCGTCGTCGCGCAGACGTTCGGCGACGGTTGCATCGCGTTCGATCGCGGCGGGCTCGTAGTCGTGATTCGCGAAAACGGCTTCGACGTCGAGTTGCGCGGCGAGCCTTGGGATCGCCTCGGTCGGATCGCCGTGCAGCACGAGCAGATGGCCGCCGCCTTCCTCAAGCGACCGATCGAGTTCTTCGACGGAAGCCCGGATGAATTCAATCCGCCGGTCCTGCACCTTCCCCGCGTGCGGATCGTGCCTGTGAGCCCGTTCGATCAACGGCTGGAGGATCGCCGTATCGAACACGAACACGCACCAGACACGCTTGCAATGCTTGAGCGCGTAATACAGCGCGGCGTTGTCGCCCGTGCGCAGGTCGCGGCGAAACCAGACGAGTCCGTTCTGAAAATGTGCGTCGAGTTGGCGGGCGCGGGTCATAGGATGTGGTGAGTTGTTGCGCGTCCATCGATGCGGACATCCGATGATAGTGTCGTTCGCGCGCGAACCCAATGCCCGGCGCGCCGGGAACCGACGCAAAAATGAATCAGCGCCCGCCTCTCGTGCGAAAGGCGGGCGCCATTGAAGCCCAACGATGTCGGCAGGCTTATACGACCTTCACTCGCACATCGACGTTACCGCGCGTGGCATTCGAGTACGGACACACCTGATGCGCGGCGTTCACCAGCTCTTGCGCCGCCGCTGCGTCGAGGCCGGGCAGCGATACGCGCAGTTCGATATCCAGCGCGAAGCCGCCGTTGTCGTTCGGACCGACGCCGACATCTGCCGTCACCGTCGTGTCGGCGGGCACGGCCTGCTTGCGCTGGCCCGCGACGAATTTCATCGCGCTCAGGAAACACGCCGAGTAACCGGCTGCGAACAGTTGCTCCGGATTCGTGCCTTGCGCGCCATTCCCGCCGAGTTCGCGCGGCGCGGCGAGCTTCACGTCGAGCGCATTGTCCGACGAAACCGCACGGCCGTCGCGGCCGCCGTTACTCGTTGCCGTTGCCTTGTACAGTACGTTCATCTTGATGCTCCTTGATCGGGTCCCAGTAGTTGATCGTCACTTGCCAGTTCTTCGCGCCTTCGTCATCGAATTGGCATGTGACAAAGATATCGTGCAAATCATTAGTGTACAAACTAAATTGCCTATCGGTGCGATAGGGGCGATGGCAACGCTTTTTTAGTAGCGTTCGAGGTAGTCGTTGAGCGTGCCGCGCAATTGCGTCAGGTCGTTGCGCAATCGGGTGAGGAATTCAGCCGGCTGTTGGGTCGCGCAGAAAATTTCGGCGGGCACGTCGCGCGCGGTGCGCTTGAGCGCAACGCCCGATTTCGTCAGCCGGATGAAGACGAGCCGTTCGTCCTCGGTGCCGCGCGCGCGCTCGATATAGCCCTGCGATTCCAGACGCTTGAGCAGCGGCGTGACCGTCGCCGAATCGAGATTCAGGCGCGCGGCGATGTCCTTGACGGTGACGTCGTCGGTCTCCCACAGGACCAGCATCGTCAGATACTGCGGATAGGTGAGGCCGAGCCGGTCGAGAATCGGCTTATAGGCTTTCGTCATCGCGAGGGACGTCGAATAGAGCGCGAAGCAGAGTTGCTCGTCGAGCGTGGTGGGAAATGCGGTGCGCTGGGTCATGTGCGTCCCCTTGAAGCAAAGCGTGCGAATGGATTGCGTGCAAACTATTGTGCCGCAAAAAGCAGCGCGATGGATCGATACGAAACGGGAACGGAAATCCAAGGGAGCTCTCTGCGCGCCGCAGAAACGGCGCGGACAGGACGCGTCTCTTATGAAGACGATGAAGAAGGCGCGGGCGGCAGCGGCTGGCCGGGCGACTGCACGCCGAAGCAGCCGCGATAGGTGGCATAGAAGGAGCAGTAGAGCATCGTCGTGACGATGATCGACGCGGGCATCAGGATCACGAGCGCGAGGTCGCCCGCGCCGAGCGCCTGCAGCAGCGCCGACAGTCCGATCGACACCGTCGTCGCGACCGCGAACCACAGCGCTCCGTATACGACGAACGCGCCGCGATTTCGCCAGCAACTGACGATGCTGAAGAACATCGCCTTGATGGTGGGCACGTCATGCCACGCGGCAAGGACGGGCGCGAACCAGAACAGCATCGCGACGGGCACGTAGAACGCCAGCGCCGTCAACACGGCGAGCGGGATATCGCTGTTGGCGATCGCTTCCGGCTGCATCGATTCGCCGCTGATCATCAGATGCAGCAGCACGCCGCCGTCCGCGAGTGCGGAGCCCATCAGCACGACCGCCATCGCGACGATGTAGAGCACCCCGAGCAGCAGCAGGCGCCTCGCGACCTGGCCGCCATACGAACGGAACCCATCGACGAGTATCGTGGGCAGCACCGGCTTGCCCGCGATCGTGTCGCGGCAGGCCGCCATGAAGCCGACCGCGACGCCCGGGATCAGCATCAACGGCAGCACGCCGCCGACGATGGGGATCAGCGAGATGGCCGTCATCGCGAGCAGGTACGCGAAGAACAGCGTGAGAAACGCAAGCGGGTTCCTGCGAAACAGCCAGATGCCTTGCCGGAACCACACGTAGCCGGTTTTCGCCGGCACTTCGATCAGTTGCATGAGGTATGAATGCCTGGGAGTGCGGCGCCCGCGAGGCGCTCGCGAAGAATGCGCTCGAAATGTCCTGGATCGTGCGGCTTGAGCAGTTCGGCGGCGCGCGGCATGTGGAAATCATACAGGCGCGACACCCAGAAGCGATACGCACCCGCGCGCAACATGTCGCCCCAGTGCCGGTTTTCGGCGGGAGTGAACGGCCGCACGGTCTGGTAGGCGCGCAACATCGCTTCGACGCGCGCGTCGTCGAGCTTGCCCGTGGCCAGATCGACGCACCAGTCGTTGACGGTCACGGCGACATCGAAGAGCCACTTGTCGCAGCCCGCGAAATAAAAATCGAAGAAGCCGCCGAGGGCCACTTCGTGGTGCGTGCCGGGCGCGGGGTGCGCGAACAGCACGTTGTCGCGGAACAGATCGCAATGGCACGGCCCTTCGGGCAACGACGCGTAATCCGCCGACGCGAAGAATGCCTCTTGGTGCGCGAGCTCGTCAGTGAGCAGTGCGCGCTGCGCGTCCGTCAGATACGGCACGATGCTCGGCACGGTCTCCCGCCACCACGGCAGGCTGCGCAGATTCGGCTGATGATGGGCGAAGCCGCGGCCCGCGAGGTGCAGTCGCGCGAGCATCTGGCCCACTTCGACGCAGTGCGCGACGCCCGGCGCCAGCTCAGGTGCGCCGTCGAGCTTCGTGACGATGGTCGCTGGCTTGCCGTTCAGCATGCCGAACAGGGCGCCGTCTTCGCGCGGCATCGGGTCCGGCACGGGCACGCGATGCGACGCAAGGTGGCGCATCAGGTCGAGATAGAACGGCAGCTGCTGCGCCGTCAGCTTCTCGAAAATGGTCAGGACGTACTCGCCGCGCGTGGTCGTCAGAAAGAAATTGCTGTTCTCGATGCCGGATGTAATGCCGCGAAATTCGACGACTTCGCCGAGATCGTAGTGGCGCATCCAGTCTGCGAGTTGGGCTTCGGTGACAGCGGTGAAAACGGCCATGCGTGGGGGCGTCGATTCAGGTTGATCGGCTGGCGCGGCGCCAGTGCGGGATGGGTGACAAGCGGGCTGAAAGCGTTGCCGGGATTTTTGTCGGCGCATCCAGGTGAAACAAAACCGGCGCGCATCTGCGAAGACACGCGCCGGTTCGACGGATTCGGTTCAGTAATGCAGGTTCACGGACGGCAGGCGCGCAGGCGGCTTGCCGGATTCGTACACCTTCGGCGATGTGTCGGTGGGTGCGCTCATCTGGTAGCGCGTGCCGAAATTCGAGCGCACGTCGATTTCGACGGGCTTGCCCTTGTCGCGGTATTCGGTGATTTCGGTGCCGTTGCCGCTGCGCTCATAGAAGCTCGGCGTGCGCGGCTGGTTGATCTCGACTTTCGAGCTGACCTCGGCCGCCGGACGGTTGATCGCTCTCAGATCCGGCAGGCCGGCCCGTTCGTTGGCTGCGGCTTGGGCGTCGGCGGCCGCCTGCGAGTCTTTTGCCGGCTGGCCAGGCTGGGCAGCCATCGCGACGCCGCTGACGGCAAGCATCAGCGCAACTGCGACGGGGAAGAGCGGCTTCATGATGTTTCTCCGGAAAGGTGGCCCAATTCTAGCAAATCCACTGCTGCCCTCGGGCGCGACGAGCGGGCGTGGGCCTTATTTTGCGCGCTTCCCGCGCGGCATGCAGCGAGCCGGATCGATGCGTGCGCGACCTCACGCAACGAGGCGGCGCATGGGCGCCGGGTCATCAGAAAGCGCGGGTTCCGTGGTAATGTCGTTGCATCAATCGAGGCGAATGAAAATGAACTACGAGACCAATCAACGTGCGTTGCATATGCCCGCCAACGCGTTCCCGACCGAGGCGTTCGACGACGCCGCCGACGCCGTCACGCGCCTGTCCGCCATCTATGAAGCGAACACCTCGTTCCTGCGCGATGCGTTCGCGCGCTATCGCCGCAACGAGCCGTTCGACAGGCGCGTGCGCGCGTGCTATCCGTTCGTGCGCGTGCGCACCGAGACCAACACGCGTGTCGATTCACGCCGTTCGTATGGATTCGTCGCCGGTCCGGGCATGTTCGAAACCACGGTCACGCGGCCCGATCTGTTCGGCAACTACTATCGCGAGCAGTTGCGTCTGCTGGTGAAGAATCATCATGTGTCCGTGGAAGTCGGCGTGTCCGATCAGCCGATTCCCATTCACTTCGCGTTCGCCGAAGGCATTCACCTCGAAGGCGATCTGGACCGCGAGCGTCTGCTCGCGATGCGCGACGTGTTCGACGCGCCCGATCTCGCGCTGCTCGACGATCGCATCGTCAACGGCACGTACGAGCCGCTGCCCGGCGAGCCGCATCCGCTGGCGCTTTTCACCGCGGCGCGCGTCGACTTCTCGCTGCACAGGCTCAAGCACTACACGGCCACCTCGCCGACGCACTGCCAGAACTACGTGCTGTACACGAACTACCAGTTCTATATCGACGAGTTCGTGAAGCTCGGCCGCACGATGATGGCGAAGACCGACGACGCCGATCTGCGCGCGTACCGCAGCGAGTACACGTCGTTCGTCGAGCCGGGCGATGTGATCACGTATAACGCGAATCTCGGTGAGCAGGACGACGAGGGCAATGCGCCGCCGCGCTTGCCGCAGATGCCGGCTTACCACCTGAAGCGCGCGGACGGCAGCGGCATTACGATGATCAACATCGGCGTCGGCCCATCGAACGCGAAGACGATCACCGATCACATCGCGGTGCTGCGCCCGCATGCATGGATCATGCTCGGCCACTGCGCGGGGCTGCGCAACACGCAGCGTCTGGGCGACTACGTGCTCGCGCACGGCTATGTGCGCGAGGATCACGTGCTCGACGACGATCTGCCGCTATGGGTGCCGATTCCGGCGCTCGCCGAAGTGCAGGTCGCGCTGGAGCGGGCCGTCGCGCAGGTCACGCAGCTCGACGGCACCGAACTCAAGCGCGTGATGCGCACGGGCACGGTGGCGAGCGTCGATAACCGCAACTGGGAACTGCGCGATCATCGCGAGCCGGTGCTGCGTCTGTCGCAAAGCCGCGCGATCGCGCTCGACATGGAAAGCGCGACGATCGCCGCGAACGGTTTCCGCTTCCGGGTGCCGTACGGCACGCTGCTGTGCGTGTCCGACAAACCGCTGCATGGCGAGTTGAAGCTGCCGGGCATGGCCGATCAGTTCTATCGCGCGCAGGTCGATCAGCATTTGCAGATCGGCGTCAAGGCAATGGAGATTCTGCGCACCAACGGCCTGCACAAGCTGCATAGCCGCAAGCTTCGAAGCTTCGCAGAAGTGGCGTTCCAGTAAGCGCTGCGCCGCGCTTCAGACGTATGGAAGTCCGGCGAGCCCGACGAGCGCGCCGGCTCCGAGCAGCCACAACGGATGAATGCGCGTCTTGAACGCGAGCAGCGCGCAGGCGCCCGTGATCGCCCATGCGAGCCACGACGAATCCGACGACTGCGCGATCAGCATCGCGCTCGCGGCGACGAGACCCGCCGTCACGGGCACGAGCCCTTTCTGCGCGACGCGCCGCCACGGGCGGTCCTTGAAGCGGTTCCACGCATGCATCGCGAGAATCGTCACGACGGACGACGGCCCGAACTTCGCGAGCGACGTAACCAGCACGCCCGCCCAACCGGCGACGTGCCAGCCGACCAGCGTCACCACCATCATGTTCGGCCCCGGCGCTGCCTGCGCGAGCGCGAAGAGCGCGCTGAACTCGCTGGCGGGCATCCAGTGATGCACTTCGACGACCTGCCGCTGCATCTCCGGCAAGATGGTGTTGCCGCCGCCGAATGCGAGCAGCGATAGCTGGCTGAAGATGACAGCGAGCGCGATCAGCGTTTCAGTCATTTCGACACCTCGTTCGTGTTTGTTGATGCTGCGGCTGCCCGGGCTTTCTCCACGCGCGATGCAACGAAGATGCTGAGCGGCGTCAGCACGAGCATCGTCGGCAGCAGCGGGAAGCGCAGCAGCGCGATCGCGACGAAACCGAGCGCGGCGATCGTCGCGGCGCGCGGATCGTGACGCAGCGGCATCAGAATCTTTACGGCCATCGCGACCAGCAGACCCGCCGCCGCCGCGGCGAGACCGGCGAACAGATGCCTGATGTGAGGATCGTTCTGCGTGTGCTCGTAGAGCACACCGAGCGCGATCACTACCAGCGACGGCCCCGCGATCAGGCCGAGAATGCCCGCCAACGCGCCGCGCAGGCCGCGAAAGCGCATGCCGAGCGCGACCGACAGATTGATCACGTTGCCGCCCGGCAAGAACTGACACAGGCCGAGCAGATCGGTGAACTCGGCGGCCGTCAGCCAGCGGCGCTGTTCGACGACGGTCCGCCGCGCGAGCGGCAGCGCGCCGCCGAACGACGTCAGGCCGAGGCCGAGAAAGCCCATGAAGATTTCGCGCGTGGTCGGAAGGGGGGCATGCTCCGGCGCGTTCGGATGTTGATCCATCGCGTTCACTATTCAGTTCAGGCGGGAAGGTTAGCGCCGTTTCCCGTCTGCTCAAAACGATTTCTGGGGCAGCTCTTTGTGATCTAGAATCACAAGGATGAACCGCAAGCTTCCCCCATTTGCAGCGCTGCGCGCCTTCGAGGCCGCGGCGCGGCACAACAGCTTCACGGCTGCCGCCGCCGAGCTCCATGTGACGCACGGTGCAATCAGCCGGCAAGTGTCGGCGTTCGAAAGCTGGGTCGGCGTGCAGGTGTTTGATCGCATCGGCAAGCGGGTGCGGCTGACGGAAGACGGCCGGCGCTATCTGTCGGCTGTGCAGGCGGCGTTCGACAGCATCGCTGCCGCGACCGAGCAGTTGCGCGATACGGGCGTCGTCCACGTGCTGCGCGTCAACGCGCTGCCCACGTTCGCGATGAAGTGGCTGCTGCCCAGGCTTTCGCAATTCCAGCGGATGGCGCCGAATGTCGAACTGAGGCTGGCTACATCGAATGAGCCCGTCGAAAATCTGGACAGCTTCGACGTTGCCGTGCGACGCGGACCGGCACATTGGCCCAATTGCGCGAGCGGCCAGTTTCTGGATGAAAGCGAGATGCCCGTGTGCAGTCCGGCGCTGCTAAAGCGCCTGCCGATCCACACCGCCGACGATCTCGCGCGTCACGTGCTGCTGCACGCCGATACGCGGCCGGACGCATGGCATCACTGGCTACAGGCGGCGGGCGTCAAGATGAAGTGCCGCAAGAAGCAGTCGTTCGATCATTTCTACATGGCGTTGCAGGCGGCAGTCGATGGCCTGGGCGTTGCGCTCGGACGGATGCCGCTGCTCGGCGACGAACTTGCGTCGGGGCGGCTCGTGACGCCGCTGGATGGACCGCACGTCGATGCGCGCGGCTACTGGTGGGTCGCGCGGCGCGAAGTGGCGAATGCGCCGCTCGTCGAGCAGTTCTGCCGCTGGCTCGAAGCGCAGGGGACGCAAGCCCAACACAATGACATGCAACAGACAGCGCAGCGCAAGACGCACGCCGCGTCGCGCGAGAGCGCATCGCGGATACGGCCTTGACCAGCTCCGCGATGCAAGTGCATCAGGCGATCACAAATAGAACATCCGATCCTCATCCGACTTGACGGGATGCTGCTCCGGCTCTTCGCGCTCTTCATAGAACGCGAGCACCGCTTCGAGCACCTGGTCGGGCTCGTCGATGACCTGCATCAGATTCATGTCGTCGGGATTGATGAGGCCCATCGGCACCAGCTGCGATTCGAACCACGCAAGCAGCCCCTTCCAGAACTCGGCGCCGACGAGAATGATGGGCACGTGCCGCGACTTCTTCGTTTGAATCAGTGTGAGCACTTCGGCCAGTTCGTCGAGCGTGCCGAATCCGCCGGGCATCACGATCACGGCATCCGAGTTCTTCACGAACGTGACCTTGCGTGTGAAGAAGTGACGGAAGCGCAGCGAGATGTCCTGCCACTGGTTGCCCGACTGCTCGTGCGGCAACTCGATGTTCAGCCCGACGGACGGCGCCTTGCCTGCGTGCGCGCCCTTGTTGGCCGCTTCCATGATGCCGGGGCCGCCGCCGGAGATCACCGCGAAGCCCGCGTCGGAGAGCTTGCGCGCGATCGTCGTGGCCAGTTTGTAGTATGGCGAGTTCGGCTTCAGACGCGCCGAACCATAGATGCTCACGGCTGGGCGGATCTCCGACAGGTACTCGGTCGCCTCGATAAACTCTGCCATAATCGTGAACATCTGCCACGATGCGCGGGCCTTCTTGGCTGTTGCGCGCTCTTGATCTGCGAGCGATCGCAGACTCGGAATCACTTTTCTCTTAGTCATAATGCCTGAAGAACAGAACCTGGAAGGTAAGACCCTGCTATTGGTTGACGGTTCGAGTTATCTGTACCGGGCCTACCATGCGATGCCTGATTTGCGCGGTCCCGATGGCGGGCCAACAGGTGCGCTCTACGGAATCATCAACATGCTGCGCCGTATGCGCAAGGAGGTTACGGCAGAGTATAGCGCGTGCGTGTTCGATGCCAAAGGCAAGACGTTTCGCGACGACTGGTATCCGCAATACAAGGCGAATCGTCCGTCGATGCCCGACGATCTCGCCCGGCAGATCGAGCCGATTCACATCGCGGTGCGCGCGCTCGGCTGGCCTTTGCTGATGATCGAAGGCGTCGAGGCAGACGACGTGATCGGCACGCTCGCGAAGCGCGCAGAGGCGCGCGGCATGAACGTGATCGTATCCACGGGGGACAAGGATCTGGCTCAACTCGTGACGGATCATGTCACCCTCATCAATACGATGACGAACGAGAAGCTCGACCGCGAAGCCGTAATGGGCAAGTTCGGCGTGCCGCCCGAGCGCATCGTCGACTATCTGTCGTTGATCGGCGATACCGTCGACAACGTGCCCGGCGTCGAGAAATGCGGACCGAAGACCGCGCTCAAATGGCTCACGCAATACGAAACCCTCGACGGCATCGTCGCACATGCAAGCGAAATCAAAGGTGCGGTAGGAGACAATTTGCGGCGCGCGCTCGATTTTCTGCCGATGGCGAAAAAGCTCGTCACGGTTGAAACGGACTGCGATCTGACCGAACATGTGAATTCGTTCGAAGGCACGCTCGCGACGCGCCCCGAAGCGCGCGAAGAACTGCGCGACGTCTTTACGCGTCACGGCTTCAAGACGTGGCTGCGTGAAGTCGAAATCGCCGACGCCGTCGAAGGGCCCGAGACGGATGTGCCGCCCGCGCCCACTATCGACGGCGGCGGCGAGCGCGAGTACGACACCGTGCAGACGTGGGGGCAGTTCGACGCGTGGCTCGACAGGATCAATGCCGCCGCAATCACATCGTTCGATACGGAAACCACGTCGCTCGATCCGATGACGGCGCAGATCGTCGGCATTTCGATTGCCGTTGAAGCAGGCAAGGCCGCATATATTCCGCTCGCGCATCGCGGGCCTGATGCGCCCTTGCAGTTGCCGCGCGACGAAGTGCTCGCGAAGCTCAAGCCGTGGCTCCAAAGCGCGGACAAGAAAAAAGTCGGCCAGCATTTGAAGTACGACGAACAGGTGCTCGCTAACTACGGCATTGCGATGGACGGCATCGAGCACGACACGCTTTTGCAGTCGTACGTGCTCGAATCGCATCGTCCGCACGACATGGACAACCTCGCGCTGCGCCATCTCGGCCTGAAGACGATCAAGTATGAAGACGTCGCGGGCAAGGGCGCGGCGCAGATCGGCTTCGACGAGGTCGCGCTCGACAAGGCCGCCGAATACGCGGCTGAGGACGCCGACATCACGTTGCGTCTGCATCAGGCGCTGTACCCGCAGATTGCCGCGGAAGCGCCGCTCGATCACGTGTACCGGAACATCGAAGTGCCGACCTCGCGCGTGCTGCGCAAGATGGAGCGCAACGGCGTGCTGATCGACACGGAAAAGTTGCGCGTGCAAAGCAACGAGATCGCCGCCCGTCTGATCGAGCTCGAACAGCAGGCGTACGGATTCGCGGGCGGCGAATTCAATCTCGGCTCGCCGAAGCAGATCGGACAGATCTTCTTCGAAAAGCTCGAACTGCCCGTCATCAAGAAGACGCCGAGCGGCGCGCCGTCCACCGATGAAGAAGTGCTGCAAAAGCTCGCCGAAGATTACCCGCTGCCGAAGGTGCTGCTCGAGCATCGCGGCCTGTCGAAGCTGAAGTCCACCTACACTGACAAGCTGCCGCGCATGGTCAACGCGACCACGGGCCGCGTGCATACGAACTATGCGCAGGCCGTCGCGGTGACGGGCCGGCTCGCATCGAACGATCCCAATCTGCAGAACATTCCCGTGCGCACGGGCGAAGGCCGCCGCATTCGCGAGGCGTTCATCGCGCCGCCGGGGCACAAGCTCGTGTCGGCGGACTATTCGCAGATCGAATTGCGCATCATGGCGCATATTTCCGGCGACGCAGCGCTGCTGCGCGCGTTCCAGCAAGGCGAGGACATCCACCGCGCAACGGCTTCGGAAGTGTTCAGCGTAACGCCGCTCGAAGTATCGAACGATCAGCGGCGCATTGCGAAGGTCATCAACTTCGGTCTGATCTATGGGATGAGCTCGTTCGGTCTCGCGTCGAACCTCGGCATCACGCGCGATGCGGCGAAGCTCTATATCGACCGCTATTTCGCGCGTTATCCGGGCGTGGCCGCCTATATGGAGAACACGCGTTCGAGCGCGAAGGCGAAGGGTTTCGTCGAGACTGTGTTTGGCCGGCGGCTCTGGCTGCCCGAGATCAACGGCGGCAATGGTCCGCGCCGCCAGGCCGCCGAGCGCGCGGCGATCAACGCGCCGATGCAAGGCACGGCTGCCGATCTGATCAAGATGTCGATGATCGCGGTGCAGAAGTGGATCGAAGAATCCCGCATCGGCACGCGCATGATCATGCAGGTGCACGACGAACTGATCCTCGAAGTACCGGACGAAGAGCTTTCCGACGTACGTAAGCGTTTGCCTGAACTGATGTGCGGCGTCGCGCAACTGAAGGTGCCGCTCGTCGCTGAAGTAGGCGCGGGGGCGAACTGGGAGGAAGCGCACTGACGGCGCACTGACATGTCAGTCATGCTTTGTTCAGCACACTGACACAGCATTGTTGCTTCTCCAGGTCAATGGGATAACGTCGCTCGCATGTCACAGTTGGTTTTGACGGACTTGTGACTTGTCCCGTTGCTCGCCGACAATCGATAGAACGCGAATAATAAGGCGGCCGCATGCGCGCGACGCGAGCCGCATCGACGCACAACTTATCGGTCAACACGGAGAGTTCTGATGCATCGTTTTGTCGTCGTGGGTGGTGGCGCAGGAGGTCTGGAACTGGCGACCAGGCTTGGTGATCGCTATGCGCGCAAAAAGAGCAGCAGCGGTGCTCCCCTTGCGCAGGTCACGCTGGTCGACCGTTATCCGACGCATATCTGGAAGCCATTGCTGCATGAAGTCGCGGCGGGCAGCATGGACCCGTTCACACAGGAACTCGAATACGCGGCCCAGGCGCGCTGGCACGGCTTCGAATTCCAGCAGGGCGAACTGGCCGGGCTCGACCGCACGGCCAAACGCATCACGCTCGCGCGCGTGCTCGACGACGACGGCGCGGAGCTTCTTCCTGAACGTGTTCTCGAATACGACACGCTCGTCATCGCGATCGGCAGTACGACGCATTTCTTCGGCGTGAAGGGCGCACCGGAGTGTTCGATCGCGCTCGATACCGTCCATCAGGCCGAACGTTTCCGCAAGCGCCTGATCGCCGCCTGCATGCGCGCCGAGCACCAGGCGCACGAACCCGTCGAGTCGAATCCGGGCTCGTCGCCATCGACGGAGCCGCGCATCCAGGTCGCGATTGTCGGCGGCGGCGCGACGGGCGTCGAACTGTCGGCGGAACTGCGCAATACGGCGCAGGTGCTCTCCGCCTATGGGCTGCACAAGCTCGATCCGCGTCACGACGTAGGCATCGTGTTGATCGAAGCAGGGCCGCGCATCTTGCCCGCGTTGCAGGAGCGCGTTTCGACCGCGACGGCCGAACTGCTGCAAAAGCTCGGCGTGAAGCTGATGGTCGGCGAGACCGTCGCGGAAGTCGCGCCGGGCGTCGTGCGCACGGCGAGCGGCAAGACGGTGCGTGCGGACCTGACCGTGTGGGCGGCGGGCATCAAGGCGCCGCCCGTGCTGAGCGAGCTGGACGGACTGCCGGTGAACCGGCTCGGCCAGCTCGAAGTGCGACGCACGCTGCAAACGACAATCGACGACAACATCTTCGCGCTTGGCGATTGCGCCGCGTGCCCATGGCCCGGTAACGAGCGCAACGTGCCGCCGCGCGCGCAGGCCGCGCACCAGCAGGCGAGTTTCTTGCTGCGTGCGCTCGGCAACCGGCTCGAAGGCCGGCCGCTGCCCGAGTTCACGTATCGCGACTTCGGCTCGCTGGTGTCGCTCGGGCACTTCAGCGCGGTTGGCAACCTGATGGGCGGGGTGATCGGCGGCAACATGCTGATCGAAGGGCTGTTCGCGCGCTTCATGTACATGTCGCTGTACCGGCTGCACATCGCAGCGCTGCATGGCTACGCGCGGATGGTCCTCGATACCTTCGCGCACTGGCTGCGGCGCACGACGCTGCCGCGCGTCAAGCTTCATTGATGCTTCACGGAGCGACATCGATGCTTCTGCAACGGGATACGCTTTGCGCGTATCCTTAGCGCTTCGGCGCTTACTTCCGTTCATGCAACAGGGTTCTGCTTGGCGTCTTTGCCGTTCACCCTTGTCCTTCCATCAAGGAGCGCAGCAATGCTGAAGCCAGAAGTCGACAGTCTCGTTCCACACGTTCCATTTGACCGGCGCACCTTCATCAAGGCGACGCTCGGCAGCGGCTTTGCGGCGTGCGTGCTGCCCGTGTCCGCGCAGACTATCCGCACGGACACCGACGGGCTCGAGGCGGGCGAGGTCAAGATCCAGTCGGGCGATACACAGGTGCCCGCCTATCGCGCGCAGCCGCGGGGCAGAACGCATCTGCCCGTGATCCTCGTGGTCCATGAGATTTTCGGCGTGCACGAACATATCGCAGACGTCTGCCGGCGTTTCGCGAAGCTCGGCTATCTGGCCATCGCGCCGGACCTTTATGTGCGGCAAGGCGATCCGACGAAGTATCCGTCGATGCAGCAGCTAAACGACGAGATCGTGAGCAAGGTCCCCGATTCACAGGTGCTGGCTGACCTCGACGCGACGTTCAACTGGGCCGGCAAGCATGGCGGCGATCTGAACCGGGTGGGCATCACGGGCTTTTGCTGGGGCGGTCGCATCACGTGGCTCTATGCGGAGCACAATCCGCGCTTGAAGGCGGCTGTCGCGTGGTACGGGCAAGTGGTCGGCAACCAGACGCCCGTGACGCCCGCCAATCCGATCGATCGCGTGTCCGATCTGCAGGTGCCCGTGCTCGGACTTTATGGGCGGCAGGATCAGAGCATCCCGCAGGAGTCGCTCGAGAAGATGAAGCAGGCGATTGCGCAAGGCCCGCAGGCGGGACGTGGGTCGCAGTTCGTCGTGTATGACGACGCGGGGCATGCGTTCTTTGCGGACTACCGGCCAAGCTACCGGCAGGCCGATGCAGAAGATGGCTGGCGGCGCGCGCTCGCGTGGTTCAAGGAGCACGGCGTCGGCTGAGGCTGTCGCGGCGTCGACGCTGCGGTTCGGCTTGTCCGCGAAGGGCGAAGCGAGCCGCCAGCGTCGTTGCGGGCGGGACCCGGCGAGCCTTTAGGGATTCGCCCCCGTCGCCACCGGCCGCGAGGTGTCCGAACTCCATTCGCTCCACGACCCCGGATAAAGCGCCGCACCGTGCAAGCCGGCGATTTCCATCGCCAGTGCGTTATGACATGCGGTGACACCAGAACCGCATTGCAGCACGACATGCTCGGCGGACACGCCCGGAATGACCGCGGTGAACTCGTCACGCAACGTGTGCGCGGACTTGAAGCGGCCGTCGGCCGTCAGATTGTCGACGAAGTAACGATTGCGCGCGCCGGGAATATGTCCGCCGACGCGGTCCAGCGTTTCGTTCTCGCCGCGATAGCGATCTGGCGAGCGCGCATCGAGAACCACGCGCTCCTTCGTGCCGATATTGCGCTCGACGGTCTGCGCATCGACGGTCACGGCAAGCGGGGCGCCCGCCTTGAAGTCGCCGGCTGCGTCGGGCGGCACATCTTGCGTCAGCGGCTGGCCGGCCGCCTGCCAGGCGGCGAGGCCGCCGTCCAGCAGCGCGACGGAATCGTGACCCAGCCAGCGCAACAGCCACCACAGGCGCGCGGCGTACCTGCCGTCTTGCGCATCGTAGGCGACCACTTGCTGGCCTTGCCTGAGACCGAGTCCCGCGAGCCGGTCGACCAGCTTCTGACGGTCCGGCAACGGATGGCGACCGTTGCTGCCTGTCTTCGCGCCTGACAGGTCGCGGTCGAGATGCAGATAGTGCGCTTGCGGCAGATGACCCGCCGCATAGGCTTGCTCGCCCGCCCCGGTATCGGCGAGATCGAACCGGCAATCGGCGACGAACACGGTGCCCGGCGCGGCCGACAAACGCTCGGCGAGGTTGGCTGCGGAGATCAGCGTGGTGTAATGGGTATGCGGCATGATGGCTCCTGAGAAACGACTTCGGCAGCGCCGAACGATATCTCTAGTCTAAACAAAAAAGACGGGCCGAAGCCCGTCTTTACTTGCTTGTCGCAGCGCTATCGACACGCGCGAAGGCCCGCGTCAGATCGTGCCGAGTTGCCGCCGCAGGAACTCATGGAAGTGCTGCATGCCGTCTTCCATCGGGCTCTGGTACGGCCCGACCTGTGACTCGCCCCGCTCCAGCAGCGCAAGGCGGCCGGCGTCCATGCGTTCGGCGATCTCGTCGTCTTCACGCGCCGTTTCCATATAGGCGGCGCGCTCCGCTTCGACGAACTCACGCTCGAACAGCGCGATTTCCTCTGGGTAATAGAACTCGACGACGTTGGTCGTCTTTTGAGGACCGCGCGGAATCAGCCACGACACGACGAGCACATGCGGATACCACTCGATCATGATGCCCGGGTAGTACACCATCCAGATCGCGCCGAATTCCGGCATCTTGCCTTCGCGGTAACGCAGCACTTCGTCGTGCCACTTGCGATACGTCGGGCTGCCCGGACGCGCGAGTTCGTTGTGCACGCCGACCGTCTGCACACTGTACCACTCGCCGAACTCCCACTTCAGGTCGTCGCAGTTGACGAAGCTGCCGAGGCCCGGATGGAACGGGACGACGTGATAGTCCTCCAGATAGACCTCGATGAAGGTCTTCCAGTTGTAGTTGCACTCGTGAACTTCGACGTGATCGAACATGTAGTTCGTGAAGTCGAAGTGCCTTGCCGTGCCGAGACGCACGAGATCTTTCGCGACGTCGCGGCCCTGTGCTTCGAACAGCAGACCATTCCAGCTTTGCAGCGGCGTGGCGCCGAGGTTCAGGCAGGGGTTGTCGGCGAAATGCGGCGCGCCGAGTAGCTGGCCATTCAGATCGTACGTCCAGCGGTGCAGCGGGCAGACGATGTTCTCCGTCATCCCGCGGCCGTTCAGCATGACCGCCTGACGATGGCGGCACACGTTCGACAGCAGCTCGACCTGCGACTGCTGGTTGCGCACGAGCACGCGCCCCCCGCGTTCGCTGGGCAAGGCGAAATAGTTACCCGCTTCGGGAACCATGAGTTCGTGCCCGACGTAGCGAGGACCTTTCTTGAAAAGGGTTTCGAGTTCGCGCTGGTGAAGCGTCTGGTCAAAGTAAGCCGTGACTGGCAGCTGGCTGTGGATAGCCTTGAGCTGCAATGCATTGCTCAGATTGGACATTCCCACTCCCGATGAAGACGTGAAAGCAGTGAACAACCCAACCATCGAAGATTCGATTTAGGGAGCCCGCGATTATACCCGTTTCCCCCTCGTTGGGGCGCTTAAGTACCTGATTTCGGTTAAAAATGTCACCGAAGTTCGCGATTTCCAGCCGCAAACATTAGATTTTTTTTTATCTCGGGTAGTGTTGCGCAAGCGTCGCGCCAGCACCGGTCGGTGCGCTTCCAGGTCGAAATTGTTGCTTTTGCCGTAGAATGTCCGACTTGTTTTAATTTTGCGACGATTCATGGCGAAGACCGCTTCGACGGATACGGCTGGTTTGTCCCCCACCAGCGCAGAAGGTTCCGACAATACGCCGCTGCCCGAAAGCTACGAGGCGGCGCTGGCGGAGCTGGAAGAGCTTGTCGGACGGATGGAAGGCGGCAGCCTCAACTTGGAAGAGTCGCTGGCGGCATACCGGCGCGGCTCCGTGCTCGTGGCATTCTGCCAGCAACAGCTCGAAAAGGTGGAGCAGCAGGTGCGCGTCCTGGATGGCGAGACGCTCAAGCCGCTTCCCGTGAATACAGCAGGTACAACCGCTGCCGACAGCGGAGACGATCTATGACCTTCGAACAATGGATGCGCTCGGTGCTGGACCGCGTAGAGGGCGCACTCGAACAATACCTGCCGGCGGAATCGACTGAGCCGGCAACGCTGCATCAAGCGATGCGCTATGCCGTGCTGGGCGGCGGCAAGCGGGTACGCCCGCTGCTCTGTCATGCAGCAGGCGAACTGACGGGCGCGAAGGCGGAGTGCCTCGACGCGGCATCGGCGGCGCTGGAGATGATTCACGTCTATTCGCTCGTGCACGACGACATGCCCTGCATGGACGATGACGAATTGCGCCGCGGCAAGCCCACGGTGCACGTCAAGTACGACGAACCGACGGCGCTTCTCGTCGGCGACGCATTGCAGTCGCAGGCCTTCGTTGCGCTGACTTCGGATGTGCTCGCGCCCGCGCAGCAGGCCGCGCTGGTGCGCGAACTGGCGCTGGCGAGCGGCTCGATCGGCATGGCGGGCGGCCAGGCGATCGATCTCGCGAGCGTCGGCCATACGTTGACGCGTGCGCAACTGGAAACGATGCACCGCCTGAAGACGGGCGCGCTGCTGCGCGCCGCCGTGCGCATGGGCGCGCTGACAGGCGAAACGCCCGATGCAAAGACGCTGCAGGCGCTCGATGCCTATTCCGCTGCCGTGGGCCTCGCGTTCCAGGTCGTCGACGACATTCTCGACGTCACGACTGATTCCGCGACGCTCGGCAAGACGGCCGGCAAAGACGCGAAGGACGGCAAGCCGACCTATGTGTCGATCATCGGGCTCGACGCTTCGCGGGCGCTGGCCGCGCAGTTGCGCAGCGACGCGCACGATGCACTCGCATCTTTTGGCGCCCGCGCGCAGCGGCTCGCCGAGTTGGCCGACCTCGTGGTGAACCGGGTCAGCTGAAGTAGCTGTAACGC
Organism: Paraburkholderia sp. LEh10; assembly: GCF_017814945.1. GTDB lineage: Bacteria > Pseudomonadota > Gammaproteobacteria > Burkholderiales > Burkholderiaceae > Paraburkholderia. The sequence goes on from NZ_JAGIPX010000024.1 coordinate 77,533, forward strand.
GAAAGCCCGCCGCCCGCACAAGGCTTTTAGGTGTGCGCGAAGGAAGTGCGGGCGCGTAAGTTTTCCTACAATGGAACGACGATGTACGACTTGCTGAAAACCATTGACGACCCCGCGGACCTGCGCCGCCTCGATCGCCGCCAGTTGCAACCGCTTGCCGACGAGTTGCGTGCCTTTGTGCTCGACAGCGTCTCGCAGACGGGCGGCCACCTGTCGTCCAACCTCGGCACGGTCGAACTGACGATCGCGCTGCATTACGTGTTCGACACGCCGCGCGATCGCATCGTCTGGGACGTGGGTCATCAGACCTATCCTCACAAGATTCTGACGGGCCGCCGCGACCAGATGCATACGCTGCGTCAGCTCGGCGGCATCTCCGGTTTCCCGCGCCGCGACGAATCGACGTACGACACGTTCGGCACGGCGCACTCGAGCACGTCGATCTCGGCGGCGCTCGGCATGGCGATCGGCAGCAAACTGCGCGGCGAAGACCGCTTCGCGATCGCCGTGATCGGCGACGGCGCGATGACGGCGGGCATGGCCTTCGAGGCAATGAACAACGCGGGTGTCGAGGACGACGTGCCGCTGCTCGTCATCCTCAACGACAACGACATGTCGATCTCGCCGCCCGTCGGCGCTCTCAACCGCCATCTCGCGCGGCTGATGTCGGGTCGCTTCTACGCGGCTGCGCGCGCGGGCGTCGAACGCGTGCTGCGCCACGCACCGCCTGTGCTGGACCTCGCGCGCAAGCTCGAAGAGCACGCGAAGGGCATGATCGTTCCGGCGACGCTGTTCGAAGAGTTCGGCTTCAACTACATCGGACCGATCGACGGTCACGACCTCGATTCGCTGATCCCGACGCTGCAGAACATCAAGGAACTGCGTGGCCCGCAATTCCTGCATGTCGTCACGAAGAAAGGCCAGGGCTACAAGCTGGCCGAGGCCGACCCGGTGCTGTACCACGGTCCCGGCAAGTTCAATCCGGCTGAAGGCATCAAGCCGTCGGCTACGCCCGCCAAGAAGACCTACACGCAGGTCTTCGGCGAATGGCTGTGCGACGCCGCGGAACTCGATTCGCGAGTGGTCGGCATCACGCCCGCGATGCGCGAAGGCTCGGGCATGGTCGAGTTCGAAAAGCGCTTCCCGGATCGCTACTACGATGTCGGCATCGCCGAGCAGCATGCGGTGACGTTCGCGGCCGGCCTCGCGACGGAAGGGCTCAAGCCCGTCGTTGCGATCTACTCGACGTTCCTGCAACGCGCGTACGACCAGCTGATCCACGACGTCGCGCTGCAAAATCTGCCCGTTGTGTTCGCAATCGATCGCGCGGGTCTCGTCGGCGCGGACGGCGCGACGCACGCGGGCGCATATGACCTCGCGTTCATGCGTTGCATCCCGAACATGACAGTGATGGCCGCGTCGGACGAAAACGAATGCCGCCAGATGCTGTACACGGCGCTGCAGCAGCCGAATCCGACGGCCGTCCGCTATCCGCGCGGCGCGGGCACGGGCGTGGCGACGGTCAAGCAGATGGCCGCGATTCCGCTCGGCAAGGGTGAGATTCGCCGCCAGTCGACGCAGCCGGCAGGCAAGCGCATCGCGATTCTCGCGTTCGGTACGATGGTCGCGCCGGCGCTCGCGGCAGCGGAACAACTCGACGCGACGGTTGCGAACATGCGCTTCGTGAAGCCGCTCGACGCGGACCTCGTGCGCGAACTGGCGGAGACGCATGATGCGCTCGTCACGGTCGAAGAAGGCTGCGTCATGGGCGGCGCGGGCTCGGCCTGCGTGGAAGCCATGATGGAGAGTGGGGTTATCCGGCCCGTACTACAATTGGGCCTTCCCGATCGCTTCATCGATCACGGAGATCCCGCCAAGTTGCTGGCGTCGTGCGGCCTCGACGCCGTGGGCATCGCGAAGTCCATCCGCGAGCGATTTGTGGAACACGCGAGCGGCAAGTCCGTGAAGCGCGTCGCTTAACATAGCGGGCTGTCAGGAACGAAGACGCGGTCCGTTGCATCTACTCGAATATGAATCGGCGGGTCGGGTACCCGCTGTGCTCCGCCGGCGCATGCCGGCGGTTGTCATTTTGCGCGTCGATTAGCGCTGTCAGTTGAGGATAAGAAGATGAACCAGATGAACCCCGCCTTTGTGATGCCCGACGTGCAAAGCACGGTCGACACCCGGCAGATCCCGATTCAGCGGGTCGGCGTGAAGGCGGTGCGTCATCCATTGACCGTCCGCGCGGCGGACGGCAGCGTTCAGCCGACCATCGGCACGTGGAATCTCGATGTGCATCTGCCCGCCGAGGCGAAGGGCACGCACATGTCGCGCTTCGTGGCGCTGCTCGAAGAGAACGACGCGCCGTTAGGTTCGGCGGCGTTGCGCGCGATGCTCGCATCGATGCTGGAGAAGCTCGAGGCGCCCGCGGGGCGCATCGAGGTGGCGTTTCCGTACTTCGTCAACAAGACGGCACCCGTGTCGGGCGTGCAAAGTCTGCTGGACTACGAAGTGACGTTGACGGCCGATTCGCGCAACGGCGTGATGCGTCTGTTCCTGAAGGTCATGGTGCCGGTCACGAGCCTGTGTCCGTGCTCGAAGAAGATCTCACAGTATGGCGCGCACAATCAGCGCTCGCACGTGACGATCAATGCCGAGTTCGTCGACCATGTGCCTGTCGAAGACCTGATTCGTATCGCGGAAGAGGAAGCGTCGTGTGAGCTGTGGGGCTTGCTCAAGCGGCCCGATGAGAAGTTCGTGACTGAGCGTGCCTACGAAAATCCGAAGTTCGTCGAGGACCTGGTGCGCGATGTCGCGCAGCGTCTGAACGCCGATTCGCGGATCGTCGCGTATGTGCTTGAAGCGGAGAACTTCGAGTCGATCCACAATCACAGCGCGTATGCGGTGATTGAGAAGGACAAGCGCACGGCTTGAGGGGCTTGAGAGGTTCGCTCTTGCGCTGGGCGGGCAAGGCGAACCGCGTCGCGGGCGCCAGCGCGAAAAAGGCAAAAAGCCGGACGGCAGCGCTCGTGCCGCGAGGCCTCTCACCCCGCCAGCGACCCCAGATCCCAGCGCGGCTTCACGGTGAACGCGTAATCGTTGGCGGCCTGTGCGGGCCAACGTTGCAGCCGCAGCGCGCCCGCAAGCGCGATCATCGCGCCGTTGTCCGTGCACAGCGACAGGTCCGGGTAGTGCACATCGAAACCGCGCTTTTTCGCAGCCGCCGACAGCGCCTCGCGCAACTGCCGGTTCGCGCCGACACCGCCCGCCACCACGAGACGCCTGAGCTTCGTTTTCTTGAGCGCCGCGAGCGACTTGGCGGCCAGCACCTCGACGGCCGCATCGACGAAGCCGCGCGCGAGATCCGCCTTGGCCTGCTCGCAGACATTGCTGCCGAGCTTCTTCATGTGCGTCAGCACGGCCGTTTTCAGGCCGCTGAAGCTGAAATCGAGGTCGCCGGAATGCAGCATCGGACGAGGCAGCGAGACGGCGCCCGGCGTGCCGAACTCCGCGAGGCGCGACACTTCCGGCCCGCCCGGATAGCCGAGGCCGAGCAGCTTTGCAGTCTTGTCGAAGGCTTCGCCGGCGGCGTCGTCGAGCGTTTCGCCGAGCGTCTCGTAGACGCCGACGTCCGTGACCCGCATCAGCTGCGTATGGCCGCCCGACACGAGCAGCGCGACGAACGGAAACGGCGGCGGCTCGTCGACGAGCAGCGGCGACAGCAAATGCCCTTCCAGATGATGAATGCCGATGGTCGGCTTGTTCCACGCCATCGCCAGCGAATTGGCGATGCTCGCGCCGACCAGCAGCGCGCCCGCGAGCCCCGGACCTTGCGTGTAGGCGATCGCGTCGATGTCGCCGCGCGCGGCGCCCGAACTCTCCAGCACTTCTTCGAGCAGCGGCAGCGCGCGCCGGATATGGTCGCGCGACGCCAGTTCCGGCACGACGCCGCCGTATTCGCGATGCATTGCGATCTGTGAATGCAGCGCGTGCGCAAGCAGGCCGCGCCCGGTGTCATAGAGCGCGAGGCCGGTTTCGTCGCAGGAGCTTTCAATGCCGAGAACGAGCATGATTTGACCGCCGGTCGGGCGCCGAAAAGCGCGCCTGAATCATCAGAAAAGGAACCTGAAAGTATAGCAGCGCGGACCTTGCGGCGTCCGGCCTGCCGGTTGCGCCGGTTACAATGCAGCCCCATGGAATCCTTCGATATCGCCGTAATCGGCGCGGGCGCGGCGGGCATGATGTGCGCATCGGTGGCGGGCCAACTTGGCCGGCGCGTCGCGCTGATCGACCACGCGGTGCGCCTTGCCGAAAAAATCCGCATTTCGGGCGGCGGCCGGTGCAACTTCACGAATCTGTACGCGGGGCCTGCCAACTATCTGTCGGCGAATCCGCATTTTTGCCGCTCGGCGCTCGCGCGTTATACGCCGCGCGATTTCATGGCGCTGCTCAAACAGTACCGTGTGACCTGGCATGAGAAGCACAAGGGCCAACTGTTCTGCGACCAGTCGAGCGATGCCGTCATCGACGTGCTCAAGAGCGAATGTGACGCGGGCAATGTCGCGTGGCGCAGGCCGCTCGCCGTCGAACAGGTGCGGCACGCCGGTTCCGACGGCTTCACGCTGGATACCCGGAACGGTCCCATCCGCGCCCGCGCGCTCGTGATCGCGACGGGCGGATTGTCGATTCCAAAGATCGGCGCGACCGATTTCGCCTATCGCGTCGCGAAACAGTTCGGGCACAAGCTGATCGACACGCGCCCCGCGCTCGTGCCGCTGACGTTCGCTCATGCGGACTGGCAGCCGTTTTCGGAGCTGTCGGGCGTGTCGCTGGAGGTGCATCTGGCGACGGGCGTGAAGAAATCGGGTGGCGAGTTCGTCGAAGACCTGCTGCTCACGCATCGCGGGCTGTCCGGCCCGGGCGTGCTGCAGATTTCGAGCTACTGGCAGCCGGGCGAGCCCGTGCACATCAATCTGCTGCCCGAACGGGATGCTGTCGCCGCACTGCTGGAGGCGAAGAGCACGACGAAGCGGCAGATCGCGAATCTGCTCGCCGAATGGGTGCCCGCGCGCCTTGCGCACGTCTGGCTTCAGACCCACGACGTGCCCGCCGACGCGCGTCTGGCCGATCTGCCGGACAAGGCGCTGAGGCGGGTCGGTGAAGCGCTGTCGCGCTGGACACTCACGCCGAACGGGACCGAAGGCTACAAGAAGGCCGAGGTGACGCGCGGCGGCGTCGATACGCGCGAGTTGTCATCCGCGACGATGATGAGCGCGCGCGTGCCCGGCCTCTACTTCATCGGCGAGGCCGTCGACGTGACAGGCTGGCTCGGCGGCTACAACTTCCAGTGGGCGTGGGCATCCGGCGTGGCGGCCGGCCAGGCTGCGGCGGAATACGTCGGAAACGCATAGCGGTGGCACGGGAAAGGGGGTTGACACTGCCATGCTATTGTGCGAAACAGCTGCTATACTTTCCAATCTTTGCCAAGCTCCGTTATTGAAAGATGACGACCATTCGCGTAAAAGAAAACGAGCCATTTGAAGTCGCGATGCGCCGGTTCAAGCGCACGATCGAAAAGAACGGTCTCTTGACTGAACTTCGTGCGCGAGAGTTTTACGAAAAGCCGACGTCGGAGCGTAAGCGGAAAAAAGCGGCTGCGGTGAAGCGCCATTTCAAGCGCCTGCGCAGCCAGCAACTGCCCAAGAAGTTTTATTGATTCAACGTGAAGTCGCGGCTCTCGCCCAGCGTTTCCAGCGAAAGCGGCGGTTCACATCAGGTGACGGCGCGGGAGTGTGCCGGCGCTTGCGGCAGCCGGTCCCGAAAGCCTCAATGGCCCGAAGGCCGCTTCGGTCAAAGCCCTGCAAGGCCGCATCCAGGTGCACGGATTCACCGCGTATTTGGCACTAACCCGCTTGAGGAACGATCCCAAGCGGGTTTTTGCGCTCTGCACTGCGTCTTCACCCGTTTTTTTCAAACCCCACGCATTCAGGTGAACGATGAGTCTCAAGGTCCGAATCAACGACGACATGAAAGCAGCGATGCGCGCGCGCGAAACCGAGCGTCTCGGCACGATCCGTCTGCTGCTCGCTGCAATCAAGCAGCGTGAAGTCGACGAGCGCGTGGAGCTCGATGACGCCGGCGTGACAGCCGTCGTCGACAAGATGATCAAGCAGCGCAAGGACTCGATCGCGCAGTTCGAAACCGCCGGCCGCACTGATCTCGTCGAAAAAGAAAAGGCCGAACTTGACGTGCTGATCGCGTACATGCCGGCACAGCTGTCGGATGCGGAGATCACGGCCGAAGTGCAGGCCGCCGTCGCGCAGGTCGGCGCTGCCGGTCCGCAGGACATGGGCAAGGTGATGGGCGTGCTGAAGCCGAAGCTTGCGGGCCGCGCCGACATGACGGCCGTCTCAGCGCAAGTCAAGGCTGCGCTGTCGAAATAAGCCGATTTCGCCTTTTGCCGCGCGCGTGTCCGTTTTTCCGGCTGCGCGCACGGTCTGCTGCGTCTCATCCAAGGTGCCACACTCCTTTTAAGGCTGCGTCTCCACTGTGATCCCGCATTCCTTTCTGCAAGATCTGCTGAACCGCGTCGATATCGTCGACGTGGTCGGCAGGTACGTGCAGCTGAAAAAGGGCGGTGCGAACTTCATGGGACTCTGCCCGTTCCACAACGAAAAGAGTCCTTCGTTCACCGTTAGTCCGACTAAGCAGTTCTATCATTGCTTCGGTTGCGGCGCGCATGGCACGGCAATCGGCTTTCTGATGGAGCACGCCGGGCTGTCCTTTCCTGAAGCCGTCAACGAACTGGCGCAGTCCGTCGGTCTGACCGTGCCGCAGGAGCCTTCGCCGATGCGCGGCGGCGCGGGCGGTGGCGGCGGCAGCGAAGGCCATGCGCCCGCTGTCTCGAAGGCGGTCACGACGGCGCTTTCCGACGTCATGCAGACCGCCTGCGATTACTATCGCACCCAGTTGCGCGGCGCGCCGAACGCGGTCCAGTACCTGAAAAAGCGCGGCCTTACCGGCGAGATAGCGAAACGCTTCGGCCTCGGCTATGCGCCCGACGGCTGGCAGAACCTCGAGTCCGCCTTTTCCAACTATCGGGACGACGCGCTCGTCGAGGCGGGCCTCGTGATCGTCAGCGAGAAGTCCGATGCTCAGGGCCAGAACCGCCGCTACGACCGCTTCCGCGAACGCGTCATGTTCCCGATCCGCAATGTGAAAGGCCAGGTGATCGGCTTTGGCGGGCGGGTGCTGGACGGCGGCGAGCCCAAATATTTGAATTCGCCCGAAACGCCTTTATTTAACAAAGGCAGCGAGCTGTACGGCCTCTTCGAGGCGCGGCTCGCGATCCGCGAACAGCGCTATGTGCTGGTCGTCGAAGGGTATATGGACGTGGTTGCGCTCGCCCAATTGGGCTTCGAGAATGCGGTGGCGACGCTGGGCACCGCCTGCACGCCGATTCATGTGCAGAAACTGATGCGGCAGACGGACACCGTGGTGTTCAGCTTCGACGGCGATTCTGCCGGCCGGCGCGCCGCGCGCCGCGCGCTCGACGCATGTCTGCCGCACGCCGCCGACAACCGCACGATCCGCTTCCTGTTCCTGCCTGCGGAACACGATCCCGACAGCTATGTCCGCGAATTCGGCGCCGACGCCTTCGCCGAGCAGGTGCGCCGCGCGATGCCGCTTTCGCAGTTCCTGCTGAACGAAGTGCTGGCGGGCAAGGAGCTCGATCAGCCCGAGGGCCGCGCGCGGGCGCTTTTCGACGCGAAGCCGCTGTTGCAGATGCTGCCGGCTAACGCGCTGCGCGCGCAGATCATGCATATGTTCGCGGACCGGCTCGATGTGCCGTTCGATGAAGTGGCGGCGCTGTGCGAAGTCGATGCGCGGATCGCGGCTGTAGCACGCAGCGCGCCCGCTCGCAAGGATCGCCGCAGCGTGACGGGCATCGAACAGCGGGCGCTGAGGAATCTGGTGATGCACCCGCGCATCGTCGCGGTGCTGGACGAAGAGCAGGAGCAGGCGTTGCTGACGGTCACGCGCCACGGCGAACTGTTCGAGGAAGTGACGACGCATGCGCGCGGGCTCGGCGATACGGCCGAATTTCAATTGCTTTCCGACCTGTTGCGAAACGGCGCCAACGCCCCCACGTTCGAGGAAATCTTCCGGGAAATTCTGGACTATGATGAAAACGTTCGGGATCTGCTGTTGAAGAATCCCGAAGACGCGACCGTCGCGGAAGAGCGCCGTGAACACGAGCGTCTTGCCGGAGAGGAATTGAAGGCCGCCATTCTGAAGATGCGTTACGACGCATATTGCGAGCGGCTGGATCATTTGTCGCGTCAGTCGAGGCACACCCCCGAGGAGTTTTCGGAATTGACTGACTTGATGAAGAAGCGTGCTGACATGAAGCGTCAGCTCGGGCAGTGACAGGGAAGGGCTGAAACCCGGGTGCTATAATAAAAGGTTTTCAGCGGTTTTGTTTTTCTCCAGGCAAAAGGCGATTAAAAGGCGATTGCAATGGTAAAGACTACAGGCGGAAAAAAAGCGACAGGCGTAGGCTCGGACGAGCCGAAAAAGACCACTAGGGTTAGCGCAGTCAGATCGGCTCCTTCCGCCCCAGAAACGTCTGCCGAGACCGCCACGCCAGTTGCCCGGAAAAAAGCCTCGACCTCTTCGGCCGCGCGAGCGGCATCGGTGACCTCGAAGTCGGTGGCATCGGTCGCGAGGCGGCAAGGAGTCAGAAGCGAAAGGGAAGCGGATGTCGCGCAGGACGATGCGGCTCCCCGCGAGTCTTTGGTATCCACGGTTCAACCGGCTGCCGTCCAGCAGCCGGCAGTCGAGACTACAGCCGGTATGGCGAACTCCATGACGAAAAAGCTGAACGAAGTACCCGTCGATGACGACGCAGCCCAGAGCGAAGAAGCAACCCCCGCTCAGGGCAAAGGCGAAAAGGCCAAGGCACGCGACCGCCGCGCAAAGGAGAAGGCGCTGCTGAAGGACGCGTTCGCGTCTTCGCAGCCGGGCACCGTCGAGGAGCTTGAAGAGCGCCGTTCGAAACTGCGTGCGCTGATCAAGCTCGGCAAGGAGCGTGGCTTCCTGACCTACGGCGAAATCAACGACCACCTCCCGGACAACTTCACGGAAACCGAGGCGATCGAAGGCATCATCAGCACGTTCAACGACATGGGTGTCGCCGTCTACGAGCAGGCGCCCGATGCCGAAACGCTGCTCCTGAACGACAACGCGCCTAACGCTTCGTCGGACGACGAAGTGGAAGAGGAAGCGGAAGTCGCGCTTTCCACTGTCGACTCCGAATTCGGTCGCACGACCGACCCGGTGCGCATGTACATGCGCGAAATGGGCACGGTCGAGCTGCTCACGCGTGAAGGCGAAATCGAAATCGCGAAGCGCATCGAGGACGGCCTGAAGCATATGGTGATGGCCATCTCCGCTTGCCCGACCACGATCGCCGACATTCTCGCGATGGCTGAGCGCGTGGCGAACGAAGAGATCCGTATCGACGAGCTCGTCGATGGCCTGATCGATGCGAACGCGGAAGATACCGACGGCTTCTCCGAACAGGAAGCCGAGGCGATCGAGAACGAAGACGAAGAAGAGGAAGAGGCGGACGAAGAAGAAGAGGAAGACGACGATGGCGCTGCGCAAGCGACGGCCAACGCCGCCCAGCTCGAAGAACTGAAGCGTCTGTCGCTCGAGAAATTCGCGCTGATCAGCGAATGGTTCGACAAGATGCGCCGCGCGTTCGAAAAGGAAGGCTACAAGTCGAAGTCCTACCTGAAGGCGCAGGAAACCATTCAGGAAGAGCTGATGATGATCCGCTTCACCGCGCGTACCGTCGAGCGTCTGTGCGACACGCTGCGCGCGCAGGTGGACGAAGTGCGCCAGGTCGAGCGTCAGATCCTGCACACGGTGGTCGACAAGTGCGGCATGCCGCGTGCCGAGTTCATCGCGCGCTTCCCCGGCAACGAAACGGACCTCGAATGGGCCGACAAGATCGTCGCCGAAAGCCATCCGTACAGCGCGATCCTGTCGCGTAACGTGCCGGCTATCCGCGAGCAGCAGCAGCGTCTGCTCGACCTGCAGGCACGCGTCGTGCTGCCGCTGAAGGACCTGAAGGAAACCAACCGTCAAATGGCCGCGGGCGAGCTCAAGGCGCGTCAGGCGAAGCGCGAAATGACGGAAGCAAACCTGCGCCTCGTGATCTCGATTGCGAAGAAGTACACGAACCGTGGCCTGCAGTTCCTCGACCTGATCCAGGAAGGCAACATCGGCCTGATGAAGGCCGTGGACAAGTTCGAATATCGCCGTGGCTACAAGTTCTCGACGTACGCGACGTGGTGGATCCGTCAGGCCATCACGCGTTCGATCGCAGACCAGGCGCGCACGATCCGCATTCCGGTTCACATGATCGAAACGATCAACAAGATGAACCGCATCTCGCGTCAGATTCTGCAGGAAACCGGCCTCGAACCGGATCCGGCGACGCTGGCCGAGAAGATGGAGATGCCGGAAGACAAGATCCGCAAGATCATGAAGATCGCGAAGGAACCGATCTCGATGGAAACGCCGATCGGCGACGACGACGATTCGCATCTCGGCGATTTCATCGAAGATACGAACACGGTTGCGCCGTCGGACGCTGCATTGCACGCCAGCATGCGCGATGTCGTGAAGGACGTGCTCGATTCGCTGACGCCGCGCGAAGCGAAGGTTCTGCGCATGCGTTTCGGCATTGAAATGAGCACCGACCATACGCTGGAAGAAGTCGGCAAGCAGTTCGACGTGACGCGTGAGCGTATCCGTCAGATCGAGGCAAAGGCGTTGCGCAAGCTGCGTCACCCGAGCCGTTCGGACAAGCTGAAATCGTTCCTCGAAGGGAACTGATCGAGCTTGGTCGCGGGCTTGTAGCAGTATGCCAGGGCTTCCCGATCGTTTTGTTCAGCGAAGCGATCCCGGAAGCCCTTTTTTCGTGTAGTATGTCGGCCAATCAATGGACAGGCCCGGCCTTCAGACCGGGTCTTTTTGTTGGTCGCCTTTGCTGATATCCCCTCGCTTCCGTCGCGAAGCATCGTTGGGCCGGACGCCGTGCTGGTTGCAGGCAGCGGACTCATAATCCGCCTCCGAAAGGACATCGTGGGTTCGAATCCCACCCGGCCCACCAACAAAATCCCATTAAATCAATGTAACTGTGCCGCATGTTGTATGGACGCCGGCAGCATGGGCTTCGCGCGATGGCCGCTTTCGCCACCGCAGATCGCCAATCGATGCCGCTCTGGATCATCCACGGCTGGCAGATCGAAGCACCGCGCCACCGTGCCGAAGCTCGGGTCCGGGCATGCGGCGTTCGAGATCGATAGGCCCGCCTTGGATTGGCCCATTTTGTCCCCGTTATCCGTCGCTAGCGGATGAATGACCAGGCATGCCGATTGCCTCCTGTATTCCGCTCGCATACCGGCGATCGTTGAAAATGGAACAGTCATGCAAAACCAATCCTGCGTGCCGTATCGGGGATTCACCATTGACGTCCGGGTAATAACCAAGAGGTCGCCATCACTGGACGGCCAACAGCTTCGATACTCGGTCTCCTGGTCGATACTCTCGGCGGATCCGCTGGCCACACCTGTCGCGAGCCTGCCGGAGCAACTCAGCTTCCTCTCACATGACGCCGCATTTGCGTACGCAGAGAGGCAAGCGCGAAGATTCATCGACGGCTGTAACACCGATCCGGGCCCAATTGAGGATAGGGCCGCGACGTAAATCTGGCGTCGCCCACGGTCGCCGGGGCCGGGAAGATTGCTTACCCGGCGAAGCGTGCATACTCGCGCCCGTCTGTCGCCGCGTTTCGATACGCGTTGACGCGGCCATAAAAACCAACGCCTTCAATTGCGCATGCCGTCAGCATTGCGGACAGCAGCAACACTGGCTCGTGCTTTTATTGCGCTTCCCCGTAAATATGTTGTCGATCGCGCGATTATGCCCGATTGACCGGCATCCACTCATGCACGTGTGACAGCCGTCACATCGCGTCCGCGCGGCGCGCGCCAGTGTTCACGCTGGGCTATTCCGTTCCATAAATGCACTGGAAAAACATGTACGCCGGTACCCAATCGCGCTCAGGGCATATCGAATCGCTGGCAGGAAACGGAGCGGATAAGAATTACGCTATCTGTGCGACCGCGGCCGACCGAGATGAACGAACTTGGGCAAACGGCAAGGGGTTAGACGGAGCTTTCGCTTTTTCGACTCGATGAATGCGAGCAGCCGTAATCGTTCCGGATGGGCGCATTGTCTGAACTGATGTTCCGGCGTGCGCCGTGCGAGTTTGTGCCCGTTATTAGCGCGGGCGACGTGTTTAAAGCGGGGATTCGATGTTGCATGCAATTGCAACGGACAGGATTGCGCTTGCAGCCATGCCTGGTTGAAACTTAGTCTCGACCGTTTCGCGCTTGAAGTTGTTCGCGCCAACGGGATCCGGTCAAAAAAATCAAACAACACTCACATCGGCCAAGCTTGACGACATCAGAGATGAGACAAATGCTTCTGCCATTGTGCTTAGGACTATAAAGGGTGAAGTGCGCCGGAGCGATTATTGGCCAGCACATTTCGAAATGCGTCCACGTCGCAAATTCGTCTGGATAAAAGACGGCAGAGTACTGCGCTATAAACCTCATTGGACCATCTTCGGAAAAGGAATAGCTGATTTTCACGGCAGCTATGAAACTAACTCACAGGCGGGTTAGTTCTTGCCATCCTGAACATCGAGCCCATGGCTACCTCGACCAGCCCATCCACGTATTCACGCAGCGCTGTTGACCCACCGATTCCGCGAGACAGAACTCCCCAGCCGAGCCGAAACACGACCAGATGGCCTTCCCACGGGCCCTTTCAGGCCGCGCCCGTCCCCGCATCCCTGCGCCGCGCCGATCTTCGCAAACCAAACACCGCGTTCCCTCGGGGTTTCCTCTACTACGATACTTAGATACCTAAGAATAAAGTTGAAACTCCTTTCAACGAAGGGGACGGCGCGTGGAATTGACTACCGATGCTGCATCAGGGACGATCAGGCGCGCGCGATGGTCCAGCAAGTGGTTCATCATCGGCGTCGCGGTTGCGATCGTTGCGTTGCTCGCGCTCATTCCGCTGACCTTCCTTTTCTGGCAAAGCTTCTTCACGCCGCAGATCGCCGATACGCCCGCCGTCGTCACGTTCGAAAACTACGTGACGGCATTCGGCAGCAACGAAACGTTGCGCACGCTTGGCACGTCGCTGCGATTCGCGGTCGGTGCTTCACTGGTGTCGTTCGTGATCGGCACGCTGCTCGCGTGGATCATCGAACGCACGAATACGCCGTGGCGCAAGCTGTTTTACGCGGTCACGATTGTCCCGCTGATCATCCCGAGCATTCTGTTCACGATTTCGTGGATCTTTCTCGCGAGCCCGAAAATCGGCGTTCTCAACGTCGCGCTTGGCGCGCTGTTCGGCATCACGAAGCCGGTGTTCAATATCTACAGCATCGGCGGCATGATCTGGGTGGATGGCCTGCATTATTCGACGATGGCCTTTCTGCTGATGTCCGCGGCGTTTCGGGGCATGGACCCGTCGCTCGAAGAATCGTCGTTGATGTGCGGCGCGGGCATCGGCCGTACGATGTGGCGCATCACGTTGCGTCTTGCGTTGCCCGCCGTCGCGTCCACGCTGCTGATTCTTTTCGTCCGCGCGCTCGAATCGTTCGAAGTGCCGGCGCTGATCGGCCTGCCCGTCAAGCTTCAGGTGTTCACCTCGTCGATTTACGAAGCGATCGAACAGTACCCGAGCCAGGTCGGTCTCGCGTCCGCCTATTCGATGCTGCTCGTCGCCATCACGTCGTTGTGCCTGTATGTGCAATCGCGAGTGACGGGGCGCGGCGACCGCTTCTCGACGATGACGGGCAAGGGCTTTAGGCCGCGCGTCGTCGATATCGGACGTTGGCGCTATCTGACGGCAGGCATTTTCATTCTGTACTTTCTGCTGCTCGTTGCACTGCCGTTCGCGGTGCTGCTCTGGTCGTCGCTGCAAAAGTACTATCGCTCGCCGTCGCTCGACGCCATTCATCATCTGTCCATCGACGCGTATCGCTACATCCTGCACCTGCCCGTATTGCGCAGTGCGGTCTTGAACAGCCTGCTGTTGTCCGTCGGTTGCGCGACGGCGGTGATGCTGGTGAGCGCCGTCATCAGCTGGATCGTCATCAAGACGAGGCTGCCGGGCCGCGCGTTGCTGAACAACCTTGCATCGTTGCCGCTCGTGTTTCCGGGCCTTGTTCTGGGTCTGTCGTTCATGATCGTGTCGCTGAAGATCGATATCGGCATCTACGGCACGCTCTGGATTCTGCTGCTCGCTTATGTGACACGTTTCATGCCATATGGAATGCGCTACACGTCCACGTCGATGACGCAGATCCACAAGGAGCTCGAAGAGTCCGCAGCCATGAGTTGCGCAACATGGACCACGACCTTCTATCGGATCGTCTTGCCTTTGCTGAAGCCGGGACTCATGGCGGGATGGATCTACGTGATGATCGTGTCGATCCGCGAGCTGTCGAGTTCCGTGCTGCTGTACAGCCCCGGTTCGGAGACGGTGTCGATCGTCATCTGGGAGTTGTGGCAAAACGGGCAATACGTCGAACTGTCGGCACTCAGCGTGATGCTGGTGATCGTGCTGCTCGCGCTGGTTTCGATCGCGCAGTACATCGGCGGCAAGTTCGGCGTGAAGACGAATCAACGCTGATGCGATTGACGCGCGAGCATCGAATCATCCGGAGAAACACGTGCTGAATGTTCAAGGTCTCAATACCGAATACGTCGACGGCAACAACCTGCGCGTGCGCGCGGCACGCGACGTATCGTTCGATGTGCCCGCCGGCAAGCTCTTTACGTTGCTCGGGCCGAGCGGCTGCGGAAAGACGACGACGCTGCGTTCGATCGCCGGACTGGAGAAGCCCGTTGCAGGCGCGATACGCGTGAACGGCGTAACGGTGTTCTCGTCGGAAACGGATACGTTCGTGCCGCCGAATCGCCGGCAGTTCGGCATGGTGTTTCAGTCGTACGCGATCTGGCCGCATATGACCGTGTTCCGCAATGCGAGCTTCCCGCTCGAAGTGGGGGCGAAGAAGTACTCGAAGCGCGAGATCGAGGAGAAGGTCATGCGCGTGCTGACAGCGGTCGGGCTCGATCATGTCGCGGATCGCGATGCGACGAAAATGTCGGGCGGGCAGCAACAACGTCTCGCATTGGCGCGCGCGCTGGTGATGGAGCCGAAGCTGCTGCTGCTCGATGAACCGTTGTCCAATCTCGATGCGAAGCTGCGCGACAAGATGCGCTTCGAACTCAAGCGCATGCAGCGCGATCTGCGCATTACGACGATCTATGTGACGCACGATCAGGAAGAGGCGCTTGCGTTGTCGCATGAAATCGCGGTGATGAAGGACGGCCAGATCGTCCAGAAGGCCGCGCCGCGCGATATCTACGATGTGCCCAATAGCCGTTTCGTCGCGGACTTCGTGGGCACGACCAATTTCATCGACGGCACGGTGCGCCATTGCGAGGACGATAGCGGCAATATCGTGATCGATTCCGCGATCGGCACGATGGCCGTCGCAAGTGCTGTGGCGTGCCGTGAAGGCGAAGAAGTCATGATCTCGCTGCGCCCAGAGAACGTGATGGTGCACGAGACACGCGAAGCGGCGCAAGGTCAGCGCAACGTGTTCGAAGGCACGGTGTACGCAAAGGTCTTTCTCGGCGAGACGCTCGACTTTCAGATCAGCATCAACGGGCAGATCGTGCTCGCGCGCGTTCATCCGTCGCACAAGTCGCCCGTTGGCCAGCCAATCTGGTTCTCCGTCGATCCCGCCCGTTGCATCGCCTTGCGTCACGAACGGGTCTGACGGAGCGTCGCCCGCAACGAGAAAAACAACGTCCTTTAGCAAGTCCTTTGCTCGCGAAGTTCCGTCGTCAACGATGGGACGTACGCGAGCTTTTTCTTGCGCGCATCATTTGCCGCCGATGCGCGCGCCGCTCACGCCGACGCGTGCAGGAAGATCTGGTTGAAGGTCTGCGTCCACGCCATCTTCTCTTTTAGCGGCATGGCGGGATCGACGAGGGTGACCTTCGTGCCCTGCAGCGGCGACGCAACTGTTCGGTTGGTCGGCACATAGTCGCGCGAAGCGAGAATGCGTTGAGCGTCGATCGACAGCAGATAGTCGTACATCAACAGGGCGGCCGCGGGATGCGGCGCATGATTCGTGACGGCAATGCCATTTGCGCGCGCGGCGGCGGGTTCCATCAGAAACCAGTCGATGGGCGCGCCTTTGCGCTTGGCCTGCGCGGGCATGTAGTTGTAGACCTCGAGGCCGAGCGGCACTTCGCCGGCCGCGACGAGGTTCGTCAGCAGCGAATTGCCGACGCGCGCGGACACGCCGTTCTTCTCGACCAGCGTGCGGAAGAATTGCACGCCCGTTTCCCGGCCCATTTGCGTCGCAACGGTGGCGAACCAGTCGGCGCTTTTGGCTTCGATGCCGAGCTTGCCTTTCCAGTGCGGCGCGAGCAGGTCTTCGAAATGCGTGGGCAGATCGCTGCGCCGAATGATATTCGTGTTGTACGCCTGCACCCACACGGACAGCATCGTCGCGGCCCACATGCGGTGCGCGGGGAGCGTCTCGGGCATCAACTGCTCGTGCACGGGCGAGCTGACGGGCTGCAGGATCTTCTCGCGGCGCAACGCATCGAGAAACGACGAGCCCGTATGCACGGCATCGACGATATAGCGCTTGCCCTGCGTTTCAGCGACGCATCGCTGCACGACCTGCTCGTCGCCCGCGCGCCACACGTTGACCTTGATTCCGTAGCGTGCTTCGAACGGCTCGACGAGCGGCGCGATATCCGACTGTGCAATGGACGTATAGAAGTTGAGTTCGCCCTCATCTTTGGCGGCGCGCAGAATCCGGTCGTCGCGATCGGCGCCTGCGTATTGGGTCAGCGCCATATTCGGCGAGACGGTATTCGAGGCGAACACGAGCCGCGCTCCGCTGGCGAGAGGCCATAGCGCGCACAGCTTCACGACTGAGCGTCGGGTTGTCATGATGTCTCCATGGGGGTTTTATAGTGTAGGCAATGCGGGCTTGCTACGCAGCCGCGAAATTGCTGCGCCATAACGCGTCGATCTGGTTGAGCACGCGTGTATTCAGCGGTGGCGCGCCCGACACCGCGCATAGTTCGTCCACCTGGCTCAGCGCGGAAAAGCCGCCGAGCACCGTTGTGACGCCAGGATGGGAGAGCACGAAGCGGTAGGCGGCCTGTGCGAGTGTCCAGCCGCATTCGACGGCGATCGGCAGCAATCGCGCGGCTTTGCGTTGTGCTTCACGCGTTGCGTCGGCTTCACGATCGACGGCACGCGCAAGCGGATGACGATCGGCGCCCGCAACGCTTTCGTCAGTGAGAAAGCCGCCTGCGAGCGCGCTGAAAATCGCGGCGCCCGTGCCGCGTGTCGCTGCTTGGCCGAGTACATTGCCGCCGTCGCGATCGACTTCGAGTCCCGTCGGGCAGCGCATGCCCGCTGTCGGATTGAGCAGCGTGTACGACACGTTGATCATGCTGAAGAGCCGCGTATCCAGCAGCGCCTTCACTTCACGCGCATCGCCGCCGCGACAGATGAAGCCGATATGCCGGGCCTTGCCGTCGCGCAGCACGCGCCGCAGTCCTTCGAGCGCGCCGCCTGGCCGCATGAAGTCGTCGATACTCAAGGTCTTGTAGCCACGTCCTTCGAGCGTCGTCGGGCCCGCGCGCGGACCGTTGTGAATCTGCAGGAAGTCGAGGCAATCGATGCCGAGCCTGCGCAAGCTTTCTTCCGCCGAACGCACGACATGGCCCGCGATGTCATCGAGATCGCGGGCGCGCACCTCGACTTTCGAATTGATCAGCGGCCGCGCATGAAGCGCTTTCAGCACGCGGCCAAGATTTTCTTCGGCAGCGCCGTCGCCGTAGTCAGGCGCGTTGTCGAAGTAGTTGATGCCGAGTTCCAGTGCACGCGCGACGATCCTGCACTGTTCGTCGAAACCGCCGCGCACCATCAGACCCGCGTTGCCGCCGCAACCGAAGCCGATCTCCGACACTGCGACGCCTGTCGTGCCTATCGTTCTGTATAACATCGACGTCTCCTCGCCTCGAATGGACGAAAAGCGCCGCGCAAGCAGGCGCGGCGCCGCACATGGCGAATCGCGATCAGCTCGCGTCCGAAGCGGCCCTTTCGGCCCTTTCGAGCGCATCGCGCTGCGCGGTCTCGAATTCCTCGATCTTGCGATGCAGATCCTTCACCAGTTCGATCGCGGGACCGTAACGGTCGGCATCGTCGTTGAAGAAGCCGCGGTGATAGAGCATGCGGAAGTTGTGCTTCAACAGCGGCTTGCTATAGTCCGGCGCGCTGCCCGATCCGTAGATGATGTCGGGCGACTCGCGATAGAAGTTGATGGGATCGAGCCCTTCTTCGACGCGGCGAATCTGCTCGTCGAGTTGACGCCGCAGCAGCACGATGGGAATGTCGGTGCGGCCGAGCAGTTCCGTCGTGCGGTCGGCGATCGCGCCTTGCGCGTCCCACACGAGCGCATCCTGCGCGAGCACGTAGTCGAGAATCGGCTTGCCGTTCTCGTCATGGCGCGGCGGCTCGTACCAGGGCACGCAATCCTGCTTCGACGCTTCGACACCGGGGGGCGCCGCATACACCTGGTAGCAGATGTGGTACGTGTGCGTGTCGTCGATGGGAACGCGGATCTGATACTCGCTGCGCGGCGCGCCGGTTTTGCCTGTCTGCGTGAAGAACGGAAAGATCACCGTCGAATGCTCGCGCGTGTAGTCGGACTCGGCGCCGAGTTCTTTCGAATAGCGCACGCCCTTCGACATGCCCGTGCCCGTTTCGCTCGCGTAGAGTTCCTTGATGCCGATACCCGTTTTGAGACGCGTGTGCAATGTGTGCTCGGCCCGCGCCGCGGCCTCTTCATAGCGGCCTTGCTGTTCGAGCACGTACTGGAACATATGGCCGTGCGCCCACGCGCTGTGCGTCGGGTCGCCGGTGTTTTCGTGGCATTGCAGCCAGTTGCAGTTGATCTGCATGATGCCGATCTGGCGGATCGCATTGGGCCACACGAACAGGTCCCAGCGCGGCAAAGCGGGCGCGGGCGACGGCCCCAGATACGCGAACACGAGGCCGCCCAATTCCTGCACGGGATACGCCTTCAGCTTCTGCTTGATCTCGCCGCGCGGCGTCGCCTCCATCGGACGCTCGACGCATTGGCCCCCTTCATTGAAAAGCCACCCGTGATACGGACAGCGCAGCCCGCATTGATCCGGAATGCCGAACTGCAGGTCCACATTGCGATGCAGGCAGCGATCGCCGACCAGTCCCAACGTGCCGCTCTTGTCCTTGTACAGCACGAGATCTTCGCCGAGCACGCGCACCTTGCGCACAGAGTTGTCGTCGAGTTGCGAGTACGGGGCGATGGGAATCCAGTAGCGGCGCATCAGTTCGCCGCCGGGCGTGCCGGGGCCCACGCGCGTCAGGCGCTCGTTCATTGCTGCAGTCAGCATGTCGTCTCCAGTTGTGGGGGCATCGATACAGGTGGCAGTGCAGGCGCGTTGCCGGCGCTTGTCCATATCGGCAGATTCAGAGGGCAGGTCAGTAGGCAGGTTCAGGCAGGTTCAGAATAGGTTTCGCCTGGTGGTCCGTCAAGCGGCACGAATTCTGTTCGACAGAACATCTTTCGCGGCGTATAACGGGACCATCGGATGCACGGAGGAGACGAAAGATGGACATGGAAGTCGAGGCGCCAGCGGACCTGAAACCCGGCGACGAAGGCCGCACCCGCGTGGAAGCAGTCGAACGTTCGCTCGCGCTTTTGCAGTGCTTTCGCCAGCCCGGCGAGGCGTTGTCGCTCGCGGTGCTCGCGCAGCGCTCGTCGTTCTACAAGAGCACGATCCTGCGCCTCACAGCGTCGCTCGTGTACATGAAGTTTCTGGAGCGCGACGCGGCCGGCAAGTACCGGCTCGGGCCCGAGCTGAGGCGCCTCGGCGCGTTGAGCGAAGCGCCCGTTAGCGTCGAGGCGCTGGTGCGGCCCGCATTGCAGAAGCTGTCGTCGTTCACGCGCGAGACAGCGTCGTTCTATGTACGCGACGGCAACGAACGCGTGTGCCTGTATCGGGTGAATTCGCCGCGCTCGACACGCCATCATCTCGAAGAAGGATCGCGTCATCCGTACAAGACGGGCGCGGCAGGGCGCGTGCTGTGCGCCTACGATCCGCAATACGCAAAGGACGAGACCTCGGTTGCCACTCGCGCGCGCGGCTGGGTGGTGTCGAAGGGCGAGCGCGATCCCGATCTCGCGGCGATTGCGGTGCCGTTGACGAACGAAGGCGGCGAGCTGCTCGGCGCGCTCACGGTGTCCGGTTTGCTCACGCGCTTCACGACGGATCAGGTCAAGACGTTTCGCAAACTGCTGATCGATACCGCGAACGAATTGCGGCCGCGCTTGCCGCCGCTGCGCATCATCGACCAGACGCATAACGCGTGATCCACGCGCCATCCAGATTCTGAAAGCAGCCTGAGGTTTCGAATGGACACACCCACGATCGAGCACGACTGCGTCGCCGATGCAGAAGTGGACGGCATGATGAACATGCGTCTGACTTCGATCCGTTACGCCGCCGCCGACATCAACCTGTACGAGATGCGCCGCCCCGACAATGCAGCGCTGCCGCCCGTCGCGCCCGGTGCGCACATCGACGTGTACTTGCCGAACGGCATCATGCGCCAGTATTCGCTCGTGACGGCCGACGGCGATCCGCGCGCCTATGTCGTCGGCATCAAGCGCGACCGGGCAAGCCGCGGCGGGTCCGCTTTCGCTCACGACCGGCTGCGTGTCGGTCAGACGCTGCGCGTCGGCGGGCCGCGCAACAACTTTCCGCTCGACGAAACGGTGAGCCACACGGTACTGGTTGCGGGCGGCATCGGCATTACGCCGATCTGGGCGATGGCGCAGCGGCTTTTGAAGCTTGGGCGTTCGTTCGAGTTGCACTACGCGTGCCGCGAACGGCGCGAAGGGGCGTTTCTCGACCAGCTCGAAACGCTGCCGCAAGTGCATCTGCATGTCGACGCCGAGCGGGGCGGCAAGCCGCTCGACATCGCGGCCATCGTCGCCCGCGCGCCGCAAGATGCGCACTACTACTGCTGCGGTCCTCTGCCGATGCTGTCGGCCTATGAAGGGGCGACCTGCGCGCTCGATCCTGCCCAGGTGCATGCGGAGTACTTCATGCCGAAGGCCCAGGCCGCATGCGAAGGCGGGTTCGTGGTCGAACTGCATCGCACAGCGCAGAAGTTTGCGATACCGGAAGGCAAGACGATTCTTCAGGTGCTGCGCGAATCCGGCATCGCGGCGCCTTATTCGTGCGAAGAGGGAATTTGCGGCGCATGTCAGGTGAAGGTGATGTCGGGCACGCCCGATCATCGCGACAGCGTGCTGTCGGAGCGCGAAAAGCAGCGTGGCGACACCATGCTGATCTGCTGTTCCGGCTCGAAGAGCGACAAGCTCGTGATCGATTTCTGACGGGGCGAGTATCGATCGACAAGCGTATCGATCGAGAAAAAATGAGCGGCGCCGCGAGGCGCCGCTCATTTTGTATCGCAGGTATCAAATGGGAGATATCAAGCGGGAGGCATCAGGCGGGCACGACGATCATCAACTCGCCGTCGTACCGGGCTTCGCGTGAGCCGTCTGCGCGCCGTTGCCCTCGCGCATTTTGTCTGCCGAATTGCGCGGACTGCGCTGCTCAGGGTACACATACGGCCCAAGCCTGCAGATCGATACGACGGAGAGCAGCACGAGCGCGGCAAAGACCCACAGCGCCGCGTGATACGAATGCAACAGGTCATAGCAGAGGCCCGAGCCGAAGATCATGATGCCCGCGCCCCATCCCCAGCATGCCCACATGCCGCCGCATACGCGGCCAAACAGCCGCAGGTCGAAATAGCGGCTGACGATGAACGTGATGATGTCCGCCTCCGCGCCGATGCTCACGCCGATCAACGCGGCCGATACCATGGCCGGCCGTCCCGTCGCGCCCGCTGCCAGAATCAGCACGCCGCACAAGGTCAGCGCGAATGACATCGCCGCGACATACGGCGCATGAATGCGGTCCATCAGATAGCCCGCGAACAGCCGCCCGACGGCCGACGTCAGGCCCGCGATCGACAGCATGCTTGCAGCGGCGCGCACGGTCTCGCCGCGATCGGTCATCATCGGCACGAGTTGCGACAGCAGCGCGAGCAAGACACCCGACATGCAGAAGATCGCGATGCCGAGCAGCCGGAACGTGCGGTCGTGCCTGAAGATGGTCCATAGCGAAGGCAGCTTGTCGGCGGATCGATGCGTGCGCCGCGCGAGTTTTTCGTCGATGCCGGGCGGCATGCGTACGAGCAGATAGAGCGCGGGGATCGAAATGGCGGCCATCAGCGCCGCGACGCCGAGATAACCCGTGCGCCAGCCGAAGTGCCGCAGAAGATAGCCCGCGAATTGCGGCATCAGCATCGCGCCGAGCGCGGTGCCGCCCACCGTGAGACCGAGCGCGAGGCCGCGCCGGTGATCGAAGCGCGCACACACGACCTTCGCATACGGCAACGCATTGCTGCCCGGCGCGAAGAAGCCGACCATCACGAACACGAGGCAAAAGAGTGGCAGCGACACGGGAATCACGCCGACCAGCGCGATCGACAGCGCGAACATCGCGAGAAACAGCAGCGTCGGACGCCGCACGCCCCATCGGTCGATCAGCGAGCCGAGCACGATCGTTCCCGGTCCCATCGCAAACTCGAAGATCGTCAGACCCAGCGAAACCTGCGCGCGGCTCCAGCCGTTTTCCGCCGCGATGGCCTTGATGAAAGTGCCGAACATGAACGCCGAGATCACGCCCGCGCCGACCGACAGGCAGAGCGCGCCGCCGATGACGGTCCACCATCGATTGATATCCTGTTTCAACTGTCTCTCTCCACATCGTTTGTCCGCGCGGGCGTGCCGAATGCCGGGCGCGCTGCGGGGTTATGCGTGCGCGGCTTGTCTCATGTGTGCCGCTGTATTGTCGTGCCGATCTCGTGTCACGCGTGCGAACGCTTGCGGGCTACGTGTCACGCGATGCGCCGAGTGCGTCGAGCAAGTCCACAAGATAATCGTTGTCGCTCGCGAGTACCAGCATCGTGCACCACGGGCGCAATGCATCGGCTGTGCGCGCGCATCCGGCTGCTTCGCTGCGTGTGTGATGCGCAAATGGGCGCAGCACGGCGGAAACCGTCACACCGCGCCTGCACCACGCTTGCGCGGCAAAGGCGGCCGCGCGCGGATCGTCGCCTTCCGTGCCGACGATGATCGCCAGATCCGGCGAACCGAGCCAGCCGGCGACGGCATCGGATGCGACGTTCATCGCTTGCGTCCAGTCGCCCGCTTGCGGATCGCGCGCGCCGATGATCGAGGCCAGTTCGCTCGCGCAGGAAACCCGCACGTTTGATCCATACTTGGTGGCACATACGCGCAGCTCGTCATCGAGCGCGGACAGCGCGACGACGCGCACCTGCCGCGGCGACGAGTTCGCGGCACGCACGCGAAAGCGCACCTCGGGCGCGTGTGACGCGTCCGCCTGCGCGAAGGCGAGGCAAGCGTGTGTCATTTCCATGGGTCGATGGTCATGTGAATCGCGTTCTCGACGCCTTCGCCGCGCAGCGTGCGCAGCGCGAGATCGGTTTGCGCGAGACCGAATGTATGCGTGCTCATGCGGCGCACCTGGTGCCGGTCGGCGGCGATCAGCTGCAATGCAAGCTCGACCGATTGATAGCTGTGGCCGCGCATGCCTTTGACCGTCAGAAAGCGCGCGATGATCATGTCGCTATTGAACTCGGGAATCGGCTTGCGCTTCTGTCCGCCGAGTATCACGGTGCCGCGCTTGCGCGCGAGCCTGATCGCCGTCGTGACGGTGTCCGTGCCGCCCGACGCGCAGTCGATGGTCAGATCGGCCATCGCGCCGCCCGTCAGATCGGCGACCCGCTCCAGCACGTCTTCGCTATCGACGGCAATGGTGTGGTCGGCGCCGAGTTGCCGTGCGAGTTCGAGGCGGCGCTGGTCGGTGGGCGTCGAAAGACCTGTGACGATGATTTGCGCCGCGCCTGCTTCGCGCGCGGCGACGACGCACGACAGTCCTTGCTGCCCCGGCCCCTGGATCACGACCGTTTGTCCCGGCCCCGCACCCCCTTGCAGATACGCCCATTCGATGCCGTTGCCGAGCGGCAATGCAAGAGCTGCATGGCGAGGCTCGACGCTCGACGGCACGCGATGAAACACGGTGTTCAGCTCGAGATACTGGAACTGGCTGAAGCCGCCCCAGAAGCCGGGCGCGGTGCGCAGGCCCGTTGCGCCATAGCGCATGCCGCCGAGTCGCCAGTCGGTCGCATCGCACAGCCGGAACTCGTTGCTCACGCAGTACTCGCAATGGCCGCAGGGAATGTATTCTTCGAGCGCGACATAATCGCCTTCTTTTAAACCCCAGCGCTTGCGCGCGAGTTCACCGGCCTCCTCGATATGGCCGACCGTTTCGTGGCCCAGAATCAACGGTCCACGGCTTTGCGGCAATTGCTGATAGTAGGGTCCGTCGCTGCCGCACACGCCCGTGATCGCGACGCGCAACAGGCCCGTCGAGGGTGTGATGAGTGGCCGCGCGAAGGTGCGCACGTCGGTGCGGCCCGGTTCGACGGCAACGGCGGCGTCGAACGAAGCGACGGGCCGCGCTGTGCCCGATTGCGCGAATTGCGGTTGCGGGTTGTTCATGCCGTGATGCCCTGATGAATGCGCGCGGCCACATTCGATGCGGCCGCGCGCGTGGGTGGCTAGATCGTCGTGTGGGCCTTGCCGGCTTCCGCGTGCAACGCGTCTTTCGCGCCTTCCTTGAAGGGCAGGTCGCGTTGCAGCACGATCGCGACGGAACGCACGCGCTGCGCTTCGGGATCGCGCCCCGGCGGCAGGACGCCCTTTTCCGCCAGCGCACGCGCCGCCTTCATCAGCCGGTGACGGACCATGATGATGCCGTTGTCCGTCGATACCAGGTTTTCGCGCGTACGGTCCTGGATCGGCCCCATGCTTTCCTGCAGCGACGCATCCTGCATGCCGATGCCCTCGACGCCGCTATACGTGGTGCCCGCCTTTTGCGCCGCGCGGTCCATCAGATAGTTGTTGTCCCTGTTTTGCAGCGGACGGTACGTGCCGGGGACATAGCGCACGTGGATGCCCTTGCCGTCCTTCATCGCGTCGACTTCCTCGCTGGTCAGATCGCGTGTCGGATGATAGTCGAAGCTCCATGCCCAGCAGTGCTCGTCGTCGATGGGCACCCAGAAGTGGCCGTGTACGGGATGATCGCCGCGCGGCGGCACCATCGTGAAGCACGGCATCACCCAGGGCGTGATGCGCCAGTAGTACTGGTCGTCTTCCGCGTTGCGGCGCGCGCCGATATACAGGCCGCCCGTCGCTTCGACCACTTCGAACACCGGGCTGAAGTCGCTCAGGTTGTACTGGTTGCCGCGCGCGCCCTTAAAGAGCGGATCGGAATTGAGCGCGCCGCGATGCAGGAACGACACATGGCTCGAATCGACGCCGCCTTCCAGCGCCTGCAGCCAGTTGCATTCCTGCAGGCGCTTGGTCATGAAGGATTGGCTTGCGGGCACCGTCGAGAACTCATACGCGGGCAGCGGCGGCTGATGCTCGGGCGGTCCCATGTAGACCCACACGACGCCGCCCTGTTCGACGAGCGGATACGACTTCAGTTTGATCTTGTTGCAATAGCCGCTTTCGACGGGCTCGGACGGCACGTCGATACATTGGCCCTGCACGTCGTACTTCCAGCCGTGATACGGGCAACGGATGCCGCCTTCCTCATTGCGCCCGAACCACAGCGACACGCCGCGATGCGCGCAGAACTCGTCGATGAGGCCGAGCTTGCCATTCGAGTCGCGGAACGCAAGCATGCGCTCCGACAGCAGTTGCAGACGCACGGGTTCGCCGCCCGCTTCCGCGACTTCCTCGGAAAGCAGCGCCGGCAGCCAGAAGCGCCGGAAAAGTTCGCCCATCGGCGTGCCGGGGCCTGTTTGGGTCAGCAGGTCGTTGTCCTGTTTCTTCAACATTCGTTTGCCTCTTGGTGTGCGTCTGACGACGTGTCTCAACATTGCGCGCGGCGATTGATTGCGGGGGCGGCGCGCTCTTCATGACGGCATGCGCGCAGCTTGCATGCCGGTGGCGGAACTGGCTGCCTCGTGCCGATGTTGCCGGAAACCTTCCAGCCGCTTTTCATTGCGTTCCGGATATAGGAACGCTGTTCTTTCAACATGAACAAAGTTATCATCGGCTCCGATGTGTGTCAAACGGTGAATCGGAAAACGGAGGATGGAGATGGAGAAGACATGCGCGCGCATCGCGCTGTGCCGCAAGGGCGACGTGGCCGAGGGACAGGCGATCAGGATCGAAAAGGACGGCTATGTGCTGGCGGTGTTCAATCTCGAAGGCGAGTACTTCGTGACCGACGATACGTGCACGCATGGTCCGGGGTCGCTGTCGGAAGGGTGCATCGATGGCGATACGGTCGAATGCGACTTCCACAATGGCGCGTTCAATATCCGCACTGGCGAAGTTGTCGCGCCGCCTTGCATGATTCGGTTGAAGACATATCCCGTTAGCGTTGAAGGTGACGAGGTGAGCATCAGCGTGGCGGACGAATGACGCAGGTATGAAAGCCGGGCCTTTGGGTCCGGCGTCTTGTTTGCGGCGTTCACAGGTCCCGCAAGATCAGCGTGACGCCGCTTGCCACTTCAGGGCCGCCCGAGCGCGGAAGTGCGTTCGTCACCGATGCATGGCGATCGCCGCGCGCGAACTGCACGATGAACGCTGCGCCATCGCGCATGCGCACGATGCCCTTCATTCGCAGCAGCGTATTGCGATGGCGCTCGATCAACACATCCAGTTGCGTGTTCAGCGCGTCGAGACGGGCGATGCCTTCGATCGCTTCGAAACGGGTATGCGAAGCGTGCCGCGCGCTGCTGCCGTCGCGTGAAAACCCCGCGCCGATGCGCGGACGAATGGGCGGCCGCCAGCTCGTGCGTAGTGGCTCTTTGGGTGCGGCGCGCGCGTCGTCGAGATACCGCAGCACATCGGCGCTGCCGAGATCCGCGTTCGCCGAACATAGAACGCGTGTAGAAGGGTGCGAGCGTTGCAGCGTTTGCATCAGTTGCCGGCGCGTCGCATCGTCGGCCACATCCGTCTTGGTCAGCACGATCACGTTCGCCGCGTCGAGTTGGGCGCGCGCTTCGCTGAATGAATCGATGGTCTGCAAGGCGGTCGGCGCGCCGATTGTCGTCACGACCCCTGCCAGCCGATACCGCTCGTGAATGAACGCGTGGCTATTCATCGATGCGACGAGGGGAGCCGGATCGGCCAATCCCGTCGTCTCGATCACCACGCAGTCGAATCGTTCGATGCTGCGATAAAGACGCGCCCAGAACAGATTTTCGAGCGCTTCGTGCAGCGCAGGCAGCCCGCTGCAACAGATGCACGCATCGGCGATCAGCGCGGGCGCTTCGCCTGCGTGACCGAGCATCGCGTGGTCGAGCGCGACCGCGCCGACCTCGTTGACGATCAGCGCGGCGTTGCGCAATGGCGCTTGCTTCAGCCAACGCGCGAGCAGCGTCGTCTTGCCGCTGCCGAGAAAGCCCGTCAGCAGATAGACGGGTATGCGTTCGATCATCGGCTGGACACGCGCTCCCGCTGCAGCTTGCCTGCGTGATAGTCCCACACCTTCTGAAGCAGATTGGGCTTCCACAGATTGCGCCCAATGCTCTCGATCTGCTCGGCCGACAGCACCATCGGCTCACCGAGTTGCAGTGCGAGGTACTGGCGATGCGCGTTCTCTTCCAGATAGAACGCGAGCACGAACGCTTCGAGTATCCCTTCGGCCGCGATGACGGCACCATGCGATTTCAGCATCGCGACGCGATGCGGGCCGATCACGTCGGCCAGTTCTTCCGCAAGCGGCTTCTTGTTGATCGACGCCGTCTTGCCGAAGCGGCGAATCTCGCCGAGCACGGCCGCCTGCATGATGACGGGCTCGACGGTCCGGTCCGTCATGCTGAAAAGCGTCGACCAGACGGGATGCGAATGCACGACGGAGTGCACGTCGGGACGCCGCCGGTAGATTTCCGCGTGAATCGGAAACTCCATCGGCGGCACGGCGTCGCCCTCGATCAGATTGCCGTCAAAATCGATCGTGACGATATCGTCGATGGTCAGCGCGCTGCGCACGGACTTGCCGGAATTGATCAATAGACGCTCGTGCCCCGGCACGCGCCAGCTGAAATGACCGTTGAAGTCGATCACTTGCGCGCGTTCGAGCATCAATATTGCATCGACGAGCATCTGCTTTTGCGGGATGAATTCGCTCATGTCTAGCGCGCTCCTTTCCATGGAATCAGCTTGCGTTCGAGTTCCGTCAGCAACAGCGACACGCCGTAGCCGAGAAACGCGATGACGAGCAGGCCGACATACATCTGCTCCACCGAGAGCAGCTCCCACGCGTTCCAGATCATGTAGCCAAGACCGCTTTTCGAGCCGATCATCTCGGCGATCGCGATCAGCATCAGGCCCAGCCCGAGACCGAGCTTGATGCCGCTCATGATGTGCGGCACGGCGCCCGGCAGTGCGATCGTGCGAAACACTTGCCAGCGGTTCGCACGGAAATTGCGGCCCACGTCCAGATAGATCTTGTTGATTTCGAGCACGCCCGTCGCGGTGTTGATGAGCACGGGATAGAACACGCCAATTGCGACCATCGCGATCTTCGACGCTTCTCCGAGCCCGCAGATCAACAGCAGCAGCGGAAAGATCGCGCTCTTCGGCACCGGGTACGTTGCCGCGATCAACGGATCGAACACGGCGCGCAGCGGGCGCGACAGGCCCGTTGCGACGCCGAGCAGCAACGCGGGAATGCCGCCGATCAGCGCGCCCCAGAACAGGCGTTGCAGCGTCGCGGAGGTGTTGGCCCACAGCGAGCCGTCGTCCACGAGCGAGACGAAGGTCGCGAAAATTTTCGTCGGTGCAGGGAAGAAGCGTTCGTCGATCATGCCGGCCTGCGCCGCGATCTGCCACACGAGCAGCAGCACGACGGGCGAAGCGATGCTGATGAGGCGGTCGCGCTGCCTGCCGCTCGTCCAGTTGATCCGTGCCTTGCGGCAGCGTGAGGGGGCTGTGTTTGCCGTCAGTTGTTGTGCTGTCTTCATGCTTTGTTCTCGCCGAGATCGCGGGATCGCGCGCGCTCCACTTCGTCGCGCAGTTGGCCCCAGATGGAATAAACGAATTCGCCGTACTCGGGACGCGCGCGCAGTTCGAGCACCGAGCGCGGCCGCGCGAACGGCACATCGACAATCTGCTTGGCACAACCGGGCTGCGCCGTCATGATCATGATGCGGTCGCCGAGCGTCGCGGCTTCATCGACGCTGTGCGTGATGAACAGCACCGTCTTGCGCGTTTCGTCCCAGATGCGCAGCAATTCTTCCTGCAGCAGCAGCTTGTTCTGTTCGTCGAGCGCGGAGAACGGTTCGTCCATCAGCAGGATATCGGGGTCGTTCGCGAACGCGCGCACGATCGATACGCGCTGCCGCATGCCGCCCGACAGCTGATGAGGATACGCATTCGCGAAGCGCGTCAGACCCGTGCGGTTCAGGTAATAGCCGACCGTCTCGCGAATCTCCGCTTTGGGCACGTGGCGCAGCGCGAGGCCGTAGGCCGCGTTGTCGAACACCGTCATCCACGGGAACAGCGAATCGCCCTGGAAGACCATCGAATTGCCCGGCCGGAATTCCGCGGGTGAGGCGATGTCCACGCTGCCGCTCGTCGGCGATTCGAGGTTGGCGAGAATGCGCAGCAGCGTGGTCTTGCCGCAGCCGCTCGGGCCGACGATCATGAAGAAGCAGCCAGTCGGAATATCGAGCGAAACGTTGTCGAGCGCGGTGACGGTGCCGCCCGGCGTTTCAAACGATTTGGTCAGCTGGTGCAGGCGGATCTTGACAGGTAAGTCTTCTATCGCGGCTGGCGGCGATGCGGGTTCGATCAGGGGTGTTGCCATCAAACGTCTCCGTGCGGGATGGTTGCTGCTATTTCATGCGGGGCTTATAGGGGCCGAGCGCCGCGTCCGCCTGATCGACGAACGTCGTATCGACCACTTGCGCGACGCTCACGTTGCCTTTCACAACACCCTGGCTCTTGAAGTACGCGAGATCGTTTTCGAGGCTCGCGATGTTGAGCTTGCCGTCGGGGTTCGTCCCTTGCGGCACGATCGTCCGGTAGACATTGACGTCCTTGATCGGCGTGTATTGCGTGAGGACGGCGATCACTTCGTTTGCATTGGGGCCGGCGAGCTTGCCGTCCTTCAGTGCGTCGTTGTAGTCGCGCACCGCGCGCAGATACGCGCGCATGAAGGCCTTTGCAGTGTCAGGATGGTCGTGGATGAACGCGGTCGAATAGAGCACGACGGCAAGCTGATGATTCGGGTAGATCTCGTCGTCGCCCATCACGCGTACGGCCGCGCCGCTCCGCACGGCTTCCGTCGCGGACGGCTCCGTTGTCAGCGACGCGTCGACAGCCTTGTTTTCGAGGGCCATTACATGCTGCGGAAAGCCGAGATAGACGCGTTCGACGTCGGCAGGCTTGAGCCCCCCTTTCTTCAACGCTTCGTTCATCGTCGAGGTCGAGGCGCTGCCCGTCGCGCTGCCCGCGACTTTCATCCCTTTCAGATCGGCAAGTGTCTTGTAGCGGCCGCTCGCGACGAGATCCTTGCGCACCAGCAGCGGCTGATAGCCATAGCCGGGCGGCGTCGATCCCTTGTCGGCGACGATCTTGATGCCGATGCCGCGCACGACCGCGTTATAGAGTCCCGCTGACGGCGAGCCGCCCGCGACGTCGAGCTGGCCCGCGCCGAGCGGCGCAACCATCTTCGCGCCGGAATCGAACGGGATAAAGCGCGCGTCGATGCCTTCGGCGCGGAAATACCCCTTCTTGTCGGCGATGAAAAACGCGACATCACTGCTCGCGTTCGCAATGCCGACGTGCACGACAACCGGCGTGGCCGCATGACTTGCGCACGCGCCGCATAGTGCGGCGGCGGCGACGGCGGTCCTGTACAACGTTACGATCCTCTTCACCCGATGCTCCTGTTGAGTGGGCGTGGCATCAGAAACGATGCTTCAGCGAAAACTTGACAGCGACCTGATTCGGCGTGGTCGACTGGCCGAGCGAGCCGATCGCGGCCACGGCGGGATGACCGGTGGAGTCGATGCCCGACGCGTGCTGCCATATGCCGACGACGAGGACATCGGTGCGCTTGGACAGGAAGTAGTCGGGGCCGAAATCGACCTGCTCGTACTTGGCGGTTTCGGCGTTCGTGTAGTTGAACGACGCGCCGACGAGGAAAGCGGGCGTGAACCAGTAGCGCGCATTCACTTCATAGCTGTTGAAGATTGCGGAGCCCGTGTTCGGTGTGGTCGGCGTGCGCAGAATGTCGTTGAAGCTCGTATGCGTATAGACGAAGCCGAATTTGGCTGAGCCGAGTGTGTACGCGATGCCCGCGCCGAAGATGTCCATCGAGTTCGCCGACAGGTAGCCGCTGAACACGGGGCTCTTGCCGGGCGACGTGAAGCCGGGCTGCCCCGGTGCGGCGGTGCCGTCAAAGGCCGAAGTCGCGGGCGTGTTCACATGGTCGTAGGCGAGCGCGATGGTGACGGGGCCGTTCTGGTAATTTGCGCCGAGCGTGTAAATCCGGTTGGTCGCGAAGTTTCCGGGCGTGCCGCCAGGCGCGAAGATGCCGTCGATGGTGAGGCCATACATTGTCGGCGACCGATACTCGATCGAGTTGTTGACGCGAAAGTTCGAGTTCAGATTGTCGAAGTCGCCTGGGTGGGTTCCGACCCACGCCCATATCGAAGTCGCTGCGATCTCGCCGATATAGCGGGTCATCGGATCGTACTGCCGGCCCATCGTCAGCGAACCGTAGGGCGTCTGCAGGCCCACCCAGGCCTGGCGTCCGAACAGGCGGCTGCCTTGCAGCAGCTTGCCGTTCGACATGTCAAATCCGTTTTCCAGCGTGAAGATGGCCTTCATCCCCGAGCCGAGATCCTCGGCGCCGCGCAAGCCGAAGCGGCTGCCGTTCGTCTGTCCCGTCACCGTCTCGACGTTCGAGTGCCCCGATTGATTGTTGATATACACGATGCCCGTATCGGCGATGCCGTACAACGTGACCGAACTCTGGGCGTGCGCGGTCCCCGCGAGAACAGGCAACGCGAGTAGCGCGACAGTCTTCTTCATGGCGTCTCCATCCCGATGAAAGATGTGGGTCCCGGTCGGATGCCGGGTTGATTCATTTGTGGGCAGCAACTTCGCACGAACGTTCTGGATGCCTAAATGCAATACATGCATCGGCTATGCAGGACTGGTCGTGATGCGGCGCTGCTCGTGGTCCGCGGCCTGGCGTCAGATGACGGGCAGACCGTATTCGATGAAGCTGAAGCAAATACTGCGGTACACTGTCCGTGTCGTTCCTGTATAAGGAACGACGGTCCACTTGAAAGGGGTGTGAAGAGTGTGTTTTGTTTAGGAACCTAAGTCAAGGACGAAGCGGCCAGGGTATCTACTCATTTTTGCGGTTTTTGTTACGCATGGCGGAACCGCGTCACTGCATATGGAACGCATAGCCTGAGGAACCGGCAAACGAACACGCGAAGAGAGTGGGCGTGTCGATGGGAATCCCTATCGTCGCGGGT
Organism: Paraburkholderia sp. LEh10; assembly: GCF_017814945.1. Taxonomy (GTDB): domain Bacteria; phylum Pseudomonadota; class Gammaproteobacteria; order Burkholderiales; family Burkholderiaceae; genus Paraburkholderia. The sequence goes on from NZ_JAGIPX010000024.1 coordinate 110,464, forward strand.
GCTGGGACGCCTGTATCATGGGGCCGGAGAGGCCGCGCGCTGCACGGATGCGTACAAACGCGCCGGCAGCGAGTCGATTTGAAGATAAGTTTGTTCTTATATACGGAACGTTGTTCCGAATAACGAGAGGTGGGGTATATTCATGCAAAGTTCGGATGTGCAGGCAGCGTCTGAAGGAAAGGGCGAAGCGGGAGATGGCCGACTGTCGTCGGTGACGGCGGCGATCCGTTTGCTGAAGGTGTTTTCGGAGCAGGAGCCCGAAATCGGCATCAGCAATCTCGCGAAGCGGATGGGCCTTGCGAAGAGCACGGTCCATCGTCTCGCGACGACGCTCGTCGCTGAAGGGTTGCTCGAACAGAATGAGGAGAACGGCCGCTATCGGCTCGGCATCCAGTTGTTCACGCTGGGTGCGCTGGTGCGCCGCCGTTTCGATGTGTCGAAGCAGGCTGTGCCGTTCCTGCACGTGTTGCGCGAGCAAACGGGCGAAACGGTGCATCTCGCCGTGCTCGACGATACCAACATCGTCTATCTGTTCAACCTCGAAAGCGATCAGGCGATCCGCATGCGCTCGTACATCGGCGTGCGCAAGCCTGCTTTCTGCACCGCGGAAGGCCAGGTGCTGCTGGCGTTCCGCACGCCGGATGTGGTCGCGCGCGTGCTGAAGGCAGGGCTGGTATCGCGCACGCCGAATACGAATACGGATACGCAGGTGTTCCTGAAGGCGCTCGAAAAGGTGCGTCGCGAGAACTATTCGATCGACGACGAGGAGTCGGAGGTCGGCATGCGCGGCATCGCGGCGCCCGTGCGCGACGTGTCGGGCAGCGTGGTGGCCGCCGTCGGCATCGGTGGCCCGTCGCAGCGGCTCAGCAAGAAGACGCTGCGCGCATGCGTGCCGCACCTGTTGAATGCGGCGGAAGGCATCTCGTCCACTCTGGGATACCGGCCGCCTATGTGAAGTCCATCTGATAAGGAAAGTCGCATGTCCGACGCTGCTCATCGCATCACGCTCGCCAACTCCGATGTTTCGTTCGACTGCGATGAGCACGACACCGTGTTGCGCTCGGCACTGCGGGCGGGTATCGCGTTTCCTTATGAATGCAATGTCGGGGCGTGCGGCAACTGCAAGTTCGAGTTGATCGAAGGCGCGGTGGACATGAAGTGGAGCGATGCGCCCGCGTGGACCGACAAGGACCGCGCGCGCAACCGCTATCTGGGTTGCCAGTGCGCGCCGCGCGGCGATTGCACGATCAGGCTGAGACCGTCGCCGCAATACGCGCCGCTTCATGCGCCGCGCCGCGTGACGGGCACGCTCGCCGGCCGCCGTAGCATCACGCACGACATCGAGGAATTCCGCTTTGCGCTGTCTGCGCAGATGCCGTTCGAGCCTGGCCAGTACGCGCTTCTGAACCTGCCGCGCGTGAGCGGCGTGCGCGCCTACTCGATGAGCAATATCGCCGATGAGCCGCGCATGCTGCATTTCCAGGTCCGGCGCGTGCCGAACGGGCGGGGCAGCAGCGTGCTGTTCGATGCGCTCGAAACGGGTGCGCAGGTCGAGATCGACGGGCCGTACGGGATGGCGTATCTGCGCCGCAACGTGACGCGCGATGTGTTGTGCGTCGCGGGCGGCTCGGGTCTGGCTCCAATGATTTCGATCGCACGGGGAATCGTGGCGGAGCCAGCGCTCGCTGGCGTGCAACTTCACTTCCTGTACGGAGGCCGCACACCCCGCGACATCTGCGGCCGCGACATGCTCGCATCGCTGCCGGGGTTCGACGAACGCATCCGTTTCGAGGCCGCCGTTTCCGACGCTGCGCCCGGCGATGCATGCGATCCGTGGACGGGGCATGTAGGCTTCGTTCATGAACTTGCCGATGCGATGTTCGGCGAGCGCTTGCGCGACATGGAAATCTATTTCGCCGGGCCGCCCGCAATGGGCCAGGCAATCCAGCGCACGCTGCTCGCGCGCAAGGTGCCGTTCGAGCAGGTTCACTTCGACCAGTTCTATTGAGCGCGCGGCGCACGCGATGCGTCACGTTCATCCCGCTTCGCGCGGGAGGCGGCGCGCCCGGTTGCGCCGCTGGCCACGTCACAGGTCGAGCACGAGCTCGTCCGACTTCGCGCGCGACACGCAGATCATGATCGCGCTGTCGTACTCGTCTTCGTCGAGCACGAAGTCGCGATGATCGGCTTCGCCTGCAACGAGCCGCGTGCGGCACGAGCCGCAGGTGCCCGCTTCACACGAACTCGGTGTCTCGACGCCGTGCGCGCGCAGTGCGTCGAGTATCGACTCGCCGGCCTGCACGTTCACGCACTGGCCGCTGCGCGCGAGCCGCACGACGAACGGCTTGTCGCCGCCCGATTCGCCGCTGCAAGCGTGTGCGCTCGTGCCGAAGTCCTCGAAATGAACGGCCGACGAAGGCCAATGCGAAGCGGCCTCGCGCACCGCCTGCATCAACGGTCGCGGGCCGCAGCAATACAGGTGCGTATTTCCGTCGCGCGCCGCGAGATACGGTGCGAGCGCGAACGACCTGTCGCGCTCGCCGAAGTCGTGATGCACGACCACGCGGTCCGACGCGCGCAATTCATCGAGAAAAGCGGTCGACTCGGGCGTGCGCGTGCAATACAGCACGCGGTAGTCGGCGTTGCGCGCGTCGAGCTCTGCGATCATCGCGCGCAACGGCGTGATGCCGATGCCGCCCGCGATCAGCAGATAGCGCGCAGCGTCGCCCGTCAGCGCGAAGTAGTTTTCCGGCGGCGCGACCTTCAGGCGCGTGCCGACGCGCACATCGCGTGTCATGCTGGCCGAGCCGCCGCGTCCATCCGCGTCGAACTTGACGGCAATCAGATAGCGGTCGCGCTCGACGGGCGAACTGCACAGCGAATAGCGACGCTCGATGCCGGCAGGCGTGCGCACGAGCACATGCGCGCCTGCCGAGAACGGTGGCAACGGCGCGCCGTCCGACGCGCGCAGTTCGAACAGATGAATGTCTTCAGCGATCTCGCTGCGGGCCGTGACTTCGAGCGACAGAAAGCCGGCGGCGTCCGCGCGCGCGCGTTGGTCGTCGAGCGTGGCGACGTCGTCAGTGTCTTCTTCGCCTGCGAAGGCGGTTTGCGTCAAGGTAGCGGTCATCGTCAATCGGGCAGCGCAGGCTGCCGCCTCTGGAAAAATCCGGCTGGTTCGCCATCAGGTGCGCCGTCTCCCGCGCATTCATCCACGCGCGCGCAGCGCTACCTGATGCTTCAATTCGACATCGCGCCCGCTTGCCGACGAAGCAATCGCCGCCTCGCAGACTTCGAGATTCGCAAGACCCCAGTGCCCGTCGTGCACGGCAATGCCGCGTGTGCTGATCGCGTCGTGAAACTCGGCCATCACGCGCGCGCGGGGCGACGCGTGCGTCGGCAGCGGCAGCTCCGCGCGGCCCGCGTCGGTATAGATGATCAGGCCTTGCGGCGACTGGCGAATCTCGCCGCGCTCGCAACTGACGATCGTCAGCCCGAAGTGCGGCTGATGCGGCGCATCGCCGGGAATCGCGTGCCTCGCGCGCGCCTGTTTGGCGAGCAATTCTTCTTCAGGCGTGCGCGCGGGCTTGCCGGCGGCTGCCTGCATCGACGCATCGGCTGCGGGGCGTCCCGGACTCATGAAGCCCCATTCGCCGACGCCCTCGCACAGCTCAGTGCTGAAGAAGCGGCCATAGCCGTTGTAGATCGCGGTGGCGGCGGCGCCGTCCGCGAACTCGATGAACACGCTATGCGCACCCGTAGCGCGGCGCCGGGGGTCCCAGTCGAACGTTTTTGCGCGCACGCTGCGCGCTTCGCCGCCGCACAGCAGACGGATGATGTCGAACTGATGCGAGCCCTGGCGCATCGTCACGCCGCCGCCCTGTTGCGTATCGAGCTCGTCGGCACGGCGCGGGCGGTAGATCCAGTCCGTGAAGCACCAGGTATTGACCATGCGCACGCGGCCCAGCTCGCCGCCGTCGATCAGTTCGCGCATCGCGTGGATCGGCGCGTCGTAGCTGTGCGAATGACCGACGAGCAGCACCACGCCCGCAGCGTCGGCGGCATCGACCATCGCGCGCGCATCGTCGAGACATGCGGCCATCGGCTTTTCGACGAGCACATGCTTGCGAGCGGCGCAGGCGCGCAACACATGCTCGCGATGCAATGCCGTCGGCGACGCGACGTAAATCGCATCGACGCTCGCCTGCGCTTGCGCGAGCAGCGCGTCGAGACTGTCGTAAGCGACGACGCCGAATTCAGCGATGGCCGCGCGGCGCACGGTTTCAGCGGGATCGACGATCGCCGCCAGTTCGAAACCGCGATGCCCTTGAATGGCGGGCACGAACGCGCGGCCGGCCGTGCCGAAGCCGACGATGCCCACGCGTACGGGGCGCACGGCGCGATCGTGTGCGGACATGTTCATGGTGCGTCGCCGTTTGCGGCATCGCCCGACCAGTTCGCGCTGCCGTTCGCTGCGCGCGTGTTGGTCGCGTCGCCGTCTTCGCTGCGGCCTGTGGCGACTTCGTCGTTGGCGAGGTTCTCGATCATCGCGAGAAGCGTGCGGCGCGTCGCGGCGATGTCGTCGGGCGAGATGCCCGCGAGCGCGATGCGGTTCACGTCGATCGCCTTGGGCACAAGCAGCGCGCGCAGGCTCGCGCCCTTCGGCGTCAGGAAGATGCGGACCTGCTTGCGGTTGTCGGGCAGCTTCTGGCGCGTCACATATCCGAGCGCTTCCATCGCTTTCAGCGCTGAAAACGTGGTGGGTTCGGCGACGCCCGCCTGTTCGCTCAACTGGCGCTGCGTGAGGCCGTCCGTTTGCCACAGGATGCGCAGGAACGTCCAGTGCCCGTACTGCACCGCATGCTCGCGCAGTCTCGCTTGCAGCGAACGCGAGAAGCCGCGCGCCGTGTCCTTGACGAGATGGGCCATCCGTTCTTCGGGCAGCGCCTCGCGCCAGTGGCGCAGCGTGCCGGGCATCGGGTCGCGCGGGTTCTTTTCACTCTTGCTCATGCAATCACCTGTGTCGGCGCATGTCTGCACATGCGTTTTATAAATTAGATAGCTAAGTTTAGCGTGTCAACCGTTGGATGTCAGCAGGTGCTCGCACGCGGCTTTTCCGGTCAGGGCTTCATCCTTTACCAATAAGGCTTTGATGCTGATCCGGAAGGGTCCCGGCGAGCGGCATCGGTGTTTTCCATTATTGGAACTTAGATACCTAAGTATAAGATGCCGTTCGAGAGCGGATACACGCGTCGCCGGTGCTTGGTTGCCGAGGGGATCGGCAGGCGGCGCGCAGCGTCGACCGATCAACCGGCTTCATTGAAACTCAGGGAATGTGAAGACCATGCTGACCGCAGAACAGAACGAAAGCCTCACGCGAGTAGGCCCCGGAACGCCGATGGGCAACCTGATGCGCCGCTACTGGCAGCCGATCGGCGCAGCGGCGGAGCTGGAAAACCGCTGGACGAAGCGCGTGCGCCTGCTGGGCGAGGACCTGGTGCTGTTCAGAAACCGCCAGGGCAAGCTGGGCTTGATCGCGGAACAGTGTCCGCATCGCCGGGCGTCGTTCGCGCACGGCATTCCGACGGAAGACGGCATTCGCTGTCCGTATCACGGCTGGGAGTTCGATGCGCAAGGCAAATGCCTGAGCCAGCCGAACGAGCCCGACAACTGCGTGTTTCGCGACAAGGTCGCAACGGACGCCTATCCCGTCGAAGAACTCGGCGGCCTGCTGTTCGCGTACATGGGACCGGAGCCGCGGCCGCTTTTGCCGCGCTTCGACGGCTTCATCGCGCAGGGCGCGATCCGCATGATGGGACGCGCGCTGTTGCCCGTGAACTGGCTGCAGATCATGGAGAACTCGCTCGACCCCATCCACACCGAATGGCTGCACGGTCATCACTACGAGTTCCAGAAAGAGCAGGAAGGCGTCAAGGTTGCGATCAGCGCGAAGCACGAAAAGATCGCGTTCAACGAGTTCGAGTTCGGCATCACGAAGCATCGCCTGCTCGCCGGGCATCCGGAGGATTCGGACGACTGGCGCATCGGCCACCCGATCGTATTTCCGAACATGCTCGCCGTCGGCAACGGAGACGAAGCGTCGCGCTACTACTCGTTCCAGATCCGCGTGCCCGCCGACGACGAGCACACGCTGCACCTCTGGTACAACGCGTACATGCCGCCGAAGGGCGTCGACGTGCCGAAGCATCTGACCGACAAGGTCCACGTCTACGACGTGCCGTTCAAGGATGAGCACGGCGAATTCATCGTCGACAACGTCGATGGGCAGGACATGATGGCCTGGATCACGCAAGGCGCCATTGCCGACCGCACGCGCGAAAACCTCGGCTCGACGGATCAGGGCATCGCCATCTACCGGCGCGTTCTGCGCCGCGAAATGAAGAAGATCGAGCAGGGCGAGGACCCGATGGGCATCGTGCGCGACCCCGCGCGCAACCTGCGCATCGATCTGCCGAACGAGCGCAAGAAGCATCACAACAGCGATGGCTTTGCGAGCTTCATGCTGCGCACGCACGCGAAGTATTCGCCGATCGCGCAAGACCTCGTCGGGATCTTCGAGCAGCAGCGCTCGGAGGAAGAGGCCACGCAGTAACGGCGGTCATCGCGGCACGGGAGCGTCGCGGCGGGTGCGCGCGGTCCGCAAGCCGAACCTGCCGTAGCGGCAGCAAGCGCAGTACAGACAGGCCTGAACAAAGTCCGGCGGCACGGCCGGACGCGAACGGGAGACACCTCATGGATACGAGCGGTTCAGCGGCGCACGGTTGGTTCTGCGGGAGGGCTTCCTGATGGGCGCCGCCGCGATACATGCACTGACGTTGGTACTCGATCCGCTGCGTCTCGCGATCATGCTGGGCGGCGTCGTGCTCGGGCTCGCACTCGGCGTCGTGCCGGGGCTGGGCGGCATCGTCGGACTCGCGCTGCTGATTCCGTTCACGTATCACCTCGACGGCTATACCGCGTTCGCGCTGCTGCTCGGCATGGCCGCCGTGACGACGGTGTCCGACTTCATACCGGCCGTGCTGTTCGGCGTGCCAGGCACGGTCGGCGCGGCGGCCACGGTGCTCGACGGCCATCCCCTCGCAAAGCGCGGCGAAGCGAAGCGCGCATTCGGCGCGGGCTATGCGTCGTCGCTTGCGGGCGGAATTTTCGGCGCGCTGCTGCTCGCCGTCGCGATTCCCGTGCTGCGCGTTGTCGTGCTCTATATCGGTTCGGCGGAACTGCTCGCGTTGTGCATCTTCGGTCTTTCGATGGTGGCCGTGCTGAGCGGCAAGGCGCCCATCAAGGGGCTGGCCGTCGCATCGTTCGGCCTGATGTTGTCGCTGATCGGCTCCGATCCGCAGACGGGCACGCTGCGCTGGACCTTTGGCTCGCTTTATCTGTGGGACCATCTGCCCCTCGTGCCCGTCACGCTCGGCATTTTTGCGTTGCCCGAACTCGCCGAGATGGCGATCGAGCGCTCGAGCATTTCGCGCGCGGACGGCGCCGTCACCGGCAAGCCGAGCAGCCAGTGGCAAGGCGTGCTCGACGCCGCACGGCACTGGTGGCTGATCCTGCGTTGCAGCGGCCTTGGCGCGCTGCTGGGCGCCGTGCCCGGCATCGGCTCGGCCGTGATCGACTGGATGGCCTATGGCCACGCGATCCGCACCGAGAAGAACGCGGAGAACTTCGGCAAGGGCGACATTCGCGGCGTCATAGCTGCCGAGAGTTCGAACAACGCGAAGGAGGGCGGCCATCTGATACCGACCGTCGCGTTCGGCATGCCCGCGGGCGCATCGATGGCGCTTCTGTTGAGCGCGTTCATCATGCACGGCTTCACGCCGGGCCCGGAGATGCTGACCAAACATCTCGACGTCACGTACGCGATCATCTGGACGCTGACGATCTCGCACATCATGGGCGCGATCATCTGCCTGTCGGGCAGCGGTCTGTTCTCGCGGCTCGCGACCGTGCGCGTCGGCGTGCTGATCCCCCTCGTGCTCGGCATCATCTTTCTCGGCGCGTTCAACGCGAGCCAGAGCTGGGGCGACCTGTGCTCGATGGTGCTGTTCGGCTTCATCGGCTGGGTGATGCGGCGGCTCAACTGGCCGCGCCCGCCGCTGATTCTCGGCCTCGTGCTGGGCAGCATCTTCGAGCGCTACTACTTCATTTCAAACGAGATCTACGGCATCCATCTTTTCACGCGGCCGATCGTCGTCGGGGTGCTGCTCGCCGCGCTGTGGGTCGTGCTCGGCCCGTCGATCCGGGGCCTGCGCCGCGCGGCGAAAGAGGGGCGCCGCGCGTCGGACATGCAGTTTCGCATCAGGCGTCTCGATCATCAGTCGCTGTTCACGATCGTGCTGATCTGCGCCGTGCTGGCGGGCATCTGGACGGCCTCCGACTGGGCCTTCGGCGCGAAGCTGATGCCGATGACGGCTGCCTGCGCGGCGCTCTTCTTCTCGTGCCTCGTGCTGATCCAGCAGGCGGTGGCGCGCGATGTGCCGAGGATCGAGCGCGAGTTCATGTCGAATGCGGTGGCGGCGGCATCGGCTGCATCGGTGGGCGCGATGGCCGTTGCGCCGGCGGGCGACGCGTCGGCCAATGCGCTCGCATTGAACCGCACGGCTTCGGCAACGGGCGCGGCGGAGTCGCGTTCGATGTCGCCCTGCGTCGAGCACGACGAAGAACCGTCGCTGCCCATCGCGACGGTCCGCGCGCGCGGCTTGCGCTTTTTCTTCGCGATCGGCGGCGCGCTTGCGCTTGCATGGCTGATCGGTCTGCTGCCGTCGTTGCTCGTGATGATGCTGCTGCTCGCGCGCTTCGAATTCGGCGAGCGCTGGCGCAACGCGATCGTGCTGTCGGCGGCGATGACGGTCGCGTTGTGGCTCGTGTTCGATCTGATCTTCTCGACGCCCTGGCCGCCTTCGTTGCTCGGCAATCTCGTGCCGCAATTGCGCGCGATGGGCGGCCTCGTATGAGTATCGATGCGACCAGCGTGATGCCCGCCGCGCGCATCGACGTCGCGCAGGCCAACGGATACGCCCCCGTGCCGGCGACGCACAGTCCAACGGACACGCCCCCGTGCCGGCGACGCACAGTCCAACGGACACGCCCCCGTGCCGGCGACGCACAGTCCAACGGATACATACCCGTGCCGGCGACGCGCAGTCCAACGAATACGCCCCCGTGCCGGCGACGCACATGCGCCGAAGCCGGCCGATAACGAAGGAGACAATCTGATGAAGACCTTCTCGCAGCAGACTTTCCGATCTCGCCCAACGGGCACGTCGGGCTCCACGGACACAACGAATGCGACGGGCAAGCGCACAACGTGCGTTCGCCGCGCTGCCGCCGTGGCGTTCGCGCTGCTCTCGGCCGCCTGCTATCTGCCCGCGAACGGCTATGCCGCCGACAGCACGGAGAGTTTCTACAGCGGCCGCACCGTCAACCTGACCATCGGCTATTCCGTCGGCGGCGGCTACGACACCTACGCGCGCCTGCTCGGCAAATACATCGGCAACTATCTGCCCGGCAAGCCGACCATCACGCCGCAGAGCATGCCGGGCGCGGGCAGTCTGAAGGCCGTCAACTATCTGTACAGCGTCGCGCCGAAAGACGGTTCGACGTTCGGCACGTTCGGCCGTACGATGCCCGAAGAGCCGCTGTTGGGCGACGCGAATTTCGACGCACGCAAGCTCACATGGCTTGGCAGCATCACGAGCGACGTGAGCCTGTGCATCACGTGGAAGACATCGAAGATCAAGACGTTCCAGGACCTCGTCAACCAGGAGTCGCGCATGGGCGGCCAGGGCGCGGGCTCCGATCCCGATGTGATGGCCTCGACGATCAAGACGCTGTTCAACTCGAAGCTCAAGCTCGTCACGGGCTATCCGGGCAGCAATGAAACCGCGCTCGCGATGGAGCGCGGCGAGATCGATGGCGAGTGCGGCGTGTCGTGGAGCACGATCCAGGTGCGTCATCCCGACTGGATACGTGACAGGAAGGTCAACATTCTCGTGCAGGTCGCGCTCGAAAAGCATCCTGAATTGCCCGGCGTGCCGCTGCTCATCGATCTCGCTTCCAACGACGAGACGCGCCAGGTGCTGAAGGTGATCGTCGCGAGCCAGGCGTTCGCGCGCCCGTTCGCCGCGCCGCCTGGCCTGCCGCCGGAACGCGCGGCCGCGCTGCGCACCGCGTTCGCGCAGACGATGAAAGACCCGGCGTTCCTGGCCGAAGCGAAACGTCTCGGACTCGAAGTGCGGCCCGTGCCGCCCGAGCGCATCGACCAACTGCTCGACGAACTGTACAAGACACCACCGCCGCTGCTCGCCAAGGCGAAGGCAGCCGTGGGAGGCCGCTTCTGACCACCGGGCGGCCCGTTCGACGAACGCGGCCGCCCTCACTCCTGAAAGGCGCAAGAGCACACCATGAACGCAGACGAAGCGAAACAGAAACTGATCGACGCGGGCCGCATTCTCGAAGCGGAAGGACACGGCGACTTGACGCGCGGCCACGTGTCGATCCGCGTGCCGGGCGACCCCGATCATTTCTTCATGAAGCCGCACAGTCACGGCTTCGACGAGATCACGCCCGAGAACATCGTCGTGTGCAATCTCGACGGCGAGAAGGTGGGCGGCGCGGGCCGGCGTCATAGCGAAGTCTTCATTCACTCGGAGATCTTCAAGGCGCGGCCCGATGTGATGAGCGTGATCCACGCGCACCCGACGCACGCTGTCGCCCTGTCCGCGACGGGGCAGCCGCTGAAGATGATCAGCCAGCCGAGCTGCCATTTCGCCGATGGCGTGCCGTACTACACCGACACGATGAACCTGATCCGCACACAGGAAATGGGCGCGGGCGTCGCGCGCGCGCTTGGCCAGAGCAAGGCCGTGCTGATGCGCAATCATGGCGTGGCGCTGGCGGGCCGCTCGATCGAAGAGGCCGTCGTGCTCGCGCTGCTGCTCGAGAACGCCTGCCAGATCCAGTTGATGACGGAGGCGGCGGGCGGCGTGGGCGAGCGCTTTTCGGACGAGGACATCCAGCGTCTGCACGATACCGTGACGCGCCCCGAGCAGTTCTCCGTCAACTTCGAATTCCTGCGCCGCAAGGTCCAACGCAACCTCGCCGTGTACTGATTTCTTCACTTGCAGCAAGCCAATTGAACATGAACGGAAAACTCAATCTTTCGATCGCCACGGGCGACTACGACCGCACGCGTCCTCTCATTGCCGGGAACGTGCAGATCGATGGCGTCGATCCCGTCTTTATGACGCTGTCGCCGGAAGAAATGTTCTTTCGCGCGTTCCGCAACGAGGAGTTCGACATCAGCGAACTCTCTTTTTCCAGCTACACGGTGAAGCATTCGGAAGGCACGTGCCCGTATATCGCGTTGCCCGTGTTTCTGTCGCGCGCGTTTCGTCACACGTCGATGTATGTGCGCACCGACCGCATCACGCGCCCGGAAGATCTGAAGGGCAAGCGCATCGGCATTCCCGAGTATCAGCTGACGGCGAATGTCTGGGCACGCGCCGTGCTCGAAGACGACTTCGGCGTGAAGCCGGAAGACGTGACGTGGGTGCGCGGCGGCATCGACGAGCCGGGGCGGCCCGAGAAGATCAAGCTGCAGTTGCCGTCGGATATCCGCGTGGAAGCCGCGCCCGAAGGCGACACGATCTCCGCGATGCTGGACCGCGGCGACATCGATGCCTTCATGGCGCCGCGTCCGCCGTCGTGCGCGGGCAAGAATCCGCATGTCGGGTGGCTCTTCGCCGATCCAACCGAGGCCGCGAAAGACTACTACCGGCGCACCAGCGTCTATCCGATCATGCACGTGGTCGGTATTCGCAAGACCCTCGCGCAAGCGCATCCGTGGCTGCCGGCTGCCGTGCTGAAGGCGTTCGAGGAAGCCAAGCGCATCGCGCTCGACAAGCTTTCGGATACCTCGGCGACCAAGGTCACGCTACCGTTCGTCGAAGAGCAGCTGAAGGCCGCGCGCGATCTGCTCGGCGACGATCACTGGCCGTATGGCGTCGCGCGGAACCGGACGACACTCGAAACATTCCTGCGTCATCACCATTCTCAAGGTTTGTCGAAGCGTCTGCTGTCGGTCGATGAGATATTCCATCCGTCGACCTACGAAACGGCGAAGATCTGAGCGCGAGCCCGTTTGCCCGATGAGGCGCGCGAGGCGGCGGTGCGCGGATGCGCACGCCGCGCTTTGTCGTGCTTTGTCGTGCGCTGGATGACGGGCGTTTTCCCACCTCGAAGTCGAACTGCATCACGCGGGACGCGCACATGAATGCTCCTCTTGTCGATCAGGTCAGCTGTCCCGCGATCGAACGGCCTTGCGCTCGCGCGCGCCCGACCACGCGCGAGCTTTTCGGCGCGTTCTTCCTGATCGGGCTCACCGGCTTCGGCGGCGTGTTGCCGTGGGCGAGACGCATGCTCGTCGAACGGCGCGGGTGGCTCACGGACCGTGAATTCGCCGAACTGCTGCCGCTCGCGCAATTGCTGCCCGGTCCCAATGTGTCGAACATCGCGACGATCCTCGGGCGGCAGTTCCGCGGCGCAAGCGGCGCGGCGATCGCGGTCGGCGCACTGTATCTCGCGCCGACCATCGTCACGGTCGCGCTCGGCTACGCGTATGCGCGCTGGGGCAACGCGCCCGTCACGACGCATCTGTTCGCGGGCCTGATGCCTGTCGCAACCGGCCTCGTCATCGCGACGGTGCTCAAGCTGATCGTGAGCCTGCCACGCGACGTCCGCAATCTGGCGCTCGAGTTCGCGACGTTCGCGGCGATCGGCGTGCTCAAGCTGCCTTTGCTGCTGGTGATCGCAGTGCTGGGCCCCGTCGGCGCATGGCTCATGTATCGCGCGCTGCGCGGCGCGCCCGCCGTCACCGACGTCGACGGCGGAGCCGGCCAATGAGCGATCTGTGGTCGACGCTCGCGGATCTCGCCGTGCATAACGTGGTGTGGTCGCTGCTTGCCGTGGGCGGCATGAACGCGACGCTCGCGGATATCCAGCGCTATGCCGTCGATACGCGTCATTGGGTGACGAGCGAGCAGTTCGTCACGTTCTTCTCGATCACGCAGGCAGCGCCGGGACCGAATGGCATGGCCGTCGCGCTGATCGGCTTTCAGGCGGCGGGACTCGCGGGCGCGCTCGTGACCACGGTTGCGAAGATCGTGCCATCGGCGCTCGTCGCCTATTTCGTCAGCGACTGGGTCGAGCAGCGCAACCGCTCGCGCGTCGTGCTGGCGATACGCCGCGGGCTCGCGCCCGTGACGGTGGGCCTGCTGGCATCGGCGGCCTGGGTATTCGCGCGCGAAACGGATGTGAACGTGTCGCGCGCGATGCTGACGATACTCACGGTGCTGATGGTCTATCGAACGCGGATCAATCCGATCTGGATGGTCGCCGCAGGCGCCGCGCTTGGCGTGGCCGGAATGGTCTCGTGAAGCGGCCGGGATAAGCGCATCTGACCCGATTGGGAGTAACATGAGCGACCCGCGCGGCCCGGGAGGTTCCGCTCGCGCGGGCTGCCGTCCAGCGCGCGGTGAAGCCGTGAAGCCAGCGCGCGCGGGGCGTGACGATCTCTGTCCGGCTTCGGGTTCGCCCCAGGCTTTCCACGCATGCAAGCGCCGAGTGCAACTGTTCCCATCTCGCTCGTCAATGGCTTTCTGGCCGCGGCCGGCGCGCAAGCCGAGCTCACGCAGCGCTATCTCGAGCAGGCGGGCATCACGCCTGAGCTGCGCGGCGCGCCCGGCGCGCGGGTGACGGAAGAACAGTTCTCGACGCTCTACCGCACGCTCGCAATCGAGCTGGACGACGAGATGCCCGGCATCTTCAGCCGTCCGCTTCGCAGCGGCACGCTGAAGTTTCTCTGCCTGAGCCTGCTGGACGCGCCGAACCTCGAAACGGCACTGCACCGCTTCGGCCAGTTCTTTCATATCGTGCTCGACGATTTTCGTTTCGAGTCGCGCCGCAGCGATCTGATGGCGCAAGTCGAGCTGCGTCCGAACCCAGCGTATGGAGGCATCGGGCCGCTTGGCCAGGAGTTGACGCTCAAGCTTGCGCAGGGTGTCTCTTCATGGCTGATCGGACAAAAGATACCGCTGTTGCAGGTCGATTTCGCGTGTCCGCAACCGCCGCACGCCGCCGATCACCGTTACTTCTTCCCGGGGCCGGTGCGATTCGGCTGCGACGCGACGCTGATGCGTTTCAGCGCGGCTTTCCTCGATATGCCGATCCGGCAGAGCAAGCGCAACCTGCGCAAGTTTCTCGCCCGTTCTCCCGGCGAATGGGTCTTCGAGTCGTTCAGCGAGCAGCGGGTCAGCCATCGCGTCCGGCAATATCTCGCCGGCGAATTGCCCGACTTGCCGACCATCGAGCTTGCGGCGAGCCATCTTCACTGTTCGGTGCGCACGCTGTGCCGCCGCCTTTCCGCCGAAGAGACGACGTTCCAGTTGCTCAAGGACGAGCTGCGGCGCGACATCGCGATCCAGCGGCTCACCGATACGCACGACCCCATCGCCGTCATCGCCGGCGACATCGGCTTCGACGACCCGAGCGCCTTTCACCGCGCATTTCGCCATTGGACGGGCAGCACGCCCGGGACCTATCGGCGGCCCGTTCAGGCGCGCTGAAGCGCGCACGGGCTCGGGTTCGCGCGGGCGCCGGGGGCGGTTTCGCCCGCTCGATGTGGCCAGATTTGTCACTAGACGGTCCGGTTTGGACAGTTCGCTCGCGACAGACGGCGGTAGCATCAACACGTAACATCGCTGCCTGACCGTTTTCCTTTCTGGCGTCGTGGCAGTTGTTCAATGACCGCTTGTTTGGAAGACACACCATGAGTTATATCGCCCCCGTCAAAGAGATGCTTTTCGTGCTCAACGAGTTGAGCGGAATCGAAGATGTCGCGAAGTTGCCCGGCTTCGAAGAGGCCGGTTTTGAAACGGCACAGGCCGTGCTCGAAGAATCCGCGAAGCTGTGCGGCGAAGTGCTGGCGCCGCTGAACGTCGAAGGCGACAA
>NZ_JAGIPX010000238.1 GCF_017814945.1 Paraburkholderia sp. LEh10
CAGGCTGCTGAAGTACCGCTGAAACACGTCATCGCGCAGAGTACGTGAAGCGTTGATAGAGGGAGCCCAACTGCCTGATGGAGATTATGCGCGGCGCCGACACGTTCACCGAGAGTCTGTTTTCCATGCGCAAGCTGGACGACTTCATTCCGCCGTCACATCCGCTGCGTGCGATTCGCGTCATGGCAAACGAAGCACTCGCGAAGATGGATCGGCTGTTCGCCGACATGTACGAAGCCGACATAAAGGGCGGGCGGCCGAGCATCGCGCCGGAGAAGCTGTTGCGGGCAATGCTGATCCAGGTGCTCTACAGCATCCGCTCGGAGCGGCAATTGATGGAGCAGGTGCAATACAACCTCCTGTTTCGTTGGTTCATCGGCCTGGCAATGGATGACGTGGTGTGGGTGCCCACGGTCTTCACGAAGAACCGCGAGCGGTTGATCAGGCACGATGCCGTGATCGAATTCTTCAACGAAGTGGTGGCCATTGCCCAGAAGAAGGATCTGCTCTCGGGCGAGCACTTCAGCGTAGACGGCACGCTGATCCAGGCGTGGGCGGGACACAAGAGCTT
>NZ_JAGIPX010000239.1 GCF_017814945.1 Paraburkholderia sp. LEh10
CGAGCTGCGCATGGATACGCGGTGCCCCATACGTGCGGCGTGAGCTCGCATGTAGCGTGCGGATGCGCGCGAGCAGTTGCGCATCGCTACGTGTGTGCATCGCGGGCTCTCGCACCAGCCACGTGTAATAGCCGCTCGTCGAGACGCCGAGCAGCCGTGCCATCATCGCAATGGGCCAGCGGGCCCGGTTCGCTTTCATGAATCCGTACCGCTCTTCGGTGGAACGGATCCCGTCTCCCTCGCGAACCAGGCTGCCGCGTGAGAGAGTATGTCGCGCTCCATCTTCAGTTGCCGGACTTCACGACGCAACCGTGCGAGCTCCTGCCGCTCGGCTGTGGTCAGACCGTCATGCCGCACGCCTGTGTCGCGATCAGCCTGCGCCACCCAGTTGTAGATGGTCTGTGCGGTCGGCTCGAACTCCTTTTCCAGTTCCTCCGGCCTGCGTCCAGCCTTCACCAGCTCGACCATTTGCGCCCGAAATTCCGCCGGGTACGGGGTACGATGCTTGCCCATAATCGGCACCTCCTTCTCCAAAGGATAGATGTCCGCTTTTCTGGGTCAACTTCA
>NZ_JAGIPX010000240.1 GCF_017814945.1 Paraburkholderia sp. LEh10
AGAGACACACCCGTTATAGGGTCAAGCGAACAAGTGCATGTGGTGGATGCCTTGGCGATCACAGGCGATGAAGGACGCGGTAGCCTGCGAAAAGCTTCGGGGAGCTGGCAAACGAGCTTTGATCCGAAGATGTCCGAATGGGGAAACCCACTCCGAATGGAGTATCCGTAGCTGAATCCATAGGCTACGTGAAGCGAACGCGGTGAACTGAAACATCTAAGTAACCGCAGGAACAGAAATCAACCGAGATTCCCAGAGTAGTGGCGAGCGAAATGGGACCAGCCTGTACTCTTTATCTGCATGATTAGGCGAGCGCTCTGGAAAGTGCGGCCATAGTGGGTGATAGCCCCGTAGCCGAAAATCATGTGGAAGAACCAGGTGTACGACAAGTAGGGCGGGACACGTGAAATCCTGTCTGAAGATGGGGGGACCATCCTCCAAGGCTAAATACTCGTGATCGACCGATAGTGAACCAGTACCGTGAGGGAAAGGCGAAAAGAACCCCGGGAGGGGAGTGAAACAGATCCTGAAACCGCATGCATACAAACAGTCGGAGCCCCGC
>NZ_JAGIPX010000241.1 GCF_017814945.1 Paraburkholderia sp. LEh10
ATGCGCTGCCTGGCCTGTTCATGGGTCGCAAAGTGTTCTCGCGAGAGTAGCTCCGCTTCAAGCGTGCCGAAGAACGACTCGCACATCGCGTTGTCATAGGCATCGCCGGCCGTGCCCATCGACGGCTGTACGCCTGCTTCGCGGCATCGTCGTCCAAAGGCAATGGACGTGTATTGACAGCCTTGATCGGAATGTAGAATCACACCGTCATGGCGTCGTTGCTGCAACGCCATGTCCAGTGCGCGTAACATCAGTTCGGTGTATAGATTGGTTGACATCGCCCAGCCGATGATGCGACGGCTGAACACATCCAGCACGACCGCCAGATAGAGGAATCCTTCGCCCGTGGGTACATAGGTCGCATCTGCGACCCACAGCACGTTTGTCGCGTCGGCACTGAAGTGCCTGCGCACCAGATCAGGCGCACGCCGGGCGCCTGCGCGTGGCCGTGTGGTGCGCGGCCAGCGCCGCCGGCTTGCCCCGTACAGACCCGCCATACGCATGAGGCGCGCCACCCGCTTGCGCCCCACGTGTACGCCTTCGCGCGCGAGCTG
>NZ_JAGIPX010000242.1 GCF_017814945.1 Paraburkholderia sp. LEh10
CATGCGAGCAGTTGCGTGCAGGTCGGCCCCGATTGCACATGCGTGAAATCGAGAATGCGCACACCGTCGAGTGCCTTGCCCATGCTACGTCTCCCATCATCGTTGATTGCTGTCCGCTGCGGACGCCGTTCGTGCGTGTTCGGACCGCTTGTCCGGGCATCGAATGGCATCTGATATGTGATATATCGTATTTATAGCTCGCTATTTGAGCAAGCTTTTTCCAGCGTTTTCTGGCGGGGAAAAACCCTTATGGGCAAGGGCGGTACTCTTCAGGTGCTTAAGTGTGCTTCGCTGGCGGTTACGATGCGGTTTGTTTTGCCACTATCAGCTGGCGTTCCGCGATGCGGGCTGTGTCTTGTCGCTGTCGCTGGTCTTCGCGATGCGGGCTGTGCCTTGCCGCTGTCGCGGGCATCCGCGACGCGGGCTGTGTCTTGCCGCTGTCGCCGGCATCCGCGACGCGCCTCGCGGCGCGGGCGTTGCCCCTGTGCGGGGCGGCACTTACTTTCTTTGCCGCGGCAAAGAAAGTAAGCAAAG
>NZ_JAGIPX010000243.1 GCF_017814945.1 Paraburkholderia sp. LEh10
GTGATCGCGCCGTTCGCATTCGTGTGCGCTTCGCTGATCCTGTACTGGGCGAAGTGGCCGCTGACGGGCGAGATCATCCTGTTGATGATCGTCGCGCTTCCCGTGTTCTTCTACTTCCAGGCGAAGTCGGGCTTTGGTGGCTTCAATCAGGACCTCAAGGCGGCATGGTGGCTGGTCGCGTATCTGCCCGTGATGGCGATCCTGTCGCTGATCGGCAGCAAGCAGTTCGGCGGGCTGGGCGTGCTGCCGTACGGCTGGGACATGCTGATCGTGATCGCGTTCTCGCTGGTGTTCTATTACTGGGGCGTGCACACGGGCTATCGCACTGAGTACCTGGACGAACGTGAATCGCACGAGGAGATTCTCGAAGGCGTCGGCGCCTGAGCGCCGTCGATTGGCTTTCTGATCAACGAAAAAGCCCGCCGGATTTTCCGGCGGGCTTTTTTATGGGTGCGCCCGGCAGGGCGCACTTACCTGGAGGTGAAAGTCCTCTACCCACCCGGCAAGGGGAAGGGTTAGCTGAA
>NZ_JAGIPX010000244.1 GCF_017814945.1 Paraburkholderia sp. LEh10
CAATCGTTCGGGATGACGGCCCTGCCCTCACCCGGTGAGGCGACGCCGCTCGTGCTGCCGGTCGGAAAAACGGCGGGAAGCACAGGCGACCCGACACGAAAGAAAACCGGCGAGGCCTCACCCCGGCCGCTGACGCGGGCCGCACCGCACACGATCGTCAAGGCCGTGTTTGCCGGCGCCACGCACCGGCTGCGCGCACGCGGCGAAGCCTTTGCGGCCCGCGCCGACCTGCTCGAGCAGGCCTCGGCGCACTGGCTGCGGCATACTGCGGGGTCTCATATGGCCGACCAGCAGGTGGATCTGCGGCTCGTACGCGACAACCTCGGGCATGCATCGCTGAGCACCACGAGCCTCTATCTGCACGTCGACGACGATCGCCGGCATCATGAGACCGACGCGAAACACCGCATCGACTGGTGAGGCCAGTATGTTTTTGAACCGGTGTTGGCGGCGGCGTAAATCCGACACCAGACGGCGGCGCAAGGTTGAGTTAAACACTCGACCATGCGCCGCAGGCA
>NZ_JAGIPX010000245.1 GCF_017814945.1 Paraburkholderia sp. LEh10
AGGGAGATCCCCCTGCGTCCCTCACGCAATTTGCAAAAAACGGCCCAAATTTCCATCGACTTCCGTGCTCACGCTCAGGTATCACTGAAATCGGGTGTGCTGCTCATGCAAGGCGAAAGTTCTTCGAACTGCCCGCCAGCAACAAGAGTCTGGTCGCCGAGCAGGCGTTGAAATACTTCGGCGCGCTTTACAACATCGAGCGCGATGTCGCCGAGCTCAAGCCCGATCGAAGATGCACTGTTCGCCAGGAGCGCGCCCGGCCCATTGCCGATGCATTGCACGACTGGATGACCGGCCAACGCAAACTGGTCTCCGAGGGATCGGCGATCGCCAAGGCACTCGACTACAGCCTCAAGCGATGGGACGCACTTACACGCTACCTTGTCGACGGGCATGTGCCCATCGACAACAACTGGCTGGAAAATCAGATTCGTCCATGGGCGACGGGGCGTTCATTGTGCACCTCCTTCTGAATCGTCGATAAACATTGGGAGTTGCCCTTCGATGGCGCTGCGAC
>NZ_JAGIPX010000246.1 GCF_017814945.1 Paraburkholderia sp. LEh10
TTTGCCTACTTTCTTTGCCGCGGCAAAGAAAGTAGGTGCCGCCCCGCACAGGGGCAACGCCTGCGCCGCGAGGCGCAATCGCGGATGCCCGCGCAAAGGCAAAACGAACCGCCATTGCGGATGCCGCGCAAAGGCAAAACAAACCGCAATCGCGGATGCCCGCGCAAAGGCAAAACAAACCGCAATCGCGGATGCCCGCGCAAAGGCAAAACGAACCGCACTCGCGGATGCCCGCGCAAAGGCAAAACGAACCGCAATTGCGGATGCCGCGCAAAGGCAAAACAAACCGAAATCGCGGATGCCCGCGACAGCGGCAAGAACAAACCGCAATCGTGCATGCCCGCGAAGGGCAAAGGATGCCAGCGACAGCGCCAAATCCTCATGCCGCCCGAATCGCCTCGTTATAAACCCCCGCCACGCGCCTCGCGATCACAGGATTATCGAAATTCGCCCGCGCGTAAGCGCGGCACGCATCGGCATCCGGCAGTTTCATCGAGCCATCCAGCGCTTTCCC
>NZ_JAGIPX010000247.1 GCF_017814945.1 Paraburkholderia sp. LEh10
GCGATCCGCATGATCGCGAAGCTGCCGACGCTCGTCGCGATGGCGTACAAGTACTCGATCGGCCAGCCGTTCGTGTATCCGCGCAACGATCTGTCGTACAGCGCGAACTTCATGCACATGATGTTCTCGAACCCGGCCGAAGAGTACAAGATCAACGATGTGCTGGTGCGGGCACTCGACCGTATCCTGATCCTCCATGCGGACCACGAGCAGAATGCGTCGACGTCGACGGTGCGTCTGGCCGGTTCGTCGGGTGCGAATCCGTTTGCGTGCATCGCGGCGGGTATCGCGTGTCTGTGGGGACCGGCGCACGGCGGCGCAAACGAAGCCGCATTGAACATGCTGGAAGAAATCGGCTCGGTCGACAACATTCCCGAGTTCATCAAGCAGGTGAAGGACAAGAACTCGGGCGTGAAGCTGATGGGCTTCGGACACCGCGTTTACAAGAATTACGATCCGCGCGCAAAGCTGATGCGCGAAACGTGCCACGAAGTGCTGAACGAACTGGGC
>NZ_JAGIPX010000025.1 GCF_017814945.1 Paraburkholderia sp. LEh10
GCCGCGCTACGCAACACCAGCGACAACTGGGGAAAATTACTTCGACGAAAGTGGGGAGTATTTATCCGACGCTGACAGACGGGCGCGGCGGTAGCGACATAGGTGTTCGACGCCGTCGAGTCTGACACCGTGCCGGATGTGGCTTCCTCAGGCATCTTGAACGGATAGGGCTGCGTCGCCTCCGTCGGCACCGCATCGTAGGGGACGTAGCCGTAGGGCACGTAGTAGTAGCAACCCGACAAGGCTGTGGACAGCGCCACCACCGCAACGGCGCTACGTGCGTACGACGCTGCATCATGCCGTTTCATGAAGTGCTCCCTTGCTGCGCGACCCGTGTACGACGCGCTCTCTTACAACAAGCTTGTGTCAGCAAGGCGGGTGCCAGACCTGTGATTGCGTGTCCGTTTTTCAGCGTCCCAGCAGAATGCCATCGCGGGGCACGGCTAGCGCCCATGGAAATCGACGGCGGGAGCCGCGCATACTGCAGCTCACCGAAGCTTTCTGCACGAAGGGCAATATCTGGAGCGCTCTCCGAAACTTCGAGAGGCCATTTCGCCGCTGATAAGCTTGTTGAGCGCAACGTTGGCGCGTGGGGCAGCTGCCGGGCAATGCGGGCCGATGTAGAAGCGCTGGATTTCTACGTTACCCTGGTCGCAATGGGCTATTACGTGGTTTCCAACCGGTTCACCCTGAAAGCGTTCGTCGGGCGGGATTACACGGAGCCGTCTGTTATCGAGGCCGTGTCCGCGATGCGCCGAGATGCTGCTTTCGTTTTTGAGGCAACACCGGCTGCTACAACACTCTGTGCTGCGAGCGCTGGCGCTGCCGCTGCCGCACAACCCGGCGGGGCGAGCATGAATCGAGGGGTAGCCGGCTGGCTATCCGCTGATTACGCGCCGTCCGTTCGGGAGAAGACGGTTCGCGGCCGTGAGCCATTTACTGGATGTGCCACCTCGCCGCGGAGTAGGGCAGGTTGCCGGCCGTGATGAGCACGTCTCCATGCTTGTCGGTGGATCTGGGTGTCAGGAATAGCAGCGTGCAGATGTTGGTGCCTGCTGCGTCTTGCACGAGGACGCCGGGGTCGTCGGAGTAGTTCAATGTCCAGTTGCCAGAACCTGGAAAGCCCTGGAGGGTAGCAACCGTTTGTGCCCAGCTACCGGTTGCGAATATGTCGGATGTTGTCAATACGACATATAGTTTCGGGTCCACGCGGGCACCCCGAACGTCGATGAAACGATCAAGTCTGATGTCTGCCACGCTGAACCTCTATCCACTTTCGAAAGCCTGCCTTGGCCGCGTGAAATGACGCGTACAAGAAGATTTATAGGCTGCAGGCTGCAGATATTCAACTTCGGCCGTCGAACAGGTTAGACCGGAAGCCGAAGGGCAGGACGTCAATGACAGTCCCGACGCGCGAAAAGGAAGCACACATGAAGTGAAGCTTTCCAAATGTCTGTTGCTAATCGCGTTGTCGCTGTCTGCCTGTCACACGCAAACCTCGAACACGTATTTCGGCGATGGCCCAGAGCACGCCGCAACGAGAGCCTGCCACTTCGCCGCTGCCACTTCCCGGGGCCGCGCTGATACCACCGCTCCCTCTCGCGCAGCACTATCTGTGTACATCGGATGGCCTTTATTTTAGTGCATCGCTTGGAGAGTGGCGCTTGCCTTCGCTCTCAGCGAGCGCGAGGACGAAGCATCACGCACTGCCTGCATTGCGGTGCTGGGCCGTGAGCTGGCTGAATCGTCTTTACGCTTTTGCTTGCATGACCTCCGTGAGATGGGAGACGCGCTTCGGCCCGTTCGCCAGTGCGGATTTGTCGCCGCGCACAAAAAAGGGAATTTTGTGGATTTGAAGGAAGCCGAATGCTGTTCTGAGTTGCGTCTAAGTTGGTTTTTGTTCACGGTGCAGCCGTCCGATGTTGGAAGTAATCGACACAGCAGTGCGCCGCAACTAGATGCCCTATATGACATTCAAAATGATCGATGTGCCGCGAGGATGATTCGACATTTGGACAGCCTGATTAGCGCCCCTTCGCCCTAATGGGGAGATGAGGGACTTCGCCACCTCATTGACGCGCGAATCGATAAGCGGTCCAGGCGTTGTCTCTGCCATGCCAAGACCCGCGAGCATTTCGCCCGGCGCGAGCCAGTGATAGTGATCGACCAAGGGTAACGAGCCGTCGTCATGTCCCGCCTTTCCGTGGCCGGCCGCAGCCCGTGAATTTTCCTGTGGCGCTGCCGATCAGACCGATCGCTGCGGCCGCAATGATGATCGCGGGAAACGGTATCGCGAGAAAGAAGATGGCGACGAACGAAAGCGCTGCAACAGCGACCATCGTGCGCGTTTTCAACGGGCGCGGCAGCCGAAGGCTGAGGAAAGGGAGGACGTCAACGCCGCGTACGTGAGCCTACCGTGCTCCTCGTCTTCCAGGTCACGCCATGCTGTTCGAGGTAGTCCCTGATAAGCTGTCGTACCACTTGGGACGGCGTCAGATCCTGCGCGGCGCAGAGTTTCTCAAACGCTTCCTTTTTTACAGGGTCTATCAGGACTGTGAGGCGGGCACTTTTCGTTTCCATGGCAGCGGCAGCAGAGAAGATTGGAACATGTTAATCAAATTATAATGGATTGTTCGCTTCTGCCACAGTAATCGATGTTCTCCTGCCTTATCGATAGGCCGATTGGTGCGCCAGATGGCGGTCTTGGCTGCCTCCCAGGCGTGCCAGCAGCGTCAGGTTTGCGTCCGGTCAAGGAGGAAATCGCGTCCCGCCTGGGTAAGCGACGTGGCTCCCCGACCGTTCTCTGAGACGGAAACGAAGCCCGCACGAATCAGTTCGTGCGTCACAGACCAGCTCAACGCCGGTGTATCGCGGCCGTAGCGCGGCTGGGACAGGCGCTCAAGCGCCCAGATCGCAGCATGGCTCAATGTGGCAGGTTGGACTTCAGTAGGTTCGGTCATATCTCCTCCTTGTAATGATGCGGCTCGCGTTCGCAGACGCGGGGTGAGTCCTTTGTTCAGGTTCTCGCGTCGGTTGCCAGATCGTCCCAGTCAAGACTTTTGCCGTACTGAATCCGGATTGCCGTTTGCTGCAAACTTAAAGGGTGGACGATTTCAAGCGCGCGTGCCCGCGCAAACAATTCGTCCATTGACAGACCAGCGTTACGTCCTTTCCAGGCGAAGGCGATGACGTTGTCGGGACTGTCTTCCGCTGGCGCCAGAACGACTGCGTCGTTGAACGCATCCCTGATGGAGCGCAGGCTGCGGCGGAACCCCGGATCGCTGATCATCAGATTGGCGACAAGCAGGCCGCTATCAGCCAACTGGCGACGACACGCCGTGTAGAACGCTCTACTGCTCAGTTCCGGAGCCATGCCGTCTGCATTGAATCCATCAACGAGAAGGACGTCGGGACGGTGCTCGGAGGAATTCACATAGTGCGCACCATCTGCACAGATCACCTCGAACCGCTCATCGTCTGGCGGTATCTGGAATCGCGAGCGCAGCGCGACCACTTCCGGATTGATTTCGACGGCCGTGATGGCGGTATCCGGCAGATAGCGATAGCAATACTTCGGAAGCGAACCGCCACCCAGGCCGATGATCGAAATGCGGCGCGGTTCGGGCTGGAATAGTACAAAGCCCATCATCGTGCGCGTATAACCCAAAGCCAGTGCGTACGGGTCATGCGCAAACATACAACTTTGCACGCCCGTTGTGTCGAACTGCAGCGCGATGAGGCCTTCGCTGTGCACAAGCAGCGGTCGCGCAGGGCGGCGGTGTGCCTGTCTGCGCCAGTTTCCACGATTGCTGTTGAGGCCGGGTGCTTCCATCATTGGATGTATGACGGCGCGTTCCATGTCGATCCGCTCTCGGATGTGCATAGCACATCAGAAAGTACCTGCACCGCGACGCACTCATCCCGTCCCGTCGCCAGGAGTCTGACGGGCGTGTCCTGTCTGGCACGAAGCGCCATGACCGACATGACATCCTTGCCATTGACTGCGCGGCCATTTGCCACACAGACGATGTCGCTGGAAAACGTGGAGGCTGCGTGCGAAATCCTCGCTGACTCCTGTGCATCGAGTCCTTGGCGGTTTTTAACCCGGGTCACCACGTCGACCACCTTGTTTCTCCTTTTTGCCTGTCTGTCGCTCCGGCGCAGACTGTTCCGCATGGATTCAATGCAGATGCCGTCCGACGATGTCCGCGAGGAAATCGCGCAACTGTTCGTCCCATGCGCCACTGTCCAACGTTACGTTGGCGGTTCCCTCGACGCGCATGCTGGCGTCAAGGTAGACGGCGCGCAATGCTCGGGGCTCTAGCGGCCTGCGAAAGAACCGCCCGTCGCCGTCGAGGAACAGACACGTCTTTCCCCGATATCGGACGCCGCGTATCGACATGGCGTCGAAAACGTGACGTGCCGACGCCTTCGGATAAACGAAGATGACACTGATACCTTGGGCTTCGAGCCGGTCACACATCTCCGAAAACCGGTACAGCATCTGAAATCCGCGTTCCCCAGCCGTACCGACACCGACCACGATCACGCCGCGATCGCCCATGACATCCCGCAGAAGACGACATGAATGGTCGTAAGACAACAGGGAGGCGGTCGGGTCAATCACCTTGAATTCCTTGCCGGGCCGTCATGCGCACTCCGCCTGCCTGCGGTGCGGGCTGATGGGCCGCCGCAGGAAGGTGCACGTCAGCAGCTTCCGTCAGTTGTGAGTCGGGTGCGATGATAATAACATTATCATGGCATGTGTGCGTTTGCAGTGTCCGGCCAGACGATCGCGCCGCTTATTCAGGCTTGCGAGCCGATGCCCATGTCCGCTCGCGCAGGTCGTCCAGCAGCGGCATGATCGCGAGCGCTGTGAGGACACCTGCCAACGGGATGGTCGCGGTGTAGCCGGCATGCTTGAAGCCCAGCGCTCCAGTCAACCCGCCCGCGAAGAAGCCCGCAAGCATGCCTGCGTGCACTTTCAACCGCATCCGGTTGGCGAGCACGGGCTGAGTCGCCGGATCGTCCTTCGATGCATTCCAGTAGACGAGTTTGCCGAGTTCGATGCCGATGTCCGTGACGATGCCTGTCATATGCGTGGTGCGGATTTCCGCGCCGGAGAGCTTGGTGATCATCGCGTTCTGAAGACCCATGATGAAGCACAGCAGCATGACGGTGGCCGGAACGAAAAAAGTGTCCCGCAGCGCCAGATGACTGCCGACCAACCCGAAGCACAGAAGCAAAGCGGCTTCGAGCAAAAGTGGGGAAGCATATTGGCTATGCAGGCGCTGCCGCCGCCCCCAGTTCACCAGCACGGCCGAACATGCCGCCCCCAGCAGAAATGAAATGAGTGATCCGATGCCTGCGAGCACGAGTGCGGCGTCGCCGAGTACCGCCTCATCGGCGATAGAAGAGATCACACCACTCATGTGCGAGGTGTACTGCCTGACCGCCAGATAACCGCCGGCGTTGGCTGCGCCGGCCACGAATGCGAGTGAAAACCCGAGGCGCCTGTTCGCCTCCATGCTTCGGTCCCGTCCGGTCAAGGTTCGAAAAAATTGTGCGGGCATGCGAAATCGACTCCTGTCACCGCGCCGGATGCGCGTGGCCATCGGGAACACAATTTCCCGGCATCGGATTTTGAGCTGGCCTCGGCTCAGAAAGACCGGGGTGCAGCTGAGCAGAGGGCGAAAACGGGCGGCACCCGTATGGACCGGGTGCAGGGTCATCGCCAGCGTATGGAATCCTGCGGACAAAGCTGCTAGGATGATAACGCCATTATCATGAACTGATAACCGAATGTTCCTGACGCGGGCTACGTATTTCAGGCCCGAGATCCAGTGGAGACATCCAATGCAGTGCGGATTTGCGGCACACGCGCAGTTCCTTCAATCGAAGGGCAGGCCTGGAAAGCGCTTCGAGTCCTTGCGCGCCGGGGGGCTTGCGGCTGAGATCGCTAGCAGATCCCAAGCCGTCGTCATGGCCGACTAGCGATAGGCACATCAAAAAGTGCCGCTCACGATGACTTCCTTCCCCTTTCTCGAGGTGGTGCTGCTCGTGATTGCCGGGTGGCTCGCCATTGGGGTACTAGGGCTTGCCAGTCTGCGTCGCACACGCGTGGTCGCGCATGGGCTCTTCCCGGCGGGAGCGCTGTTCGGGGGCCTGCTGTGCGTACTGGGTATTGCCGGCGTGTTCTCCGCTCCTCAGGAGGCGGTCTTGCCACTGGGGTTGCCCGGGCTGCCGTTTCATGTGAGGCTCGATGGCCTGTCGGCCTACTTTCTTGCCGTGCTTGGCATGGTGAGCGTTGGCGTCAGCGCATTTTCCGCCGGCTATTTCCGCAAAGGCGAAGGCACACCGCCCGGTTTACTGTGCTTCGAATATCACGTGTGCCTGGCAGGCCTTGCACTCGTACTCGTGGCAAACGATGCTTACTGCTTCATGGTTGCATGGGAAACCATGACGCTCGCGGCAACGTTCCTCGTCATGAGCAACCATCGGATTCCCGAAATCCGCAGCGCAGGTTACCTGTACTTCCTGATTTCGCACGTCGGCGCACTCGGCCTGCTGCTGTGTTTCGGCCTGCTGCAGGCGAACACGGGGGACTACACGTTTGCGGGCATGCGGCAGCAGCACCTGGATGTGTTCTGGGCATCCGTTGCATTCGTGCTGGCGCTGTTCGGCTTTGGCGCGAAGGCGGGTATCTTCCCGTTGCATGTGTGGCTACCCGAGGCGCACCCGGCCGCTCCATCGCCGGTGTCGGCGCTGATGAGCGGCTTTGTGTTGAAGGCGGGGCTCTACGGCGTGCTGCGCACGGTATTTGACCTGTTGCACGTGCAGATCGCGTGGTGGGGCGTCGTAATGCTGGCGCTCGGCCTTTTCACCGCGTTGTTCGGCGTCGTCTTCAGCGCGATCCAGAGCGACATGAAGCGGCTGCTTGCCTACTCGTCGATCGACAACATCGGTCTGATGTTCGTCAGCATGGGCCTGGCTATCCTGTTCCGGGCGTTTGACATGCCAGCGCTCGCCGCGTTGTCGCTGACCGCGTTGCTCTACCAGATCGCAAGCCATGCGGCATTCAAGAGCCTGTTATTCATCACGACGGGTTCCGTGCTGCATGCAACGGGCGAACGTAACCTCGGTCGCCTCGGCGGACTCATCCGCTTTATGCCGTGGGCCGCATGGGCTGCGTTGCTGGGCGCGCTATCGAGTGCGGGCCTGCCTCCATTGAGCGGGTTCGTGTCCGAATGGCTCCTGCTGCAGAGCTTCCTGTTCACACCGGGGCTGCCGGACCCGTTCCTGAACATGATCGTTCCGCTGGTCGCGGCGCTGATCGCGCTGGTCGCCGCGCTCGCTGGCTACACGATGGTCAAGTTCTTCGGCATCATCTTTCTCGGGCAACCACGCGAGGCGAAGCTCAGCAACGCTCGCGACGCAAGTCTCTGGGAACGCGTCGGGTTTGTGTGGCTGACAGCAATCTGCGTGCTGCTCGGCTTGCTGCCGGTGCAGTTCGTGGCCGTGCTCGACCGTGTGACGCAGGCACTGGTCGGTGCGGGCATTGGGCGGGCGGTCGCCCGGAATGGCTGGTTGCTGCTAGCGCCCACAAATATCGGGCGCGCGAGCTACATGCCGGTTGTCTTTCTGCTGTTTTTGCTGGGTTGCTGTGCGCTTGCATGGATTCTCGTACGCCGCCTGTATCACGGCCGGTTGCGCCGTGCGATTCCATGGGCGTGCGGCCATCCGTTCGTGACCGCGCGCATGCAGGACACGGCCGAAGGGTTCGGGCAGCCGATTCGCGAAATCTTTGCGCCGTTGTTCCGGATTGAACGGCAGCTTCCTTCGCCATTCGATGCGCGTCCGGCATATCGCGTCGCGGTGACGGACCGCGCATGGAGAATGATTTACGAGCCGATCGAACGCGGTGTCAGGCATGTTGCGGCGCTGGCCGGGATGCTCCAGACGGGGCGCATCGCCATCTATCTGATGTACAGCTTCCTCGTGCTCATTGTTCTCCTGATGCTGGTGAGGCGATGATCACATTCTCCGGATTCGTTTCCCAGACGCTCGAAATCCTGCTGGCTCTCGCAGCCGCTCCGCTGCTGACCGGCTGGATCAACATGTGTCGCGCCTGGCTTCAGAACCGTCGCGCGCCTTCCATCTGGCAACCGTACCGGACGCTTCACAAGCTATTCAACAAGGAGTCGGTCGTCGCGCATCACGCGAGTCCCGTGTTTCGCGGCGCCCCGTATGTGATCTGGGCCTGCATGACGCTCGCGAGCGCCATCGTGCCGACCTTGTCGACCGATCTGCCGCTGTCGCCTGCCGCCGATGCCATTGCACTCGTGGGGCTTTTCGCGTTGGCGCGCGTTGCAATCTCGCTGGCTGCGATGGATGTCGGCACCGCGTTCGGTACGCTTGGCGCACGGCGGGAGATGCTGGTCGGCTTTCTTGCCGAACCGGCCCTGCTGATGGTGCTGTTTTCCGCGTCGCTTATCACGCAGTCCACGCTGCTGACGCGAATCGTCGAGACGCTGAGCCACCGGGAGCTCGCGATCTATCCGAGCCTCGCATTCGCGGGCATCGCGTTCACCATGGTGTCGCTCGCGGAGAACGCACGTCTGCCCGTCGATAACCCGACCACGCATCTCGAACTGACGATGATCCACGAGGCGCTGATCCTGGAGTACTCCGGCCGGCATCTTGCGCTGCTGGAATGGGCGGCGAGCCTCAAGCTGTTCGCCTATTCGTGCATCGGGCTGGCGCTGTTCGTGCCGTGGGGCATTGCGCAAGCGGGCAATCCCGTCGCGCTGCTGCTCGCAATACCGGTGCTGCTCGTCAAGCTCGTCGTGGGCGGGGCGCTGCTCGCCGTGGTGGAGACAACCAACGCGAAGATGCGCATTTTCCGGGTGCCGGAGTTTCTCGCCACAGCCTTCCTGCTCGCCGTCATCGGCATGCTTGTCCATTTTCTGCTGGGGGCGTGAATGCACGGTCTTCACGGTCTCGCCACGCAGATCATCAACCTTCTGGCCGCCGTCCTGCTGATGGTGTCGTTTGCAATGCTCAGCCAGCGCCGGATCTTGTCACTGATTCACCTCTACACAGTGCAAGGTATCGCGCTCGTCGCGGCCAACCTCGTGCTGGGGTTCGTCACGCAGGACGTCCATCTTTACGTGTCGGGGATACTGACCCTGGTGCTCAAGGTCGGCCTGATCCCGTGGATTCTCTACAGGCTGGTGCAGCGCCTCAATGTGAAAACAGACGTCGAGACGCTGCTCAACATACCGACGACCCTGCTGATCGGGATCGTACTCGTCATCGTGGCGTTCAATCTGGCGGCGCCAATCAGCCAGCTTGCGTCTTCGGTTGCGCGTGGCACCCTCGGCATCGCGCTCGCCTGTGTCCTGCTGTCGTTCATGATGATGATCACGCGTTCAAAGGCGGTACCGCAGGTCATCGGTTTCCTGTCGATGGAAAACGGGCTTTTCTTCGCGGCTGCGGCCGCGACGAACGGTATGCCGATGATCGTCGAACTGGGTATCGGACTCGACGTGCTGGTCGGCATCCTGATCCTCGGCGTCTTTATGTTTCAGATTCGCGAGCAGTTCGACAGCCTGGACATCCACCACCTGGAAAAACTCAAAGATGACTGAGACCTGGGCTCTGCTGGTGGTGTTTGGGATTCCGCTCATCGGTGGCGGGTGCCTGGCGCTGGTCGGGCAGCACCGCCTGGCGCCGAACCTCAATGTCGGGTTCAGCTTTCTGACTTTCGCCGCGGCGACGTGTGTCGCCGCGCAGGCGGTGGCGCATGGGCCGGCTTTTGCGCTCGGCAAGCTCTTTTTCGTCGATCCGCTCAATGTCTTTCTCGTTGCACTCACGGCGTTCGTCGGCTGGACGACCTCGGTGTTTTCGAAGCCGTACATGCGAATCGAACAGGGTCGCGGCAAGATGACGGCGGCGCGCATGCGGCTTTACCACAGCATGTACCAGCTGTTCGTGTTCGCGATGCTGGTGGCGCTGCTCGCCAACAACGTCGGCATCCTGTGGGTCGCGATGGAAGCCGCGACGCTCGCGACGGTGCTGCTGGTGAGCGTCTATCGCACGGCGGCCAGTCTCGAAGCGGCCTGGAAATACTTCATTCTGTGCGGCGTTGGCATTGCACAGGCGCTCTTTGGCACGATCCTCCTTTATCTCGCGGCGAGCCGGCAGCTCAGCGGCGGCGATGCGCTGCTCTGGAGCAGCCTGAGTGCCGTCAAGGGCCAGCTCGATCCCACCATCATGTCGCTCGCGTTTGTGTTCCTGCTGATCGGCTACGGCACGAAGGTCGGCCTTGTGCCGATGCACAACTGGTTGCCGGACGCACACGCCGAAGGACCTACGCCCATTTCCGCCGTGCTCTCGGGTCTGCTGCTGAACGTGGCGCTGTATGCGGTGCTCCGCTGCAAGGTGCTGGCCGATGGGGCACTGCAGAACGGTCTGCCGGGGCGGCTGCTGGTCGGGTTCGGACTGGTGTCGGTGCTGGTCGCAACCTTTTCCCTGTTGCGCCAGAAGGACGTCAAGCGTCTGTTCTCGTATTCGTCGATCGAGCACATGGGTTTGATGACATTCGCGTTTGGACTCGGCGGACCCATTGCAACGTTCGCAGGTCTGCTGCACATGACCGTTCATTCGCTCGTGAAGTCGGCCATCTTCTTCGCCGTCGGGCATGCTGCGCAGAAAGCCCGCACGCAGATGATCGACGACATTCGCGGGCTGTTGCGCGTGAGCCCGACCGTTGGATGGGGCATGATGCTTGGGACACTCGCAATCCTCGGTATGCCGCCGTTCGGCGTCTTCGCGAGCGAGTTCCTGATCTTGACGACTGCAATCAGCGAATTGCCGTGGGCAACGCCGTTCCTGCTGCTGGCGCTTGCCGTGGCTTTCGGGATCATTTTCGCGCGCGTGCAGCACATGGTTTTCGGCGAGACGACGGCGACAGCGCTCGAACATTCGCCAGCGCTGCTTCCTGTCTTCGTCCATCTGGGCCTCGGTCTGATGCTGGGGCTTTACATTCCGCCGTACCTTGCCACGTGGTACCGGCAGGCAGCGGCAATGATCGTCGGGTAACCCATGAAGATCAACGAACTTGGACTCGCCGATGTGGTGCAGCTGTCATTGTTCACGGGCAAGGCCACCACGTTTCTCGCGCGAGTCGATGCGGCGGCCTGGGTCCACATCGCCGGCACGATACGCGAGAAGGGCGGTCGACTGATCTCGCTGTGGTGCTCGGAAGGGGGATCGGGCAGATTCGTTGCATCAGCGGCCTATGCACTGGAGGATGGCCTGCTATGGGTGCAACTGCCCGTTACCGGCACAAAGGAAGACGAAGCGTGCTATCCGGACCTGTCGGCGATTTTTCCATGTGCATCGCGCATGCAGCGGGCTGTCTACGATCTGCTCGGAGTTCGCGCGACGGGCGCCGAAGACGCGCGACCATGGCTGAATCACGGCAACTGGCCGGCCGACTATTTTCCGCTGCAGAAACTGTCGTCTGGAAACGAGCGCTTCGAATCGCACGAAGAGGACTACCCGTTCGTGCAGGTCGCCGGCGACGGTGTTCATGAAATCGCGGTGGGACCGATCCATGCGGGCATCATTGAGCCGGGGCATTTCCGGTTCTCGGTTGTCGGCGAGAAGGTACTCCGGCTGGAGGAGCGGCTTGGTTATACGCATCGCGGTATCGAGCGTCTGTTCGAGCAGACGCCGTTGCTGCAGGGTCATCGTTTGGCGGGACGAATTGCAGGTGACACGACGGTGGCGTTCTCATGGGCGTACTGCATGGCGGTCGAACGCGCGTTGAACGTCTTTGTTCCGCCTCGCGCACAGTGGCTGCGGGCAGTATTGCTCGAGCGTGAGCGCGTTGCTAATCACCTGGGTGATCTGGGTGCGCTCGGCAACGATGCCGGATTTGCGTATGGTCTCGCGCAGTTTTCCCGCTTGAAGGAAGACTGGCTGCGTCTGAACGGCAAGGTGTTCGGACACAGGCTGTCGATGGATCAGATGGTGCCCGGAGGCGTCGCGCGCGATCTGACTGCGGAATTCATCGGGAATGTCGAGAGTCAGTGCGACCGGATCGAAGCAGAGGTCCGGACGATGCAGCGTATCTATGAGGAACAGTCCGGACTGCAGGACCGCTTTACGGGTGCAGGCAAGCTGACGGAGAGCGTCGCGACGCACTTCAGTGTGTGCGGCATGGCGGCGCGGGCGAGCGGCCTGGCCATCGACGTACGCGTCAATCACCCGTACGCGCCGTATCACGAGGTCCGGCCGCAAATAATCTGCGATGACCGGGGTGATGTGGCGGCACGCGTTGCTGTACGTTTCAACGAAGTCTACGAATCACTCAGACTGATTCGCGAGTTCATTGGCGGTCTGCCCGGCGGCGAGATTGTCACGCCAGTTGAAACCAGTCTTCCGCCATCGTGCGGCGTCGGTTGGATCGAAGGCTGGCGTGGAGATGTATTCGTTGCGCTTGAGACTGGCGAGAACGGGACCATCACACGGTGCCACTGCCACGATCCCTCGTGGCAAATCTGGCCTGCGCTGGAGCATGCGATCATCGGCAATATCGTTCCTGATTTTCCGCTGATCAACAAGTCGTTCAATCTGAACTACGCCGGACACGACCTGTAATGTGGCAACTTCTCAAACGCATTGCGTTGACCGATATTCCGACAGAGCCGCCCCCGGCCGTCAGCGACGAATGGCGGACCGAGCATGAGCAGGTCCAGCATGAGCAGGTCCAGCAGGAGATTCTCGAGGTGCTCGGCCGTGCCTTGTGCATCAGGCAGATCGATGCCGGCTCCTGCAACGGGTGCGAACTTGAAATCCACGCACTGAACAACCCGTACTACAACATCGAAGGTCTCGGTGTCAGGTTCGTTGCGAGCCCCCGTCATGCCGACATGTTGCTGGTGACCGGTCCGCTCGCACTGAACATGAGGGAAGCCGTGCGGCGGGCCTGGGAGGCCACACCCCATCCAAAGCTCGTGGTCGCTGCGGGCGACTGTGCCTGCACGGGCGGTGTCTTCAGGGATAGCTACGCCGCCTGCGGTCCACTGTCGAAGATGCTTCAGGTAGACGTCACCGTTCCTGGCTGTCCGCCACCTCCGATCGACCTGTTACGAGGCATCCTCACGGCACTGCGTGCGAAACGCGGAGCGTTAGCGCCATGACTGTTTGGGGGACAAGAATTGGACCATTAAGCAGCATGCAAGGCACCGGTGCGCGAGACATGGCCGCAACTTGTCACGCTTGCCGGAGGAGACTTTCCTGAAAACAATCTCACCACACACGCTCGCTGTCGGCGCATCTATCGTTGCGCTGTCGATGAACTCCTGGGTGCAGGACGGTACTGCAGCCAGCGCCCCGGCCGCACCCGCGATGAAGACGTCAGGCGCAGCCGTCCCAACGAAGGGAAAAAAGGCGGATCGTGCGCTCCGGCACAAGGTGTACGCCACCTCGGCATCGGCACCAGCATGCGAGCCTGCTGCAGATACTCTGGAATAGTCAGGCGAAAGGCGCTCTGCACTTCGGCCGGATCCCTGATGAGGGTTTCCACCAGACTATGCCCTTTCAGCGGCCGCACAACGACGTCCTAGAATTAGGGATACGGGGTGGGGGCAACATGAAACGTGGACTGATACCGGGGCTGCTGAGCGGGGTGCTGCTTGCCGGCTGCATGTCCGCCGGAGTCGAAGTGAGGCCTGAACAGATGGCGACCTTCAGGCGTGGCGTGACGACGCTTCAGGAAGTGACAGCCGCGCTTGGGCCGGCATCAGTGCAGACCGCGCTGGACGACGGATCGATGCTGCTCGTCTACACGTACGTGACGTCGAGGCCGCACCCCGAGAGTTATATTCCGTTTATCGGGTCGCTGGTGGGTGGTGCCGACACGCGTTCGTCGGCAGCCGTGTTCCTGTTCGATACGCGCGGCGTCCTCAAGAGTGCAAACACCACGACTTCGAACGTCGGCACGGGCCTCACCACCGACCGGCACACTATGCCTGCGCCAGTCGTTGAGGCGCCCATCGCGGTCCGGAGCACCCGGCCGGCCGCCGTGCAGAACGTTGAGCCTCCCGTCGCGGTCAAGAGCATCCCGCCGCCGCCCGCGGAGAGCGTCGGGCCGTTTCCGGAAGAAGAGCAGTCAGGACCGGAAAACAGCGTCGACTCGTCGCCGGAATAAAGAATCCAGCCAGATTCGAACAATCAGCTCCGGGAGGCGCTTTTTGGACGGCGTTCGCGCAGAAGACGCTTGCCGAACGATGCCCCGCCTGATCCGATACGTACTGCCAGAGCGAGATCCGCGAGCGGGCGAGCGGGCGCCGCGGATCGTCGTGACCGTCAGCTGGGATTCACATGCAATGCTCGTGTGCATCGGGCATTCCGGCCGCCCACCGGATCAACAGGGTTGGCTTGCGGAACCCGGGCTGTGGCCGTTGGAGGCCGCCAATCATTTTGGCCGATGTAGCGGGGCAGGTTTTGGCCGGCGGGGAAAAGTCGGAGGCGGCGTAGCCGCCGTAGAGTTCTCCCCGCCGACGGCGCCGAGTCGGCTGGGCTCTACGATGGCTGATCGAATAAGAAAGCGATCAGCTACATGTCTGGAACCCGCATTACCGACCAACAGGTTCGCCTCTACATGTCCAAACGCAAACATCACTCGCAGGAGATCGCCGCCGCCAAGGCGGCATCAGTGTCCGCAGCGCCCGGCGCATAGAACGGGATACCGTACTGCCATCACAGAAACCGCGTCGTTACTGGCGCTCCCGTCCCGATCCCTTCGCCGACGTCTGGGATAATGAAGTCGTTCCGATGCTCGAGAACGCGCCGCAACTTCAGGCGGTCACGATCCTGCGCAAGCTGCAGGGCGATCATCCCGGGGAGTATCCCGACAGCACACGCCGCACACTCGAGCGACGCGTGCGGCACTGGAGGGAGGGCGAGGTCCGGCCCACCGAAGGAAGTCTTCTTCCCGCAGCTGCATGAGCCCTGCGCACGCGGCCTGTCCGACTTTACCGACATGGCCGAACTGCGAGTGACGGCAGGATCAAACAAGGTCGACCACTTCGGCCATCTGGGATGATCCGGCCTTCGTCCTTTCTCTCCCGCGCGCTACGGCGGACATGTTGAATCAGCAGTGTCAGTGCGAGACCGATGCCGCTGCCGAGGTAAAAAAAGTCCCGCCACGGTGAAGGGGCGACAGCGTCCCAAGGACGATCTTGGCGAGTGGCGTGGTTGCGCAAACAGCGCGGCGGCAAGCAGCGCGGTAAAGGCGGCGTTCATACGAGCGTTCATAAGCGTTCCAGCAGACAGCGGGTCAATATCGCCAGCGCGTGGCTGCTGAATGGCGATCACCAACGTCACAGTCATGGGCATGGTCACGGCCACGGACATCAACACGGTCACAGCCATGACGATCACGATCATCACGACTACGACGCCGATACCAGGCCCATTCTCACGAAATCCGGCCAACTGATCCTCTCGGTTTTCGAGGACGGCGTTCCTCCCGTATTTCGCCTGACCGCCCCGCATGGTCTTTCGGCTCTCGCTTTCCGGTCACTCATTTCAACGAGTTCGACAGGAACAGAATCCTTGCAACACGTTATCGAAGGCGAGGAATGCCGCCGAGGTGAACCCGGCGACATCCGGCTATTTCGTGGCCCGGCGGCCTCCTTATTTTGTCCGGAGATCGCTTCAGCATGGTGCGGCGCCAGCCGACTACCGTGAGTACGCGTCTGTCGCGATCGGATCACGAGGGCGAGGCTGCAAGACATCCCAAGTTGGCGGCCACGCCGTGGCTTGACCTACGTCAAGCCCTTCAAGGGCGTCGCCTGGCGATGCGCCGTGTCGGTGCCTTCTGAGAGGTCGTCTCAGCCAGAAAATCCGCTTGAGCTAAATCAACGAATGCGACCTGCACGGCGATACATTGAAAGAGGCGAATGCGATCAGCAGACGAAGCAGATGCAGGCACGCAGGTTCAACCTTCAACCGGAGTTGGCCATGGACGAAATCACGCACGGCTCGCGCCCCTTCTGGAAGTCGCGGTCGGCGATAGCGCTGCTGGTGTTCGCGGCTATCGCGTTGTTCCTGCTCTTTTCCGAGCACAGAGCGCATTTCCTTGGCGTGCTGCCGTATCTTTTGCTGCTTTCGTGCCCGCTGATGCATCTTTTCATGCATCACGGACGTGGGCATGGGCACGGGCATGGCAATCGCAGCCCAGCGAATGAAGAACGTTCATCGGAACACGGAGGCGACCATGAGCAGCATCGGTAACGGTTACGGACTCTGGAGTCTGGTCGTCATCAACTCGCTGGTCTTCATCATCTTCGCCTTCAGCTTCTTCAAGCCGGCAACCGGACGCGACTGGCGCACGTTCGGCGGATTTTCTGCGTTTGTCGTCGCGCTCTTCGCGGAGATGTACGGGTTTCCGCTCACCATCTATCTCTTATCGGGATGGTTACAGACACGCTTTCCGCAAACCAATCTGTTCTCACACGACTCGGGACACATCTGGTGGACGATGACGGGCCGACACGGCGACCCGCATTTCGCGCTTCCGCACATTTTGAGCATTGTTTTTATTTTCGGCGGATTCTATTTGCTGTCGACCGCGTGGCACGTTCTGTACGAGGCACAGCGCGCCGGACAGCTCGCTACAACGGGTGCATACGCAAAAATCCGGCATCCGCAATACGTTGCGTTTGTCGTCATCATGTTTGGCTTCTTGCTGCAATGGCCGACGCTTGTCACGCTGCTGATGTTTCCGATACTGGTGTTCATGTACTTCAGGCTCGCAATACAGGAAGAACGCGACTCGGAAGCGCGCTTCGGGGACGCCTGGCGAGAGTACGCATCACACACGCCGCGCTTTATTCCACGACTGCACGGGGACGGCACGGTCAAGGTTCATTAAGCTGAGTCGGGACGCACACGATGGCCTCATCACATACGCATGTTCACGGGGACTCGCAACGGGCGAGCGGGGGCATCAACCACAAACACGGGGCCGCGGACGTGGCGGACGTCCCTGCGCCGGATACCGGCGTTATCTACACGTGCCCAATGCATCCACAAGTACGTGCAACTGCCCCCGGCTCCTGTCCCATCTGCGGTATGGCGCTTGAGCCGGTGCTTCCGGCCGGGACGCAGGAGCGAAACATCGAACTGGAGTCGATGACACGGCGATTCTGGGTTGGGCTTGTTCTGTCGATTCCGCTGTTGATGATGACAATGGGCAAGATGGTTCTGCCGTTCGACATCGATTCGGCAACCGATGGGCTTTTCTCAAGTGTCCCGCACTGGATGACGGCATCGTGGTCCCAATGCGTACAGGCGTTGCTTGCCACACCCGTCGTATTGTTGGGCGGCTGGCCTTTTCTTGAGCGCGGATGGAAATCGTTCGCGACCCGGCGACTGAACATGTTCAGCCTCATCGCGCTGGGAGTCGCGGCTGCGTATGTGTTCAGTGTGTTCGCACTGTTTTTCCCTGATGCCTTACCTCAGGCATTCCGCCACGGGCAGGAGCTGCCCTTATATTTCGAGGCCGCTGCCGTCATCGTGACCCTCGTTCTGCTTGGGCAGGTACTCGAACTTCGCGCGCGCTCGCGCACGTCAAGCGCGATACGTGACCTGCTGAAACTCGCCCCGCACACGGCGGTTCGCATCGCGCCCAATGGGGTGGAGGATACTGTGCCTCTCGAAGCTGTCGTCGTGGGCGACATCTTGCGCGTCAAACCCGGTTCAAAGATTCCCGTAGACGGTGAAGTAACGGAAGGTCGCTCGAGCGTCGATGAATCGATGATCACGGGCGAATCCATTCCTTCGGAAAAGGTTGCAGGGAGCAAGGTGACGGGTGCAACGGTCAACCAGACTGGAACGTTCCTGATGCGCGCGGAGAAGGTCGGCTCCGACACGCTGCTCGCACGCATCGTGCAAATGGTCGCGGACGCAGGCCGTTCGCGTGCACCTATCCAGAAGCTCGCCGACCAGGTGTCGGGCTGGTTTGTGCTGGCGGTCATTGGCATCGCAGTCGCTGCGTTTCTGGTGTGGGCTGTTGCAGGACCTACTCCTGCGCTCGCAAACGCTCTGGTCGTCGCCATTAGCGTGCTCATCATTGCGTGTCCCTGTGCACTCGGGCTCGCCACGCCCGTGTCTATCATCGTTGGTGTTGGCCGGGGTGCCCAAGAGGGCGTGCTCATCAAGGATGCGGAAGCTCTCGAGCTGATGGAGAAGGTGGACACCGTCGTCGTCGACAAGACGGGTACGCTGACAGAGGGAAGACCGCGCGTTCAGAATGTGGTCGCGGTCAGACCTGCAAAGGAGTCGCAGATTCTCGGCTATGCCGCCAGCCTGGAAGGCGCAAGCGAGCACCCGCTCGCGCAGGCAATCACGACATTCGCGAAAGAAGCGGGAGCCGCGACCTCACACGTCGACACCTTTGACTCCGTGCCGGGCAAAGGGGTAACAGGAAAAATCGGTGGACATGCGGCCTCCCTGGGTAACGCCCGGTTGATGGCGGACCTGGGCGTTGATTGTGGCTCCGTGGAGCGCGACACGGACCGCCTGCGCGAGGCCGGGCAAACCGTCATGTATCTCGCGATTGACGGCTCGCTGGCAGGCTATATCGGCGTTGCTGACCCTGTTAAAGGCACGACACCGGAGGCCGTGCGGCAGTTGAAGGAAACCGGTGTACGGATTGTGATGCTGACGGGTGACAATGAGGTCACGGCTCGCGCGGTCGCCGCGTCGCTGGCCCTCGATGACGTCAAGGCGGGTGTTCTGCCAGAAGACAAATACATGCACGTCCAGGAACTGCAAAAGTCGGGGTGCGTCGTGGCCATGGCAGGCGACGGCGTGAACGATGCCCCCGCGCTCGCTCAGGCCAATGTGGGCATCGCGATGGGGACGGGCACTGACGTCGCAATGAACAGCGCTCGCGTCGTGCTCGTGAAAGGTGACCTTCGGGGCATCGCGCGGGCTCGCTCGCTAAGCATGGCGACGATGAAGAACATCCGCCAGAACCTGTTCTTTGCGTTCGCCTATAACGCCATCGGCATCCCCATTGCGGCAGGGGTCCTCTATCCGTGGCTCGGTATTCTCCTGAGCCCGATTATCGCCAGTGCGGCGATGGCGCTGAGTTCAGTGTCTGTCATCGGGAACGCACTGCGGCTGCGAGGAATTCGGACGTGAATCGCTATCCAGGACGGGGCGCGGAGTTGCGAGCCAGGTGCTAGCAGTGCGCCTGTCTATCCAATTCTTTGCCGATTCGAGGGTTTCCGATGGAGCTGCTGAGCATTCTGTTCGGCAAATTGCTGCGACGGTCTTCCCACATGGAGCCCGAAGCTGACGACAGCGACCGACCGGGTTGGCGATTTGTCCTTCGCCGCACCGGCTTTCCGAAGTTGTTGTTGGCCATTGTTCTGGTCCTTGGCGGTCTCTGGCTGTTTCTCGGAATCCTCGAAGACATCATCAGCAAGGACCCCTTGGTCACCGTCGACCGGGTGCTTCACGACGGACTGCAGAGACTTCGCTTTCCTTTTGTAGACCACATTATGGTGGCCGCTTCGGAGCTTGGCGATGCGGCCGTTACGCTACCCGTGTCTCTGGCCGTGCTTGTTGTGCTGCTGTTTCGGCGCGAATGGCGCACCGCAGGCTATTGGATTGCGGCTGTGGTGACGGCGGAGATATTCGTCAAAACCCTCAAATTCGCCGTTCAGCGGTTACGGCCAGTATCCATCTACGATGGCATTGAGAGTTTTTACTTCCCCAGCAGCCACGCCACATTGAGTATCGTCGTTTATGGCTTCCTCACTTACCTCGTGTGCCGAGGCAGACAGAGGCAGGTGCAACTCAGGATTGCGATGACAAGCGGCTTGGTAATAGCGTTGATTTCTTTTTCCCGCATATACCTTGGTGTCCATTGGTTTTCTGACGTCCTGGCGGGCCTCAGTGTCGGTACCGCCTGGATTGCGTTTCTGTCAGTCACCCATCATCTCCGTGACCGCGACAGGCAGGGCTCCACCGCACTGTGGGTCGTCGCGCTTTCCACTTTTCTAGCGAACGCCGTGGTGCACATTTACTTGCGTCACAGCTTTGACTTTATCCACTATGCCATGTAGCAAAGGGTATCGCCATTCGAATGCTCCGCTCACTTCGAAGCGTGCCGCAGCACCGGAAGGGTGTCATGCGGATGAGCAGCGTCCCCCTTGAACCGGACTACATGCTGATAAGCGGGCCCCAGTCTGCCTCCGGGCAGGTTGCCTACTTGCTGCCGTGTTTGGCCTGCCATTGCCGCATCAAGGCAATTTCTTCTTTCTGCGCTTTCACGATACTTCGTGCCAGCTTTTTCATCTCAGGGTCCTTACCGTACTTGAGTTCAACCTCGGCCATGTCGATAGCGCCCTGATGATGGGGAATCATGTGCGTGACGAAGTCCTTGTCGGCATCACCGGTATAGGACGGCGCCTGCATCTGCTGCATCATTTTCTGGTCTGCGGCCTTAAATGCCGACGTTGAGCCAGATGCTCCGGCGTCAGAAGCGCTGCTCATATCCATGCCCGGCATGGACGCGCCTTGCTGGGCACTTGCGAGGCCAGTCGTGAGACCGAACATCAATGCAGCGCAGACGGCCAACGAACAATTTGGGATTCTCGTTTGCATGTTCACCTCCTTGTTTCAATGTTGTTGCGACAGGGCTTGACCCAGTGCACTGTGAATGCAAATCACGACCTCTCTGACTTGCGGTCCTATAAATCAGGGACTGTTGTCAGGCTGAATTCAGAACGATGACGTTTTCCGCCCACGCGGGTGCCTGAACCGTCAACACGAAAACCAGCGCTGCTAATACAGTCCGCATGCCACCATCTCCCCGCGCTTAAGACGTGGTTGCCGTCGGATGGATACCGGCCGCCTCAATTGCAGAGGCAATCTGCCCCTGCTTCAGCGCTGACCCGACCTTCCCCGTTTTTGCCGCGACATCAATTTCGACTTTGGCAGCCGGGTCCAGGTTTGTTATCGCCCTGCTTACGGCGCTGGCACATCCGCCGCATGACATGTCGGGCACGTTGAATTCCGTTTTTCCGGCTCCTTGTAACTGGCAACCTCTACAGAATGCACCTTCCCATGGTGGGAAGGTCAACGGGGGCGAAATTGCCGGTCCAACATCGCAACGCCGTGGATGCCTTCGCAAAGATCGATTCATCTGGCCCGCCAACCTCACGCGCGCGAGTGAAACTACCGCAACTCCACCTCTTTACCGTTACACACTGACACGTTCGCGCGCTTACAGTGGCCTTGACACCGTGCTAGACTTTGCACCCATGTCCTATTGGCGCAAACTCTTTCTCGTCGTGTTGCTTGCACTGAGCCTTCCGGTTCAGTCGTTTGCGGCCGTCTCGATGGTTTGTGCTCCTTCGGAAGCGGCCGGTGACGAATCTGTCACTCACCAGCTCGGCCAATCTGGGTCGATGGACGAAGACGAGGTCGTCGCGGACGTTGATGACCACGATGGCCATGACCATAACGGCGGCCACCACGCTCACGCGTGCCTCACCTGCGCATCCTGCTGTGTCGGTGCAGCGCTACCCGCCGTGTCTGCGGGTTCCGCTGCGGCTGACCTGACCCATTTCTCTGTCCCCCTGCCTGCAGACGCCGGCGTCGCCTTGTTCCTGACCGGCGGCATCGAACGTCCTCCCCGGTCCATTCTCGTCTAATCCACGCAATCGCGGCCGCTGGCTGCGACCGGAAAGTCTTTCTGGAGCCCGTCATGGCCTCCGGATGGTTCACGACGAGAAAAATTCATGCGAACAATATCTGCGGCGCTTATCGGCGCGGGTGCAGTGTTGCCGTTGCTCGCGCACGCCACGACTGCTGTGCCCGACCCGACAGATGCCGGGGCATCGGTTCCGGCTGTCACTGTGCAGTCTGCGTTTGACGGTTACAAGTCCTGGCAGGACGGGGAAACACCCGGCTGGCAACAGCTAAATCGCGCTGTCGCGCCGGGCCAAGGCAAGACCGGAACGAAACACAGTCAGCAAGCCGGTTCCCAACAAGAGGGGAAGAGCGGGCACGAGCACGGAGGGGAGTCGAAATGATTCGATACCTCGCTCCTAACCGCGTGGCATGCATCGCTATCGCGACAACACTCCTTGCCGGCTGCACGACGTTCTCCAGGGACGGGGGATTCAACACCGTATTGACGACCGCGTCTGAGCGGCTTGGCAAGGATGCGGTCTACGTCAAAACGGACGAAGACCGCGACGCCGTTTTCAAGCGCACTCAGGAACTGCTGTCGAAGCCGCTTGGTATGGACGATGCGGTTCAGGTCGCGCTGCTGAACAACCGGGGACTACAGGCGTCGTACGCCGAACTCGGCATCTCCGAGGCTGACCTCGTGCAGGCGGGCCGTCTGCCCAATCCGGGTTTTAGCTTCAGCCGGACGCACTGGAGCGATGGCATCAGCATCAGCCGGACCTTCTCGATGGGCGTGCTGGGTGTGCTCACTCTGCCGGTGGCGACCCGCATTGAGAGCCGCCGGTTTGAGCAGACGAAGCTTGAGACGGCCAACGCGATGCTCATCGTCGCTGCTGATGCCAGAAAAGCATACGTCAACGCCGTAGCTACGGAGCAGTCCGCTCTTTACGCCGCCCAGGTCAAGGACTCGGCGGAAGCTGGGGCAGAACTCGCGTTGCGCATGCGTCAGGC
This sequence comes from Paraburkholderia sp. LEh10, assembly GCF_017814945.1. GTDB lineage: Bacteria > Pseudomonadota > Gammaproteobacteria > Burkholderiales > Burkholderiaceae > Paraburkholderia. The sequence goes on from NZ_JAGIPX010000025.1 coordinate 22,741, forward strand.
CGGCAATTTCAGCAAGCTCGACTATGCGCGCGAGCAGGCTTTCTACGCCGAGTCGGTCGCACAACTGGCCAAGGCCCGGCAGCAGTCGGTCGTAGCCCGAGAGAAGCTTACACGCACGATGGGCTTGTGGGGCGCAGGAACCCAGTACAAGCTGCCGGACCGTCTGCCTGACGTGCCGAAGGACAGGCCTCAACTGAATGACGTCGAGAGCTTTGCGATGCAAAACCGCCTGGATATTCAGGCGGCGAAACTGAGAACACAAGGCGTTGCAACTTCGCTGGGTCTGAGCAAGGCGACCCGGTTCATCAATGCGCTGGATGTCGGCTATCTCGACAACTTCGAGACCGACAAGGGGCACGAGCACGGGTACGAAATCAGCGTCGACATTCCCATCTTCGATTGGGGCAGCGCGAAAGTCGCACGGGCCGAAGCCATCTACATGCAGTCGGCGAACCGGCTCGCGCAGACGGCGATTGATGCACGTTCCGAGGTTCGCGAGTCGTACTCCGCCTACGTGACGAGCTACGACGTTGCCAGGCACTACCGCGATGAAGTCGTGCCTGTGCGCAAGACCATCTCGGATGAAATGCTGCTGCGCTACAACGGCATGCTGACAAGCGTATTCGAACTGCTCGCCGATTCGCGCGACCAGGTTGCGGCCGTCAACGGATACATCGACGCACTGAAAGAGTACTGGCTTGCGGAGACGGACCTTCAACAGTCGCTGGGTGGCCGGCTTCCGCCGCTTGCCATGGCGCAAACGCCCGACGTACCGCGCAGCGCTGAAGCGCCGACTCCTGCCGCACAACCAGCACCGGCTCCGATGCAGGACTCGCCGTTGCCCGCTCCCGGGACGCAGCCCGCGTCGCCGACGAATTCAGAAGGTAAGTGAACATGATTTCACGTCGAAATTTTCTCGGCGGCTCAGGGGCGGCGCTCCTCGGCGCGGCGTTGGTCAGCAAGGCGGGTGCGGCTGCACTTCCAGAAGCGGCAATCATGGAAAAAACGGCGACCCAGCCGCCGCTTGTGCCGCCCAATGGTCGCCCCTATACGCCGGTGGCCACGCTGAACGGATGGACGCTGCCCTGGCGGATGAAGAACGGCTGGAAGGAGTTTCACCTCATCGCCGAGCCGGTCGTTCGCGAAATGGCGCCAGGCATGAAGGCAAACCTTTGGGGCTATAACGGCCAGGCACCTGGCCCGACCATCGAGGCTGTCGAAGGTGACAAGGTCCGTATCTTCGTGACCAACAAACTGCCGGAACACACCACGGTTCACTGGCACGGGATGCTGGTGCCATCCGGGATGGACGGCGTGGGCGGTCTTACGCAGCCGCACATCCCGCCCGGCAAGACGTTCGTCTATGAGTTCCAGCTCGAGAAACACGGCACGTTTATGTATCACCCGCATGCCGACGAGATGGTGCAGATGGCCATGGGGATGATGGGCACGTTCATCGTGCACCCGAAAGACCGCAGCGTCATGCAGGTGGACCGCGACTTCGTGTTCCTGATGTCCGCCTACGACATCGACCCGGGCAGCTTCACGCCGCGCGTCAACGAAATGACGGACTTCAACATGTGGACGTGGAATGCACGGGTCTTTCCTGGCGTCGACCCGTTGCCCGTACGCGCAGGAGACCGGGTGCGCATTCGCTTCGGCAATCTGACGATGACCAATCACCCCATTCATCTTCACGGATACAGCTTCGAGGTCGCAGGAACCGACGGCGGATGGATTCCTCCTTCCGCTCGCTGGCCGGAAGTGACCGCCGACGTCGCAGTCGGTCAGATGCGCGCCATCGAGTTCACGGCAAACCGGCCCGGTGACTGGGCGTTTCACTGTCACAAGTCGCATCACACGATGAATGCGATGGGGCATCAGGTTCCGAACCTGATTGGCGTACCGCAGAAGGACTTGGCGAAACGTATCAACAAACTTGTGCCGGACTACATGGCGATGGGCAGTTCCGGCGGCTCGATGGGGGAGATGGAGATGCCGCTACCGGACAACACGCTGCCGATGATGACGGGTACCGGGCCATTTGGCGCGCTGGAAATGGGCGGCATGTTCACCGTCGTGAAAGTGCGGGAGGGACTCGGCCGCAACGATTACCGCGACCCGGGCTGGTTCAAACACCCGAAGGGAACCGTTGCGTACGAGTACACGGGTGAACTGCCGGGTAGCTGAGTTCGTAGAAGGCTGGACATGATTCCAGCCGGGATTTGTTATTTCAACTGTGGGAGAGAGCGTGATGAAGAACGCGATTGTTTCGATTGTGATGGGGTGTGCGGTGGCCTTTTCTGCAAGCACCTATGCGGCCGGTGACATGGGCAACATGAATATGGCAAGCGGTGCACAACAGGGCACGAGCGCGAAGAGCAGCATGTCGCACGGCGAGGTCAAGAAAGTGGATGCCACCGCTGGAAAGCTGACCATCAAGCACGGTCCGCTCGAAAACCTCGATATGGAAGCGATGACGATGGTGTTCAAGGTCAAGGACCCGGCCATGCTGTCCCAGGTAAAGGCCGGCGACATGATTGATTTCGTCGCAGAGGAGATTGACGGCTCCCTCACGGTGACGAAGCTGCAAAAGCAATGAGTATCCGCTGGGGCGCCAGACATGTTGCAACGAGAGCGCCCCGATTCAAACAAGGGAGGTAACAATCATGAACGTATTGATGCGTAACTCTATTGCTCGTGCAGCGGCAGCCGCCACGCTTGTGCTTTCGCCTATGCTCGCATTCGCCCACGGTAAACTGGAAAGCGCAACGCCATCGGCTGGCAGCACAGTCGATGTATCGCCAGAGTCGCTCCGCCTCACTTTTAACGAGGACCTGGAGTCTTCGTTCAGCATGATCAAGGTCGTAGATGCATCCGGTGCGCCCGCGACCAACGAAAAAGCCAAGGTCGACTCTTCGAACCCGCGCGTGCTGATGGTCGCGGTTCCGAAGCTTGCATCTGGCTCCTACACAGTGCAATGGGCCGTCATGACACATGACGCTCACAAGACGAAAGGCACCTACACTTTTGCGGTGAAGTGATGAACGACGGTTTCCTCGGCGTTTTGCGGCTGGCATTTGTGGCGCTCCAGAACATCAGTTTCACCGTGCTTGTGGGCGCATTGCTAAGTGACACATGGTTGTCTCGCAGTACATCGCGATGGCAGACCAGGGTCAGCTGGCATTTGCTTCTTACCTTGCGCATGGGTTCGTTCACTGCGATCGTCTCCAGTGCCGTCGCGTTCTGGATTCACTGCGCGCTGATGAGCGAATCCTCGCTCGTGGACGCAGGACCCGCCGTTCGCTCGATGCTGATGGAAACCAGCTTTGGTCACGCATGGCTGGCAGGCGCAGCAGCGTCGCTGGTAGTGCTCATTCTGTCGCTCGCGCAGTCTGGACATCCGATACGCTTCAAGCCGGCAATCTGGCTCGGGCTCGCGAGCGTCGCAATGTCACGCAGTCACGCGGGCCATCCTGTCGATGCGGGCGTGCTGAGCTTTCCGGTTTGGGTCGACTGGTTGCACATGCTCGCTATCAGCGTATGGGCCGGACTCGTTCTCGTGACAACGTATATCGTTGTGCCGCGCATGTTCAATGCGCCCGTCACAGAGCGTGCGAACAGTGTGGTATTCGTTCAGTCGCTGTCTTATACCGCCACGCTCGCGCTGGTTATTCTCTTTATCACCGGCGCATACAGCGGCTGGCGCGGAGTGAATTCACCGGAGAGCCTGGTGACGTCGTCATATGGGCAAGTGCTGCTGCTCAAGTTTGTGCTGGTGCTCATCGCCGCAGCGCTCGGTGGACACAACCGGTTCTTCGAGATGCCGCGACTTCTCGCCTCGCTAAGGGGTGCCCAACGGGAAGCCACTGTCCATCCGTTGAAACGGTTTGCCGCTGTTTTGCATGCCGAGTCTGTCGTACTGGCCGGTGTGCTGGTCGCCGCAGCAGTTCTTGCATCCAGTCCCCTGCCAGGGACCACATGAACTGCGATCGGAGAGTAAAGACAACGTCCGAACGTCGCGCGCGCCCAGCCCCGACTGCCCGAGGAACTCGACCCGTTTTTCGCGCGAAGAAACACTGGCCGGTCTTCACTTTGTCGTCTTCTCCATGCTTATGCTTGTCCATGCAATTCCAGTACTTGGAAGTTCATAACAGGCTCATCCAGGGGATATAGTTTTCACGGTGCCTACGATTGGCGCGGCATGTGTGCGAAAGCCCACATATGCTCGCAGGTGAAATAGATACGAGGCGTTGCCAGGCGACTGCGTCGATTTCATCGGCTTGTCAGACAGGCCGGGCATGCTTGCGACAGAAGGGGAAACCCCCGCGTGTTTATAACGCCTTCCAACCCGCCCTGAAGAACAGGAATAGTTCATTGAACTGGGTAATCAGTTCAAAAGACAAAAGAAACGCCAGCATATAAGCAGGCCCTGGATAACCGTTCATCCATCGCAGGATCGGTCCTGCAAGACGTGATCTGACAAAATCCCGCGTTGCGATACACGTGATGGCTACGCCGATGGCCGCTCCCGCGAGAACATCAGTCGGATAATGCAACCCAAGGTACACCCGCGGCAGGCATATGAAGATAGCTGTGTACAACAGCGCGAGCGTGCCGACGCGTCGTGAGACAAGAAAGATGCCCGTCGCTATCGACATCCATAGCATCGCGTGATCGCTAGGAAAGGAACTCCACGTGCGCACGACGGCATCATGCAGGCCGACAGAGGGAAAGTCCAGGTGCATTTCCGGGCTGTAGAGCGGCCGCTGCCGGAACGGCAAGCAATATGCGAGAAGCCTGCCGCTCGCAAGCGATAGAAGACCACTTATGACCGTCGCGATGATCATCTCACGCTTCCATTCACCACGCGGCCCCGGTTTGAACCACATCCAACACAACACGGGTATAAGGACGAGGCCTTTGAATATGACCTGGCCCGCTATCACCCTTATCGCGTGATTCACTGCCGGCGAGTGGAAAGCGTTGTGCGTCAGGAAGATCTGGACTGCTGTATCGAAACTGTTCATTGCCGCACCAATCTCTTTCGGTTCTCGAGTAGGTGGCCCGGTCAGGGCGATGAATACGAACCGTCTTAAAGACTATCGTGCCTGTATTCGGTTCGAGCGACGCGTTCGTCAACGGAGCCGGTAGTGCCGCAACGGGCTATCTCCGCCAGCCGTGCCCGTAACCGCCGAAGCCGATGCCGACATCGACGGAAGGTGGCGCGTAGTACGCCGGCCCATATCCATAGGCCGGCGCAGGCGCGTAGCTGTATGGTGGAACGACAATGCAGCCTGACAAGCTAACCGCGAGCGAAACAACACTCAAAAGTTTGACCATGTTTTTTCTCCGTGCGCGGATTTTAGATGGCGCACGTATTCTGATTCGCAACGAAGTGTGTCCGAACGTAACTGGTCAGGCCCAGCCCTTTGATCAGTTTGCGAATTGGCGTGTGGAAGTTCGCTTGGTTGCGACAGTCTGCGTTTGCCATGAGCGCGAAATGAGCTACCGGGACTGGATAGAGTACGTGCTCTCAGCATTGCTCAGAAGCACCGTCCAGAACTTCACGGCTCTGTCGTCAACGTTCCGCTCTCGTCCGATCCCGTCTGTGTCTTCTCCACACGTTCAATCTGCACGCGCATCGACCGCGCGTCTGGCAAACCCAGGGCTTTCGCCGCAGCGTAAGAGAGATCGATAATCCGGCCTTTGATGTATGGTCCACGATCGTTGATGCGAACGACAACCGACTTTCCGGTAGCCAACGATCTGACGCGCACATAGCTGCCGAGCGGTAATGTTCGATGGGCGGCAGTCAAGGTGACACCATCGTAGCGTTCTCCGTTTGCGGTCAGATGCCCCTGGAACGTTACCGAATACCATGACGCCTCACCGGATTGCAACATCTCGTGCTCGTTCCGAAGGCGACAGGAATCAGCTCTGCACATAGCATGCTCGGACGGAATCTGTCCGCAAGCAGTGAACAAAGCGCAGATTCCCAAGACTCCCAAATAGCGAAGTGATAACACCATAGAGCATCCGCCAGTAATTGAGACGTGATTCTAACGGTCTCCAAAAGTTTGCGTTGGCGGCGTGGCAGGGTTATGTCGCATCTTAACCATACTTTAGGTGACAAGCGACGCGCGACGGGTTACACGCATTTTGCCCCGAGTTTATGGCGCAACGCCGTTGAGTTGACCACTCTATTCCCGCATTGTGGAAAGCCAGAAGGAAGTCAGCGCCATGATTCCGTTCCGGCGCGGGAGTCCGTTGCCCCGTTGTTGGATTATACGTTGCCTCATGTCGATGCTTGGGCTGCGATGTTTTTGCGCTCGAATCGGATGATCGCTTGTTGGCCCGAAGAGACGTTTTGATCTCGACGCTGCAGTGTTCGCGAACGGATGATACCGGCCGTCAGTTCGCGTTCAAACTAATCTCGGGAAAGCCGACGTGGCGGACCTCAACGTCGGCTTTATAGAACCTTTATCCAATTGGTACTCTCGGCCACAAAAGAAGCACTCACTAAACAGTCGCGAATGTCCGTTCACACAGACCTTTCCGACCGACGCCAGTGTTTGGGACGTTTATTTCCACAGCCGGCCTGACTGTGCTCTGGTCGTCGGGTTGAATGAGAAGGATGATGTGTTCGTGCGCGATTTCGATCCGCTTCTTTCCGCTGTAATGCTGGTGGTGACGAAGCCGCGCGGGCGCATCCAGTGTGGATACCCTGGTCAGGACAGACGTAAGATGTCTCGACCTGTTAGTCCTCGGCTGCTGAGATTGCGATACAGCGCACGAACACCGAAGGTCCACGGAGCGATTTCCGTGCATAAACCGACGGTGTTGACTAGCGCACCAAGGGGCGGAGCCGAGATTGTCACGAGGTCACCGAGGTGGTGGGTAAAGCCCGATCCCGGGGCATCACGATCCATGATTGGCGAAAACATCGTGCCGAGAAAGAGCATGAATCCATCTGGATACTGGTGGTGATCGCCATGGGTTTGCGCGACGAGATCTGCCGGGTCGCGGCTGATCTGACTCATGTGACTCACACCTTCCAGCACGAAACCATCATCAGCGCCTTCCACGCGCAGAGACACGCTCGTCTGTCGAACGGTGTCGAGAGTGAAGTCGCCATCGAAGAGGCGGATGAATGGGCCGATCGCGCAGGAGGCGTTGTTGTCCTTGCACTTACCAAGCAGTAACGCGGAGCGTCCTTCGATATCGCGCAGGTTTACGTCGTTACCAAGCGTGGCGCCGACCGGCTCGCCGTTACTGTCGACGGCCAAAACGATTTCAGGCTCCGGGTTGTTCCAGGCCGACGAAGGCAATAGTCCGATGGGGGCGCCGAAGCCGACGGCCGACATAGGTTGCGACTTGGTGAAGACCTCGGCGTCCGGACCAAGGCCGACTTCCATGTATTGCGACCACGCGCCACGGCGTAACAGCTCTTCCTTCAGTCTTGCCGCGGCATCAGAGCCCGGGCGGATTTTTGACAGGTCGGTGCCGATCAGTGCGGTGATGTTTTCTCGCACACTAGCCGCTTTGTCGCGGTCGCCTCCGGCCTCTTCCTCGATCACGCGTTCAATGAGACTGACGGCGAAGGTGACCCCACATGCCTTGACAGCCTGCAGGTCACATGGTGCGAGGATATATTGTTTGCCGGAGGCATGGGCCGCGTGGGTCTGCATCAGGAGTTCTTTGACAGGCCCCAGAGCTTCCCCCCGCCCCTCACTGGCGATTTGCACGCGGTCGTCGCGATCGAGCAGGTCCGCCATCGTCGGTGCGGACGCAGTGATATCGAAGACTTCTCCCTTACGGACAGCGATCACGCATGGGCCTTCGCCCGCTTCGGTATGTCGCCATAAGCGGCCCACGAGGAGCGCTGAATCCAGATCAGACGGCAGCCAGTTGGACTGGGTTGATGTATTCATGATGTTCTCTGTGTGAAGGTCAGGTGATCGCGCCGATCTGCCAGGGTACGAACTCATTTTGTCCGTAGCCGTGAAGTTCGCTCTTTGATCGCGTACCCGATGCGGCTGCCAGCATGAGTTCGAAAATCTGCTGGCCCATTTCGTCGACGCTCTTCGTTCCGTCGAGGATCTCTCCGCAGTTCAGGTCGATATCCTCTTGCTGTCTGCGCCATAGTTCGCTATTGGTGCTCAGTTTCAACGAGGGCGAAGGGGCGCAGCCGTACGCGGAGCCGCGCCCCGTTGTAAAGCAGATCAGGTTGGCTCCGCCTGCTACCTGGCCCGTTGCCGAGACGGGGTCATAGCCCGGGGTGTCCATGAAGACCAGACCGTGTGCGGATACCGGCTCTGCATAGCGATACACGTCAACCAGGTTCGTCGTACCGCCCTTGGCGACAGCGCCCAGCGACTTCTCGAGGATCGTCGTCAGGCCACCTGCCTTATTACCCGCCGACGGGTTGTTGTTCAGGTCTGCGCCCATGCGCGCACAATATTCTTCCCACCAGTGAATGCGCTCGATCAGCTTTTCTCCGACCTCGCGTGAAATAGCGCGGCGGGTGAGCAGGTGCTCGGCGCCGTATATTTCCGGTGTCTCGGACAGAATGGCAATGCCGCCGTGGGCAACAAGACGGTCGACTGCAGCACCAAGCGCTGGATTCGCCGAGATACCCGAATAGCCGTCGGACCCGCCGCACTGCAAACCGACCACGAGATTGCTTGCGTCGACTGCCTCCCGCTTCACTCGATTGGCCTCCGGCAGCATCGTCTGCACCGCCTCGATGCCAGCCGCCACTGTGCGTGACGTGCCTCCCGTGGCCTGAATGGTCATGACCTTCAGCGCGTTGCCCGCCTCCAGCCCCTGACTTTCGAGTAGGCCACCAATCTGATTGGTCTCGCACCCGAGTCCGACGATGAGCACAGCCGCAAAATTAGGATGTCGTGCGTATCCACCGAGTGTTCGACGGATCAGTGCCAGGCCTTCGCCTTGTGAGTCGATCGCGCAACCCTGGCCATGCGTGAGTGCAACGACTCCATCCACGTTCGGATAGTCGCGTAGCAATGCGGGTTTGAAGTGATCCGCAATGGCACGTGCAACCGTCGCAGAGCAGTTCACGGACGTGAGAATGCCGATGTAGTTGCGCGTCGCGACGCGTCCATCAGGACGGACGATGCCCATGAAGCTTGCGCGGCTCGCGACGGGCGCTGGCTTCGCGTCTTTTCCAAACGCATAGTCACGGTCGAAGCTGCCCATCGACAGGTTATGCGTGTGGACGTGGTCACCGCAAGCGATGTCGCACGAGGCAAAGCCGATGATCTGCCCGTACCGTCGAACCGGCTCGCCTTGCTGGATGGCACGTGAGGCGACCTTGTGGCCAGGGGCGACCAGCCCCCGGACGGTTACGCGGCCACCGTCCACCTTTGTGCCACCCACAAGCTGCTGTCGCGCGATGATCACATCGTCATCAGGATGCAGTCGCACGGTGACATCTGCGTCCGCTGTTGAAGTTTCCATACTGTCTCCGATCGTCTGATTCGTGTAGTGAGGGGCGCGCCGAGGCGTCTATCGCGGCGTGGGTTCGGGCGCGTGCTCCGGAATCAGGCCATCGTGTTTCAACGCCTGCCAAAGGCCTGGTGGGATGCGCACGGACATCTGTTTCACATTCTCATGAACCTCGTCAGAATTTCGTGCCCCTGCGATTACCGCGCAAACAGGCTCAGGGGCGCTGCAGAATTGCAATGCTGCGGCCTTGAGGCTCACGCCAAACTCAGCGCAGCGCGCTGCCATCCGGGATGCCTTCTCGACCATTTCTCCCGGTGCGGTGTTGTATTCGAACGTCGTGCCTCCAGCAAGAAGGCCGGAGTTATAGGGGCCGCCGATCACCAGCTTCGCGTCGCACTGGATACACGCAGGAATCAGGCTCTTCAGGGCCGTTGTATCCAGCAAGGTGTAACGCCCCGCGAGCAGGAAGATGTCGGGGTCCGAGTCAGCCAGAGCACTGACACACGGTTCAACCCGGTTGACGCCCAGGCCCCACGACTGAATCATGCCTTGTGCGCGCATGTCGGATAGCGCCCGGGCTGCCCCGTTGATAGCGGTGCGGTACTGCCTCTCCCAATCGGGGCCGTGCGTGTCTTCGGCTATATCGTGGATGAAAATCACGTCGATCCGGTCAACGCCCAAGCGCTTCAAGCTATCCTCAATGGATCGGTACGCACCGTCGAACGAGTAGTCGTATTCGACGCGAAAAGGCAGGCCATTGACGTAGCCATGCTGCATCGACGGCACTGACTCATCACGGATGAGCCGCCTGCCGACTTTCGTCGACAGAATGAAGTCATCACGCGGCATGTCGCGGAGTATCTGCCCCAGGCGCCGCTCCGACAGGCCGGTGCCATAGAAAGGTGCCGTGTCGAAATATCTGACTCCATTTTCCCACGCGGCCCGTATCGTATCCTCAGCAAGCTGGTCGGGCACGACTGAAAAGAGGTTGCCCAAAGGCGCGCCTCCGAAGCCGATCGGGCTGGGAAAAGTACCACCATTTGCTGGCCGGAACAGTCGTTTCTGGATTTCCATTTTGTCTCCTTCGCAATCGATTCGCCGCGCCGAGCGCAATGCAAGTGCTCTTGATCATTAACCGGCGGGCTGCGGATAACACGCTGCCCGCTGATTCCAGTCTCACCCGCGCAGGCGTGATCTCGCAGCCGGTAAAATGAGTGGGCTGTTTCTACAAAGATCGCCGCCCGGTTTTCCAAAGGAGGACAAGGCGGCATAACCCGGAGGCGCCTCTGTCGCCATGCCGGAGAACTTGCACACAACGTTCTTACCTGGCGAGATGTGGTAGATGACGCACGTACACCAGCGCATCGAACGCCAGGTCGTGCCTGACCCGCATTGACGACGAGAATTAATGACGACGTTGTCAATCTGGAATCCTAATAATGTTGATCATCGCATGTGTAATGCGATGATCAATGTCAGCCGTCAGTTTTGCCTAGAGTGCCAGGCCGCAATGTGATGCGGGCAGCCGTCGGAAGATCGATGTTTTCTTCCGTTCCCGCTATATCCGTTTTCTTCACGCGCGACTTTTTGCCGGAACTGTCGCGTGCCGTCGCGCTTGCAATCCGCTGGCTTTCCGTCTTGCCGACCGCCGCCGGACTGCTGCACGATTGACGCACGACCAGTTCCGGCGGAAAGACCATATGCCGAGGGCTTCGCTCGTCTCCCCTGATGCGCTCGAGCAGCATGTTGAGCGCCGCTTCGGCCATCGCGTCAACGGGCTGCCGTACTGTGGTCAGCGCGGGAGAGAAAGCGTTCGCCCATGGGAAATCGTCGATCGCGGTGACTGATACGTCCGTAGGACACGTGAAACGCTTTTCCGCCAATGCCCGCATCGTGCCAATCAGCATCTGGTTATTGGCTACGAAGATAGCTGACGGCGGCTCAGGGAGACTCATTAGCTCAAGCGCTGCGGTATGGGCGTCTTGCTCACCGAATGCGCCCTGTCGCACGTAGTCGGGATTGACCGGCAGATTCGCGGCTGCGATCGCCTGGGTGAAGCCGCGCAAGCGATCTCGACCGGGCAGCAGGTTCTGCGGACCGGAGATGATTGCGACGCGCCGATGGCCAAATTCCAGAATGTGCTGTACTGCAAGGCGTGCTGCGGCAACGTTATCGAGAGCAACTGAATCCCATTCGTTGGGGCAGACCACGTGGTCAACCGTTACAACGGGCATGATTCCGATCTCCGAACGAACCTTGTCGTAGGCTTCTTCGGGTGCCGACGCACAGAGGATCGTGCCGACGGCCAGATGGGCGCGGAGCATGCGCAGATAGGCACGCTCCTGTTCAAGATCCCGATCGCTGTCAAATAACAGAAGGGAGTAGCCTTGGGCGTGAGCGCGCTTCTGAATGGAATGCACGAACTCGGTGAAGAATGGATTTGTGATGTCCGGGACGACCAGGCCCAATAGCTTGGTGGTGCCTTTTTTCAGGCTGCTCGCGACTGTGTTCGGAGCGTAACCCAACGCCTTGACAGCGACGCGCACGCGCTCCGTGAGGTCTGGACTCACGTAGGTCGATCCCGACAGGACCGCCGAGACGGTAGCCAGACTTACGTCCGCAAGACGTGCGACATCCTTCATTGTTGCCATGATTTTCCTGCCACGCAGTTGTGCCCCGAGCTTCCTACCCGTTCAGTTCCACCATCCCGCATGCTCGCGCTTCGGCTGCCGCAAGATGCCGTCCGGCGTGCGGGGCGGCTCGATTTCGAGCAGAAAGCGCTGTGCAGGTGACATCCGCTCGTACATTTCCGGGGTGAGATGGTCGATCTGGACGAGCTGCTGCGGGAGGTCACGCCGAGTATACGTGAGATGCAGTACCCGACGGTATGCGTCGTTCTTTTTGAGTGTGCCGCTGTGCCAGCCCGACGCGTTCATGATGAAGACGGTGCCAGCCCGACCAGTCAGATAGACCTCGCCCGGGTACGGTGCGTCCAGATCAGCGGGAATCCGTTTGCGGTCTTCTTCGGAAATGGGGCCGGGTTCCCAGTCGCCCTGGTTTACAACAGGCACGTTAATCGGTGCCCATTTGTGCGAACCGGGCACCACCCGCGTCGGGCCATTGTCCAGCGTCATGTCGTCAAACAGGATGACCGCATTCACCACCCACCAGTCATCTTCGAAGCACTTCGGCACGTCGACGTGCAATTGCTGGTGACCGAACCCCTTCACCGGATCGCGGAGATTGGCGCCATGCACCTTGATCTCCCCCAGCAGCTTGTGGGCTGTGGCCAGCACCGGCTGCAGTTCGAGGCACCTGTCGAACACTGACGTCTTGTTGAAGATGTTCGACACGCGCCGCGCACCGGGCTCGACGTGAACTTCATGTCCACCCGTGAGGCGCTCGGCTTCATGGAGCCGCTCAAATTCGCGGGCCATCGAGCGGCACTCGTCCGGGCTCAGCACATCTTCGACGACGAAAAATCCTTTTTCGTCGAGTTCCTTCAGTTGCGCGCTGGCCAACTTGTCGCTGATACCCAGTTCATGCATCGCCTGTCTCGTGTACATGAGTTCTGTCTCCGTCAATTTCGTTAGCGGGCGAAACGATTAGCGAAACGTTTCGCTGAGGGGATTTATAGCAAGCATGGATCGATAGATACATCCGGGTTTCCACCAAGTAGCCGCAGATTAAACGGCCATCTAGGGCATTTCGAATCTCATTTGCCCATGTTTACCCGAGGTTAATTGACTTTGCGGAAAAGAGGTCTTAGATTCAACGAAACGTTTCGCTAAACGTTTCGCCGCGAGCCCGCAGGCACTTGAGTTTTCAAACCCGGAAAGAGACAGGAGACAGACATGAACAGCTTGAAGAAGCCGCTGTGCACAACGCGCCCCGTGCGCACACGCCGTCGTGTGATCAGTGCAGTCGTGGGCGCGCTTATGCTCTCGGCGCTGGCCGCACCTGCAGCGCACGCGGACAAGGATCATCCGGTCGTGGCCCTGTTGCCCGGGGTGGTCGATCCGTTCTATTTCACGATGTACCACGGTGCCCAGAAGGCGGCGGCGGAGGACAAGGCCCAGCTGCTTTTCCAGCTTCCGAAAAGCTGGAACACGACGGAGCAGGTGCCGATCCTCAAGGCATTCATTGCCAAGCGTCCCGATGCGATCCTGGTTTCTCCCGTCGACGCGCAGCAACTGATTGAGCCGCTGACGGAAGCAAAGAATGCGGGAATCAAGGTCATCACTGTGGATACGTATATCGGCACCGGGCGGTATCAGACGGGCAGCGGAAACGCGGACTTCCCGCTTTCGTTCGTAGCGTCTGACAACAAGGAAGGCGGACGTATTGCCGCACGAACGCTCGCCAAGGCGATCGGCGAAAAGGGCATCGTCTTCTGCGAAAGCCTCAAACCGGGCGTCTCGAGTACCGATGCGCGGGTGCAGGGCTTCCAGGAAGAAATGAAGAAGCATCCGAACATCAAGGTGCTGCCGACGCTGTATAGCGAAGACGACGCGAACAAGGCTGTTTCGGATGTATCGGGTGCGATGGCGCGTGAGCCGGGTCTATCCGGCGTATTCGGCACCAATACCTTCTCCGGCAAAGGCGTGGCGCAGGCGATCCACATGGCCGGAAAAAGCGGCAAGGTCAAGCTGATCGTTTTCGATGCCGTCCCGGGTATCGATAAGGATATCAAGAGTGGCCTGGTCGACTATGCGATTGCCCAACGCCCAGCCGACATGGGTTACTACGGCGTCAAATATGCAGTCGACGCAATCCGCGGCAAGCCGGTTCCGACGGAGAAAAGCACAGGTTTCGTCGTGATGGACAAGTCCAACATCGACAACGCTGACGTCAAGCAATACATCTACTCCAACTGATTTGTGCCGGCGGCGGCTCGAAACCGCCGTTGTGATTTGCGGAGCTATCTGGAGACATTGCAATGCAAAAAGCCACCTCACTTTCCGGTCAGCCACGAGCGACTGGCATATCGCGGGCTCCCAGGACGATCGACTACAAGGCCCTGATCGGCCGTTTTTGGCCCTGGCTATTTCTGGCGGTGTTGTGCCTCTTCTTTGAAATCTGGTCGCAGGTAATTCAGCAGCGCTCCTTCGTTTTCAATGCCTATAACCTGCAGTCGATAGCACTTGCGGCAAGTGCACCGATGCTTCTCGCGATTGGTCAGACGTTCGTGATCATCACTGCCGGCATTGATCTGTCCGTGGGGTTTGTCATGGGCCTTGCGGCGGTGTGCGCAGCCCAGTTCACTTTGCTCGGAGGTTCATCGCCGTGGGCGCTTGGCCTCTCCGTGCCGCTGACTATTGCTGTATCAGTCATTCCAGGCGCTATCAACGGTACGCTCGTTGCGCGATATCGTGTTCCCGCATTTATCGGGACGCTCGGGATGTACGGTATTGCCCGTGGTGCCGGCTTCCTCGCTGCAGGCAGCGGCATGACTGTCTCGGTGGATAACCCGGGACTGCAATGGCTCGGCTCCGGGTGGAATCCCGTCATTGTCACGGTGGTACTGCTGGCCGCCATGCACTTCATCCTGTCGCGCACCCGCTTTGGCCAATATACCTATGCGGTAGGTGGTAATGAGCAGTCTGCCGCCAGAGCAGGCATTAACGTACGTCGCCACAAGATCGTGATCTACATGCTCGCGGCAGCGTTCGCTGCAGTCGGCGGCATCGTCTATACGGCTCGATTCTCTGCCGGATCGGCCACGGCTGGCGAACCGATGCTGCTCAACTCCATCGCCGCAGTCGTCATCGGAGGCGCAAGCCTGTTTGGCGGTACCGGCAACCTGATCGGCACGTTGATCGGCGCTCTGATCATCGCTGTGATCGAGTTTGGTCTCGTATTCATTAACGTCGATGCGTTCTGGCAGTTCATTGCGGTTGGCGTTGTCATCATCGTGTCGGTGCTGATCGACCAGTACAAGGAACGTCTCGGAGTCTAATCATGAACCAGCCGCTACTTGAAGTGCGTAACGTATCAATTCGCTTCGGAGGCGTCGAGGCGCTCAAGAAAGTGTCGATGAAGGTGTACCCCGGCGAGGTCGTCGCATTGTGTGGTGACAACGGCGCCGGCAAGTCGACGCTGATCAAGATCATCTCGGGCGTTTATCAACCGAGCGAAGGCGAGGTGCTTTTCGATGGTCAACCTCTCGACATGCGTGACCCTCACGACGCTCGTGCGAGAGGCATTGAAACGATCTACCAGGATCTTGCGCTTGCTGACAACCTCGACGTGGGCAGCAACATCTTTCTGGGACGTGAGCCGGTGAACCGTCGCTTCGGCATCAGTACCATCGACCGCCCGCGCATGGCTGGCGTCGCGCGCGAGGTGTTGGACCAACTCGACATCATCATTCCCGAGAAGAAAATCCACGGTCCGGTCAAGATGCTCTCTGGCGGGCAGCGTCAGGCTATCGCAATCGGACGTGCAATTTACTGGAATGCGCGGGTCCTGATCATGGACGAGCCCACGGCCGCTTTGGGCGTGCCAGAGCAGCGAAAGGTGATGGAACTGATCCTTGGGCTGAAGAAAAAAGGCGTCTCGGTCATTCTGATCTCGCACAATCTGCTCGACATTTTCAGTGTGTCGGATCGCATCTTTGTTCTTCGACGCGGCGAGGCCGTGGGCGAAAAGCGGGTGAGCGAAACCGACGGCGAATCAGTAGTCAAGATGATGGTTGGCGACGAATACGCCGCTACGAAGGCTGCAGCCTAAGCATGAAAAATTGCACATCCGACAGATCGCCTCTCGGGTGCGCAAGCGAAACACGGAGAACACTTAATGCAACGAATGGGAATGGTCATCCACATCAAGCCCGAGAAGATCGACGAGTACAAGGCGCTGCACGCGGCTCCGTGGCCAGCGATTGTCGAGCGGCTCCAGCGTTCAAATGTCACCAATTACTCGATATTTCTCAAGGAGCCGGAAAATCTTCTTTTCGGATACTGGGAATACGTCGGGGCAGACTTCGAGGCGGATATGGCTGCGATCGCGGCCGATCCCGAAACGCAAAGGTGGTGGAAATTGACCGACCCATGTCAAGTGCCCCTTGAGTCGCGAAAACAGGGCGAGCATTGGGCAATGATGGATAACGTGTTTCACATTGACTAGGTTGCTCCGGACCTGACGAAAGGAAAAAGTGAGTGATTCTGCCGAGCGCAGCCAGTGCGAAGATGACAGGTTGCGCTCGATCGCGTTCAAACCGTGACCGATCGAACAATCAATCACGGCAGGGCTTCTCAAATACAATAGTCTCAAACAGTTCGTAATCCGCAGTCGCTTTCTGATCCGCACCGGGCGCATGATAATAGTTCATCGTGATAGATGTACGGCCGCCGCGTTCGCCCGGATCAACATCGAACACTGCGATGCCATAGCCCGTCTCGGTATCCCGCCGGGCGGACCAGATCGCGTCTTCGACTGCGTCAGGCGCGGGCCGGACGAATGTGCCTCCTGTCGCGCTTGCGACGGGGCGGTTGGGCTTAGTGAAGACCATTGCCTGCGGCAGGCCCGTACCCGTATCAATGCCGTAGACATCGAGTGGTGCGCTAGTGCCGCCGCCGCCGAGAATCAGGTGCACGGTGCCGCGTGACGTGTCGACGGGATCATTGGCGCGATGCGACGTCACCACAGGCCGTGGTTGAAGGGTATCGACGCGGTCGCCGGTAGCCGCATCCCGGCCGGCGTAATGATTGCAGCCACGCACAGGATGGCTGCGCTCATAGTCGTGATCGTGGCCGCACAGCACGAGATCGACGCCGTATTGGTCAAACAGCGGCAGCCACGCCTCGCGGATGCCCTTGTCAGAGCCGTTGCCCGTCTTCGACGAACTGAGCGCGTCCTGGTGCATCTGCACCACAATCCATTCGACGCCTCCGTCACGCGAGGCTTCGCGCAGCGTGCGTTCGAGCCAGCGCGTCTGCTCTCCTTGGCTGTAGCCGCGCACATAGAATGAGGTTCCCGGTTCGATCGGGGAATTGCCGGTGCTCGCGGCCGGCGTCAGCGCCGATGGTCCAGCAACGAAGGCGGCCGAATCCTGGTAAATAACGTCGTCCGCATCGAGCGAGATGAACAACACAGAGCTCACGCGGAAACTATACCAATGCCCTGCAAAACGTGTGCCGTTGTCGGGCAGCATGTAGCGCGTAAGGTAGGAGTCAAAGCCTTGCTTGCCGTTGTTGAATTCGATCTCGTGATTGCCAGGGCAGGGCATCCACGGACGATTCGTTGCGGATGCCTGCACATTATTGCCAAAGTCCCGCCAAACCTCCGGCTGTTGCGTAGGGTTCAAGTTCGCATAGCATAGGTCGCCGTTGAGTAGATGAAAGAGTGGCTCGAAGCGTTCGACGGCTTGAACGGCGTAACGGCTTTGCAGCGAAGACAAAACCCAACCTACGTTGGGCGTCGCGAGATCGCCATAGCTCGTGAAGCGGAATTTGTGACGGCCGCGCGCAGCAGTGCGAAACATCGCGCTGAACGGCTGGCTGGCATTGCTATCATTGTCGGCCGTGACTTCGTACTGATATGTCGTGTCGGGACGTAAGTCACTTAAACGAGCGTGGTAGGTGCAGACGATCTCGCCGCTCAGGCCGTCGGTATAAGTGCGCTGCACCGCGTGTACCAGATGCTCAAGACCTTCGTGTGTCCGAAGACGAACCCGTGGTTTGATGGCCTGCGTGAGCGACGCCCAACTTACGATGATTTCGCTTGCTGGATCCGTACCCCACGTGAGGTGGATCTGTTCGGGCGTGCCGTCGCGCACTGATGATGCGGCCCTGGCCGACAGACTTATTGCGTTCGCCGCTGTGGTGATGCCCGAAGCGCCAGCCAGTTTGAGAAAGCCACGGCGTGATGCCAACGACGCGGAGTCTTGCGAGGTTTTCGTGACCATGGACGTATTGTTTCCCGGTGGCAATGCATGGATTGGCGAGATGGCTGTATGCGCCCGAACTCTGGGGACGGGATTGCTGTGGAAAAGTTGCCTTGCGGCAACCGCGTGCGGGCAACCGGTGGACAAGGTCGGATAACCGAATAGGGCGCTCGGTTTCCCGAACTTTGCCCACCGGTTGCCCCCACTTTCCCATAGCGTTCGAAGGACCACACAGCAACATCACCACTGGCAATTTGGATAAAAAACCAAGTCAACAATAGCCGGTGCGACGATTCGCGGATAACGCGTGGGTGTTCTTCTTCGACATGTTTCGATCTCGCGTTGGATGGAGCACGACGCAGAAAAACGCAGCGCGGCGGGCGCGTCGGCGCTGGTAAGGAACGCGGAGGAAAGCTCATTCCGGGCAACACGATATTCCCAACTGTGTTACCTCGCTGTGACAACGCATCGCGGCGCATGGGCAGAGCAAGGCGGGCTCGCGAGAGCGTCATCGTTCGATGAAAAAGAGCATGGTCCGCGCAGGAATGCATTACCCCGATATCTGAATAGACGATCGTGCGCGCACCGTTTTCATCACGGGAACGTTGCGGCGTGCCTGTTCAGAACTGTTGTAACGGCGCATACGCTGCAAGTGAAATAAGCACCGACGTTACACTTTGCCCCGTCGCATCGGGCACGGCGCGACGTAGTTCACGTTTGCTTACATACGCACACACTTCACGACTGCGATTTGCATATAGTCCCTTCCCATATCCGAAGCTGGGGGTGCCAGATGAAAGCAACATTCGCATGGACGATGTACGGACGTTTCCATAGAAGCACGCTTGCAGGACGCTGTTGATTATGGCTGCATCATACGAACCTCTGCATGAGGAGGACGGCGTCAGCGTCGAGGCGCAGCCTTCGTCGAAGGGCACGTGCGTGACCGTGCAGGCGAACGGCAAGACGATGTCCGCCGAATACAGCGAACTGACGGGACAACTGTGTCTGCGACACGATGGCGTGCTGGTGCAGGAGTGGTTCCCGCCGCACTCGTGGTTTGCGATTGCGTCGGTGGCGGGCGCGAGCCGTTGGGGTACGCAGCCAAGCGCTGAAGACCTGCACGCGTTGATCCGCAATGAGCTGCTGGCAAGACGTAGCGATTGATGACGTCGTTGCGCGCAACGTGCGCGACGTTCAGCCCGGCTGGTTCGCAACTAACCAGTCAAGCACCTGTTGCCAGCGCCCGGTTGTCATCGCATCGAACCAGGTGTCGTGGTTCGCGTCCGGCAGCAGCATCAGATGCGTGCCCGCACGAGCGCTCGCGAGGCGTTGCGCGTGTGCGACGGGGATCAGCGCGTCCTGCTGCGCGCCGATCACGACAAGGGGCCCGCGATAGCGCGCGAGCGCGGCGATGGAATCGAACGGGTCGTGCAGCATCCAGCGCACGGGAAATAGCGGCAGCTTTCCCGCGGCGACGCTGGCGAGCGAATCCCATGGCGTGATGAGCACCGCGCCCGCCACCTTCGATTCATTGCCTCGAACGATCTGCGCAGCCATGCCCGCGCCCAGCGATTCTCCCACCAGCCAGACGGGCGCGCCCCATTGCGCGCAGGCGGCATCGAGCGCTTCTCGCGATGCCGACAACGCGGCCTTCATCGTGCGCTCGCCAGGACGGTTTCCTTGACCCGGATACTCGGCCATCACGACGCGATAACCCGCGCGCATGAACACCTCGGCGACGGGCAGCTTGTTCTCGGCGGTTTCCGCGTTGCCGTGAAAAACGATGAAGGTGCCGCGCGGCATCCGGGCGGCGGGTGTGACGACATAGCCCGCGTAGTGGCCGTTGGCTTGCCACGGCGCAACGTCGAAGCCCGCGTGGTGTCCCGTCGGCGGCGCGCGCATGTGAAGCGCCGAAGGCAGCAGCATGCGGTCCTGCATGAAATAAAGCGCGACGAGTGCGATCACGTAGGCGGCGAGCGTAATGCGAATGCAGAAGGCGAGCAGGGACATGCGATGCCTAATGCGTCGAATGTGCGTCGAATGTGCGTCGCTGGCCGCTCCCATTGCGCGCTACACGTCGAAATACAGATAAAACTCCCACGGATGCGGCCGCAGCCGGATGCTGTCGAGATCATGCGCGCGCTTGTACGTGAGCCACGTTTCGATCACATCGTCGGTGAAGACATCGCCCTTGCGCAGAAACGCGTGATCGGTCTCGAGCGCGGCGAGCGATGCGTCGAGCGAACCCGGCACCTGCCGGACCTTGCGCGCTTCCTCGGGCGGCAGGTCGTAGATATTGCGGTCGAGCGGCTCGCCTGGGTCCATCTTGTTCTCGATGCCGTCGAGCCCCGCCATCAGCATCGCGGCAAACGCGAGGTAGGCGTTCGCCGATGGGTCGGGGCAGCGGAACTCCACGCGCCGTGCATTCGGCGAATCCGAGTACATCGGAATGCGCGCGGCCGCCGAGCGGTTGCGCTGCGACATCGCGAGATTGACGGGCGCTTCATAGCCGGGCACGAGGCGCTTGTACGAGTTCGTCGTCGGCGCGCAGAAGGCCATCAGCGCGGGTGCGTGCTGCAGCAGTCCGCCGATATACCAGCGGCATAGCTCTGACGTCAGCGCCCAGCCATGCGCGTCGTAGAAGAGGTTTGTGTCGTCGCGCCACAGGCTCTGGTGGCAATGCATGCCGCTGGCGTTGTCGGCGAACAGCGGCTTCGGCATGAACGTCGCCACCTTGCCGTAGCGCCGCGCAATGTTCTTGCAGACGTACTTGTAGATCATCACGTTGTCGGCCATGCGCGTGAGCGTCGCAAAACGCATGTCGATCTCGTTCTGTCCCGCCGTCGCGACTTCGTGGTGATGCACTTCGATCTGCACGCCCACCTGCTGCAGCGTCAGCACGATGTCGCTGCGGATGTCCTGCAGCGTGTCATGCGGCGGCGCGGGAAAGTAGCCTTCCTTGTAGCGCGGCTTGTAGCCGAGGTTGCCGCCGCCGTATGCGCCTTCGTCGCGGCCCGTGTTCCAGTCGCCTTCCGCCGATTCGACGTAGTAATAGCCGCTGTGCTGGTCCTGCCCGAAGCGGATCGAATCGAAGATGAAGAACTCCAGCTCCGGGCCGAAAAAGCAGGTCGTCGCGATGCCCGTCTGACGCAGATAGTTCTCCGCCTTCTTCGCGACGTAGCGCGGGTCACGCGAATACGGCTGTCTGAGCACCGGGTCCACGACGTCGCAGATCATCGACAGCGTCGGATTGTCGCAAACGGGATCGACGAATGCCGTCGACGGATCGGGCCGCAGCAGCATGTCGGATTCGTGAATCTCCTGGAAGCCGCGAATCGACGAGCCGTCGAAGCCGATGCCGGCTTCGAACAGATCGTCGTGGACTTCGGGCAGGGTAATCGAGAAGTGCTGCCAGAGTCCCGGCAGATCGGTGAACTTCAGATCGATGATCTGAATCTCATGCTGTCTGATCAGATCGATGACGGCGGCAGCGCCATCGGGCCGTGTGACCCGATAGCTGCCCGCTTCGACCGACACGCCAACAGGCGATCCAGACTTGTCCTTCTTGCTGGCCATGGGATGCTCCTTGCGCGGCGCCTGGCCGGTCTTCGCCATTGGGCGGGGACGGCTACGCGGGTGCGTGACGGTCCTGTTCGAGCGCTTTCAGGCGGGCGTCGCCTGCATCCTTCGCGGCGGCGCGGGTCGTGTATGTCTCGTCGGATACGATCGCGCGTTTCAATTCGCGCGCGTCGAAATCGACGAGTGCGATGACCCAGACATAGTCGCCTGCCTGTTCCGCTGTTTGTACGAAGGCGTGCAGGTCGCCTTTTTCGCTTGCTTTCATCGTGACCTCCAGAGTAGAAATTCGCGCGCAATAGATGGCGCAGCCGGATAGCGGCCAGCCGCCGCAGAACCATGGCCGCCTGCCTGCCGGGGATCGCGCCCGCTCCGGCTCAGGTCGCAGGCAGAGCCAGCATCGCGGATGCCTGCCATGCCATCGCCCGGCGTCGTGCGCGGCGGGAGGCGGGAAAGAATCGTCCGTGGCGGCAGGTCGCCATGCGCCTGAATCGATTCTAGGCGATGAAATCGCGTCGTACGAACGCACGCAGAGGCCGAAAAGAAAGCGCACTGAAACGGGGCACGCCGACGGTCGCGCAACACATGATGCATGGCCGCGCGTCGCCCGGTAATCTGGCTGATGTATGCTGCTGGTTTTTCAGTCGGATTGACGGTAACCAGGTTACATGGGACCAGAAGAGGGGGACACATGCGGCGCGTCGTATTCAATCAGAAAGGTGGTGTCGGCAAATCGACCATCGTGTGCAATCTGGCCGCCATCAGCGCCAGCGAAGGCTTGCGTACGCTCGTCATCGATCTCGATGCGCAAGGAAATTCGAGCCAGTACCTGCTGGGCGCGCGGGCGAACGAAGTCAGCCCGACCGTCGCGAGTTTCTTCGAAACGGCGTTGACGTTCAGCTTCAAGCCGGTGGACGTGACGTCGTTCATTCATCCGACGCCGTTCGAGAATCTCGACATCATGCCCGCCCATGCCGATCTCGATGCGCTGCACGGCAAGCTCGAATCGCGCTACAAGATCTACAAGCTGCGCGACGCGCTCAACGAGCTCGACATGTACGACGCGATCTATATCGACACGCCGCCCGCGCTGAATTTCTACACACGTTCGGCGCTGATCGCCGTCGAGCGCTGTCTGATTCCGTTCGACTGCGACGACTTCTCGCGCCGCGCGCTCTATACGCTGCTCGATAACGTGAAGGAGATCCAGCAGGATCACAACGATGCGCTGCATGTCGAAGGCATCGTGATCAACCAGTTTCAGCCGCGCGCGAGCCTGCCGCAGCAACTCGTCGACGAACTGGTGAACGAAGGGCTGCCCGTGCTCGGTTCGAGGCTGTCATCATCCGTCAAGATCCGCGAATCGCATCAGCACGCAACGCCCGTCATTCATCTCGATCCTCGCCACAAGCTGTCGCAGGAGTATCTGGCGTTGCATCGGGAACTGGCGGGCTAGCATTGCGCGCAAGCCGGGCCGCGCGGTTACTGCGATCAATATGCCGCGCGCAGCGCTTCGTCAGCCGTGGCGAGGCGCGCGGCGATCGCCTTGATCAGAAAGCGGTGAAACTGCTGCGCGGTGACGGGGTCTTCCCGTTCGAGCGCGAGCAGCGTCGGCAGCGCGAGGCGGCGCACGCGCGTGGGCGCCTCGGCGATCACGTCGGCGCTGCGCGGCGTCTGCGTATAGACGGCCATTTCGCCGACCACCGTGCCCGGGCCGAACGAGCGCAGCCGCACCAGCCGGCCATCGGGCAGCGGCAGCGAAACGGCCACGCGCCCGCGTTCGACGATATAGAGCGCGTCGCCGGGCTCGCCGCGCAAGAATAGCGGCGCGCCCGCGTCGAGGTCGCGCACGTCGAGGCAGGCCGACAGCTTCTGCAGCGCGGATGCCGTGAAATGCGGCGCGAGCGTCGCATGGAAGTCCTGTTCGTTCACATCGCGCGAGCTTGTATTCGCTTCGAGCAGCGTGTCCTCGATCCATTCGAGACCCGCATCGAGCGTCGCGAATTCGTGAATCCGCAGATTGAGCGTGCCCGTTTTCACGAGCAGGCTGCGCGAGCGCGCGGGCAGCGCCGTCAGCACGAGGTCCGCACCCGACGAAGCGCATAGCTGCCTGAGCTTGACGAAGGCAATCGACACCGATGCGTCCATCCCGTTGGTCGCCGCGAAGTCGAGCACGATGTAGCGCGCGGGCGGTTTGTCATGCATGTTCAGCCGCTCCCGCACGCGCTGCAACAGCGAGTTCGCGGTGCCGAAGAACAGGAAGCCCTGCAGGCACATTCCGCAGACCTGCGCGCCGCGTTCTCGCAGCCGCGCGGTGTCCTCGATGCTGCGCTCGACGGTCGAGGTGCGCGTCGTCGCATCGAACTCCATGCGCACGCAACTGACACGGCCATACAGCAGCGCGAACATCACGCACGCCGCGACGATACCCGCGAGCACCCCCGCGACCACGCCGTAAAACACGACGACGGCCAGAATGCCGGGCACGAGCGCGTATTCATACCAGTTCAGCCTTGCATACGCGCCGACCAGCCATTGAAGCAGCAGGCGCAGCCCCAGGAACAGTTGCAGCCCGACCAGCACGGGCACGGGAAAGAGCGCCACCAGATCGGGAAACGCCGTCAGCGCGACGAGGCACGCGAGCGCCGCAAACACGGCAGCCATGCGGCTCGTCGCGCCGGCGCGCGCGTTGAGCATCGAGCGGTTGTACGACTGATAGCCGACCATCCCGCCCAGCAGCCCGCTCGCGATATTGGCGAGACCCGCGGCCCGCATCTCGCGATTCAGGTCGACGTCTTCACCCGTCACCGCGCCGATGGCCGTCGCGTTCATCAGGATCGTGATCGCCGACGCGGACGTGACGACCAGCGTTTCCGGCAGATGCGCGGTGATCGCGGGCCAGTCGACGGCGCTGTGCGCGAGCGGCGCGGGCACCCGCAGGTCGGGAATCAGGTGCAGCTTGACGCGCGGCAGCAGCAGGCCCATGTTGCGGGCGTCGTCGATCGACAGCCCGGCCAGATGCAGCAGCAGGTAGAACAGCACGACGCCGCACACCAGCACGAGCGGCAGCGCGGCGATGTGCTGGCGGCCACGCGTGAGGAGCGTCGTCAGCAGGCCGACGAAGAGCGCGGGCGTCCATGCGAGCCAGTGCAGATGCGCGAGCAGCGCGAGGCTTTGCCAGCGCGGCGACTCGCCCGTCATCACGCGAAACGCGCCCGCCAGCAGCAGATAGCCCGTGCCCGCCAGAAACCCGCCGACGACGGGATACGGCAGGAACTGCAACGAGCGGCTGCGCCTTGACGAGCCGATCGCATACAGCACGATGCCCGTCAGCACCGAGCACAGCGCAATGGCGATCAGCACGGTCAGCAACAGGGTTTGCGGCGATCCGCCGTCCGCGCGCACGCTGCTCGCGACGCCCGCCGCGACACCCGCTAGGAACGCCGTCGCGTTGCTGTCGGGCCCGCCGATGTTCACGCGCATCGAGCTGGTCAGCGCGATGACCAGCGCCGTGACGATGCAGCTGACAAGGGCAGTGGGGACGCCGAGCTCGGCGTAGCGGGCGAGGTCGGCGCTGAAGATCATCGTGCCGAGGCTCATCGCGTAGCAGAGCATGACGAGCGTCGAGACGGCGCCTGCCGTCAGATCGCCGAGCAGCCCCCCGAGCAGGCCCGATGCGCGCAGGCGGGTGGCGGATTCGGAGGCAGAACCTGTGGCACCTGGCTTCACGGCGCTCTCCCGGTACACGCGGAAAACCGCCGTACGCCGGGCGATTAGACCGCGCGGATCAGTATCCGCCGCTGTTCTCGGCCCTGTCAAACCTGTCGGACGGGGAGGCGGCGCCCGCGTGACGGACGCGCAGCACTTGCACTAGACTGGGCGCAGCGCCGCCTGGGTTGCTGTGCAACGGGCAGTGCTTCGGAGAACGGCCTTCAGCGATGACGATCGATATCGAACAATGGCTGGGCGGACTGGGGCTCGAGCAATACGCGCAAGCGTTCGCCGACAACGACATCGACGCCGCGGTGCTGCCCGAGCTGAGCGACGGCGATCTGAAGGAGCTCGGCGTGCGCTCGCTCGGGCATCGCAAGCGGCTGCTTGCCGCGATCGCGGCGCTTGCGGCCGATGCGCCCGATGGGTCCGATGCGCCCGTTTCGCGCGTCAAGCCCATTACGCCCATTAAGCCGATTGAGCCACCTATTGCGCCCGTCGAACCGCTTGCGCCCGTCGAGCCGGACACGGCGGCAGCGGCTTCGCGCGGCGCGCAACCGCCCGCCGCTAGCGCGCCACGCCCGCCCGCAGCCGCGTTCGCCGCCGTGCCCGCCGACGAACGCCGTCAAGTCACCGTCCTGTTCGCCGACCTGTGCGGCTTCACCGCACTGTCGCAAACGCTCGATCCCGAAGAGCTGCGCGAGCTGATCGGCCGCTTTACGGCGCTCGTCGACGGCATCGTGCTCGCGTACGGCGGCACGATCGACAAGCACATCGGCGACGCCGTGATGGCGCTGTTCGGCGCGCCGCGCGCGCACGAAACCGATCCGCTGCGCGCGGCGCGCGCCGCGCTCGACATCCACGACGCACTCGCCCAGCTCGGCGCGAAAAGCGCGCGGCCATTGCAGGCGCATATCGGCATTGCGAGCGGCGAGGTGGTGGCGGGCGCCGTCGGCCGCGCCGACGCGCAGGACTACACCGTGCACGGCGACTCCGTGAATCTCGCCGCGCGGCTGGTGGCGGCCGCCGCGGCCGGCCAGACGCTGCTGTCCGATGGCGTGCGGCGCGCGCTCGGCGACGGCGCCGAATGCGAGCCGATGGGCGACATGCGCTTCAAGGGCATCGATGCGCCCGCACGTGTGTGGCGTCTGCGCAGCCTCGCGCGCGAACCGGGCCGCGCGAGCCGCAGCCGTTTCGTCGGACGCAAGGGCGAACTCGAACAGTTTCATGGGATCGCCCGTGCATGCGTCGAACAGCGCGCCGGGCACGTCGTCTACGTGCGCGGCGACGCGGGCATCGGCAAGACGCGTCTTGTCGAGGAGATGCGCCGCTACGCGCAGACGCAGGGCTTTGCCGTCCATCGCGGACTCGTGCTCGACTTCGGCGTCGGCAAAGGGCAGGACCCGGTGCGCACGGTGCTCGACAGCCTGCTCGGTCTGGCGGCTGCGGCGGACAGCGGCGAGCGGCAGGCGGCGATTGCCCGTCTCGTCGCGGCAGGCGTCGTCAAGGACGAGCAGCGCGTGTTCCTGCACGACCTGCTCGATCTGCCGCAGACGGGCGAATGGCGGACCTTGTACGACGCAATGGATCACACGGCGCGCAAGCGCGGCACGCAGGCCGTCGTCGCCGCGTTGACGGCCGACGCCTGCCGGCGCGGCGCGATCATGATCGTCGTCGAAGACCTGCATTGGGCCGACCTGCAGGTGCTCGGCTATCTGGCGGCGTTCGCGTCAGGCATCGCGGGCGGCGCCGGGCTGCTCGTAATGACTTCGCGCGTCGACGGTGATCCGCTCGATGCCGCATGGCGCGCGCGCCTGCGCGACACGCCGCTCGCGACGATCGATCTCGGTCCGCTGCGGCGTGACGAAGCGTTGACGCTGGCGGGCAATTTCATCGATGCGACGCAGCGTGTCGCGCTCGCCTGCATCGAGCGCGCCGACGGCAATCCGCTCTTTCTCGAACAACTGCTCCACAACGCCGAGGAAGGCAGCAGCGAGGCCGTGCCGGCGTCGATCCAGAGCCTCGTGCTCGCGCGCATGGACCGGCTCGCGCCGTGCGACCGGCTCGCTTTCCAGGCGGCGTCCGTGATCGGCCAGCGCTTTGGCATCGCGCTGCTCAGGCGGCTGATCGACGAGCCCGGCTACGACTGCGGGACGCTGGTCGCCAATGCGCTCGTCTTGCCGGAGGGCGAGGATTATCTGTTCGCCCATGCGCTGATTCAGGAAAGCGCGTACTCGACGCTGCTGCGGGCGCGGCGGCGCGAGTTGCACCGCCGCGCCGCCGAATGGTTCGCGGGCACCGATCCCGTGCTGCGCGCGCAGCATCTCGATCGCGCCGAGGACGAGCGCGCGCCGCAGGCGTGCCTCGATGCAGCCGTCGCGCAACATGCGTCGCATTTCACGGAGTCGGCGCTGCGCTTCACCGAGCGGGGCCTCGCGATTGCGCGCACGGCGCCCGAGCGCCACGCGCTGATGTGCTTCAAGGGCGAGTTGCAGCGCGATCTCGGCGACATCGAGGCGTCGATCGCCACCTACCGGCTCGCCGCCGATGCCGCGCCCGACGACGCGGGCCGGTGCGTCGCGCAACTCGGCCTCGCTGAAGGCCTGCGCGTGAACGAAGGGTTGAGCGAGGCGCTCGCGCTGCTCGATGCCGCGCAGCAGACGGCGGAGCGCGAGGACCGGTTGAACGACCTCGCGCGGCTTCATCATTTGCGCGGCAACATTCTCTTTCCGCTTGGCCGCATCGACGCTTGCCGCAGCGAGCACGAGCGCGGGCTCGCGTATGCAAGACGTCTGGGCTTGCCGGAAGCGGAGGCGCGCGCGCTCGGCGGCATCGCCGATGCGGCTTACGCGCAAGGACGCATGCGAACGGCCTTCGAGCACTTCAGCCGCTGCGTCGAATTGAGCCGCGAGCATGGTTTTGGCCAGATCGAAGTGGCCAATCGTTCGATGAAGGGCTTCAGCCGCATCTATCTGAACGAGGTGCGCGAGGCCCGCGACGACACGGGTGCCGCTTCGCGGGAGGCGGCGCTCGTCGGGCAGCCGCGTGCGCAGATGCTATGCGAGACGCTCGGCGTCTTCGCGAGCTACGAAGCGGGCGATGCGCGCGCGATGCAACTGCACCTCGATCAGGAAATGCGGCTGATCCGCCTGCTGGGCGCGCGCCGCTTCGAGGCGCAGAACGTCGAAGTGCAGGGGCGTTTGCTGCTCGAAAGCGGGCAGCGGGAAGAAGCGGTGCGCGTGTTGCGCGAGTCGCTGGCGATGTGCCGTGAGGTCGGCATGCAGTTCAGCGCGCCGAAGACGCTGAGCGCGCTCAGCCGCGCAGTCGATGACGACGCCGAGCGGGCGGCGCTGCTTGCCGAGGGCGCCGATCTGTTGACGCGCGGCGCTGTCGCGCACAACCACCTGTGGTTCTACCGCGACGCCATCGACGCGATGCTGTCGGCCCGCGATCCCGATCGCGCGATACGTTACGTCGCGGCGCTCGAAGACTTCACGCGGGCCGAGCCGTTGCCTTGGGTGCAACTGTTCGCGGCGCGCGGGCGCGCGATGGCCGCGTTGCTGCGCGATTCGTCGGATGAAGCCGCCGCAGCTGAGTTGCGGCGCGTGCGCGCTGCGCTCGCGAACGCGGGGTTCGGCGGTGCGCTGAAAGCCGTCGATGCGTTGCTCGCGCAGTGCGGCGATGCGCTGTGAACAGTTGCCGGGCGCAGGTGTCAGCGATTGGCAAGAGCGGTTTGCGCGAGCGCATCGGCGCGCGCTCGCGCAGGACCCGTTCATTCTGTTTCCGCGCGCGGTGTCGCCGCACTATCACGATCTGATCATCGCGCAATGCGTGAGCGCGGGCCTCAGTCCGCTGTCCGGGCATGAGGCGCGTATGTGGCAAACGGTCGTATCGATGGTGGAGTCCGGCATGGGCGTCGCGCGCGTGCCGCAGACGCTGCGCGAAATTCACAGCGAGCGGGTCGTGTTCAGGGAACTGACCGAGCCGGCACTCGAATCGCAAGTGTTATTGCTGCGGCGAACGGGCGATACACAGCCGCTCATGCAGGCCTTCCAGCGAATATCTGCAGGCGGCTTCCGTCCGGTTACGCTGAAGGGCCGTAATTTTCAATGAGCGCGTTATTCAAGCCGAATGTTTTCAGTGCATTCAAAGCCCGCTCCGATACGACGAGTCGCGAATCATCGGCAATGCCCAAGTCGTCTTTACCCGCGATACCGGATATGCATAGCCAGAGAAATTCCGGCAATACACGCTCCGGATAGATTTCTCCAAACGACTCGCTAACCGTTATTTCGACGTCGCGACATGACATGCCGCTGGCGGGCAACGCATTCAATGCATGGGCCGCTTCGCGAGTGATGACGAGCGCCGGAAAGCCCTCCAATAGCACATCACCAAGCCAATTGATAATTCGGTAATGCAGTTCGAGGACGGCTGGCGGATGAACGCTTGAATCCAGAACGGTATTCTTGCCGAGGCCGCCAGCGACTTCGGGTTCGACATAATAAAACGCCATATCGTATTCGAGATCATTGGTTCACATTGCGGTTATAGCATAGTGGCGTTCAAAAATACTTTCTCGATGTGAAAGGCACTGAAATAGCAGCGGGATATCTCAGTGATATTACGCGTCGCGCATGGAACCCAAAGCGCCGTTATACGGCTTGGATCAATTGCCGCGCCCGTGCGGCGAGGCGCGCGATGATCCGCTCCGCCATCGCGCGATCGACGACTCCGAATGAGCGGCCTGAGCCCTCACACGCGTACAGGTCGCCAGTCGCGATGTCGAACCACTAGCCGCTCAATACGAGTGCACCGGCTCATGACCTGCTGGCGGACGATCGGGCGGCACACAGTGCGTTCTTCAATCGCTATCAAGATTGGGGCGGGGAAGATTCCATTTGACCCGTTCGGCAGAATGGCGCGAGCGCATATGGGACCAAAGTCCAATTGATTAATTTCAGGCCAGATCCAAAATTGGGTCTACGTCGGCTTCAAGTGCGGGCTGGTTTCGTCCGATGGATCGCAATTCCATGGACGGGGGCTGCCCACATCACCCTGACAATGAGTCGCATTCGGCACGAACGAGTCGCCGGGCCGGCCGACAGGTCGAATGCATCCAGAATTCGAACGGGCGCAGTGGCAGGGTTCTGTTCTGGCTACCACTGTTATCGGCAAGCGCTGGGTCTGCCGCCGGCAGATCCTCGAAGTGATTTGCCGGGAGAATAGTTATGCTGCTCACACCGATTACGCAACGGGTGTTGTCCAGAGAACTGCTCGACGTACTGATCCGTGCCGGACTTGTCGCCGTGCTCGCCATTTTCTGTTTCCGGATCTTCGTCCCGTTCCTCAACCTGATGGTCTGGGCATTGATCCTTGCGATCACGCTGTATCCGCTTCAAGTGATGCTGCGGCGTCCATTCGCCAACAAGGATGGCCTGATCGCCACGCTGATCGTCCTCGTCGCGTTTGCCGTCATCCTCGTGCCGACCTATCTGCTGGGTGTCGCGATCGCCGAATCGATCGAGCATGCGATGGCCATTTTCAAAAGCGGCAGCTTCCGCATTCCGCCGCCCGCGGAATCGGTGTCCAGCTGGCCGCTGGTTGGTCGGCGTGTGTACGACATCTGGCTGCAGGCCTCGACGGACCTCACGGGCCTTGCGCAGAAGTACGCACCCCAACTCAAGGAGGCCAGTCTCGCGCTGCTCGGAACGGTGACGGGCCTCGGTGCGGGATTGCTCGTATTCTTCGTCGCGCTGATCGTGGCTGGCATCCTGATGGCGCATGGCGAGAAAGGCCACCACAGCGCGGTGCTGATCGCCTCGCGCATCTCCGGACCTGAGAACGGCGCCCAGATCACCGATCTGTGCACGGCCACCATTCGCGCCGTGGCGCAAGGCGTGGTCGGTATCGCGTTTATCCAGATGTTGCTGATCGGCATCGCGTTCATCGTCATGGGCATTCCGGGCGCGGGCCTGCTTGCGCTCGCCGTGCTGCTGATCGGCATCATGCAATTGCCCGCGACGCTCATTACCGTTCCCGTGATCGTCTTCGTGATCGTCACCCAGGGCGTGACCACGGCGACAGTCATCTTCTCGATCTATGTGTTCGTCGCGGGTCTCGCCGATAACGTACTGAAGCCATTGCTGCTGGGCAGAGGCGTCGCCGTGCCGATGCCCGTGGTGCTGATCGGCGCGCTGGGCGGCATGGTGACGGGCGGCGTGATCGGGCTGTTCATCGGTCCTGTGATGCTCGCGGTCGGTTATCAGCTTTTCTGGCGATGGGTGAAAGATCAGCCGCGCCCCGAGACGGTCCAGCAACAGACGCTGCCTTGACGCCGACGGGACGACGCCGTGTCGCCTTTCACGCGCCCATACGGGATGGCGATACTGCTTGGGGCGGGTTGCCTGAGCGGGTGCATCCGTGTGGGACCGGACTTTCATCCGCAGCGCGAAAGCTGGAGCGAACACTGGAGCAGCGCGTCGATCGAGCAGGTCACGCAGCAGGCAACAGAGCCTGACGTGCGCCAATGGTGGCAAATTTTCGGCGACCAGAATCTCGAGCGCCTGATTGCCGAAGCCGATGCGAACAACGGCGACCTGCAGATAGCGGGCCTGCGCGTCCTCGAGGCACGCGCCCAGCTCGGCATCGCGCTCGCGGGACGCTACCCTCAGGTTCAACAAGCCAATGCCGACGTGCTCTACTCGGCGCGCAAGCGCTCGGATGGCTTCAACACGCGTTCCGGGGCTTACTGGCAGTACGGCGCGGGCTTCAGTATCGGCTGGGAGCTCGACTTTTGGGGGCGCTTCAGCCGCGCGATCGAGTCCGCCGACGCCTCGTTTTTCGCCGCGCAAGCCAACCGCGATGCGGCACTGGTGCTGTTGCACGCGCAGGTCGCCGATACGTATTTCACGCTGCGCACGGCTGAGGCGCGGCTGCGCATCGCGCGCGAGAACGCGCAGTTGCAAAAGCGCAGCTACGACATTGCGCAAAAGCTCTTCAAGAGCGGCGAGACGGATGAACTGGATCTTCAGCAGGCGAAGACGCAATATCTGGGCACACTGAGCAGCATCCCCGACCTCGAAAGCCAGATCGTGCTTTCGCGTCATGCGCTGTCCGTGCTGATGGGGCGCCCGCCTGGCCCGCTGCCCGAACTCGGCGTGCAAGCGGGCAAGGAAGGCGTGGTGCCGCTGGTGGATCATGCCGTGCTGCAGGATGTCCCCGCCGATCTGCTATTGCGTCGCCCCGATGTTCGCGCCGCCGAGTATCAGATGGCCGCGCAGTCGGCGCTCATCGGCGTGGCGAAGGCCGATCTCTATCCGTCCGTGTCGCTGCTGGGCTCGCTGGTCTGGAGCGCGAGTTCGCTCACCGGCTCGCCGAACACGCTGGCCGTGGTGGCGGGCCCGAGCATCACGTGGAACGTGTTCGATCATGGCAGGATCACCAACAACGTGCGTGTGCAGGACGCCCGGCTGCAACAGTTGACGCTCGCCTATCAGAACACCGTGCGCGAAGCGGCGCGCGAGGCCGATGATGCCGCCACCGCGCTGATCGCCGCGTTGCAGCGCGACACGATCCTGCATGACGCCCAAGGGGCCGCGCAGCGCTCCCTCAAGCTCGCCAACACGATCTACCGCGAAGGTTATTCCGACTTCCAGCGCGTACTCGATGCGCAACGCGCGCTGTTCGCACAGCAGGACGCCTACATCGTCAACCGCAGCAATGCCGTAGGCAGTCTGATCGCTTTGTACAAGGCACTCGGGGGAGGCTGGTACACGGAGCAGCCGCTCCTCGATGCCGCGACCCGCGCGCAGATGCAGCAACGCACCGACTGGGGCGACCTGCTGAACGAGGCCAGTTCGCCGACGGCCGCCGCCACCCCGTCCGTCAGTCCGCCCCGATGAGCGACACGCCCGAACCTTCCAGGGCCGCGCCGGCCGCGTCGCCGGAACCGGCCGCCACCGATCCGTCGGGCAAGGCGGTGAAGTGGGTCGTCGGCGTGATCGTCGTCAGCCTGATCTGGTATCTGCTCGCCGACCGCTTCACCCCTTATACGCAGCAGGCGCGCGTGCAGGCCTATGTCGTGCCCGTCGCCGCTGAGGTATCGGGCCGGGTCACGCGCGTTCTCGTCCACAACAACCAGGAAGTCAACGCAGGCGACGTGCTCTTCGAAGTCGATAGCGAGCAGTACCGGATCGCCGCCGATCGCGCGCGGGCCGACCTGGAGTCCACGCGCCGTCAGGTCGGCGCGAGCACGGCCGGCATCGATTCGGCGCTCGCGTCATTGCGGGCGGCCATCGCGAACGAGGTCAAGGCGCGCCAGGACAGCGATCGCCTCGAACGGCTTTACCGCGAAGACGAAGGCACGGTTTCCCTTCGACGCCTCGAAGTGGCGCGTGCCACACACGAGCAGGCCCAGAGCCAGGTTGCCGCAGCGCGAGCCGAAGTGGAGCGCGCACGCGAGCAGCAGGGCGGCCACGAGTCGGAGAACGCGCAGTTGCGCAGCGCGGCCGCCGCCTTGGAAAAGGCCGAACTCGATCTGGCCAATACGCGGATCAGGGCACGCTCGGGCGGTGTCATCACGGATCTGCGCGCCGAAGTCGGCCAGTTCGCCGCGACGGGCAACCCGGTGATGACGCTGATCGCGATCCGCGACGTGTGGGTCAGCGCCGATATGACGGAGAACAATCTGGGTCATCTGCAGCCGGGCACGCCTGTGGGCATCGCGCTCGACGCTTTGCCGGGCGAAGTCTTCAAAGGGCGGATTCGCAGTATCGGCTACGGCGTGAGCGTGGGCCAGAGCACGCCGCCCGGCAGTCTGCCCACCGTGCAGAACAGCCGTGACTGGCTGCGTCCCGCGCAACGATTTCCGGTGATCGTCGAGTTCGATCAGGGTGAGCGGGCGCGTCTGCACAACATCCGTGTCGGCGGGCAGGCCGAGGTGATGGCGTTTCCGGAGCAGCGCAATGCGCTCAATCCGCTGGGTCGCGTCTTTCTGCGCGCGATGAGTTGGGTCTCGTACCTTTACTGACGACATCTATGGAAACCAGGCTTCAGCTTCCGGGTCGGCGTGCGCTGCGCGTTGCCACGGGCACGGCGCTGTGCGTCGCAATCAGTTTCGCGCTGGACCTGCCGATTCCCGTCGTCGCGCCCGTGTTCGCCGTCTTTCTTCTGGCGACGCAAAACCGGCCGCTGTCGCTCAAGGCCGGCATCGCTTTCGCGCTGGTCGTCGCGCTGACGACGGGCAGCGGCCTGCTGCTTGTTCCGCTGCTTCGTCACTACGCATTCGCTGGCGTGTTGATCACCGGGCTCATGCTCTTTCTCGCCTTTCGCTACGGACTGAGCGGCGGGAACAATCTGGTCGGAACCTTCCTCGTGGCCGGACTGACGATGATCTCAGCAGCGGGGACGGCTGACTTCCAGTTGGCCGTGACCGTCGTCGGCGCGCTGGTGAAAGGGCTTCTGCTTGCCGTGCTGGTTTCGGCCGTGACTCACCGCCTCTTTCCCGAGCCGATGAGCGCACGGCCACAGCCTGCCGCGCCGGCGATGCCGAAACGTCAGGCAGCGCGCATTGCGCTGCGCGCCGTGCTCGTGGTGATGCCGGCATACCTGCTCGCGATGTCCGATCCGGCGAGCTACATGCCCATCATCATGAAGTCCGTCAGCCTGGGCAGACAGAGTTGCCTCACGACGGGACGCAGTGCGGCGCGCGATCTGATCGGCTCGACGCTGCTGGGCGGCCTGCTTGCGATCGCGTTCTGGTTTGCACTCAGGCTCTTCGTGCATCTGTGGATGTTCTTTCTGTGGATGCTGCTGTTCGGCCTGCTGGTGGGACGCAAGCTTTATCGGATCAAACCGTCGCGTTACTCGCCGGGCTTCTGGCTGAACAGCCTCGTCACGATGATCATCCTGCTCGGCCAGTCGGTGCAGGACAGCGTAGCGGGCAAGGATGTCTACACCGCAT
Source organism: Paraburkholderia sp. LEh10 (assembly GCF_017814945.1). Lineage (GTDB taxonomy): Bacteria > Pseudomonadota > Gammaproteobacteria > Burkholderiales > Burkholderiaceae > Paraburkholderia. Next base: position 58,353 of record NZ_JAGIPX010000025.1, read on the forward strand.
TTGCCGTGCGCATGGGGCTCTTTCTCGCTGTCACGGTCTACGCGTGCCTGATGCTTTTGATTTTCGAGCGCCGGCGCGCGGTGCGATGACACGCACGGATATGCCGAAAGCGGTCCAGCACCTCCGGAGGTAAAGGCAATGCGAAATGCTGCGAGCGACGATGTGCTCCGCCTGCGGGCAGCCGAGATCCTGCTGGAAATGGGCCGGACCCTCTGGTACCTGCGGGCGATCCTGGCTGGCCTTCTGGTGCTGTATGTCCTGTTGACGATCGGCATGTACTACTACGGCAGTCCCGTCGAGACAGCCAACCGGACGCCTTCGCCGATGAGCGAAACCGTGTATTTCTGCGCGATCACGGCACTGACCATCGGGTACGGCGACGTCGTGCCGACCTCGACGCTCGGCCGGATCGATGCGGTCTTGCTCGGCCTGATCGGGTTGGTGTTCACCGGGTTGATCGTCGCAGCAGCCGTTCGGGGTGTGCAGGAAGCCGCGCGCCGGGCGGGCGCAGCGGACTAGCGGCACCGGCTGCTGTTGCGGCGTATGCCGTGATGCACGGGACACGCCGCGTCCCGTTCGCTGCGAGCAGATCGAATCCTGCCGTAAGCTGTCACGCTAGTGTTAGGGGTGGACGCCGACATGAGTGAGCAGACGCTTGATACATTCGAAGTCGAACAGTTGATCCCGGATTTCACCGCGCCCGCGATGACGCAAGTCAGTCCCGAGCGCGAAACGATCGACGCCGCCGAGGTCAACTCGCGGCAGTGGACGAGCCGCGTCGCGGGGCCGTTCAAGCCGGGGTCCGAAGTCCATTTGCGCGAGACCTGCCGGATGTTTCGCGAGACGTTCAATCCCTATCGCCCATCGGTGCTCCACTGGCCGACGCTCGAGCCGGATGCGCTGGCTCGCATCGTAGCGCTGCCGATCTGGGACATCGCCGTGCAGACGGAAGGCAAGGCGAGACTGCGCATGGCCGCCTATGCCGCCAGCATCGACGAGCCCGAGATGCGCTACGCGCTCGCGCTGAATGCGTGGGAAGAAAATCGCCATAAGGAAGTGTTGTCGCGCATGGTCGCCGCGTATGGCATCGCGTTGGTGAACGAAGCGCCGTATGAGTATCCGAAAGACGTCGAATGGGCCTATCTGGTGACGGGCTATAGCGAGTGCATCGACAGCTTTTTCGCGTTCGGCCTGTTCAAGGTAGCGCATCGCTCGGGGCTGTTTCCTCCTGAACTGATCGACACGTTCGAGCCGGTGATGCAGGAAGAGTGCCGGCATATCCTGCTGTTTGCGAACTGGCTCGCGTGGCATCGCGCAAGCCTGTCGTGGTGGCGGCGGATTTGCTTCGAACTGAAGGTCGTTGCGGTGTGGGCATTTCTCGGCTGGGAGCGGATCGGACTCGCGCGCTCGATCGACGCGGACGGCAACGAACAGAAGCAGGACAACAACTTCACGGTGAACGGCGCGCAGGCGGTGTCCCGTGCGGAGGTCGACGTGCGTGAACTGATGATGTTGTGCCTGCAGGAGAACGATCGACGGTTCTCGGGTTATGACGCACGCCTGTTGCGGCCGCAGACGATGCCGAAGCTCGTGCGCTTCGTGCTGCGATTCATGCGAAACGGGCAGGCGCGGTGAGTTCGGCGAACATGTCGGCCGCTCAACACGCGAATCGCGCGCATGCGTTTGCCTTCGCCAGAAACGGCGATGGTTTCCTGCTGGACAGCAAGCCGTTTCAGATCCGCAGCGGAGAAATGCACCCCGCGCGGATTCCTGCCGAATACTGGCGGCATCGCATCCAGATGGCGAAGGCGATGGGGATGAACACCATCGCCTTGTACGTGATGTGGAATTATCACGAGACAAGCGAAGGCGTCTTCGATTTTCATACAGGCAACCGCGACATCGGGAAATTCATTCGGCTGTGTCACGAAGAGGGCATGTGGGTATTGCTCAGGCCGGGCCCTTACGTGTGCGCCGAATGGGATCTCGGCGGCATTGCGTCGTGGCTGTTGCGCTACCCGGATATCCAGTTGCGCACGGATTCCGCGACTGATCCGCGTTATATGCAGGCCGTCGGGCGATACTTCGACGCGCTCATTGCGCACGTGCGGCCATTGATGGCGGCAAACGGCGGCCCGATCCTGATGATCCAGATCGAGAACGAATTCGGATCGTTCGACAGCAATCCTGCGTACCTCGAAGAGCTCAGGCAGCTTTGGATTCGCGCGGGCATCCACGGGCCGTTCTATACGGAAGACGGTCTCGTTCAACTTCAGCAGAACGGGAGCACTATCGTCGATGGCGCAATCGCGTTGAGCAACGGCGACGCGGCGCAGATCGAAGCGGTGCGCAGCGCATTTCCGCGCGTGCCTGCGATGGCGGGCGAAGTCTATCCGGGCTGGCTCACGCACTGGGGCGACGATGTGCTGCAAGGCACGAATGTCGATCTCTCGTCCACGCTCGAAGAACTGATGCGAAAGAACCTGTCGTTCAACCTGTATGTGATTCACGGCGGGACGAGCTTCGGTTTTTATGCGGGTGCGAATGTCGACGACGCGGGCGTTTATCAACCCGACATCACGAGCTATGACTATGCGGCGCCCATTAGCGAGCAAGGCGTGGCGACGGCCCGGTACATGACGTACCGCGGCATCATCGCGCGCTATCTTTCGACGCCTTTGCCGGAAGTGCCTGCCGCGATCCCGACAATCGGCACGATGAGTTCGAACGCGAATCGCCCACTGATGCCGCAACCTTACGCGTCACTCTGGGACAACCTGCCGTCGGCGCTACCCCTCTCTCACACCGTGAACCCGCAGCCGTTCGACATGTACGGCCAGGCGTACGGCTTCGCGCTATACCGGAAGACGCTCGCTCATTATCGAGGCGGCCTGCTCGACATCGGCGACGTTCACGACTATGCGTCCGTCTTTGTCGGCGACGCCTATGTGGGCAGCGTCTCTCGCGCGCGCATGCCGGAAGACCGCGCGTTGCCGCTGAATGTCGTGCGTCGCGAGCCGCTCGCGCTGCCAATGCCGTCGTCAACGCAAGAGCATGCTGCGGTGCTGGACATCCTTGTCGAAGGCATGGGGCGCGTGAATTACGGGCACGCGATGATCGACCGCAAGGGCATCGTCGATTGCGTCAGGTTGAGCGATTCGCCGGAATCGAGTGACGTGCTGACCGGCTGGGAAGTCGTGCTGCTGCCGATGAGCACTGCGTTCATCGAGAACTTGCGTCCTGTCTGCTCCAATCCGGACAAGGCGGGACTGTTCTTCCGCGCGACGTTGTCGCTCGATGCCGCGTGCGACCTCTATCTGGACATGAGCGAATGGACGAAAGGCGTGGTCTGGGTCAATGGACACAATCTTGGCCGATACTGGAATATCGGCCCGCAAACGCGGCTCTATTGTCCCGCGCCCTGGCTCAGGCGCGGAGATAACGCGGTCACGATTTTCGATCTGCACCAGACGGTAGCGAAGCCGATCGAACTGGCGTCGACGCTGTCATAGCACGCCGTAGATGCTTACGCACGCACACCGCCAACAGGCGTTAGTTCGAGCGTCAGCACCTGAAATGGATCGAGGTGAATCGTCTGTGGGCTGTCCGCGTCCCAGACGGATGGAACGTTCAGGTTCGAATCCGCAAATGGACGATGCGCGCTGAAACGCCCCGCAACGCGCACAGGCAGTTCGAGATGCGCTCTCAGATCGAGCCGGAAATCGTTCGCGCGTTCGTGCGGATTGCGCAGCGTGACGATCGCTTTCGACGGCGTCCATGCGGCCCAGCCGTAGACATCGAGTTCATCGGGCGCACCGCCTATCCAGTGACAATCGCGCAGCACGTCAGCGTTTGCGCGCGCCCAGCGGGCGGCTTCGGCGAGCACGTCCCAATCGCGCGTCTGCAGCAACGGCGGCGTGATGTAAAGCTCCTGCAATTGCGTTCCGCTGCCGAAGTACGAGCGCACTTCATGCGGGAAAGCCTGTGCGGGATCGCTGTTGAGCCCGTCGTTTTCGCGCGCAAAGATGATGCCGTGAAGCATCAGCGAATTGAGCGGAAAAAGTGGACTCCGGCATACGACGTTGCGATAGGTCTGCGTATCGCGATAGGTGATCCAGCGTTCGCGATCGCTGCCCACGCCGGCGAAACCATAATCGGCGCCGTCGCGCCAGATCGAATCGACATACCTGAGCCAGAACGGCGACGCGAGTGTGCCCGTCGAGAGATTGACGAAGAGATCGTGCTTCGCGCGGCGCAGATCTTCGATCAGTTCGACTGCCGCGTCCCAATCGCTGTTGAAGCGGCTGCCGGCAACGACGGTGCTCGCGTTGCCCGTGCCGTCCAGCTTGAAGTGATTGACGCCATGTGTGTCGAGCAGATCCGTCGCGGCTTCGTGGAAGCGCCGGTAATACGTCGGGCCTGAGAGTGCGAATCCGTCGCCGACGGTCTCGTAGCCGGCGGCGCGGCCACGCGTCACGCGCTCCGTTCGGGGCGGACCATAGCCGCCCCACGGCGACAGCCACACGCCTGGCGCCGCGCCATAGCGCGCGGCGGCTTCCTTCAAGGGCACGAAACCGTCGGGAAATGCGTCGTTGAATGTCCAGTTGCCGCTGTAGTCGTCCCAGCCGTCGTCGAAGACGAAGGAGTCGAGTTGCACGGCGCGCTTTTCATGCAACTCGCGACCCACTGCATGAATGCGCTCGATCGCTTGTTCCTGCGTGTATGCCGTGAGGAAGCCGATGTCGTACCAGGAGTTGTAATGCAGAAAAGGACGATACGGACGCGCCCGTTCCAGTTCGAGGTACGCAGCAAAATCGCGGCGCAACTGGCCGTGATCAAACACACCGGCGACCGCCGAATAAGCGAGCGTCTTGAGTTTTTCGAGCGGCAGGTCGCGTGTCACTGTCAGGCTGGCCGTGCCGTCGCTCACCCTGCTTTCCGCCATCGGCAGTTCGAAGCCCAGATAGATATTGCCGTCGATAACGGGCACCGCTTTCAGTTCGCCCGCTTTTTGCGCGTCACGCGCGGCGGTCTGAAAGAGCGACACGGACGCGATGGGCTCGTCGCACAGCAGCGCGGTGATGAACAGATGCTGGCGAAGATAACGCGCGTCCTCGCGCTGCTCCACGCACCACTCGACGCGCAAACGATTATCGGTGTCGCCAAGTACGGCGCGCACCCGTTTGCCGGCGCGGCGCTCGGCTTGCCGTAGCGCATTGCCGCGTGCAGGCAGTGCTTCTTCGCGTGGCGGCTCGATCAGTTGCAATTCAGCTGCGCCTCGCGTGAGGCCGTCAGCGAAGGTGAGCGCATACGGCGCGCTCACCGATAGACTTCGGCCATGCACGCGGTCGACGATGACAAAATCGGCCAGACAACGCCCGGCAATCTTCCAGCTCAACGCAATGGCCGAATTGCCGAACACGTATCGATCGCCGGTCACCTGCAAGACGGGGGCGCCTGGTTGTTCAGATGGAGCGTCGCTCGCGTGCATGGAATGCCTTATCGGTCGAATGACGGGAAGGCCGAACGACGCGTGAATTACTTCACGGTCTGAAGCACCTCGAACCCTTCGAATTCCGGATGCCCGAGGTAAAGCGGGCGCGACTGGTGGCCCGCGTTCCGATGCGCGGCGCGAAACGCCTCTGACTGGGTCCACGCGTCGAATGCCGCGCGATCCGCCCAGATGGTATGGCTCGAATACAGCACGTGATCGTCGCGTTGCGGACCCTTCAGAAGATGAAACTCGATAAAGCCGGGGACATCTTTCAGGTGCGTGTCCCGCGTGGTCCACACTTCTTCGAACGCGCTTTCCGAACCCAACGCCACCTTGAACCGGTTCATTGCAATGAACATGACTCTTGCTCCTGGATGACTGCGATGTTCAGCGAATCGGACAGCTTCCGGCACGGCGGCACCGGAAGCCTTCGGAGGCAGTATACGCAGAAGATCTGAGGAGCGCGCGCCGTATCGGCGATGCTCGCGTTACCGGCTGCGCGCCCACTGCGCGAAGCCGGCGCACGCAACCAGCAGCGAGCCCGTGGCGAAGAACACGGAATGAAGTCCGAGATGGACGGCAATCTGTCCGCCGATCATGGGGCCGAGCACCTGTCCGCTGAATTGGGCGGATTGCAGGTAGCCGAGCATCTGGCCCGTCTTGCTTTCGTCGACGGCATGTCGGGCGAGCTTCGCGATTGCGGGCAGAAGCCCTGCGAGCGACATGCCCATCAGCGCGCGCAGGCCGGCCAGTTGCCACCATTGATGCACGAACGCTTGCGGAATCATCACGAGGCCTGTCACGACGAGGCAGCCGATGATCACGTTCCAGCCGCCGATACGATCCGCCAGCGCGCCCAGCCGCGCCGCCGTGAACATGCTGCCGAACGCGGAGCAAGCCATCACGACGCCCGCGATGCGCGCCAACTGGTCGGGCTTCACGCCGAGGCTGCCGACATAGACCGTGATCACCGGTTCGATCGACATGTTGGCCAGCAGAACCATCATCGCTGTCGCGAGCAACGCGCCGACCACGGCATGGTTGGTGCGCGGCGCGCCCGTTGCGGACGCGGCGGCCGCTTTGTGCTTCGCATCGGTGGCGGGCTGGAAGTCTTCCTTGACGACGAAGATCGTCAACAGCGCGGCCACGGCGATCACTGCGCCGCCCGCGAAGAACGTGCCGCGAATGCCGATCCAGCCCGGCAACAGACCGCCGATCAACGGTCCCACCAGGTTGCCCGCGAGCGCGCCCGTCGACAGCAGGCCGAGCGCCCATCCGGCGCGCTCGCGCGGCGCCTGGGTGCCGACCATCACCGTCGACGCCGATGCATATCCACCGACAAGACCGGCTATCAGACGCAGCCCGACGAGTTCATAGACATTGTGCGCGACGCCGATCAGCGACATCACGACGGCCATGCCGACGGCCGCGCGGATCAGCATCGGCTTGCGCCCGTAACGGTCGGCAAGGCGTCCCCACAGCGGCGCGGTGACGGCCGTGCCGAGAAACGTCGCGCCGAACGCGACGCCCGACCACTGGATCACGTCGGCCTGCGATTCGACGCCAAGCTGCTTCACATAGAGGGGCAGGAACGGCAGCAGCATGCTGAGGCTGACCAGCGTCGTGAAAGAGCCGAATACGCAGACGAACAGATTGCGCATCCAGTACTTTTGATTGCGCTCCGAATAGCCGATGGGCGAGACATCCGGCGCGGCGCGCAACGCAAACGAGTTCGACGGCTGGTTCATGCTGAACTTCCTTGCGTGAGCGGGATGAGCGGGATGAGCGGGATGAGCGGGATGAGCGGGACAAACGGCGTTGCATCAGGCGTTGCATCAAGAACTGCGTCCTGCATGGACTGCTCCGTGTTGGGGAAGAGTCGGCGTGCGTAGCGGGCGACCTGGTGGACGCGCGACGGGGATCGATCCGTCAGCCGCCGACGTTGCTGCCGCCGTCGACGTGCAGGATCTCGCCCGTCACGAAGGCCGCCGATTCCAGATACAGCACGGCCTCGGCAATGTCGGCCACTTCGCCTAGATGGCCTAGCGGATGGATGCGGGCGAGCGCTTCGTGCCTTTCGCGCGGATGCATCGGCGTCTTGATGATGCCCGGCGCGACCGCGTTGATGCGGACGCCGCGCGATGCATACTCGATCGCGAGCGAGCGCGTGACGGCGTTCAGGCCGCCCTTGGTCAGCGCGGCCATCGCGGCGGGCCGCACGGAGAGCGGCCGGTCGACGAGGCTCGCGGTGATGTTCACGACATGGCCGCTGCGTCGCCTGCTCATTTCGGCCAGTGCGCGCTGCGTGATATGAAAGAAGCCGTGCACGTTGATCGACATGACGGTCTCGTAGTCTTGCGCGGTGTATTCCTCGAACGGCTTCGCGATGAAAATCCCCGCGTTGTTGACGAGCGTGTCGAGCCTGCCGAAGCGTTCGAGCGCGACCGAGATCACGTTTTGCGCGGTCTGCGGGTCGGCGATGTCGCCTTGCACGGTGGCGACATCGGGGTCGTCGCTGGGCCGGATTGCGCGCGACGTCGCCACCACGCGGAAATTGCGGTCGCGATACGCATTCACCAGCCCCGCGCCAATGCCTTGCGACGCGCCCGTGACGATCACCACTTTCTGTTCGGCACCCATGGCCTGCTCCTTGAACTACTGGGCCCGGCGGACCCGATGTAGATGGAGCAAGTCTAGATTGAGCCGACCGGAGAGAGAATCCACGCGGCGCGATAGACATTCTTCCGCGAAGCGGTTCAATGATCGTTCGTGATCCGCTGAAGCTGCTTGAAATGGCGGCGCAGGCGCGGCGTGGCGAAATCGACGAAGGCGCGCACCTTGGGCACCGAAAGGCGGCCGTGCGGCGTCAGCAGATGGACGGGCAACGGCGCATGCTCGCTGTCGCGCAGCACGATGCGCAGGTCGCCGTCTTTCACCTGCTGCGCGACGTGATACGAAAACATCCGGGTGACGCCGCGCCCTTCGACGGCGGACGACACGGCTGCGTCGATGCTGTTGACGATCAGGCGCGGCGAGAAGTTGACCACTTGCGGGACGCTCGATCCTTCTGTCGGCGGAAAGCTCCACGAGTCGAGGCCGAAGTGCGTCATCGAGATGATCTGATGCTGTTCGAGGTCCGCTGGCTCGCGGATCTGCGGGTGCTTCGCGAGATAGCGCGGCGACGCGGCCACGACGCGCCGCACCTCGCCGACGGGGATCGCGATGAGCGTCGAATCGGGCAGGTGGGCAATGCGCAACGCGACGTCGATGCCCTCGTCGATCAGGCTGACAGGCCGGTCGAGCATATGCAGGCGCACGGAGACGGCGGGGTACTGGTCGATGAAGTCGTCGAGGATCGGCCGCAGCATGTCCTGGCCGGCGGCCACGGGCGCCGTGACGGTCAGCAGGCCGCGCGGCGCCGAGCGTTCGCCCGCGACCAGCAGGTCGGCTTCCTCCAGGTCGGTCAGGATGCGCCGGCACGCGGCCGCATAACGCTCACCGGCTTCGCTGAGCTTGATGGTTCGCGTCGTGCGGTGCAGGAGCGGGGACCCGACGTGTTCTTCGAGAAAGGCGATCGCGCGGCTCACCGCGGCGGGAGAACGGCCGAGCCGGCGGCTTGCACCGGCGAGGCTTCCTTCGTCCAGCGTCGCGACGAACACTTTCATTGCGTCAATCCGGTCCATGATGCATCGCTCAGGAATCGTCGGCGGGGCGACGTTGCCCGGCAGTGTACAGCGGCGTGTGTATGCGAGCGACGAACAGGGGCGCGACGGGACCGCTAGCGATGCGCGATGACCGCGGCACTCATGTCGTGCTGCTATCGCGTTGCGTGGGCCACACGGACAGCGTCCGGATATGCGTGGACGGCGTCACTTCGACGATGCGCTGCTGGGTCTTGCCATCGTAGGTGGCCGTGACCTTGTAGCGTCCGTCTGGAAGCGACGCGAGCATGAACGGCCCGTGCGCCGTCGCTTTCAGCACGGTTGCGCCTTTGATGTCGGTGATATGAACGGGAATGTCCGCCAGATACTCATTGCCCTGACTCGTCTTGCCCGCGAATTCGAGCGCAAGCGGATACTCCTTCTGATTGCCGAAGCGAAACGCAAACGTACAGGCCCATCGCGAGTCCCAGGCCGCGCGGGTCGATTTCTTCCGCCAGATAAGCCATCGCAACGGCGGGCACGCCGCCAAGCGCGAGATCTTCGAGCGCGCGGGCGACGAGCATGCTCTGCCAGTCCGCTTCGAGCGCGGCGCAGATGTTCAAGAGCGCGGCGAGCGTCATCGACGCGAAAATCAGCACGCGTCTTCCGAACCGTTCCGACAGCGCGCCCGCGCACAGAATCGAAAACGCGAGAAAGCCTGTCGAGAGCGATAGCGCGAGCGAGCCATTGCGCCGCAGGACGTGCAGATGCATTGCTTCGCCGATGAAGCGATGAAAATCGTGCTGCCGTCCACGCATCGGCTGGCGGCCAAAAAGCGCTTGCCGCTGACTGCGCTTGCGCAAGAACCGTTCGTGCTGGTGCCCGGGCCTGCAGGCGTCACGCTGCACGATGAAATCATGCGCGCGTGCGGCGAGGCGGGCTTCAGTCCGCGGCTCGCGCAGCCGGCGCCGCAGGTGTCGTCAGTGGTGAATCTGGCGGCGGCCGGACTCGGGGTGTCCATCGTGCCCGCCGCGATCGCGCAGGTTCAGGTGAAGGGCGTGCGCTACGTGGACGTGCAAGGGGCGAAGCTGCGGGCGCGTCTTGCGCTGGGATGGCGCACTGGCGACGCGTCCGCGGCGCTCGCCAATTTTGTCGGGCTGCTGTGATGCACGCGCGGCTCAGCGGCTCAGTCGTTGTCGGCGAGTCGCATGCGGCGCTCGAGTTCGCCGAGATCGACAGATGATGCGAGGTACCGGTCGCGGCGCTCATGCTCCGCGCGATCCAACAGGCCACGCACGAGATTGTTCACCAGGTACACGAAGAAGGCGGCATAGGGGGTCATCGCATGCTCCAAGGTTGCTAAGCTGTGGCGCATACATCTGCATCGACCGTGCCATCATGTCCGGGCGCTTGTACGGCGGGGCTCGGCGCCGGTTTCGACGGTGTGGCGGGGCGAAAGTGTTCGTTCTGCGCCAACCGTCAGCGTGCAAACAGTTTGCTTGCAATAAACTTGCATGAAGATTGGCGGCGACGCTGCATGCCGGCCGGGCCGCCTTTGATGCGAACGAACCGGGAGACCGCGACTTCATGTTGGACACATCGTTTCGACGCTGGGCGGTTTCGACGATTGCGAACTGGTCAACGTGGCAACTGGTGATACAGGCGCGCTTGCGAGCCTCGCCGGTCAATTTCTGATTGCAGCCTGCATGGTCCCTATCTTCGGGCATCTGTCGCCGGCTCCGAATCCGTTTGGTGGGCGTCCGCTCTGGATCGAACTGCTGTTCACCATCGTGCTCGCGCCGTTGTACGAGACACTGATCTTCCAATGGGCGATCATGAAGTTGCTGCACGGGCCGTTGCGTCGTTCGTCGCTGTTCGCCGGGACCGCATCGACGATCCTCTTCCGGCTGGGCCATGGCTTGACGGACTGGCGCGCGTTCAGTCTGATCGTCACATCCGTAGCGCTCGCCGCCGTATTCGCGATCGAGTCCCGACGAGCGGGTTTTGCGTATCTCGCGGCGGTTTCCACCCACGGGCTTTTCAATGGTCTCGTGATCGGGCGCCATTGGCCCTGATCGCCGGCTTTCCTGTATGGGGCCGTCGTGCTCCCGAGAAGGAGGACATTCACGCCGATGCAAACGCCCTCACGCGCCAGCACGCTTCGACAGATACCCCGCAGCGTCTGGGTATTGGGCTGTGTCAGCCTGTTGATGGATGTGTCGTCGGAGATCATCCATAGCCTGCTGCCGATGTTCATGATGGCGAGCCTCGGCGCGAGCGCGGCGGCGATAGGCCTGATCGAGGGCATCGCCGAAGCGACGGCGCTCATCGTCAAGGTGTTTTCGGGCGCGCTCAGCGACTACCTGGGCAATCGCAAATGGCTCGCCGTCGCGGGATATGGGCTCGGCGCACTGAGCAAGCCGCTGTTCGCCATCGCGCCGACGATCGGCATCGTCGCGACGGCCCGCGTGATGGACCGGGTGGGCAAGGGCGTTCGTGGCGCGCCACGCGATGCGCTCGTCGCCGACGTCACGCCGCCTCATCTGCGCGGCGCGGCGTTCGGGCTGCGGCAATCGCTCGACACGGTGGGCGCGTTTCTCGGGCCGCTGCTGGCTGTCGTCATCATGCTGGCGTGGGCAGACGATTTCCGTCTCGCGTTCTGGCTGGCCGTCATTCCGGGCGCGCTGGCTGTCGTGCTGCTCGCGCTCGGCATCGACGAACCGGCGCGACAGCCCGGCGCGAAGCGCGTCAATCCGATTCGCCGGGAAAGCATCCGTCAACTCGGTGCGGACTATTGGTGGGTGGTCGCGGTGGGCGCCGTGTTCGCGCTTGCGCGTTTCAGCGAGGCGTTTCTCGTGCTGCGCGCGATGGGCAGCGGCGTGCCCGTTGCGCTGGTGCCGCTCGTGATGGTCGCGATGAACGTCGTGTATTCGATCTCGGCGTATCCGCTCGGCAAACTCGCCGATACGGCGAGCCACATCCGGCTGCTGGTCATCGGGCTCGCGATCCTGTGTGCATCGGACATCGTGCTCGCGCATGCCGTTCACTGGAGCGTGCTGCTTGCAGGCGTCGCGCTGTGGGGCCTGCATATGGGGATGACGCAAGGACTGCTCGCAACGATGGTGTCGCACGCCGCGCCCGCGCATCTGCGCGGCACCGCGTTCGGCATGTTCAATCTGTCGAGCGGGCTGGTGACGTTGGCCTCCAGCGTGATCGCGGGCGCGCTGTGGGACCGGCTCGGCGCGGCGGCGACGTTCTATGCGGGCGCGGCGTTCTGTGTGATCACGATCGTGCTGCTGATGGCAAGCCCTGCGCGGCGCATCGCGATACGCCGCTAGGGCCGTACACCCCTATGACTGATGCTGCCGCCGGTTCGCACGGCAAGAAGATCGATGCGCGCGGCGCATGGACGGACAGCCACGCGCAGCCATACGCAGGTGCGCGGAGCATGCCGGCCATCGCCTTTGGCACTATGTCCGCCGAGCACGCCGAAGAACGCCACGCAGACCGAACGAGTATGAGAGCACCGCTGAAACGAGCAGTGTCGCGCTGACGAAATAGAGCCCCAGCGAGTAGTCGCCGCTGATGTCGCGCAGCCTGCCGATCACCATCGGGCCGATCGTGCCGCCGATCAGGCTGCCCATCGCGTTGATCAGCGCAATGCCCGCAGCGGCGGCGGAGCCGGACAGGAACTGCGTCGGCATGCTCCACAGCGGTGGCTTCGCCGCGTTGATGCCGAAGTTCGCGATCGACAGTCCGACGATCAATACGGCTGCGTGGGTCGCATGTCCCGACATCAGCATTCCGATACCCGCCGCGAGACACGCAATCGCGACGTGCAGGCGGCGTTCGTCAGTGCGATCCGAATTGCGCGCCCACAGCACCATCGTGACGACCGCGAACAGATTGGGAATCGCGTTCACGAGGCCCAGCTCGAAATAGCTGAACCCGAACCGGTGAATGATCATCGGCGCCCAGATGCCGATCGCGTACAACCCGGTCGATGTCCCCGCATAGACAAGCGCGAGCAGCAGCACGCGCGGGTCTTTGACCGCGCCCCAGACGCTCGACCTGCTTTGTGCAGCCTTCATTTCGCGCTCGCGCTGCATCTCGCCGCTTAGCCACTGCCGTTCGTCGGACGCGAGCCAGTGCGCGTCCTCCGGCCGGTCGGTCAAAAAGAAGTACGACACGAAACCGAGCAGCACGGTCGGCGCCCCCTCGACGAGAAATAGCCACTGCCAGCCGTGCAGATGCGCGACGCCGTCCAGGTTCATCAACGCGCCGGAGATCGGTGAGCCGATCATGTTCGACAGCGGCGCGGCTGTCATGAACATCGCGGTGACGAATGCGCGATGGCGCGCCGGAAACCAGTAGCTCAGGTACAGGATGATGCCGGGAAAGAACCCCGCCTCAGCGAGACCGAGCACGAAGCGCAGCGTGTAGAAGCTATACGGACCGCTGGCGAACGCAGTGGCTGCCGACAACAGCCCCCACACGACCATCAGGAGCGCGATCCAGCGGCGCGCGCCGACGCGTTGCAGCACGAGGTTCGACGGCATCCCGGCCGCGATATAGCCGACGAAGAAGATCCCTGCGCCGATGCCGAACATCGCCTGCGTGAGTCCGATGTCGTGATTCATCGTGAGGCCCGCGAAGCCGACGTTCACACGATTCAGAAAGCTCAGGAAGTACAGCACGATGATGAACGGCGTGATACGCCGCGAGATCTTCCGGACGACGCGGGTTTCCAGTGCGGCTTCGTCCCGCGCAAGGACTGTGGCTGTGCTCATGTGTGTCTCCTGTCGATCGCGCTTTCGCGTTGGCGCTCGGCGCTATCGCATGCAAGGCTGCCGTTGCGTGCGCAGCACGAACGGTCTGGTTGTGAATGCGTGGCCGCGAAGCGCGCGCGGCTGTGCGTCCGGGGCTGTGAGAAAGGGTTCGGGCGGCCTTCCTGCCTAAGCGCGCCTCTGCTGGGCAGGCAGATCGATACGGCACCACGGCTGCGTCGCCCAGTGGCGCGCCTCGAAGGTGTCGATCGCGGCCTCGTCGCGCAGTGTCATGCCGATCATGTCGAGCCCTTCCACCAGCATCTGCTTCTGGCGCGGCGGCAGCGAGAACGGATAGCTTTTGCCCGACGGCGTGAGCACGACTTCGTTTTCGACGTCGATCGACAGTTGCTTGTCGCTGCCGTTCGCAAGCTCGGCGTGCAGCGCCTCGATCTGCTCAGGCTGCAGCGTGACGAGCAACAGCTGGTTGTTCGCCGAGTTGAAGTAAAAGATCTCGCCATAGCTCGGCGCGATCACCGCCTCGAAGCCGGCCTGCTGCAAGCCCCACACCGCATGTTCGCGGCTCGATCCGCAGCCGAAATTCGAGCCGCCGAGCAAGATCTTCGCGCGACGATATTCGGGGCGGTTCAGCACGAACTGCTCGCGGGCGCGGCCGCTTGCATCGAAGCGCAAGTCGTACAGCAGTCCTCGCGCAAGCCCTGATTTGTCGATGCCGAGCAGAAACTGCTTCGGCATGATCTGGTCGGTGTCGAGATTGTTGATCAGCAGCGGCGCGGCGACGCCCTCGATCACGAATGGCTCAGCCATGCATAAGCTCCTTGCGAACGTCGACGATGCGGCCCGCAATCGCGGCGGCTGCGGCCATCGCGGGGCTCATCAAATGAGTTTTGCTGTCGCGCCCCTGGCGCCCTTCGAAATTGCGGTTCGTCGTCGATGCGCAGCGCTCGCCCGGCGCGAGCACGTCGTCGTTCATCGCGAGGCACATCGAGCAGCCCGGCTGCCGCCATTCGAATCCCGCGTCGATCAGCACCTGCGCGATGCCCTCGCGTTCCGCCTGATCGCGCACCATGCCCGAGCCCGGCACGACCATCGCGCGCACGGTCGACGCGACCTTGCGGCCGCGCACGATCTGAGCGGCCGCGCGCAGATCCTCGATGCGCGCATTCGTACACGAGCCGATGAACACGCGGTCGATCGGTGTGCCCTCGATCGGCGCGCCCGCCGGCAGCCCGATGTAATCGAGCGCCTTGTGCATCGTCGTGATGTCGAGACGGGAGCCGTCCGCCGTAGAGGGGATGCGGCCGTCAACGGGTATCGCCTGTTCCGGGCTCGTGCCCCACGTGACGTACGGGGCGACGTGCCTCGCATCAAAGCGATGCTCGACGTCGAAATTCGCGTCGGCGTCCGAGCGCAATTGCGACCACGCGCGGCACGCGGCGTCGAGCGTCTTCGCATCGAGGTCCCGCACCTTGCCGCGCACGTAGTCCAGCGTCGTGCGGTCGGGCGCGATCAGCGCGGCGCGAGCGCCTGCTTCCACCGTCATGTTGCACAGAGTCATGCGGGCCTCGGCGGACAGCGCGGCAATCGCGTCGCCCGCATATTCGACCGCGTATCCGCGCGCGCCTTGCGCACCGATCCGCGCAATGATGTGCAGCACGAGATCCTTCGACGTCGTTCCCGGCGGCAACGCGCCGTCCACGACGATCCGCATGTCCTTCGCGACGCGGTACACGAGCGTCTGCGTTGCGAGCACGTGTTCGACCTCCGACGTGCCGATGCCGAACCCGAGCGCGCCGAGTGCGCCGTACGTGGTCGTATGGCTGTCGCCGCACAGCACGACCATGCCGGGGCGGATCAGCCCGATCTCGGGCGCGACGACGTGTTCGATGCCTTGCACGGGGTCGTCGATGTCGAACAGATGAATGCCATGTTCCGAGCAGTTGCGCCTGAAGTTCGCGGCCTGTTTCGCGGCATCGACGATCTCGATCGTGCGCGCCCGAACGGGCACGGGCCGCGTCGGAATCACGTGATCGACGACGCCCATCTGCTGGCGCGGACGCCGCACGCGCAGGCCTTTGTCGCTCAGCCCCGCGAATGCCTGCGGGCTGGTGTACTCGTTCATGATGTGCAGATCGGCATAGAGCAGGACATGCTCTGCATCGATGGTCGATACCGTATGCGAACCGACCAGTTTCCTGTAAAGCGTTTGTGAGGACATGGTGAGGGCCAGCCAGGAAGGATCAAGGGAAAGGATCAGTGCGGAAGAAACGACATCACGCGTTCGAGGAGCAACTCGGGCGCTTCTTCCGGAATGTAGTGGCCGCACGGCAATGGCTCGCCGCTTACACCGGCGCTCCAGCGACGCCATTGCGCCAGCGGATCGAAGCACTGGCCGACCACGCCGTCGGCGCCCCATAGCGCGAGGAACGGACAGACAATGCGCTTGCCCGCCGTGAAATCCGCGCGGTCGTCCTCGAGATCGATGGTGATCGACGCACGATAGTCTTCGCAGATTCCGTGTGCCGTCGCCGGGTTCGACAGGCAACGCAGATATTGCGCGTAAGCGTCGGGCGCAAACGGCTTCAGCCCGGCGCTGCGTGCGCCGATGGTCTGCTTCAGATACAGATCGGGATCGGCGCGAATCAGCGTTTCCGGGAACGGCGCCGGTCGCACGAGAAAGAACCAGTGCCAGTAAGCACGCGCAAACTCGAATGAAGTCTGTTCGTACATCTCGACGGTCGGTGCGACGTCGAGGGTCACGAGTTGCGTCACGGCATCCGGATGATCGAGCGCCATGCGTGCGGCGACGCGTCCGCCCCGGTCATGACCGACGACCGCGAACGACGTGAAGCCGTGGCTGCGCATGAGTTCGACCTGGTCGAGCGCCATCCGGCGCTTCGAGTAATTGGAGTGGTCGGCGGCGCCCTGCGGTTTGTCGCTGTCTCCATAGCCGCGCAGATCGGCGACGATCACCGTGAAATATGCGGCGAGCGTGGGCGCGACCTTGTGCCAGATCGCATGCGTTTGCGGATGGCCGTGCAGGAGCAGCAGCGCCGGGCCGCGTCCGCCTTTGACTGCGTGAATCCGAACGCCGTCGATGAATGCGGACGCATCCGCGAAACCTTCGAACATCGTTGTCTCCTAGAGCTGTTTTGCAGTCTAATTGATGCCACGAGCGATTGGGATTCCAGAAAAGCAATCCGGTCGTAACTTTATGGAACGAATCACGGGGGGCGAAATGGATGGCTTTTACGACCTGAATCTGTTCGCGCTGGTCGCGCGCAATCGCAACCTGGCGGCTGCGGCGCGCGAGCTTGGCGTGACACCGCCCGCCGTCAGCAAGCGGCTCGCGCAACTGGAGCAGCGCCTTGGCGTGCGGCTCGTGAACCGCACGACGCGGCGTCTGTCTCTGACGCCGGAAGGCGAGCTCTATCTCGCGAACGGCTCGCGCATCCTCGACGACCTGTCGGAGCTGGAGCAACTCGTCACCCGCAGCCGTGGCGAACCGACTGGCCTGCTACGCGTGAACGCGTCGTTCGGTTTCGGGCGGGCGCATGTTGCACCCGCCGTATCGGCGTTCATCGAGCGTTTCCCGTCGATGAAAATTCAATTGCAACTGACAGAGCGGCCGCTCAGTCTTCAGGAAGAAGGCTTCGATCTCGGCATCCGGTTTGGCGAGGTCCCCGATGCGCGCATCAATGCACGTCTGCTGCTGAAGAACCGGCGCATCGTGTGCGCATCGCCCGCGTATCTGAAGCGGCACGGCAAGCCATCCGCGCCACACGACCTGACGCGTCACGCATGTATCGTGCTGCGCGAGAACGACTCCGCTTACGGCACATGGCATTTCTCACGGGGCAAGCGTGTTGAGACGGTGAAAGTCGACGGCGCGTTGTCGAGTAATGACGGCAGCACCGTGCTGCAGTGGGCGCTCGATGGACGCGGCATCGTCGTGCGCTCGCAGTGGGAGATAAGCGATCACATCGAACGCGAAGAGCTGGTGCCGCTGCTCGCCGAATGGGCGCTGCCGAACGCGGACATTCACGCGATCTATCTGGAGCGCAACAGACTGTCTGCCAAGCTGCGCACGTTCGTCGACTTTCTGGGCGAGTTCCTGCGGAATGCGTTCGACGGGAAAATGTCGATGGGCGTTCGGGAAATCAACAAGTGAGCACGATTGTCGTAGATACCGCACCGCCGATCCGCACCCGATCCGCACCCGAAGCCGTTGCTCGACGCGCTGCTCCGAGGCGGCATATTGGGAACGATGTCCGAGCGTTTGTCGACGCCTTTCACAGCGACTATATTGCACTTGCCACTGCAGTTGGATCGTCCTGTTGAATGGACGACTACATAGTCCTTTGATGATGAGAGTGCGACGATGAAGATCCTGATGGTGCTGACTTCACATGATCAACTCGGTAATACCGGGAAGAAGACAGGCTTCTGGCTCGAAGAGTTTGCGGCCCCGTATTTCACGTTTCTGGATGCTGGCGTGGACATAACCGTAGCCTCGCCCAAGGGCGGACAACCTCCGCTCGATCCGAAGAGCGATACGCCGGAAGGGAAGACGGAGTTGACGGAGCGATTCAAGCAAGACCCTGCGGCGCAGAAGGTGCTCGCCAATACGGTCAAGCTCGAAACCGTCAAAGCCGACGACTACGATGCCGTGTTTTATCCGGGTGGGCACGGCCCCTTGTGGGATCTCGCGGAAGATCCGAAATCCATCGCGCTAATCGAGAATTTCTATAACCTGGGGAAAGCGGTGGCTTTTGTCTGTCATGCGCCAGGTGTATTGCGTCACGTGAAGGTGAACGGCGAGCCGCTCGTCAAAGGCAAGCGCGTGACAGGATTCACGAATTCCGAAGAAGAGGCGGTGCAACTCACAAACGTCGTGCCGTTTCTCGTCGAAGACGAACTGAAACGCCTTGGCGCACAGTTCGAAAAAGTCGACGACTGGCAAAGCCTGTCGATCATCGATGGGCGTCTGGTGACAGGGCAGAATCCTGCTTCGTCCAGAGCCGGCGCGCTGGATCTTCTCAAGGTCCTCAAGGAAAGTCAGCGCTAGCAACAAAAAGACATTGGACCGTCGAGGCAGGCGGGGAACAGGCGCACAAGCCGGGTGGGTCCGTCACGCCAAGAGAACAAATGACGGACCAACTTCATGTCTTCGCGCGGCGTGCCCGAATGAATATAGCGGACGCGCCGCGTTCGTCGAAGAGGCGGATTCGAATTGATGCATCGTCTGTCCATGATCAGAGGTTCAGGCCTGTGATCGACCGTACGTTTTGCGCTCGACGAACACGCTTGACGGCAGGAAAAGATGGCTCGTGTGCCGCCCCCAATCAACTAAACTTCAGCCAAATTTTGCGCATTTCTGTAGGTGCGCCGTCATTCTGCTGTGAGTGTGACGGCAGTAACGCGTCGTGTAATTGTCGGTGGAATACGTCCTTACAACCATTGCAGCAACACGGTTCGCCCGTGAACCACGATGGAGGCAACCATGCGCAGACGAAGCTTCATACAGATGGGCACCGCCGCACTCGCCGTCACGGGCCTAACGGTGGCAGTTTCCCCGCTGACGGTGGGTGATGCTTTTGCCACCGAGTCCAATGCAGCGAAGCGGGAGGAAATCGATGCGAAGGTCCGCGGGACCTTAACGCGGCTGTACTCGACAGTCAAAGGTTCGAAGGAACTCGTCGCCAAGGCGAATGGCGTTCTCGTGTTCCCATCTGTGCTGAAGGTCGGCTTCGTCGCCGGCGGCGAATATGGCGAAGGCGCGTTGCACGTAGGCGGGAAAACGGCTGGCTACTACAGCACGGTGGCGGGCTCTTTCGGTTTGCAGGCAGGCGCGCAATCGAAGGCTGTCATCTTCCTGTTCATGACACAAGATGCGCTCACCAAGTTTCGCAATTCCAAAGGCTGGTCGGTCGGTGGCGAAGGGTCGGTTGCGCTGCTGAAGGTCGGCGCGAACGGCGAGATCGATACGACGACGGCGACCGCGCCCGTCGAAGCGATCGTGCTGACCAATGCCGGCCTGATGGGTGACGTGTCGCTGTCGGGCACCAAGGTTTCGCGCCTGAAAATCTGATGATGGGCTCGCCGCGTTTGGCTGGCCAGCTTTGAACAGGCCGACGCGATCATCACTGAACGTATTCGACATCCGGTGCCGCGCTCAAGGCAGCTTCGCTTCGTTCGAATATGACGAAGCTGCCTTTCTCACCCAGTCAAAGCGTTGCTTCAGATCGCGGCTTTGCCAATCGATGCACCGCCATCGATCCTGCAACAGGGTTTATTATTGTCACGATTGTCAAGTTTGACTGTGCAGTCAAACTTGTCGCGCGCTGGCTTGCCAGAGCGAGCGAACCTCTTTCAACAGCTGTTGTGAGCCCGCATTATTTATCGGCCCTGTCGGCGATCGCATCCAGTTCCGCGAGCACCGCGTCGTCCAGGCGCAACTGCCCAGCGCTCAGATTCTCGCGTAAGTGTGCAAGGGCCGACGTGCCGGGAATCAAGAGAATATTCGGCGCGCGATGCAGCAGCCACGCGAGCGCCACCTGCATCGGCGTTGCGCCGATCCGCAGCGCGACGTCCGACAGCGCCGACGATTGAATCGGCGTGAATCCGCCGAGGGGGAAGAACGGCACATACGCGATTCCCTTCGCGGCGAGCGCGTCGACGAGTGCATCGTCTTCGCGCTGCACGATGTTGTAGTGATTCTGCACGCAGACGATCTCTGCGATGCGCTGTGCTTCTTCGATCTGCGCGGGCGTCACGTTGCTCAGGCCGATATGGCGCACGAGCCCTTCGCGCTGAAGCCCGGCGAGCGCCACCACCTGCTTTTCGATCGATCCTTCCGCAGGGCTATGGACGTTGCCCATGATGCGCACGTTCACGACATCGAGCGCATCGACACCGAGGTTGCGCAGATTGTCGTGCACGCCGCGCTTCAAGTCTTCCGGCTCCAGCGCCGGCAGCCACGCGCCGTCGTCGCCGCGAACCGCGCCGACCTTGGTGACGATCACGAGATTGTCCGGATAAGGGTGCAGTGCCTCGCGAATCAGCTGATTGGTGATGTGCGGGCCATAGAAATCGCTCGTATCGATGTGATTGACGCCCGCCGCAACTGCTTCGCGCAGAATCGCGATGCATGCGCCGCGGTCTTTCGGCGGCCCGAACACGCCGGGCCCCGCGAGTTGCATCGCGCCATAGCCCATGCGGCGCACGCGGCGGCCAGCCAGTTCAAAGGTGTCGGTGAAATCGGACTTCGGCATTGCGCTCTCCTCGATAAACGATGCCGTCAGTTTGGCCGGATTGCGCTGTTGAATAAAGCGACCTAAAGTGTACGGGCTGTTGAAAATCCCGAACAATGGCCATGGAACTCAACGATCTCGCCGCCTTCGTCTCGGTCGCCCGCGCGGGCGGCTTTCGCGACGCAGCGCGCATCAGCGGCGTCTCGGCATCGAGCCTCAGCATCGCCGTGCGCCGGCTCGAATCGAAGCTCGGCATGCGGCTGCTCAACCGGACCACGCGCAGCGTCGCGCCGACGGAAGCAGGACAGCGGCTGATCGACAAGCTGACGCCGCTTTTCAGCGAAATAGAAGCCGCGCTCGACGTGCTGAACGTCTTTCGCGACAAGCCGAGCGGCACGCTCAAGCTCAACGTGCCATCGAGCGCGGCGCGCGTCGTCTTGCCGTCCGTGATCGCGCCGTTTCTCATTGCGTATCCCGACATCCGCGTCGAAGTCGTCGTCGAGGACGGGTTCGTCGATGTGCTGTCGATCGGCTGCGACGCAGGCATTCGTTACGACGAGCGGCTGGAGCAGGACATGATCGCCGTGCCCATCGGGCCGCGCGTGCAGCGTTTCGCGACGGCCGCGACACCCGGCTATCTCGATGCACGCGGGCGGCCCGAGCATCCGCGCGACCTGCTCGCGCATGCGTGCCTGCGCGGCCAGTTCGCGGGCGGCGCGATGCCGACGTGGGATTTCGAGCGCGATGGTGAGGTCGTGCGGCTCGACCCGACGGGGCCGCTCGTCGTCAGGCCCGGTGCTGCAATCGATCTTGCGATCAGCATGGCGCTGGCGGGCGTGGGCGTCATCCATCTGTTCGAGGGCTGGCTGCGGCCCTATCTCGACAGCGGCGCGTTGGAGCCGATTCTCGAGCCGTGGTGGCAGCGCTTTTCAGGGCCGTTTCTCTACTATCCGGGGCGGCGTCATCTGCCTGCGCCGTTGCGCGCGTTCGTCGATTTCCTCAAGACGAATGGCGCGGCGGATGCACCGATCCCTTGAGTTCGATCGCAACAGGCGCGACTCGAACACTAGCTTATTTCCGTTGCCTGTCGCTATGCGCGCTCGCGGCGCGAATTGCATCGCCATCAAAAGCTGCTGAACGGTGGTTGACGACGGCTTTGCCGGTTTCGTTGCAAAGCCAACAAGAATGCGAGTGCAGTTCGAGAAACGCGTCGGCTCATGATGTGCGTAATGCGTGACGGGCGCGCACCCGACCAGCGAATGCGATGGAAATACGCGCGGCACCTCCTATGATAGGAAGCTCTGGTGCGGCCGCGGGCATCGACGGTTTCGACATGAATCTGTCACCGATCGGACAGCAGGAGCTACGCGACGCGAACATCGTGTACGGAGACGCTTGAAATGGACACTCCCTTGCAATCGACGCCACTGCCTGCCGATGAACTGCGCAAGATGGACCGCTACTGGCAGGCATGCAACTACCTGTCGGCGGGAATGATTTACCTGCGCGCCAATCCGCTGTTGCGCGAACCGCTCACCGCCGGGCACATCAAGAGGCGGCTGCTGGGTCACTGGGGCTCGGATCCGGGGCAGAGCTTTTTGCTGGTGCATCTGAACAGGGTCATCAAGCAGCGAAACCTGAATGTCATATTCATCTCCGGACCGGGCCACGGCGCGCCGGCGACGCTCGCGCATAGCTATCTCGAAGGGCGCTACTCGGAGATCTATCCGGATCGGGCCGAGACGGTAGAAGGCATGGAGCGTCTTTTCAGGCTGTTTTCGTTTCCGGGCGGCATCGGCTCGCACTGCACGCCCGAAACGCCGGGCTCGATCCATGAGGGCGGCGAGCTTGGCTACAGTCTTTCGCACGCTTATGGCGCGGCCTTCGACAATCCCGATCTGATCGTCGCCGCGATGATCGGCGACGGCGAGGCGGAGACGGGACCGCTTGCCACCTCCTGGCATTCGAACAAGTTCCTCAATCCCGCGCGCGATGGCGCGGTGCTGCCCGTTCTGCATCTGAACGGCTACAAGATCGCCAATCCGACGATCCTCGCGCGCATTCCGCACGACGAACTCGAAGCGCTTCTGACGGGCTATGGATACAAGCCATGGTTCGTCGAAGGCGACGATCCGCCGACGATGCACCAGCAGATGGCGGCCACGCTCGACCGCTGCGTCGATGAGATTCAAGCGATCCAGCAGCACGCGAGAGAGAACGGCGACATGCAGCGGCCACGCTGGCCGATGATCGTGCTCCGAACCCCGAAAGGATGGACGGGGCCGCGCGAGTTCGGCGGCCACAAAATAGAAGGATCGTGGCGCGCGCACCAGGTCCCCGTCGCCGATCCCGCGAGCAATAGCAAGAGCCTCGCGCTCGTCGAGGAATGGCTGCGAAGCTACAACCCCGAAGAACTGTTCGACGAATCGGGGCGTCTCGTCGAAGAACTGCGCGCGCTCGCGCCCGTTGGGCCACGGCGTATCAGCGCGAATCCCCATGCGAATGGCGGCGAGCTGTGCAAGGCGCTCGACCTGCCGCAGTTCGAAGAGTACGCCGTCGAAGTGAAAAAGCCCGGGGCCGACTATCTTTCGCCGACGGAAGTACTCGGCAAGTTTCTGCGTGACGTGATGCGCCGGAACATGGAGACCTTTCGCGTATTCGGTCCTGACGAAACGGCCAGCAACAAGCTCACCGCAATCTATGAAGCGTCACAGAAGACATGGCTCGCGCAGATGCTGGAAACGGACCGCGACGGCGGCGACCTGTCCGTCGATGGCCGCGTGATGGAGATGCTCAGTGAGCACACGCTGGAAGGCTGGCTCGAAGGCTATACGCTCACGGGGCGGCACGGTCTGCTCGCGACGTACGAGGCCTTCGTGCACGTGATCGATTCGATGTTCAACCAGCACGCGAAGTGGCTGGAGAAGGCCAAGCGCGAACTGCGGTGGCGACAGCCCGTGCCGTCGCTGAACCTGCTGATTACATCGCTTGTCTGGCGTCAGGACCATAATGGCTTCACGCACCAGGACCCCGGTTTTCTCGACGTCGTGACGAACAAGAGCCCGGATGTGGTGCGCATCTACCTGCCGCCGGACGCGAACTGCCTGTTGAGTGTCGCCGACCATTGCCTGCGTTCGCGCGACTACGTCAATGTGATCGTCGCCGACAAGCAGCCGCATTTGCAGTATCTGGACATGAAGGCGGCCGTCACGCATTGCACGAAAGGCATCGGCATCTGGGATTGGGCGTCCACCGATCAAGGCCACGAGCCGGATGTCGTCATCGCAAGCGCCGGCGATATTCCGACCATGGAAGCGCTCGCGGCAGTGGAAATCCTCAAGGCAAAGTTTCCGGATCTGAAAATCCGCTTCGTGAATGTCGTCGATCTGTTCCGGCTGATGCCGGCATCGGATCATCCACACGGGTTGTCAGCGCGTGATTTCGATTCGCTGTTCACGACCAGCAAACCAGTGATCTTCAATTTTCATTCGTACGCTTCGCTGGTTCACAAGCTCACTTACCGGCGCACCAACCACGAGAACATTCATGTCCACGGCTATGCGGAGAAGGGCAACATCAATACGCCGCTCGAACTGGCGATCATCAACGGCATCGACCGGTTCACGCTCGCGATCGATGTGATCGACCGCGTGCCGCGTCTGCGCGGCGTAGGCGACCATGTGAAGGAGAGCATGCGCGATCAGCGGATCGAGCACCTCCAATACGCGCATACGGAAGGCATCGACTGCGACGAAATTCGCGAGTGGAAGTGGCAGGGATAAAGGCGCGCTCCGCCAGCCTGCGGCCAGCTTCGTCCGATGGCGAACCGAACGTCCGTTCGGGTTATGTTCTGTCCCCAAACTTGTCAGATGGGCGGGCATGCCCGATACTGGAAAGTTGCACCGTATTCCTCCCTCTCGTCGACTTAACGTTTTGCATATGAGCACAATTCTTGAAAGTCTTCCGGCTGGCCAAAAGGTCGGTATTGCATTCTCCGGCGGCCTCGACACTAGCGCCGCGCTGCACTGGATGCGCCTGAAGGGCGCCGTGCCGTATGCGTACACGGCCAATCTCGGACAGCCTGACGAGGACGACTACGATTCGATCCCGCGCCGCGCAACGGAATATGGCGCCGAAGGCGCGCGCCTGATCGACTGCCGCGCGCAACTGGTCGCGGAAGGCCTTGCGGCCCTGCAGTGCGGCGCGTTCCACATTTCGACGGCGGGCGTCACGTACTTCAACACGACGCCGATCGGCCGCGCCGTGACGGGCACGATGCTCGTCGCCGCGATGAAGGAAGACGGCGTCAACATCTGGGGCGACGGCAGCACATACAAGGGCAACGACATCGAGCGTTTCTACCGCTACGGCCTGCTGGTGAACCCGGACCTGAAGATCTACAAGCCGTGGCTCGACCAGCAGTTCATCGACGAACTCGGCGGCCGCGCCGAAATGTCGGAGTTCATGCGCCAGTCGGGCTTCGAATACAAGATGTCGGCCGAGAAAGCCTATTCGACCGACTCGAACCTGCTCGGCGCGACGCACGAAGCGAAGGACCTCGAAAGCCTCGAAAGCGGCATCAAGATCGTCAACCCGATCATGGGTGTCGCCTTCTGGCGCGACGACGTGCAGATCGCGAAGGAAGAAGTGACGATCCGTTTCGAAGAGGGCCAGCCCGTCGCGCTGAACGGCAAGACCTTCCCGAATGCTGTCGAACTGGTGCTCGAAGCGAATCGCATCGGCGGCCGCCACGGCCTCGGCATGAGCGATCAGATCGAAAACCGCATCATCGAGGCGAAGAGCCGCGGCATCTACGAAGCCCCGGGCCTCGCGCTGCTCTACATCGCGTATGAGCGGCTCGTCACGGGCATCCACAACGAAGATACGATCGAGCAGTACCGCGAGAACGGCCGCCGCCTCGGCCGCCTGCTGTACCAGGGCCGCTGGTTCGATCCGCAGGCGATCATGCTGCGTGAAACGGCGCAGCGCTGGGTGGCGCGTGCGATCACCGGCGAAGTGACAATCGAGCTGCGCCGCGGCAACGACTACTCGATTCTCAGCACGAAGTCGCCGAACCTGACGTACCAGCCCGAGCGCCTGTCGATGGAGAAGGTTGCCTCGACGTTCTCGCCGCGCGACCGCATCGGCCAGTTGACGATGCGCAACCTCGACATCACCGATACACGCGACAAACTGCGCATCTACTCGCAAGTTGGGCTGCTGGCGTCGGGCGAGGCATCGGCGCTGCCGCAGATCAAGGGCGATACCGAATAAGCGGTCCCTTTGATGAGCCGCGCGGCGGGCACGCCACATCTGGTGGCAGTGCGCGTCGCGCGGCGCTGTTTTTTGCTCGTCCCGGTCTATTGATCGTTTAATCCCTTCCCGTCGAGAATGTGCGGCGTGCATTTTTCGATTCTCGATTCCCGCGTCTTGGATTGTTTTGCCGCGGAAAAATGCAGGATATACGCTCGTTGACGTCCCGGGGTTAACGATTCAAACGCGGTTTTCAGGGCCGGCATTTCATCCAGCTTAGTTTTGAATTCTTCCGGCATGTTGAATTCATCGGTCTTTTTAAAAGTTACCTTCAGGCCAGATTTTTCAACCTTGATCGCTTCGCGGACATACGATTTCAGGACGGATTCCATCCTGGTTATCTCCAGGAGACCCGTGAACCTTATCTGACGGGCCGACTGAACATTCTCCGTCTGCTGGATCAAAATGCCCCTGGGATCTTTCATCAACGCACCCTTGACGAACAGAAGCGCGCAATACTCGTTGAACGCATGTATTATGACGACGTTTTTATCATCGAGCGTGTAGCAGGGAACACCCCATTTCAATTCCTCGGTCAAATCGCAGTCGAGAACAATCGCTCTCAGTTTCTCAAGCTCTTCTCGCCATTTTTTGACCTTGCCTAAATAAGCGTCGACCTTGGGATTCATTTCCGGCCCTTCGGCAATAAATAGAGTGGGCTCATTATTTGAGCCGGAAATGATGTTGTCAATCCGGCCAGGCATCGGCGAAATGTCAAATGGGAACGCTCGCGCGCGATAGCAATCAAAGCGCGATCGCACATGGAAAAATCAGCCAGATGAAGACGACGAAAATTTCGATCATGGTGCTCGCGCTGGCCGCGTTCAGCCCGCTCGCTCATGCGAGCCTCGCCACGGGCGCGCATCAGTTCAAGAACGATGTGAAGACCGCGGGCAGGAAGACAGGGCACGCGGCGCGCGACGCCGCGCATGCGGTCGGACATGGTGCGAAAACGGCCGGCCACGCCGTCGCCGATACGGCGAAGCATGGCTATCACGCGACGAAGAAGTTCGTGACAGGGCACGCTTAAGGCCCGATCGCGTCGTCGCTCATGCGGCCTTGCGATGCGCTGGCCGTTACCCAGCGCGGCCCGGCGCACTTCGCGCATCGGTGGTTTTTTTCTTCTTTGCGATGGGCGCATCCGGGCAGATCGACAGGACGGGACGCAGCCGTTGCAAGGCCGGTGTCGCCGATTTGAAGGGGCGAGCGTGCGCCTGGCCAGCACGTCGCTCGCTCACTCAACGTAGCACGTAATCCGCATGCCAGGACGCGTAGAGGAAATGCGGTTTGCACCGACGCGGCGCGCGGCGGGGCCTCATGCGCGACGCCTATTCCGTCTTCGTCACCGGCACCGATGCTTCGCTCGTCAGCATCAGGAATGTCAGCGTCTCGCGCAGATAGAGGCGCACGGTTGTGTCCGTATGACTCTGATAGCCGATCGACACATCCTGGCCGAGATGCAATTCGTAGTCGCCGCCGCGCATCGACAGCACGCTCCCGCCCTCGATCGCGGGCGCCCAGATGATGTCGCCGTTGACGATCCGCTTGATGTGCTCGATGACGGGATAGCCCTGGTCGCGTGCTTCGCCGAGCGCCGTGTACGCGTCGGCGCCGAGCAGCACGGAATAGGGGCCGTCCACGCCGGCGAGGCGCAACTGTTCGAGTGCGTTGCCGATCGCGTTCGGATAGTCGGCGACGTCGGCGGGCAGCGCGAGTGGCGGGTTCGACGACCCTTCGCGAACGCCGATGATGCCCGCCGCCTTATAGCCGTCGAAGATCGCGCGGTCCTCGGCGTAGGCGAGCTCCTTCGCGGCGTCCTTTGCGGGCTGCCAGTCGGAGTCGTTCGCGCCGCGTTCGACGGCGTCGATCGCGTCGCGTTGCAGTTCGAACGGCACGGTCAGCTGAACGAGCGCCCGCACGTCGGACAGCTTTGCGGCGACACCGTGATGCGGCGCCGTGATCGCAAGCTGGTGCCCCGTGCCCACGGCGGACAGATCGGTGCCGCCCGGACCTTTGACGTCGACCACGCGACGTCCGGCGACGCTGCGCTTGAAGGTGCGCGCCACTTCCTCTTCGATTTGCGCCCACGCGGCACTGGAGATCGGGGCAAGCTCACGATGCAGGTTATTCATATTGCGAGGTTCCTTTCAGAGATCCGATATTCAGCGAGCCATCGTGGCGCGGCTCGATGGAAACGGGTGGTTCGGGCGGCGCGCCGGCGTCGTCATCGGCGGCGGCCTGCTGCGGATCGCGGTCCGCGAGTGCTTCGAGCAAACCGGCTGATGGCACGAAGAACAGGCCTCCCGTGACGGCGCGGCTGTAGTCGAGCAGCCGGTCGTAATTGCCCGGTGGCCGTCCGATGAACATGTTTTCGAGCATCTTTTCGAGCGGCTCGGGCGAGCGGGCGTAGCCGATGAAGTAGGTTCCGAACTCGCCGGAACCGGGGCGGCCGAACGGCATGTTGTCGCGCAGGATCTTCACTTCCTGGCCGTTTTCGACGAGCGTCGTCAGCGAACTGTGCGACGACGTCGGCTTGACGGCATCGTCGAGCTCGATATCGGACAGCTTCGTGCGGCCGATGATGCGCTCCTGCGTCTCGACGGACAGCGCGTTCCAGCCGTCCATATCGTGCAGGTACTTTTGCACGAGCACATAGCTGCCCGCTGCGAACCCGGGGTCTTCGTCGCCGATCATCGTGAAGTCGACGGCCTCGCGGCCCGTCGGGTTCTCGGTGCCGTCGACGAAACCGACCATGCTGCGCAAGTCGAAGTAGCGAAAGCCGTGCACCTCGTCGACGACGGTGATGGCGTCGCCGAGCCGGCGCAGCAACTGCGTGGCGAGCTCGAAGCAGAGGTCCATCTGATCGGCGCGGATATGCAGCAGCACATCGCCCGGCGTCGCGATCGCGCGGCGTCCGGGCGGACCGAATTCGCGAAACGGATGAAGCAGCGCGGGGCGCGGGGCGCCGAACAGCGTGTCCCACGCGTCGGAGCCGAAGCCGCACACGCACGACAGGTTGCCGGAAGGCACGCGCTTGCCGACCGAGCGCACGAGGGCGGCGACGTCCGCACACCATGCGCGCACAGTGCCGGCCGAGTCCTCGCCGGTGTCGAGCGTCGCGACGATGAAGATCGCGCTGCGGGTGATGGGACTGTAGACGGCCTGGGGTTCTGGAGTGTCGTTGGGCATCGGATCACGTCCTGTTGAAACCGTTGCTGGTGGCGACAAAGGCGAAAGCTCGCCGCATGGGAGAGTAACGCGATCAAGAAATTTTGTCGCCCGAGGGGATCGTCATGTTCCGCCGCGTGATTTTCAGCTTTCACGCAGGAGCAATCTCGCGTGTTTCCATCCGGCATGGCGTGGTCTTGCAACAAAGCGGCATTTGCGCAACGCGACATGCACTCACTCCTTTGGCCGAACGTGGAAGCAAGCGTAACGTGTTCGACACAATGGAATTTGCTCGCGCTGCACCGATGCTTCGAATTTGCACGACTGGCTCCGACATTGGCAGAGCGCGGTCGCGCCCGCATGCTGCCGTTGCTGGCTCACTCTCCGCTAATACTGACGTCGCATACTCCGTCGCACGTCATCGGAAAGGAGTGGCATCATGAATGGAGTGTCTTGTGGAGTATCTTGTGGCGTTCGATCGGCGAATGGTTCTGTCGTCATACCCGCGATCGGACTTGAAATGAAGGTGCGTATTTCGCCAAAGGCGACGGGCGGCCGTTTCACACTGATCGAGACGACCCACGCGCCAGGCTATGGACCGCCGTTGCACCGGCATCGTGAAGCGGAATACTTTTATGTGCTGAACGGGCGATATCTGTACGAGGTGAATCACGCGCGCTTCGAAGTGGAAGCGGGCGACACGGTGATGGTGCCGGGCAATGTGCCACACGGTTTCGTGAACATCGATACGCAACCATCGAAGCAACTGGTGCTGCTGGAGCCGGGCCTCGACGCAATGGCCTTTTTCATGGAGCTTGGCGGCGTCATGAAAGACGGCGAGCTGAATGTGGAGGCGCGAAACGTATTTAGCGCGAGATGGGGCGTCGATTTTCTCGGGCCGCCGCTGAAGCCCGCTCGCGTGTCGGTGTGCGAAGGGCTTCAGGGTTGAGCGAAGCGCGTGTCGCGGCTGCCTGAGCGGGCGATGCAGCGCTTAAGGCAGTTCGTGCAAACAGGCATTCGCACGCGTGCGGCCAACGGCATCGCGATCAGAAGATTTGCCAGCGACGAATTTGGCGATTCGCCATCCGAATACGATGGCGGGGCCGAGTGTCGTGCCCGGTCCCGGATAGGTGCCGCGAAAGATCGACGCCAGATCGTTGCCGCACGCGAAGAGCCCGGGAATCACCGCACCATTCGCATCGAGCACTTCGCCGTTGGCGGTGCCCGCAAGCCCGGCGCTGCACGCGAGATCGGCGGGCCATACCGTGACGGCGTAATAGGGCCCGTCGCCAAGCGGGCGCACGCACGGATTGGGCTGTTGCGCGGCATCGCCGTTGAAGCGGCTCATGGGACTCGCGCCCCGCCCGAATAAAGGATCTTCGCTCGATACGGCATGACGGTTATAGGTTTCGACCGTGCGCGCAAGACCGTCTGCATCGACGCCCAGTTTCATCGCCAGTTCGGCCAACGTTGCGCCCTTGACCAGATAGCCGGACCGTTCGAACCCGGCAATGCGCGCGCTGCTGCGGCCGGGCATCAGCAGACCCAATCCATAGTCGCGGATGAACGCCGCATCGACGATCAGGTGAGCGGGCACGCTGGGCCCATCGCCTGCGTCGTGCAACATGCCCATCACGAAGTCGTGGTACGAGTTCGACTCGTTGACGAAGCGCTGCCCCCGGCTGTTGACGGCGATCAGCCCGGGCTTCGCGCGATCGAGAATGATGTGCGGCCATACGCTGTCGCTGCCGTCACGCGAACGGCGAATCGAGCAGGGCATCCAGAGCCCGGGGCTATCGCCGCCGTTATCGAGCCGCGCATCGATCTGCAGTGCGCTGCTCACGCCGTCACCCGTGTGTGTATCGGGCGATAGTGAAAGCCGTTGCGCGGCGGCGGGGAACAGTTGCTTGCGCAATTCCGGATGACGTGTGATCCCACCCGTTGCGAGCACGACACCAACGCGCGCGCCGATGCGCTTGCGTGAGCCGTCTGTCGAGCCCGTCACCGCGCCCGTCACTCTGCCGTCCTCGCGTATCAGTTCGATCAGCGGTGCTTCGAAGCGCACGTCGACGCCGCGTTTGCGCAGGCTATGAAAGAGCCGGGCGGCGAGCGCATTGCCCATCACCAGTTGCGTGCCGCGCGGATAGCGCAAGCGGTCGATCAGACAGCGGCCCACGACGGCGGCCGTCCGCGTGAAATGACGGGCGGATGCGAACGGCGACAGCAACGCGCCAAGATCGCTGCGATTGACCATCATCCCGCCAAGACCCATGAACTCCTTGCGCGGCGGCCTGACGCGCGAGAAGTCCTTGCCGAGCACGCGGGCGTCGAACGGCATGGGCGCGAGCGCGCGGCCGCCGAACGCCGCGCCGGGGCCAGTGACGTAGTCGGGGTGCGCGGCCGCCGCGATGAACTTGACATCGCTGATGCGCTGCAATTCATCGATGGCGAGCGGGCCGCTTTGCAAAAACGCTTCGCGCGCTTCATCGCCGCCACGCTCGCTTACCACCGATTGCAGAAAGCGCCGCGCATCGTCGACGCTATCGGGCACGCCGGCATCGACGCTCAGCCGCGTGCCTGGCACCCAGGTCGTACCGCCCGACGTCGACGTAATGCCGCCGACGGCATCGGTTTTCTCGCATACGAGGACTTTCAATCCTTCATGATGGGCGATCAGCGCGGTGGTCATTCCCGCTGCGCCCGCGCCGAAAATGAGCAGATCGACTTCTTCGTCCCAATGGCCGTCATGGTTTGATTGCATGCGTATGTCTCTTGCGTTCCGTGATCGAGTGGTGAATGTCATGGCGCGCCCGATACGCCGCGCGTCCGTGACGATGGCCGTTCACCGCGCGGCGTTCAACCATGCGCGTCCAGCAGAAACTCGACCATGCGGTCGCACACGCGCGCGAACATCTGCGTGCCCGTCACTGTCTTGCAGCCCCGCGCACGTGCGGCTTCGATGAACGGCGTGAGCGGCGGCTTCGTGACGACGTCGCCGACGAACGTCGCTGCAGGCAGACGCGATACATCGATGGGCAACGGATCGTCGGCGCACATGCCCATGGGCGATGCATTCACGACCACATCAAACGATTCGGGCGCGAGATCCGCAGGTGCCGTGCGCGCGCCGCCGCATTGCAATGCGGCGAGCCGTGTGACGAGCGATGCCGTGCGCGCCGTGTCGTTGTCGTGCACGTCGAGCGACGCGACACCCGCATTGATGAGCGCATGGCCGATCGCCGAGCCCGCGCCGCCCGCGCCGATCAGCAACGCGCGCTTGCCCCGAAGCTCGCAGCCGGCGTCCGCGAGCGCGGCGACAAAGCCGGTGCCATCGAACATGCCGCCGTGCCAGCCGCCTTCGGGGGCGCGTCGCAACGTATTGACCGCGCCGAGAAAGGCCGCTTCGTCGGAAAGACTCGCGCAGAAGGCGGCTGCGCTGAACTTGTGCGGCACGGTGATGATCACGCCGTCGACATTGCGCATCGATGCGACGCCCGCGAAGAAGGCGGCGAGGTCGGCGGGCGCGACATGCGCGGGGACGACGAGCGCATCGCGTCCCGCCTCGCGCAGCGCGGCTGTCACGCCGCTGGGCGAGCGCACCTGCGCGATGGGATCGCCGACGATGAAGTACACGCGCGTCGCGCCGCTGAGTCCTTCGTCGAGTGATACGGCGACGTCCGTTGCAGTCGTTCGGGTCATGCTGTTTTCACCTCGAGGATAAAGCGATGTTGGGAACTGTAGTTCAAAATGGAATGCTATTCAACAATTAACGAAAAGTGCTGCGCTATTCCGCTTCTCGCTCGCAGCGATAGAAGTCCACCGTCTGCCGCAGACCTGCTTCGACGGAAGTGCGCGGCAGGCCGGGCAACAGACGCTCCAGTGCGCTATCGTGCGGAAACGCCGTGGCGATTGGCAGCGGCGAGCCGGCGGCATCGATGCGCGCGCCAGGCGCGATCGTCGCGATCGTGTCGATCACCGTCTTCACCGACGCGAGTTCTCCAGCGAGCGTGAATGCATGCGCCCCTTCGATGTCGCGCAACAGCGCGGCTTCGTAAGCGGCCGCGACGTCGTCCGCGAACACGAAGCCTGTCGATCCCGTGAACGGCATCGTATAGCGCTCGTTGCGCGCCGCCGCGCGGCACGCGAGGCTCGGGCCCGCGCTGGACCCCGTCTCGCGGCCCGCGCCGTAGACGACGAGGGGGCGAAACCCGACGCTCGCGATGCCATGATCGTTCCAGTACGCACGCGCCGAGCCTTCGCAGGCGAGCTTGAATGCGCCGTAGTGCGTTTGCGGATGCGGCGTTGCTCCATCGTCGGGTCCAAAGACGCCCGCGCTGCTCGCGTAGAGCACGCGTGCGAGTCCCGCGGCGCGCGCCGCGTCGAACACGTTCAACGTGCCGATCAGGTTGATCTGCGCGCCGCGCACGGGGTTCGCCGCGCAATCGGGCGTGAGGATGCCCGCAAGATGAATGACCGCGTCGCAGCCTTCCAGCGCGCGTGCGACGTCGGCGCGCTGCGCGATGTCGCCCGTGCGCCATTGCACCGTCGCAGCCCGTTCAGGCGCGAGCGCCTCCAGCAGGTGCGGCTTCGCCCGCAGATCGAACGCGACGCAATCGATGCCGCGCGCGAGCAAGCGCCGCATGATCCACGCCCCGAGAAAACCGCTGCCACCTGTCACCAGTACCCGCATGCCATTCCTCCTCGTCGTCAAAATTCTTTGCATGATCGTCAATTGTGGAATAGTATTCCACATCGCAAGCTAATTCCAGCCATTATGGAAAACCTCGCAGGAACCGGGATGAAACGTGAAGCGATAATCGAATGCGATGTGCTGGTGCTGGGTTCCGGCGCGGGAGGGCTGTCGGCGGCGGTCACAGCGGCGGCGCAGGGCTTGCGCGTGATCGTCGCGGAGAAGGAGGCGGAGTTGGGTGGCACGACCGCGTGGTCGGGCGGCTGGATGTGGATTCCGCGCAATCCGCTGGCGGCGCGCGCCGGCATCCGCGAAGACATCGACATGCCACGCACGTATCTGCAGAGCGAACTTGGCGCGCGGTTCGACGCGGACAAGGCCGACGCGCTGCTCGAACGCGGGCCGGAAATGCTCGAATTTTTCGAGCAGCACACGGCGGTGCGATTCATCGACGGCAACCGCATTCCTGATTTTCACACCACGCCTGGCGCGGCCGTGGGCGGCCGCTCGGTGTGCGCGATGCCGTTCGACGGACGCGAGCTCGGCCCGCTGATCCACAAGCTGCGCGAGCCGCTGTCGGTCCTGACCATCAACGGAATGGCGCTCGCGTCGGGCCAGGACCTCGCGCACTTCTATCGCGCGACGCGTTCGCTGAAGTCCGCGTTGTATGTCACGCGGCGGCTTGCTGCATTCGGATGGCACAAGCTGCGTCATGGCCGCTCGATGCATCTTGTCAACGGCAACGCGCTCGTTGCGCGGCTGTTGAAGTCGGCAGCGGATCGCGGTGTCGATCTGCGCACGCGAGCGAAGGCGATTGCGCTGTTGCGCGATGAAACGCGGGTGACGGGCGCGCGCGTGGAGATAGAGGGCGCATTGCACGAGATACGCGCATCGCGCGGCGTCGTGCTCGCGTGCGGCGGCTTTCCGCATGATGTCGGGCGGCGCGCGAGCACCTTCGCCTATACGCCTTCGGGCCGCGAGCACTGGTCCGCCGCGCCGCGCGCGAATACGGGCGACGGCATCCGGCTCGGCGAATCGGTTGGCGCGCATTTCAACGACACACTCGATGCCCCCGCTGCGTGGGCGCCCGTGTCGCTCGTGCCGCGACGCGACGGCGACATTGCATTTCCGCATCTGATCGAACGCGCAAAGCCCGGTGTGATTGCGGTGACGCGCGCCGGACAGCGCTTCGTCAACGAAGCGTCGTCGTATCACGACTTCATTTCCGCATTGCTCGGCACGACGCCGGCGGGCGAAGAAGTCTGCGCGTGGCTGATCTGCGATCACCGTTTTCAGCGCCGCTATGGACTCGGGTTTTCAAAGCCGTTTCCGTTTCCCGTTTCGGCGTACGTTCGTTCCGGCTACCTCAAGCAGGGCGCGACGCTCGCCGATCTCGCGGCGGCATGCGGCATCGATCGGCAAGGGCTCGACAGCACGGTTTCGGCGTACAACGCTTATGCGAAAGACGGCTTCGATCCGCAGTTTCACAAAGGCTCCACGCCGTATAACCGTGTGCAGGGCGATGCGACACATGCGCCCAATCCATGTGTCGCGCCAATCGAAAAGGGCCCGTTTTACGCGGTCAAACTGTTGCCGGGGAGTCTCGGCACCTTCGCGGGTCTCGCCACCGACGCGAACGCGCGCGTGCTCGACGGCAACGATCATGCGATTCCCGGCCTCTATGCGGTCGGCAACGACAGCGCCAGCATGATGGGCGGCCGCTATCCGAGCGGCGGCATCACGCTCGGTCCGGCGATGACCTTCGGCTACCTCGCGGCACTTTCTCTCGCCGGCGCAGCGCGTGACGAAACGCGCGCTGGCTCCTCCATTCACATCAAGGGACAATGCAATGACACTGTATGACACGGTCACGCTCACGGTAAAAATCGGCACGAATGCGCAGGTGTTCGAGGGCATCCAGGCGAGCGGCAATCAGCCTGGATCGACGCTGCTCGGCTGCTGGTACTCGGATATCGGCGCGCTCGGCAAAGTGATGGTGCTGCGCGGCTTCGAATCGGAAGCGGCGCTCGTCAACGAGCGCAAGCGCTTGTTGCTGGAGGGCAATCCATTCCGCTGCGGCGAGTTTATCGATGACGTGCAAGCGGAAAGCTACGCGCTCTTTCCGTTTTTGCCGCCGATCGAGCCCGCCGTGCATGGCGGCATCTATGAAACGCGCGTGTATGGCACGAAGCTCGCGAGCCTTCAGCATACGATCGACGCATGGGAAAAAGCCGTCCCCGAGCGGACGAAGCGCTCGCGGCTCGTCGGCGCGATGTATTCTCTCGACGGCAACGTGCCGCGCTTTCTGAACATCTGGCCGTATGCGAGCGTCGACGAGCGGTCGCGGGTTCGCGCGCAAGCCGTGAAGGATGGCATCTGGCCGCCGAAGGGCGGACCCGCGCATCTGACGACGATGGAGTCGACGATCTATATGCCCGCGCCGTTTTCGCCGCTGCGCTAAGCGGTTTCGTCAACGCGGAATACGATTCGGATACGAGGACATAATCATGACTCAAGCTCACGCGCGCGCAATGTCGCTATCGGCGCTGACCGTGCTCGAACTCACGCCGCCGCAGATGGTTCAATGCGCGGCCGATGCTGGCTACGATTTCGTCGGCCTGCGCTTGCTGCCGGCAACGGACCATGAGGTGCGGCACGAAATCGTCGGCGATACGCCGCTCAAGCGCGAAACGCTCGCCGCGTTGAAGGGCACGGGCGTGCGCGTGCTCGATGTCGAAATACTGCGGCTCAGGCCCGACACCGATGTGGCGTCGTACGAGCCGATGCTCGCGACAGCCGCCGAGTTCGGCGCGCAATATGTGCTCGTGGCGGGCAACGACCCCGACGAAGCGCGCACGGTCGAGCGGCTCGGCCAGTTGTGCGATATCGCGGCGCCGCTGGGACTCACGCCGTCGCTCGAACCGATGCCGTGGACGGATGTGAAGAACATCACGCAAGCTGCGCGCATCGTGAATGCGACGGGCAAGCGCAATACGGGGCTCATCATCGATCCGATTCACTTCGACCGTGCGGCTTCGTCGCTGGACGAGTTGCGCGCGCTACCGCGCGAGTACTTCGGCTATGTGCAGTTTTGCGATGCACCCGCCGAACGGCCCACCGATCTCGATACGCTGCTATTCCAGGCGCGCTGCGAACGGCTGGTTCCGGGGGAAGGAGGTCTCGATCTCGTGGGCATTCTGCGGGCGCTGCCGGAACATTTGCCCGTGAGCATCGAAGTGCCCACGCAGCACTGGGCAAAGACGACGAGCGCAGTGGTTCGTGCTCGACGTTTGCGCGAAGCGACGCTCGCGGTCATCGAGCGGGCGTCCTCCGTCAGCAGGGCGAGCTGAGCGTAACGACCGCTGAGCGAGCTTTCGCAGCCGCGCAAATTCGCTTGAATTCCAGTGTGGAATCGTGTTCTCATTTGCGTACGACTGTTTGAATGAGAGTACAACATGGCAGGCAACCTGGAGCGGGCGCTGGCAGTGCTCGAACTGCTGGCGAAGAACGGCGGCCGCATGCCGCTTGCGGCGATCGCCGACACGCTCGATATTCCGCGCAGCGGCACGCATCGTCTGCTGTCGATGCTGATCGAAGAAGGCTTCGTGC
This sequence comes from Paraburkholderia sp. LEh10, assembly GCF_017814945.1. Classification (GTDB taxonomy): domain Bacteria; phylum Pseudomonadota; class Gammaproteobacteria; order Burkholderiales; family Burkholderiaceae; genus Paraburkholderia. The sequence continues at coordinate 96,308 of NZ_JAGIPX010000025.1, forward strand.
GTCAGGACGAGGACCATGGCGAATACATGCTGGCGCTGAAGCTGGTATCGCTGGCGCTGATCTATCTGTCGACGAGCGGCGTGTTCGATATTTCGCAACCCGTGCTCGACAGGCTCGCGGAGACGTCGGGCGAACTTGCGCGGCTGGGTGTCGTCGAGGACGATCACATCACGTTCGTGGGCAAGGCGCAGGGCGCAAAATCGGGGCTGCGCTACGATCCCGACATGGGTAGCCAGCCGCCGCTGCATTGCACGGCGAGCGGGCAGGCGTGGCTTTCCACGCTATCGGATGAACGAGCGATCGAACTCGTATCGAAACAGGGCGGGCTTGCGGCGAAGTCGCAAAACGCGCCTCGCGCGCCGAAGACGATTCAGCAGTTCCTCAAAGATCTGAACGGCGCGCGGCAACGCGGCTACGGCGTTGCAATCGAAACCTACGAGGCGGGCATGACGTCGATTGCGGCGCCTGTGCGCAATCCCGTGACGGAAGAAGTGGTGGGTATCGTCAGTCTCGCCGGGCCGACGAGCCGTCTGCCGGAGTCGCGTTTGAAGGAACTGGCGCCGTCGTTGCTGAGCGCGGCGTCGGATATGGGCGCGGCGACGTTGAGTTCGCCGTATTTCAAGCGCGCGTCGCCCGTTGTGGTAGTGGAGAAAAAGCCCGCCGACGTGAAGAAACGCGGCCGGTCTGCCGTCAAGGCTTAGTGTGCTGCCGGAAGACAGCTTTTGACAGTGCTTGCGACGAATGCCGCGAGCACTGTCTGCGAGGCTGTCAGTCGATTGACGAACGCACGGGCGGCTGAAGGAACTCGAGTGTGACCCCGTCCGGCCCTCGCACATAGACGAGCCTCAACCCGTCACGCTCGCCGCCTTCGACGCATTGTGGCGGCCCAACGGGAATCCATCCATCTTTCTTGATTCGTTCGAGCAGCGCGTCGAGGTCGTCCACGTACAGCGCAATATGGATGAAGCCTGCGTCGGAGGCGCGTGCGTTGACGGTCGATCGGTCCGCTGGCGAGTGATATTGCAACAGCTCGATCTTGTGCCCGTAGCCTTCGACCATTGCAAGGCTCAATGATGCACCTTCAACTCCGACGAGATTTTCGATGAACCCATCGTTTTCGAAATCCCACGTGTAGAGATGCCGGAAGCCCAGCGTGCCGACCCAGAAATCGAGCGAATCCGCCAGCGACGAAACGGTTATTCCAGTGTGATCGACGTGCATTATCCTGAACGGACGGACACCGTCTGCGCCTGTTGCCGAAGTCATGCTTGCTCCTTGCCAGTGCGCTTCCAGAATGTCAGCAGTTCTTGCACGATGAATTCCGTTTTTTCTTCGAAAACCCAATGGCCACATGCTTCGATTACGCCGCCGCTTGCATCGGCTGAGATCGCTTTCGCGCTATCGAAGCAATGCGACCCGAACGAATGGCTTCCGCCCCATGCGAGCATGGGTACTTTCAGCTTTTCTTTGGCCAACTCTGCCGTCTGCTCGGCCATCTGAGGGATGTAGCCATAGTGGTTCAGGCTTGCGCGCAGGTTTCCGGGCTGCTTCATCTGCGTGACATAGCGCTGTACTTCATCCTCTGGAATCGCATCGGGGTTATAAGCAAAGTCGCGAAAGAAGTGACGTAAATAGGCCTCTTCTCGCCCTTCGACAAGAAAGCGCGTGATGTCCATATTCATATGCATGCCAAGATGCCAATACTGCACGCGGGGATCGACGTATCCCGGGAAGTCCAGACCGAAGAACGGTGTCTCGATCGTGGACAGGGACAGCGCGCGGTTGCCGGCCATGTACGCCAGCGCTACCGACGGCGGGCCGCCGAGATCGTGGCTGAGAATGTGAAAGCGATCGACGTCTTCTACTTCCAGCAGTTCGAGTATGTCTTGGGCGATCGTTTTGGGTTCGTAGCCGGAGAACGGCTTGTCGCTGTCCGCGTACCCACGGAGGTCGGGGACGATGAAGCGGTATTTGTCGCCGGCGCCGTCGATGATCGGAAGAAACTCCCTGTGATTCTGGGGCCAGCCGTGCAGAGCGATGACAACAGGACCAGAAGGATTTCCGGCCGTAATGTAGTGGAGGGTAACGCCGTTTACCTTGGCCCGCTTGCTTGTCACTTTTTCCATGATCGCTCCTGTCGAGTAGAAGTGCCGAAAGAAGACTCGGCGTTGGTGATTGACGGCAGTCGTGGCTGCCGCTGCTCAAACGGACTCACTGTCGAAGGGTTAGGCGTATGCGGCTACGGAAATGTCCTCACGGTCCTGAATGATCGATGAGGAGGAAAGAGGTCGACATACGGTGGCGACACGCATTCGCAAAAGGAACGGCGCGCGTTTGCGCCGTGAGTCGCCACCGCAATCGGACATGGGAACGGATTAGACGGTTACGCGTTGAAGCCGCCGTCGATGGTCAGGCTCGCGCCTGTCACGAAGCCCGCTTCCGGGCTGGCCACATAGGCGACCATGCCTGCTATCTCTTCGGCTGTCGCATGACGCCCAATGGCCATGATGCCGTGGAGAGCCGTTGCGAACTCGCCCGACTCCGGGTTCATGTCGGTATTGACGGGGCCGGGCTGAACGTTGTTGACCGTGATGCCCTTCGGTCCGAGGTCACGCGCGAGGCCTTGCACGAGGCCTAGCAGAGCGGACTTGCTCATCGCGTATGCGCTGGCGCCCGGGAACGGAATACGCTCTGCGTTGCAGCTGCCGATGTTGATGATCCGTCCGCCCTGACCCATATGAGGCAAGACTGCCTTTGCACCAACGAACACGGCTCGCACGTTCACGGCAACAGTCTTGTCGAAGTCCTCAAGCGAGTAGCTGTCGATCGTGCCCATCAGCAGTACGCCGGCGTTGTTGACGAGAATATCGATCTTGCCCAGAACGCGTGCCGCTTCGTCGATAGCGGCAGTGAGTGCGGACGAATCGGCGACGTCCGCCTTAAATGCGATTGCGCGACCACCGTTTTTTTCAATCTCCGCGACAAGCTGGGTCGCGCCCGCGGCCGAGCTCTGATAGGTGAAGGCGACAGCCGCACCTTCATTGGCAAGACGACGGACGATCGCGGCCCCGATACCACGCGCGCCGCCCGTGACGAACGCAACCTTCTGCGAAAGACGTGTTTCCATCATGAAGCTCCTTTAATAACGATTTACTTGGCTTTGCGCTCGTAACCACGAACAGGTTCGAGCCATTCGAATCTCCGCTCCGCTTTCAAAAGATTCTTCAGTTTGCCTTCGTAATCGACGCGGTAGGCTTTCTTCAGGTGATAGTCCTGGAAGTATTGCGCGCTGCAAGCCCAGGTCTCATACAGAACGAGCGTGTCGGGGTCGTCCGTGGAGCGGTGCAGGTAGGTGTTGACGAAATCCGGTTCGTTCGACATTTCGTCGAGCACCTTCACGAGGCTCGAATAAAGCTCTTCACGCGCTTCGGGCTTGCCAGGCAAATGGACGATGAATGAAATGTTTTGAGTCATGGTCAGGCTCCTGAATTTGAGTGTTAAACCGTCGTCTCGGCAGCGTTGAGCAGCGTGCGGCCAGCGGCAAGTTGCGAGGCCACTTCCGCGACGCGGGCGCCGAGAAATTCCGCGGTGCGCAGATCGGCATCGGGAGGTGTGACGTCGGCGCTTTCGTCCGCGTTCGATTGCGCAGCAGCGCCCAGGAAAAAGCCGTGCCGGTTCAGCGTGTCCTCAGTCGACTTCGAATGATTGTGTCCCGGCGGAAGTCCGAGGTTGACCCAGTGCATCCGATGCTGCGCAGCGAAGATCGCGATCTGCTGAAGCGTGGCCAGTTTGTCGCCTGAGCGTGAAGCCGCATTCGTGAATCCGGCTGCGACCTTGTCGGCCCACTTGCTTCCCTTTGCGAACACATGGCGGGACGTCGCATCCATGAACTTCTTGAACTCAGCCGATGCGCTTCCCATGTAAGTGGGCGCACCGAAAATGATTGCGTCCACCTGTTCGAGGATGCCCCAATATCCGTCGATATCCTCGACGCCGATCAGAAGGCTCTCCGTGCCTTCGACGCTTGCCGCACCTCGGGCTACGGCATCCGCGACTTTTCGCGTGTGCCCATAGCCACTGTGATAGACGACGGCGACACGGGTTCCTTCAAAACCTTTCGACATGATCTGCTCCAATGTTGACGTCACAGCCGGTGACGATTGACGGCATTATGGACCAAGCGGTTTTGAATGTCGTTCGAAGGGAACGTATGGAGACGTTCGATATCGTCGAACGAGGTGTCGCCCGCCTCGTACCAGACTGACTGTGGTTTGAAGGTCGTTTGGAAACCGTTTGGTCTACAATAATGGCTGATCGAGGAAACGGAAATGGCACGTCCAAGAGAGTTCGACGAAGATGAGGTTTTGCAGCAGGCGTTACACGTGTTCTGGGAAAAGGGCTACGACGCGGCGTCGCTAGCGGATCTTCAGGAAGCAACGGGACTCACGAAGTCCAGCTTGTATAAAGCATTTGAAAGCAAAGAAGGGCTCTTTCGCAGGGTTCTCGATCGATACAACCGCGATCATCTGGCATTCCGCGTGCGCGCCCTGGCGCAGCCGACGCCGAGGCTGATCGCTGAATCCCTGCTCGACGGGATCGTCGATCTTCATACGGGAAAACACACGCCGTCCGGCTGTCTCGTGACACTGTCAGCGCTTGCGTGCAGCGCTGATGCGCGCCCGCTCAGCGAGGAACTGTCGGCAAGCCGCAATGAATTCGAGCGGCGCCTGCGCGAGCGCTTCGAATCGGTAAAGGGGGCTGGACGGCTGCCGGAGGGCATGACCCCTCACGATGCGGCAGCCTTCATATCCACCTTCATTCAGGGCCTGGCCGTGCAGGCAAGAGGAGGCGCGACGCGTCGTCAGCTTCGCCAACTGGTGGCCGCCGTGTTGAAAAGCTGGCCCGTCGACGCCTGATCTCCATGCCCGCTTGGCGCCGGTTTGCGCAAAGCGCGACCTCGCCTGCACGAGGAAGTCGCCGAGGCGCTGCGGCGCGACGTTTCGAATTCAGCGGAAAAACAGGCCTGAAATGAAAAAACGCCCGCAAGGGGCGTCCGGATCGTCGATGCTCAAGCAACGCGCAAGCGATCAGCCTTTTTCACGCGTATTTCGAGGTCTCGAGCAGAATCCGGCCACCACTGCGGGCACCGGAGGTCGTTGCGGGAGATTCCTCAAGAAGTGCATGGTGTTGTTGCTCGTCGTCCTGCTTTCATCAACAAGGGAGTCGCAAAGCGGTTAGCATTGCCGCTCATTCGCCATTTGAACTCACTCTGCCCGAATATGGCCTCGCTGCAACCCCGCCTTTCGGGCAAAAAGAATTGCACACTACCCGAACTCAGAACAAGTGACGTATGCCAATCGCGGCGCCGAACTGATTTCCACCGGGAACGCCCGCAGGCGTCGAATTCTGCAGGCCGAGGGTAGCGAGCCGGTTGTTCTTCACATAGCCGATGAACGAGTAGACCGAGGTCGCGCGTGACAGCGAGTAGACCGCGCCTAGCTTATACAGGCTGGCGTCGCGGTCGTTGGTCACGCGGTCGTCCTGACGGATGTATGTGGCCGATAATGTCCAGAACGGCGTAGGCGTGTACGAGAACTCAGCCGTATAAAAGTTATCGCTGGTGCCGCGTGCCGGATTCTTGAAGTTAGCGAAGTCGAGCATGACCTTGAACGCGTCCCAGCCGTAGTTCGCCCCGACCGTGTAGGCGCGTGCTGTCGTCGAATCAGTCGCCCCCGTGATGTCGCGTCCGTTGAAGTACGACGCGCCTGCCAGGAATCCGCCGATCTTGTAGCTTGCGCCGAGCGAGACGACGCTCTTGTTGCTGAAGTTCCCCGCCGTGCCGCCGAACGAATACATCGCCATGCCCTGAAAGCCGGCAAACTCGGGGCTGATGTATTCGACCGAATTGTCGACCCATGAGTACTGGTAGCCCGTATAACCCGAGAGGTTCTGATAGAGCAGATTGTTCAGCGAGCCGAAGTTCGAATAGCCTTCGATGTCGAGACGGCTCTGGATACGCAGTATCGGCGAACGGTTCTTGCCGAGCAGCACATTGCCATAGGTCTTGCTGCCGATACCGACCGTTGCGCCGCGGTCGAACAGCACAGTGCCCGCGCTCGCCGGTTGGCCACCGTTGATGTTTTGCCCCGTATTGACGCGGAACGCGCTTTCGAGTTCGAACAGCGCCTGCAGCCCGCCGCCGAGGTCCTCGCGTCCCGTGAGACCCCAGCGGCTCGTCGAATCGATGCCGCTTGCGACGGACCATGCCGAACCTCCACCTGTCGCGGCATGCGTCTTGTACAGAACGCCCGCGTCAACGATTCCATAGAGCGTCACCGAACTTTGCGCGCGCGCGGCGGGAGCAATCGCACCTGCCAGAACGAACGCGGCGAAGCAAAACCTTTTCATTGAAGAGTCTCCATCACATGCTGTAATTTTTGGTTTGACTTCGCAGACGGATGCGGCCGGCAAGCGAAGCAGCGGAGCGAATGCTCTCGTACGACCTGACGACGAAATGCAAGCAACAAATCGATAAGGTATCCGTATCAATGAAGGTAGCCATGAATGTGCTCTAGCAGCGGATACCAGTACTTCCAGCCTTGCAGCGAAGGATCAGTGCATCATGGCTGCGCGCATGAATCACCGGCGTGGACGGACAACGAGCACGTGCCCGTCCACGATAAAGAGCGACGGCGACGTTCTATTGGCGTGCGGCGCGCCGCCTCAGATAGAGCAGGGCGAACCCCGCTGCGAGCAGCGCGATCGAAACGAGCCACGGCATGGCAGTGCGCGGATCGGCGCTGTAAGAGCCCGGCAGGAACGCGAGACGCAGGGGCGTGCCCATGTTCGCGTTGAGCGACTGGATCATCTCGATCAACAGGATGAAGCCGGCACACGTCGCCAATGCGCCCAGCACGACGGGAACCGTGCATCGCACGACATAAGCGGCGCCGCGTTGCCGCCATGCGTTGGGAGCGATCCGCATCAGGTCCATGAAGCCGCCCGTCAGCCCATAGCGCCACGAGATCGTCACCGTGACGAAGAACACGCCGAGGTACAACGGCCAGGCATCCGTCAACGGGGACAGGTATGCGGTGGCGAGCGTGAACAGAAGCGCACCGAGTACGGGGCCGAAGAAGGACGTATAGCCGCCGACGTAAGCATGCACCAACCCGACCGTGCTCTGCGTCAGGCTCAGCGTATCGAGTGTGACGACCTGAAAGCCCAATGCATAGAGCGAACCGGCAATGCCTGCAAAGCCGGCCGACAGTGTCAACGCGAGCCCTCGAATGAAGACGGGATTGAAGCCGACAAAGTCCATCCGTTCCGGGTTGTCGCGTGTGGCGTTCATCAGCCGGCCGAGCGGCGTGAAGGTCAAAGCGTACATCGCGAGGGCCGCGCACCACGTCCACACGGCAACGAGCAGATAGACGTTCAAAGGCGATCCGAAATCGATGCCCCAGCCGGCGGCGCGCGTCGGGTCGATCCGGATGCCTTCGTCGCCGCCGGAGAAGCCCGTCATGATGGTCGCCGCCGAAAACGCAAGCTGGCCGACGGCGAGCGAGATCATCGCGAAGATCACCTTGCCGCTGCGCACGGTGAAAAGCGCGACGCCCGCACCGACGACGAGCGCGGCTACACCGCCGACAACGGGCACGAGTACGACGGGCACGGCTGCACCGTATGCGTTCAGAAAGTGCGCGGTCGCATAGGCGCCGATGCCGAAGTACAGCGCGTGGCCGAACGACAGCAAGCCGGTGCCGCCGAGCAGCATGTTGTACGCGAGCGCAAACGTGATCGCGATGCAGATCTGCGTGAGCACCGAAATCGCGAACGGGCCCGTGAACAGAAACGGCAGCGCGACGGCTACGACGAGCACGGCGCCCCAATTGAATGTGCGGCGTGCGCGGTTCGGGCGTGGCGGCAAGTACGCGTCCCATGACCGTCCGGCGGGCGAGGCCTCGCGCGGCACGGAATTCAGGCGATGTGCGCCCCTGATCGTCGGCATGTGGAAGTCCATTCTGAATCCGTTAATGACGTTGACCCATCAGGCCGCGCGGACGGATGGCCAGCACGACGATCACGATGGCAAAGGGAACGAGCGGTGCAAAACGGCTCAGCGGCTGCGAGAGCGAATCGCTGCCCGCCATGCCGTGCAGCACCGAACCCAACGGGGCGAGCAGGTCGGCCCAGGAAATCTGTGTGGAGACGACGAGCGTCTGCAGCACGCCGATCAGCAACGACGACACAAAGGCGCCCGCCAGCGAACCGAGGCCGCCCACCACGATGACGATCATCAGGATGGTGCCCAGCTGATTGGCCATGCCGGGATCGGTGCCGATCAGGTTGCCAGACAGCGCGCCCGCGAGCCCGGCGAGCGCAGCGCCGAGCGCGAACACATTGGTGCGCAGCTGTGGCAGGTTGTGTCCGAGCGCGTTGACGATCTCGGGATGCGACAGCGACGCCCGAACGGTCGTGCCGATGCGCGTGCGCTTGAGAAGCAGAAAGAGTCCTGCGAGCACGGCGAGCGTCATCGCGAGCGTGAACGCGCGGTAGGCGGAGTAGTCGATGCCGTACAGCGAAAACAGCGGAAAATCGAGCGATTTCGGCACTGCGTACGCCACTGGCTGCTTGCCCCACAGCAACGAGACGGCCTCGACGAACACGATCTCGAGACCGAAGGTCAGCAACAGTGGTCCAAGCAGACCGAAGCGGATCACACGACGCACGAGCCATCGTTCGACGATTGCACCGAGCAACGCGCAACACAGCGGCGCGGCGACGAGTCCCCACCAGTAGCCGAGCCCGAGCAACTGCGCGAAGGTGTACGCAAAATAAGCGCCGAACATGTAAAACGCGGGGTGCGCGAAGTTCAGGATACCGAGCATGCTAAAGACGAGCGTCAGTCCCGCCGCCATCAGAAACAGCAGCATTCCGTAGCTGACGCCGTTGAATAAACCCAAGGCCAGAGATTGCATCGCCTGCCGTCCTCTTAAGTCCTTTCATCAAAACTGCCGCGCGCTTACGCGCCCGGCGGCCGTTTCATGTTGCAGCCGTCAACGGGCTCGCTGACCTGCGTCGCGGGGAACGTCTTGATCAGCTTGAATCCCCAGGGCGTGCCGTCCTGCTTGTACTTTGCGTCGGTCGTCAGCACTGACAGGTTCAACGGCAACTGCGCCTGATGATCGGCGGGGCGCATCGTCGCCTTGTAGTCGCCGATCGACACGGTGGTTTTCTCCATCGCCTTGGCCACCGCGAGTGGCTGCGTGGTCTTTGCGTCGCGAATGGCGTCGGTGAGGAACAGATAGCCGCGATAGATGCGCATGCTTTCGAAGTCGCCATAGCCGCCCGCGCGCGACTGATCCATCAGTTGATCAATAGCGGGGATGTTCATGCTCATGATCGAATCCGACGCCTGATACACCTTGCCGACGCCTTTCTCGCCGATGCTGGTCACCTGGCCGTGCTGCGACGCATAGACCGTGTACCAGGGCACATTCAGGCCGACGTCGTTGCCAGCGCGGATCAGGCGGCTCAGATCGGTTCCGATGTTCGCTGTAAAGATCGCGTCTGGATTCGCTGCCTTGATCTTGGCGACGTATGGCGTGAAGTCCTGCACCCTGTTGGGTGGATGCAGTTCACTGCCGACGATCTGTACATCGGGGCGGTACTGCTTGAGCAGACGCCGAATCGCAGCGTCCGCGCTCTGGCCCATCGAGTAATCCATGTTGATCAGGTACACGCGCTTGACCTTCGGGTCGAGCGACAGCACGGCAGCCTTCATCTTCATGCCGATGTGGCCGTCGGTGCGGAACTGCCAGAACGAGCAGTACTTGCCCGTCATCGATTCGTCGAGGCCCGCCCAGTTGATCAGGACGATTTCCTTGCCGGGGTTGCGCGCGTTGTACTTTTCAATGGAATCGAGCAACGTGATCGTCACGTTTGCACCGATGCCCTGCATCACGAAATGCACGTCGTTGCCGATCGCGCGGTCGAGACAGTTCTTGCCGTCTTTCGGGCTGAACTTGTCATCGCAAAACTCTAGATCGACTTTAGAGCCGAGGATGCCACCCGCTTCGTTATCGCGCTTCACGATGAACTGCAGATTCTTCGCCGACGATTCCATGGTCGACGATTGCGGGCCCGACATCGGCTCGATCACCATGATCTTGATGGGCGGCGCTGCATGCGCTGCGCCCAGCAGCGCGACGCCCGCAGCGAACAGGCTGGCGCGCAGCGTGTGCGTCACGGTCGCCGTCGTGTGCTTCATCATCTTCTGTTCCTCACTTGCTGATATGCGTTGTCTTTGTCTTGGTCTTCATCCGGGCTGCCGGCCCGCTCAGACTTCGAGCCACTCCGCCCGTACGCCCGGGCTATCGCCGAACTCTTCCACGCTGCCGTCGAACACGATCCTGCCGTGTCCCATCACGTTGATCCGGTCGCACAGCCCGAGCGCGATGGTCAGCTTCTGCTCGACGAGCAGCACGGCCACGCCACGCCTCGCAACTTCCTTCAGCAGCTCTGCGACCTGATCGACCATCGAGAGGCTCAAACCTTCCGTTGGTTCGTCGACGAGCAGAAGCGAGGGCTGGCCCATCAGCGCGCGGCAGATCGTCAGCATCTGCTGTTCACCGCCCGACAATGCGCCGCCCGCGACGTTCGCGCGCCGCTTCAGGTTCGGGAACAGCTCGAAGAATTCCTCTTCTGTCCACGGCTGGGAGCGCAGTGGTGCTGACGCTTTCGTGCGGCCGGACTGCGGCAGACCGACGGACAGGTTTTCGCGCACAGTCAGATCGGGAAAGATCGCCCGGTCTTCGGGCACATAGCCGATACCGGCGCGCGAAACCTCATGCGTTTTCGCGCGTTCGAGCGGCATGCCATTGAGGCTGATCGCGCCCTGCGACGGCAGCAGCTTCATCACGGCCTTGAGGAACGTCGAGCGTCCCGAGCCGTTGCGTCCTAGCAGCCCAACGGTTTCGCCCGCCTCGATGCGCAGGCTCGCGCCCTGCAACACCTGGCTTTGGCCATAGCCGGCGACGATGCCGGAAGCGCTGAAAAACGGCCCGCATCGCGCGCACGATGCGGGGCTCGATTGAGTGTTCATCGATTCAATGCCTCTGTGAATGCGCGGCGCCTTGGCTCGTCCCCGCTGGCGTGCCCAGATACGCTTCCTGCACCGCGAGATTCGAACGCACTTGCGCGGGCGTATCGCACGCGATGATTTCGCCGTACACGAGCACCGAGATCCGGTCGGCGAGTTCGAACACCACGTCCATGTCGTGCTCGATGATGACCATCGTGCGTGAGCTGTCGGCCGCGCGAAGCCGTTGCAGCAACTCGATCACGTTGCGCGTTTCGTGCTTGTTCATGCCCGCCGTCGGCTCGTCGAAGAGCAGCACTTTCTGGCCGCCTGCGAGAGCGAGCGCGATTTCGAGCGCGCGCTGGTCCGCATACGAAAGCAGCGCGGCGGGCTCATTGCGCTTGTCGAGCAAACCGACCTCGTCGAGGATTTCGAGCGCGCGGAGGTCGGCGGGACCGCCGCGGCCCAAGCTACGCAGAAAAGACGGGCCATAGCCTGCTGCGCGCAGCGCGCCGATTCGCGCGTTCTCGAACACGGTCATGCGGCCGAACAGGTTGGCCGTCTGGAAACTCCTGCCGAGCCCGCTGCGGCTGATGCGGTTGGCGCCGAAACGGGTGACGTCCATGTCGTTCAGATGAATCGTGCCGCTCGATACCAGATAGCGGCCGCTGATCAGGTGGAACAGCGTCGATTTGCCCGCGCCATTAGGGCCGATCAACACATGGCATTCGCCCTGGTGGATCGACCAGTCCACGCCCCGTATGACCTCCGTGGCGCCGAATGTCTTTTTTTCACTCCTTCCAGCCTGAGCGCCTGCATCGGCGCACGGACGGTTCCCGCATGCGTCTCTGTCATTTTGACTTCCTGAACAACTGACTTACCGCTGAACCATGTACAGCCTCACCGTCATCCTGGAGGGCTGTCCCGATCGAAAGGCAACTTGCATTGTTACAGTGTCAAGTTGGTCAAATGATAGAAGTCGGCATGCTGACTGGCAATTGGTTTCGAGTCGGGGATTTCCCTTGGTCGCCGCACAGCCGCACCAGGACAGCCTCGCGCATTTTTCCTATCACTAAAGGCAGTACTTTCGATCACGGGAGACGTCGGAGTAGAATGGAGTGAAGGACGCATGCGGCTGGGCATCAAACACTGTCAGCGGCGCATGCAGTGTCAGGTTCACTGCGAAATTTTTCACTGAAAAGATCATGTCCACTACGGAATTGGCTGACATCGAGCCGACCAAGAAAGTATCGTGGCACCACGGCAATCTGCGCGAGGAAATGCTGCAGCGCGGCCTCACGCTGCTGGAGGTGCGCGGCGCCTCCGATCTGTCGCTGCGCGAAGTCGCGCGGCTGGCGGGCGTGTCGCAAACAGCGCCGACCCATCACTTCGGCGACAAGGAAGGCTTGCTCGCAGCGCTCGCCACGGAAGGCTTTCATGCGCTGATGACCGACCGGATGTCGGCGCTCAAGGACGGCATGACGAAAGAGCGGCGGCTGCGTGTCATCATGCGCGTGTACGTCGAGTTCGCGCTCAAGCGCCCCGAACTGTTCCATCTGATGTTCGGCCCGCGCATCGCCGACAAGCGCAAGTATCCGGAACTGATGGAAGCGAGTGCAGGTTCGTTCCAGTTCCTGAGCAACACTATTTCCGAATTCATGGCCGATCATTCGGAAAGCGGCCGTCCGCCGCGCTTCTCGGCGATCGCCGTGTGGTCGGGCATGCACGGTCTCGCTACGCTGCTGGCTGATCGCGAAAGCGGCCTGTGCCAGGTGCCCGACGAGATGATCGACGACGTGTGTACGGGCGTGACCAATCTGCTGCTGGGTGGCCTGAAGTTGCCGCACGTCGAGGCAGAAACGCCCGCTACGCGCGGCGGTTCGCGCAAGAAGTAACATCCCTCAGCGCGGCGCGGTTCGTGCGCGTGTTCTACGCACGCCGCGCCGCCCGTTCATGGCGCGACACGTCGCGCCATTGCGCTTCTCTTCTTTCCGTCTCCCTGCTTGCGAACCGCGACGCGGATCGACACGTGCATGCATCGCCGCATTCGCATGCGATGTCTTGTTGACACTCAAACTTGACGCTGTCACAATCAATTTCAACCTAACCGGAATGATGCATACGATGTGTGACGCCCACCGACGGACCGCACATCGCTGCATGGGCATAAGCAAGCGCCGAGTGGCGCGGCACGCAACCGAATCAGCAATCAGGAGACGCGATGGTCATGGAGTCCTCATACGAGGTCAAAGACGGTGTTGCCGTCGTGAGTTTCGATAATCCGCCCGTCAACAGCCTGTCCGCTGTGCAGCGCAAGAAACTGCGCGAGCAGATTCTGCATGCGGCGGCGCGAGACGACGTGCGGGCGATCGTCGTCACAGGCGGGGCAGGGCCGTTTTGCGGCGGCGCCGAGATTCGCGAATTCAATACGCCGGCGCAGAAGGCATCGCCGACGATGCCCGAACTGATTGAAGGGCTGGACAAGGTCGACAAACTGCTGATTGCCGCTATCGGCGGTTTCGCATTCGGCGCGGGTCTCGAACTTGCAATGGCTATGCATTATCGTGTTTCGAGTGCATATGCACAAGTAGGTTTACCCGAGGTCAAGTTCGGCTTTTTGCCGGGCGCGGGCGGCACGCAACGGCTGCCGCGGCTGGTCCCGATGGAGCATGCGGCTGCGCTTATGCTGAGCGGCGCGCCGCTCGGCGCGCAGCAGGCTTTCGATTACGGGCTCGTCGATGAGCTTTCGCACGGCGACCTGCTGGAAGACGCACTCGCATATGCACGCAAGCTGATCGCCGCAAGAATGCCCGTGCGCCGCACGAGCGCGCTGCCGGCGCGCATGGCGAGCGCGCCATCGGAGTTGTTCGCGACGCTGCGCGCGGACATCAACAAGCGCACGCCGGGACACAAGGGCAAGTTGTATATCGTCGACTGCTGCGAAGCGGCGATCACGATGCCATTCGAGGCGGGGCGTGAATTCGAGCGCGTCCGCTTCCTCGAATTGCTGGCGACGCCGGAATCGAAGGCGCTGCGCTACAACTTCTTTGCGGAGCGGCAGGCCGGGAAGATCACGGACGTATCGCCCGATGCGCGGCCGCGCGAGATTCGCAAGGCGGCCGTGATCGGCGCGGGCACGATGGGCGCGGGCATCGCGATCTGCTTCGCGAATGCGGGCATTCCCGTTGCGCTTGTCGATGCGCAGAGCGAAGGGCTCGAACGCGGCATGGCGACGATTCGCGGCGTCTACGACGCGCAACTCGACAAGGGACGCCTCACTCAGCACGCACGCGACGAAGCTTTGCAACGCATCACGCCGATGCTCGATCTGGCGGTCGCCGTCGCCGACGTCGATGTCGTCGTCGAAGCGGTATTCGAGCGTCTCGACCTGAAACAGCAGATTTTCCGCGATCTGGACCGGCTCGCACCGAAGGGCGCGATTCTCGCGACGAACACATCGATGCTCGACATCGACGAGATTTCCGCCGTGACACAGCGCGAGGCCGACGTGATCGGCATGCACTTCTTCTCGCCCGCGCATGTGATGCGCCTGCTCGAAGTAGTGCGTTGCGCGAAGACTTCCGACGAAGTGCTCGTCACGGTGATGCAGCTTGCGCGCAAGCTGCAAAAGACGGCGGTGCTCTCGCGCGTATGCGACGGCTTTATCGGCAACCGGATGCTGCAGCGTTATTTGCAGCAGGCGCTCTTCCTGCTCGATGAAGGCTGCAGCATCGCGCAGATCGATGGGGCGATGGAGAAGTTCGGCATGGCGATGGGGCCGTTTGCCGTCGGCGATCTGAGCGGGCTCGACATCGGCTGGTCGATTCGCAAGCGCCGCTACGTCGAGCGGCCGGAGATGATCTATTCGCGTATCGCGGACCGCATCTGTGAAGCGGGACGCCTCGGCCAGAAGACGGGCAAAGGCTGGTACCGCTACGAGCCGGGCAATCGCAAGCGCCTGGCCGACCCGGAGGTCGACGCAATCTTGACAGCGTATCGCGCGGAAACGGGGGTTGCGCAGCGCGTGGTCGGCGACGACGAGATCGTCGACCGGCTGATGCTCGCGCTCGCCAACGAGGGCGCACAGATTCTCGATGAAGCGATCGCGCAGCGCGCGTCGGACATCGACGTCGTCTATGCGACGGGCTATGGCTTCCCCGTCACGAAGGGCGGCCCGATGCACTACGCGAACACGCTCGGCCTCCCCGAAGTCCTCGCGCGTATCCGCAAGTATCAGCAGGGCTATCAGGGCGGGCAGTGGCAGCCGAGCCGATTGCTCGTGAAGCTGGCCGATCAGGGCGCGAGCTTCGAATGACACGGCGCACATGAGCCGCACAGCCCGGAAGCATCACAGCGAGGAGCCCGTATGACAAGGCGTTATCTGGAAGATTTGCGCGTCGGAGAAACATGGACGAGCGACGCGGTGACCATCGAAGCCGACGATGTGATCGACTTCGGGCGCAAGTTCGATCCACAGCCGTTTCACACGGACCCCGACGCGGCGCGCGCAAGCCCGTTTGGCGGGCTCATCGCGAGTGGCTGGCATCTGGCTTCGCTTGCGATGCGGCTGTGCGTGAAGGCGCGCCTGTTCGGCGAGACGCCCATCGTCGGCGTCGGCGCGGATGAGCTGCGCTGGCTGCAGCCCGTCAGGCCCGGCGATACGGTCCGCGTGAAGCGCGAGCTCGTCGAGATTCAAACGATCCCGGACAAGCCCAGGCGCGGCGTCGCGAAAGCGCGCATCGATCTGATCAATCAGCGCGGCGAAGTCGTGATGCGGCTTTACGGGCTGACCAGTATTCCGCGCCGTCCAGCAGACGGCACGCCGTGAATTTCCCCGCATCAATCATCGCGACGGCAGTTGGCATGTCGCGACACAGGAGAGAAGCATGAATGAAGTCGTAGTGGCCGGCTTTGCACGCTCGCCGTTTCATCCGTCGCGCAAGGGCGCACTGATCGACACACGTCCCGACGATCTCGCCGCGCAAGTCGTGATGGGACTGCTCGAGCGAACAAAAGTGAATCCGAAACTGATCGAGGATATCGTGCTCGGCTGCTCATATCCGGAGGCGGAGCAGGGCTCCAACATCGCGCGCATCGTGAGCTTTCGCGCGGGCATCGGCGAGCACGTGCCGGGCGTGACGATCAACCGCTTCTGCGGCTCGTCGATGTCGGCCATCCATTACGCGGCCGGGCAGATCGCGCTCGGCATGGGCGATGCATTCATCTGCGGCGGCGTCGAATCGATGACGCGCGTGCCGCAGGGCGGCTTCAACAGGTCGCCGAATCCGACGCTGCTCGAAGGCCATGCAGAGGTCTACACGCCGATGGGCATCACCGCCGAAAACGTCGCGCAACGCTATGAAGTCAGCCGCGCGGCGCAGGAGCAGCTTGCCGTCGTGTCGCATGCGAAGGCGGCGGCCGCGCGCGAAGAAGGCCGGCTGAAGGACGAAATCGTGCCGATCCGGACAAGCGCGGGCCTTGTCACGGAAGACGGCTGCATCCGTCCCGGCACCAACGCGCAGGCGCTCGCGGCGCTGAAGCCTTCGTTTCGCGAGGACGGCAGTGTGACGGCGGGCACGTCGTCGCCGCTCACGGACGGCGCTTGCGCGACGCTCATCTGCAGTGCCGCGTTCGCGCGCGAGCAGGGGCTCGTGCCGCTCGCGAAAATCAGGTCGGCGGCTGTCGCGCCTGTTGCGCCCGAGCTCATGGGCATTGGGCCGATCCCTGCGTCGCTCAAGGCGCTGTCCCGCGCGGGCATCAAGGCCGGCGCGCTCGACGTGATCGAAATCAACGAGGCGTTCGCGAGCCAGGCGCTCGTGTGCATCCGCGAACTCGGGCTGGATGAGGCGCGCGTGAACCTCGACGGCGGCGGCCTCGCGATCGGCCATCCGCTCGGCGCAACGGGTGCGCGGCTGGTCGGCAAGGCGGCTGCGCTGCTCAAGCGCACGGGCGGACGCTACGCGCTCGCGACGCAGTGCATCGGCGGCGGCCAGGGAATTGCGACCGTGCTCGAAGCGATCTGATGCGCGGCGGCGCAATCCGATCGATCATTCACTTGCGCAGCGAAACGTATCAGAGGGAACAATGACATCGAACGTTATGGAGACAATCGACCGGCCGTTTCGCGAAGCCGGATTTCGCGAGCCGTCAGTCGAAATCGAACGACGCGGCGACGGGACGCTGATCATGAGGTCCGGCCCGCCGCTGCCGCCGACGCGCTCATGCACGACCGACTGGCTCGAACACTGGGCCGCCGTGCGTCCCGCTGCTCCGATGCTCGTGCAGCGCAACCGCGAGGGCGCGTGGGAGTCGTGGAGCGTCGGCGAGGTATGGAACGCGGTGCGTGCGCTCGCGACCGCGCTGCTGTCGCACGGCGCGAGCCAGAGCGCGCCGCTCGTGATCCTGTCGGAGAACTCGTCGGCCCAGGCGCTGCTGACGTGGGGCGCGCTATACGCAGGCGTGCCCGTCGCGCCCGTGTCGCCCGCGTATTCGCTGATGGGCGGCAGCTATAAGCGGCTTACGGATGCTGTTTCGCTCGTCAAGCCGCATCTCGTGTTCGTCGAGGACGCGCAGCGTTTTGCGGGCGCGATCGACGCGCTCGGCGTGCCACGGGAGCGTGTGATCGCGGTCGAGCACGCGGCGCCCGGCATGCTGTCGTTCGCGACGCTGTCGCGCACCGCGATCGAGCCGGCTGTCGAAGCGCGGCATCGCGAACTGCCGGGCAGCCTGCCCGCCAAATACATGTTCACGTCCGGTTCGACAGGCGTGCCGAAGGCGGTCGTGCAGTCGCGCAGCAATCTCGCTGCCGCGCAGGAAATGACGGCGCGCGTGTTCAGGAAAGATCCCGTCGATCAGCCTGTCTATCTCGAGTGGCTGCCGTGGCATCACGTGATGGGCGGCAACATCGTGCTGAACCGGATTCTGCGTTTTGGCGCGACGCTGTATATCGACAATGGAAAACCGCTGCCGGGCCGTTTCGATGAGACGCTCAAGAACCTGGCAGACGTCGCGCCGTCGCTGTACTTCAACGTGCCCGCCGGGCTCGCGATGCTGGTCGCCGCGCTCGAACGCGACGAGCGGTTCGCGCGGCATTTTTTCTCGCGGCTTACCTATGTGTATTACGGCGGCGCAGTGCTGTCGCGTGACCTGTACGACCGCTTTCAGCAGGTCGCAGTGCGCACCACGGGCGAGCGCGTCGTGCTCACGTCGGTGTTCGGCGCGACCGAGAGCTCGGGCCCCGCTGTCACGCAATACTGGGCCGTCGATGACGTCGGCTGCATTGGGCTGCCCGTGTCCGATGTCACGCTGAAGCTGCTCGAAGACCCTGATCTTCCCGGACGCTACGAAATGCGGATCAAGGGGCCGAATATCATCGAGCGATATCTGGACGCGCCTGACAAGACGGCGGCCGCGTTCGACGATGAAGGCTTCTATGTGCTCGGCGACGCGGTGCGCTTCGTCGATCCTGAGCGCCCCGTCGCGGGGCTGCGCTATGCGGGCCGTTTCGCCGAAGACTTCAAGCTCGCCAACGGCACATGGGTGCGCACGGCCGCGCTGCGCACGCGGCTGATCGACGCGTGCAGCCCTCTCGTGAAGGAAGCGGTGATTGCGTATGACGGCGCGGATACGCTCGGCACGCTCGCGTGGCTCGACGCCGGCGCATGCGCGAAGACATGGCCGGAGCTCGCGGGCGCCGATGTGGGCGAACTGGCGCGGCATCCGCTGTTGCTGCGTGAACTTGAGCGGCGCCTCGCGGTGGTCAACGCCGGGCAGACGGGGGCATCGATGCGTATCGAGCGGCTGATGCTTCTGGACGAGCCGCCGTCGATGCAGCACTACGAAGTCACCGACAAAGGCAGTATCAACCAGCGCGCGGTGATCGAGCGGCGCAAGGATTGCGTCGAGGATCTGTTCGCCGCGCCTTGCGCGCAGCATGTGGTGGTCTCGCCGTCCTGACGGGAGCGGCTCTCGCGTTCTCGTTGAAGTTGTACCGGTTTGTCTTGGGACTGTCCCGGTTCGTGTCGGTATGTCGCCGCGCGGATTGGGACTTTTTTTATGATGCTAGAACATCATCGTAAGTGTGACCCACGTCTGATGGCGAGCCGTGTTTTGCGTCGCGTGTCCTGCACGCATCGCGTAGCTGATCTGCGCGGCAACGCGCTTGCCGCTATGGCTCGCGCCGATACGCTATCCCTGCATGGTGTCGGAGGACTATAGGGTGCGGCTTCCTGGAGGGTCAACGAACGTTCATAGCGAGGTTAATTTTACCGTATATGGAAAAGAGTCGCGTCACGTGAAGGTCTGCGACGCGCGGACTGCACGAAAGCGCGCGTCGCAGACGGAACCTCACCTCACACCGAGCGCGCCATCCGATCCTTCTCGTTCTGCTCGCGAATCGACGAGCGCGCCTGTTCCCAATCGCTGTCGGACCAGTCCTTGAAGTGATAGAAGTTGCCGCCCGTCGCCAACGAGTTCGCGCCGTCGATCGTCAGCGTCTGACCCGTCAGCCATTCGCAGCCGTCGGCCATCAGGAAGGTCGCGAGATTCTGCAGTTCTTCCATCCGGCCGGCGCGGCCCATTGGGCTGCTGCCTTCGGCGCGGCCCGCGTCTTCGCGTCCCGGATAGAGGCGCTTGCTCATGCCCTCGGTCGGAAAGACGCCGGGCGCGATCGCATTCAGGCGGATCTGGTGACGGCCCCATTCGACGGCAAGCGATTTCGTCATCACGTTGACGCCCGCCTTCGACATCGCGGACGGCACGACGAACGGCCCGCCATTCATCACCCACGTGACGAGGATCGACACGACACTGCCCGGCAGATTGTTCGCGATCCAGCGCTTGCCGACTGATTGCGTGACATAGAAGGTGCCGTGCAGCACGATGTTCGCAATCGCATCGAAGCCCCGCGACGACAGGTCTTCCGTCCGGCTCACGAAGTTGCCCGCCGCGTTGTTCACGAGCCCGGTGAGAGGACCTTCCTTCCAGATGTCGTCGATCATCTGATCGACAGCTTCGGCGTTGCGGATATCGACTGCGATGCCTTTAACAGAGCCGCCGAAGCGGCCCATCAGCTCGTCGGCCGCCTCGTTCAGCACGCTTTCGCGGCGCCCGCAGATATACAGGTCCGCGCCGAGCCCCAGGTAACGTGCGGCGATTTCCTTGCCGAGCCCCGAGCCGCCGCCCGTGATCAGAATGCGCTTGCCCTTCAGCAGATCGTTTTTGAACATGGTGAGTCCCTTCGTCTGGTAAATGAATGAGTCGAACCGGTTCACGCACCGGCCGTTGTCGTTGCGATCTGCGCGTTCGATGCGACACATGTGTCGCGCGCCGCGCAGGCCGCCCCCTCGTCGAGCAGTTGTTTCACTTCGTCATCGGAATAGCCCGCCGCGAGCAGCACTTCGACGCTGTGCTCGCCGAGCCGCGGTGTCGGCGCGAGCGTGGGCAGCGGCGTCGCGGACCATGTGGTCGGATTGCCCAGCGTGCGGATCACGCCCTCCGTCGGGTGCGTGTCTTCACCGATCAGGCCCGTCGCGTTCAGGTGCGGGTCGTTCAGCAAGTCCTCGATCGAATTGACGTCCTGGTAAGGAATGTCCGCTTCGTCAAGCAGTGTTTTCCACTGCGCGGACGTGCGCTCGGGCATCACACTGGCGACCCACGCATACACTTCGCGAATGCGTCGCGAGCGATTGCGCTGGCTGCAGAACAGGGGGTCGTTGAACAGCTCTGGCTTGCCGATCGCGGTCATGAACGCGCGCCAGTGCTTGTCGTTGTAGATGAGCACGCACAGATAGCCATCGGCCGTCCGGTACGGCCGGCGATCGACCGATATCAGCCGGTCGTATCCGGCTTCGCCTTCGCCGTTCTCGCCCGTGCTGACGCGTTCGCCGTGCGCGCCGGGTGCGAACGTGCGGCCCGCCATGTGATCGGCCAATACGAAGTGCGCGACGCTTTCGAACATCGGCACCTCGACGTGCTGGCCGTGCCCGCTGCGCTCGCGCGCAAACAGCGCCGCGCTGACGGCATAGGCGACATGCAGGCCTGTCACGCGGTCCGCCAGCGAGACGGGCGCGTACATCGGCTCTGCGGTGCCGGACTGCTGCATCAGCCATGGCAGACCCGCCGCGCCCTGAATCAGGTCGTCATACGCAGGACGATCGGCATATGGGCCGCGCGCGCTGTAGCCGCACGCCGTCACATACACCAGCCGCGGATTGACGGCCGCCAGCGCGTCATAGCCGAGGCCGAGCCGCTCCATCGCGGCCGGGCGGATGTTGGACAGCAGCACGTCGGCATCTTTTGCGAGCTTCAGCAGCGCTTCGCGCGCCGACGCCTTCTTCAGGTCGAGCACGACGCTTTTCTTGCCACGGTTGTTGTGCATGAACACGTGGCCCATTTTTTCGTGCTCTTCGCCGTGCGCGTCGATGCGCATCGAGCCCGCTTCGCGCACGTTGTCGCCCTCGGGCGCTTCGATCTTGATCACCTCGGCGCCGAGCCCCGCGAGCGTCAGCGTCGCGAGCGGTCCGAGCACGATGCTCGACAGATCGAGGATGCGCACGCCGGCAAGCGGCCCGCGTTGAGTTTCAGCGGACATGAACAGTCTCCTCCGTGAATGCGGTTGACATCGGGAACAGGCAACGGCCGCGGCTCAGAACTCGTCCGCGCGCAACGTCATCAATGCGTCGGCGCCGCTCATCGCCGCGTCGAAGTGCGTTTCGGAAGCGGGCAGCAGACGCTCGAAAAAGAACTTGGCCGTGCCGAGCTTGCCGCTGAAGAACGACGCGAGCTGCGGGTTCCGCTCGCGGCCCGCGTGCGCTGCGCACGCCATGCGCAACCACAGCGCGCCGAGCGTGACGAGGCCGAAAAGTTGCAGATAGTCGGTGGCTGCGCCGGCGACATGCCATTCGCTGGCCGCCTGCCATGCGCGCAATCTGGCTGTGGCATCGCGCAGCTTCGCGACCGCGAGGCGCTCGGCGGCAGCCATCGATGCGAGGCTCGCGATGGACGCCGCGTGCTCCGTGCATGCTTCGACGGACGCGAGCCACGACTCGAACACACGGCCATCGTCGAGCCCGATCTTGCGCAACACGAGGTCGAGCGCCTGAATGCCGTTCGTGCCTTCATAGAGCGGCACGATGCGCGCATCGCGATAGAACTGCTCCATGCCGTTCTCGTGTATGTAGCCGTAGCCGCCGTGTATCTGAATGCCGAGTTCGGTCACCTTCAGCGCGCAGTCGCTGAGAAAGCTCTTGAGCACGGGCGTGAGCAACGCGAGCCGGTTCTCCGCCGCTTCGCCTTCGGGGCTGTTTGCGCGGGCGGCGCGCACATCGAGCAGCAGCGCCATGTCGAGATAGAACGCGCGCATGCCTTCTGTCAGCGCTTTCATGGTCAGCAGCGAGCGGCGCACGTCCGGATGATCGATGATGAGATCGCGGCCGTCGTTGCCAGTCCGCGCTGTGCTGTCGGTCGCTTTCGACACTTTCGGCGCGACACCTTGACGGCGCTCCTTCGCGTAAGCGAGCGCGTTCTGATAGCTGATTTCGGCGACACCGGCGCTTTGCACCGCCACGCCGACGCGCGATGAATTCATCATCGTGAACATCGCGCGCAGGCCGCCATGAGGCTTGCCGATCAGCCAGCCGCGCGCGCCGTCGAAATTGAGCACGGCGGTGGCTTGCGCGCGAATGCCCATCTTGTGCTCGATCGAACCCGTGTTGACGTTGTTCGGCGCGCCGGCGAGTGCGCCGGGCAGGTCTTGCGCGAGCCGCTTAGGCACGACGAACAGGCTCAGGCCGCGCGTGCCTGCCGGGGCGTCCGGCAGGCGCGCCAGCACGAGATGCACGATGTTGTCGGTCAGGTCGTGATCGCCGCTCGAAATGAAAATCTTCGTGCCCGTGATGCGGTAGCTGCCGTCCGCATCGGGCTCGGCGCGCGTACGCAACCGCGACAGGTCGGAGCCGCTGTCCGGCTCAGTCAGGCACATGGTCCCCATCCACGAGCCGTCGACGAGTTTCGGCAGATAAATCTGCTTCAGTTCGTCGTTGCCGTGCGCGAGGATCGCGCGGTACGCGCCTTGGGACAAACCCGGATACATGCCGAACGACATCGATCCCGAAGCGACGAACTCCCGCACCATCAGCGCAACGGAAGGCGGCAACCCCTGGCCGCCCCAATCGGGTGACGCCGCGAGCGCCGGCCAGCCATTCTGGCGATAAAGCTCGTACGCTTCCTTGTAGCCCTTCGGCGTCGTCACCGCGCCTTGATCGAAGTGACAGCCTTCGCGGTCACCGGGCAGGTTGATGGGCACCAGCACATCCTTCACGAACTCGGCCGCACCGTCGAGCACCGCCATCACGACGTCGAGCGTGGCCTCTTCGAAGCCGGGCAGGTTGGGCGTGTGCTGGTCGTAGCCGAAGACGTCTTCGAGCAGGAAGCGGATTTCGCGGATGGGAGCGTCGTAGCCTGGCATGTCGTGGACTCGCTAAAGAGAGGCTTTCCGGTCCGGCTTGTCACGGTGTCGCGTGAACTTCGAGCCGGGCGTACTTTAAACTTGACAGTGTTATGTTATCTACGGATACTTGACAGCGCAAGAGGAGATGATCCTGCAATAAACCCGAATGCCCAGGCGCTTTGCCGGCACGGGTCGCACATCGATCAACCGAACGAGGAGGGGCAGTATGCGAAGCCGCGGAACCCATCTTTTCCCGATGATGGATCGGGTCATTTTTGGCCGGCCGGCAGCCGAAACGCTGGCGGCCGAAGCAGAAAGGCTCGGCGCAAAGCGGGTTTTTCTGATTGTCAGTCGGACGCTGAACACGACCACGCCGGAAATCCGAAAGATCGCCGAAGCGTTGGGCGAGCGCTATGCGGGCGTGTTCGACGGCGTCGCGCAGCACACCACGCGCGAGGGCGCGATGCAAACCACGCGGGCGGCGCGTGAAGCGGGCGCGGACTTGCTTGTCGCGATCGGCGGTGGTTCCGTAGTTGACATTGCCAAGATTACAACGCTGTGCCTCGAACACAACGTCACTGAAGAAGATGGGCTGGACGGTTTCGAGATCCAGGTCGACGAGAAAGGCCGGCGCAAGGTCGCGAACTTTCGTGGCCCGTCGGTGCGGATGATCGCGATTCCTTCGAGCCTGAACGGCGGCGAATACAACGCCGCGTGTCTCGTCACCGACACGCGCCGCAAGCTCAAGCAGACCTTCTTTCATTCGAAGATGATGCCGCTCGCGATCATTCTCGATCCGCAGCTGTTGCGCTATGCGCCGGATTCGCTGCTGCTCGGCTCGGGCACGCGCGCAATGGACCATGCGATCGAGGCGCTGTGCTCGCCGCAAGGCAACCCGCTCGTGGACGCGACGGTGTTGCGCGGCATCGAGCTGATGCGCGAATGGCTGCCCCGCGCGCAGCGCGAGCGCGAGGACATCGAGGCGGCGACGCAATGTCAGGTTGCTTCGTGGCTTTGTTCGTTCGGCCTGCAGGCGCGTGTGCCGATGGGTGCGAGCCATGCGATCGGCCATGTGCTCGGCGGCACCTGCGACGTGCCGCACTTCCTGTGCACGCCCGTCATGATGCCGGGCATTCTCGCGTACAACGAGCCCTTTACCGCCGACGCGCAGAAGTCGCTAGCGGCCGCGCTCGGCCAGCCCGATATGGCGGCCGGCGACGCGTTCAGGGCGTTTTGCCAGTCACTGGATCTGCCGACCAGCCTGCGGGAAGTCGATGTCGGCGCTGACCAGTTCGACCTGATTGCACGCAATACGATGACCGAGTTCTTTATCTTCAGCAACCCGCGTCCCGTTCACGGGCCGGCGGGCGTGCTGGAGATCCTGAAGCTGGCCGCGTAGTGCGCGGGCGCCAGCTGCTGCGCGAGCGTGCAGCTGGCCCGTGGATGTGTCGATTTCCAAAAGGAGTAGCGAAATGTCGGAACAAAGTCCCATTCTGGTCACGGGAGCGGCGGGCCGCGTCGGCGCGGTAGGGCGCACCGTCACTGAACTGCTGTTGAAGCAGGGCAAAGCGGTGCGCGCGATGGTGCGCTCGGATGACGAACGCGCGCAGGCATTGCGCGACATGGGCGCAGAGGTGGTGGTCGGCGATCTGCTCGATCTCGATTCGATGCACAAAGCGATCGCCGGCTGCGAAACGATGTATTTCGCCATGTCGGTTTCCGATGCGTATCTGGCCGCGACGATCAATGCGGCTGCCGTGGCGAAGCATCACGGCGTGAAGGCGTTCGTCAACATGTCGCAGATGACGCTCTCGCAGATGAGCGTCACGCAAACCACTGCGAGTCCGCAGCACAAGCTGCACTGGCTTGCCGAACAGGCGCTGAACTGGTCGGGTCTGCCCGTCGTGCATGTGCGGCCGACGGTATTTCTCGAAGGCTTTTTCCTGCTGTTTTCGTCGCACTCCGTCAAGAAGTCGGATCAGATCCGGCTGCCGTTCGGCGACGGGAAGACTTCGCCCGTTGCAGCGGAAGACGTCGCGCGCGTGGTGGCCGCGCTGCTCGCCAATCCTCAGCCGCATATCGGGAAGACTTATCACCTCACCGGTCCGCACTCCGAGAACATGCATTTCTACGCGCAAGAGTATTCGAAGGCGCTCGGCCGCACGATCACCTATCAGGACATACCCGTCGGCCCCTGGCGCGAAGCGCTGATTGAGCGCGGCTTGCCCATCCATCTCGTCAACCACCTCGCGACGATGGCCGACCTGCATCGTGCGGGACGCTACGACCGGATGTCCGACGACGTGCTCACGCTGACGGGACAAGCGCCGCTTAGCGTGCAGGATTTCGTCAGAAAGAACGCGGCGACATTCACTGCGTAGTCGATAACGACCCGACTGGTCCTTTGACGCCACTGCGCTTGCACGCTTGCATGCGCAATGGCAACGCTCGCCCGTGAAGAGATCGATCGCGGCAACTGACGACGTCGCCGGGTATCGATTGGGCGATACGCGAAGCGAGACTTATGTTGGACGAAGGGCGCGCAAGCCGTGGACGCTCGCGCCGTGCGGTTTAACCACGCCATCACTTCAGCTATGAACATCGGAATACCGACTGAAACGCGCGCGTACGAAACACGCGTCGCCGCGACGCCCGAGACGGTGAAGAAGTACGTGTCACAAGGTCATCGGGTAACGGTCCAG